>JBMNJI010000006.1:0-573140 GCA_050951585.1 Peptococcia bacterium | reverse complement strand
CAGGGATATGCTCAAGCTGCTTTTGGCGATGGGAGCCTCACGCTGGCAGATTTTTAAAACTGTCCGGCTTCCGGGGGCATTACCTTCGTTCTTTGCCGGCTTGAAAATTGCCGTCACCTACAGCGTTACCGGTGCAGTCATTGGGGAATGGCTGGGAGCATCCCAAGGGATTGGCGTCTATATGACCAGGTCGATGAATTCCTTTTTAACGGCGCAGGTTTTTGGGGCCATTGTGCTTATTTCCGTACTAAGCCTGGTCTTTTTTGGACTGATTTGTCTTTTGGCAAGAGCGGTGATGCCTTGGTATTATCAGAAATGAAGGTAACCAAAGACGCGTAATCAGTAAACTGTAATCAGTAATCAGTAAACTGTAATCAGTGATCAGTAAGCAATAAACAGTAAGCATACATTTAAAGAAAGTACAAAAAGTACAATACGAAAAAGGAGTGTGTTTAATCATGAAAAGAAAAAATCTAAGCATCGCTATACTGATAATCTTTTCTCTGCTGCTTTTTATTGGGTGTGGGCAGCAACAAGGGGCGAAGAATAATCAAGGGGGCAATAAGGAGCAGGATGTCCTGACGAAGGTGAAAGTGATTTTAGATTGGACTCCGAATACAAATCATACCGGTTTGTACGTTGCCATAGAGAAAGGATACTATCGTGAGCAGGGACTGGATGTGGAAATTCTGGAGGCAGGTGAAGTGGTGCCTGACCAGATGGTTGCGGCAGGGTCGGCTGATTTTGGGATAAGTTTTCAGGAAAATGTGAGTTATGCCAGAGCAGCAGATATTCCTTTGGTATCGATTGCGGCCATAATTCAGCATAATACCTCCGGCTTTGCGACACTGCAAGAGGCGAATCTGACCAGGCCCCGTGATTTAGTCGGCAAAAGGTATGGTTATTGGGGTTCCGAGGCCGAGAAGGCCATCATCGATGGGCTTGTCAGCAAGGACGGCGGTGATCCTTCGACGATTCAGTACATTGATACGGGTTTTGTTGATTTCCTTTCCGTACTGGGAAAAGAGGTTGATTTCTACTGGATTTATCAGGGGTGGGAAGGTATCCGGGCAAAGCTTGCCAATGTCCCCCTCAATTTTATTCTGCTCAATGAATTTGAACCGGCGCTCGATTACTATACACCTGTTCTGATCACGAATGAAAAGATGATTGCCGAAAAACCGGAACTGGTCGAAAAGTTCCTGGCGGCAACGAGTAAAGGTTATCAGGATTGTATTAATGACCCGGAAGGTTCGGCGGAGATTCTTTTAGCGGCAGCCCCTGAACTTGATGCTGCCTTAGTGAAAGCAAGTCAGGAATGGCTCAGTACCCAATATCAGGCCGATGCCCCTTATTGGGGCTGGCAGGACGCCAAGGTGTGGGAGAACTATGCTCAGTGGATGGTGGAAAAGGATTTATTGCAGAAGGAAATCGATACTGCCAAAGCGTTTACCAATCAGTTTTTGCCGGATAATCAATAAACCACCTGTACTTTCACGTAGTGGAGGATGACTGAGATGCTTGAAGTCCGTAATCTTACAAAGACATATCCAATCGCCACAATAACCGCCACAGCAACTGTTGATGAGCCTGAGCCCAAAGGGGTGACTTCACCTGCGGTGGTCGCAACTGCTTTAGAAAAAGAGGGACAGTTCAGGCTAATCCCCACGCTGGAGAATCTTTCTTTGTACGTGGAGAAGGGCGAGTTTGTCAGCATTGTCGGTCCGAGCGGCTGCGGAAAAACCACTTTGTTTAATCTAATCAGCGGGCTGGAGGAGCCCGATCAGGGCCAAATTTTGTTAGACGGGGTGGACATCACCGGAAAAAGAGGGCATGTTTCTTATATGTTGCAGAAGGATTTGCTCTTTCCTTGGCGAACTATATTGGAAAATAGTATTTTAGGCATGGAAATTCAAGGGATCCCCCGGGCAATTGCCCGTGAAAAGGCGCGGTCGCTTTTGGCCGAATTTAATTTGTCCGCCTACGAAAACAGTTTTCCCCATGTCTTGTCCGGTGGGATGCGGCAGAGAGCGGCCTTTTTGCGCACGATGCTCGCGGATAAGGAAATCCTTCTCCTTGATGAACCGTTTGGCGCATTGGATGCTTATACGAAAAGCGAAATGCATGCCTGGCTAATCTCTGTGCGGGACAAATATTCCCCCACGATTCTCTTTATTACCCACGATGTGGAAGAAGCACTTGTTTTGTCTGACCGGATCTATGTCTTAAGTGCCAGGCCAGCAAAGGTGCAGTTATCCCTGGCCGTTGATTTACCCCGGCCGCGGTCGCGGAAAGTATTGGTAAGCGAAGAGTTCATCCATCTGAAAAAACAATTACTGCAAGTTCTTTTTGCAAAAATATGACTAACACCAGGTGCATCGACATATAGTAAATACTGTCCGGAGCACTTTGGTTATCAAAAAAGGAGGGATAAATTTGTTCACAAAGCATTGGATGTTGAGGGAAACCGCCCATTGCAAAGAGGGCTGCCGAAGGTAGTCCCGGGCATGACCGAAAACTGCCCAAGGTAATATACTCACAAAGCGCTCAGCGGAAGAATCGGAAATTCTGCTGGGCCCTTTTTTTGCCAATAACAAGATTTCACCTATCCATCAGGGTAGCCGGGCTTGTGTCGCGTTTGGGCACTTGCTTTTTCGTTAATGTAATAAGTTTCGGCAGTTTGGGTCACCCTAAAATGAGGTGATTTTCATGAGAAAAAAGATGATTGTTTTCTCTGCCGTAACTCTTTTCGTTCTCGCTGCATTATGGGCTTTTAATAGTGAATATGAATTAAGGTTTGTGCCGAATAAGCCCGATTTGCGGCCGGAGGAAAACGCACCCGCCCCCAAGGAGATGGAGGGTAGCTTTGAGTTGTCCGGCGGCTCGGAACGGGACAACAGAGGTTTTCCCCAGCGTGAGATCGTTGATCTTGTTTCCATGTTTCCCGACCTCTTTTACCGGCAAGGACCCAGTGACGAGAAGAAGGTCGCCTTAACCTTTGACGACGGTCCCGATTCAGTATACACGCCGCAGATATTGGATATCTTGGGCAAGGAAAAAATAAAGGCAACCTTCTTTTTAATTGGCGAGAGGGCCAAACTTTTTCCGGACGTGGTCAAAAGAATGGCGAAGGAAGGGCATATTATCGGCAATCATTCGATGACTCACCCCAATATCGTCAAGCTGGATGAGAAGCAGACGGCGAAGGAAATCAAAGACTGCGAAGCGGTAATCAAGTCCCTTGCCGGCTATCGACCGGCGTTATTCCGTTCTCCCTATGGTTCCCTGGATCCTGAAAAAGTACGGAGTATCAGCAAACTGAAGGTGAAAATAATTGCCTGGAATGTTGATTCGTTAGACTGGAAAAGCCTCACCGCGGAACAGGTTAAAGCAAATATTTTGGAAAATGCCCGGGAAGGCAGTATCATTTTACAACATTCCTCCGGGAGTAAAGAAGAGGATTTAACCGGGTCTGTGGCGGCCCTGAAGGACATCATTAAGATCTTGAAAAAGGACGGCTACAAGTTTGTGACAGTGCCTGATCTCTTAGATATTCCCTATAAAAAGAAGTGAATGTCCTCATCAAGCGATAAAAAAGTAGTACCCTGGGCAAAAATTGGCGGCAGGGACAAAAATTAGCGCGGGATGATAGCGGGAGAGTTCCGGATATGGTAAAATAACGATAATTGGGCGATTGTGATAATTTTGAGGTGATAGAAATGTATATCAGTACCAGAGATAATCATCCCCCCGTATCGGCAGCAGAAGCGATTAAGTTAGGGATGGTGCCCGCGGGAGGATTATTTGTACCGCAGGATGTACCGCGCTTATCTCAAGCAGAGCTGCTAAACTTGGGAAAAGGTACTTATCAGGAGACAGCCGAAAAAGTGCTCGGCCTTTTTTTGGAGGATTTTTCGCCTGCCGAGATTGCGGCCTGTGTGCAAAAGGCCTACGGGGCTAATTTTGACCACCAAGCCATTACTCCACTCCATGAATTAAGGGACGGTCTTTATGTGCTGGAATTGTGGCATGGACCGACCGCTGCTTTCAAGGATCTTGCGTTGCAGTTAATGCCTTTATTGTTTGCGCAAGCCTTAAAAATACTCCGGGTCAGGCAGGAAATCGTCATTTTAGTGGCTACCTCCGGCGACACGGGCAAAGCCGCGCTGGAAGGGTTTAAGGATGTGCCCGGCATGAAGATTATCTGTTTTTACCCCTTTGGCGGGGTGAGCAAGGTTCAGGAACGGCAAATGCTGACCACAGAAGGAAAAAACACTTTCGTTGTAGGGGTAAAAGGGAACTTTGATGATTGTCAGAGTGCCGTGAAGGCCATATTTGGCGATGAAGACTACCGTGCCTATTTGGCGGAGCAGGGGATCGCCCTGTCCTCGGCAAATTCGATTAATTGGGGTCGACTTTTGCCGCAGATCGTTTATTATCTTTATACTTATGCCAACCTTCTGGTTACGGCAAAAATTCAACCGGGGGAAAAGGTCAATTTTGTGGTGCCCACAGGGAATTTTGGGAATATCTTAGCGGCATGGTATGCAAGCCGGATGGGTGTTCCGGTGCATAAACTGATTTGTGCGTCAAATGAGAATAATGTTTTAACGGATTTCTTCCGTTCCGGAGAATATGAAAAGAACAGGCCTTTTAAACAGACCAACAGTCCTTCGATGGATATTCTTATTTCCAGCAATCTGGAGCGGTTTCTTTTCGAGATGTCCGGACGCCGGGGAGATTTAATTGCGGGCTGGATGAAAGAATTGCAGGAGCATGGTCGTTTTGCGGTAGGAAAAAGCCTGCGCGAGAAAATGGGGCAGATTTTGTGGGCCGGTTATGCTACGGAAGAGGCCACTCTCGCCACAATAAAAGCAACCTTTGCGGAGAGCGGGTATACGTTGGATACACATACGGCGGTGGGCTTAAAGGTCTATCAAAGCTACCGGGCGGAAACAAATGATGACACCCTTACGGTTCTTACTGCCACGGCCAGTCCTTTTAAGTTTACCGCCAGTGTTTGGGATGCCATAAAAGGATCGGCAGCCGCAGGTTTAACAGCAGTCGAAGCGGAAGTCAGAGTCGACGATGAATTTACGTTACTGCGCGCATTGAGCAAGGCGGTAAATTTGCCTGTTCATCCTGCCTTGCGGGATTTAGAGCAGAAACCGGTTTTACATCACCGCGTCTGCGCAACCGGGGAGATAAGAAAAGAAATAGCCGCTATCTTAAGCCTGCCGATGCCGTAAAAATGTACGCTGAGAAATTTTGCAGTATGGTAAAAAATAACGGAACTTTTTACCGTTTTCCTCGTCTATTCCCAAAAGAAGGAGGTGCGTTTATTGGCGGCATTAATTGAAATAAAAGGCCTTACCAAAAAATATCGTCTGGGGCAGGAAGTAATTACCGCTCTTGACAATGTGAATCTGGAAATAGAAGAAGGCGAGTTTTTGTGTATTCTAGGAACATCCGGTTCCGGTAAGTCAACGTTATTACATATTATGGCCGGATTAGAGCGGGCGACCAAAGGGGAAGTACTATTGAGGGGTGTTTCCCTGACGAAGATGAAAGAAAAAAACATGGCTGGTTTCCGCCGCAAGTATATGGGTTTTATTTTTCAATCATACAATCTCATTCCATCACTAACGGCTTTGGAGAATGTTGCTTTACCGCTGATTTTTGACCGGGTGGATAAAAAGCTCCGGCAAAAACGGGCCCGCGAACTTTTGCTACAGGTTGGGCTGGGCAACCGGCTGAAAAATAAGCCAACGGAGATGAGCGGAGGACAGCAGCAGAGAGTTAGTATTGCCCGGGCCTTGGTGAATAATCCCAAAATTATTTTCGCGGATGAACCGACCGGAAACCTTGACAGTAAGACAACGATCGAGATAATGGAGATTTTAAAAGAAAAAGCCAAGAGTGCCGGGGTGACCATAATTATGGTTACCCATGACCTGGAGATAGCGCAATATGGAGATCGAGTAATCAGTATGCGTGATGGGAAGATAATAAAGATTGTTAATAATACAAATGCTCAAGGGATTACCAAAAATGAAAAAAATGAAGAATAAGAGGAGTGTAATAATGTTGGGAAATAGATTTAAAAGAGGAACTTTTCATAAAGCTTTTTCTAAAGGGATGGCTCTTATTTTCATTCTGATGTTTTTCTTTGCCTGTGGGATAGTCTGGCAGGTTAATCCGCTACAGGCGGCAGTTCTTGAAACGGACACCATCGAACCGATTCTTGTTTTGGAAAAGATCGATGCGGAGGATGCTGTGGCCGGGGGCGAATTCACCCTTTCTTTCATCATCCGGAATCTGACCAACAATCCCGGCTTTAACTCTACCTTGACTTTTGATGTCAAAGGGAATGACCAGAGCAAAGGAAGCTATCCTTTCACGGTTAAACCGGGACAGGATCTGACCATTGACAGTATTAAAGGTGGCGAGAGCAGAACGGTAATGGTCACTTTTTTAGTTGATGCCGAAGCGCAGAATAAAGATTATGAATTATTGATTGATTTGACTACCCAGGATGCGACCTTTAAAAAATCGGTCAAAGCAACGGCCAGTATTAAGGTGCCGGTTACCTATGATTTAACCAAACCGGTGCTGATGGTTAAGGAGGTCAAGATTAATCCCGCGAATCCGGATATTCTTGAGGGTTTTACTGCCAGTTTTGTGGTCGAGAATCTAAGCAAAAGTACGGAAGCGCGTAATGTGATTTTTACCTTGGTGGGTGGGGACAACTTTAAAGTGATCGATATTTCCAACCGAAAAAATATTATGCGCATCGGGAAAGGTGAACAGACCGTAGTAACGTATCAATTAAAAGCCAAAGATACCAAGACAACAAATGCGGTCACCTTAAAAATGGGCTTTGATTATCAAGCCAATAAAGAGGAGGCGATTGAAGAGTCCATTAATCTGCCTTTGCCCGAAGAAGAAATGGAGATAGGCACTAAGCCGAGGGTAATCGTCAATAAGTATACTTTATCAGCCGAAAAGGTTCTGGCCGGAAACACCGTTACCTTGCGCCTTTATATCGAGAATACGAATCAACGGGCGGTGAAAAACGTCAAAATATCCCTCGGTGTGATTAAAATTGAGGATTCCGCAACGGGAACGACCACTACCGGCGGGACGGTTTTTTCTCCGGTGAACAGCAGTAATAGCTTTTTTATTGACTACATCCCCGGGAAAACCGTTTTGCAAAAGGATATTGATTTATATGTAGATCCGAATGCGGTGGCCAAGACCTATATCGTGCCGGTGGATATTGAGTATGAAGATCGGCAAGGGACTAATCTGACCTGTGAAGAACAAGTGAATATTCCGGTAACCCAGGAATGCAAATTGCAAATTATCTCTACCGATGTTCCTCCGCAGTGTTCTGTGGGTGAAATGATACCGGTTTCCGCCGAGTTTGTTAATGTGGGGAAAGTGGCTTTAGGGAATTTTTTGGTGACGGTGGAAGGCGATTTTGAAAAGGAAAACGGGACATATTTTGTGGGCAATCTGGAGATCGGCGCCAGTGATTATTATCAGGGCATGATTATTCCGCAGAAGGAAGGAACCCTGGAAGGCAAAGTGGTCTTTAATTATATCGACAATAATAATAAAGATGTGAGGGTAGAGCAGCCCTTTACGGTGGAGGTTATGGCCCAGCAAATGCCTCCGAAGGGGATGGAAGGCGGCATGGGTCCGGAAATGCCCGGGAAGCCCGGCATGCCGATGGACGGGAAGTCCGGGGCCGGCGGTGGTTTTGTGAATTTGCTGAAGACGAAGGGCCTGACCATTTTACTGATTCTCGTGATCGTGGTGGAAGCGTTTTATATCCTGCGGATGAGAAGAAAAAGAGCGAGTGAGGAATTTTTCAATGAATAAGCTGGATTTGATTAAACTGGCCAGACAAAACCTCTGGCGGCGCAAGCTGCGGACAATTCTGACGGTTTTAGGGGTTTTAATCGGAACTACCTCGATTGTAGTCATGCTCTCCTTAGGGATCGGACTCGACGAAAGCCAGCGAAAAAGCATGGAAAGATGGGGCAGTCTGACCATGATTCAGATTCATCAGGGGATGGTTTTTGATGATGAAGGGAATCCCGTCGGGGAGGCCAAGCGGCTTAATGATGATGCTGTCGCCGAGCTTAAGGGGCTGGAGGGAGTAATAGCCGTCTCTCCTGCCTTTGAATTGGGCGGCGAAGCGCGCCTTGGGCAGAAAAGCGGCTGGGCGCAGTTGATCGGGATTGATGCGGCCGTGATGAACCAATTGGAATATACGCCTCTTTATGGCCGTTTACTGGAGGCGGGTGATAGTAATGTGGTTGTTGCCGGTAGTCAGGTGATTAATCAGTTTTTTTCGGAAAGTGACCGGCGGATGATGGAGCGGGGCAAGTACGATTACAGGAGGAATGAGCAAGGCGATCCCAGCGAAATGATGGATAAACGGTTGACCCTGATGATTCAGAATAGAGCGGGGAAGAAGAGAAACTTTAATTATACGGTTGTCGGCGTATTGGATGGAAACGAAAAGGAGTATGCCTATCAAATGTTTGGCTCCATTGAGGATATCAAAAGAATCCGCCAATATATGCTCTCGGGCGCGCAAGGAAATAACGGAAACATGTCGCCGATGCAGGAAAAAATGATTATTTCCGCCGGTACACGAATCGGACGGGTAACTTCTACGCGCAGAGATGACGAGGACAGAGAAAATGATTATAGTTATATCATGGTACGGACGGCCGGTGTTGAGGTTACCGGTCAGGTTTCGCAGGCGATAAAGGATTTAGGCTATAGCTGTTGGTCCATTGCTGATTCGCTGGAAGGGATTGAAAAGACTTCCCGGACGGTGCAGGCTATTTTAGGAGGCATTGGAGCCATCACGTTGCTGGTTGCCGCCCTGGGGATCACCAATACGATGATTATGTCCATCTATGAAAGAACCAAAGAGATCGGGATTATGAAAGTAATTGGGGCTACTTTTTCGGACATCCACTCACTTTTTATGGTCGAAGCAGGGATGATTGGTTTTATCGGCGGCACCTTGGGCTTGGGCTTAAGTTACGGAGTCTCCAAAATAATTAATCATATTGCCGGACAATACCTAAATAACGGCATGGCGATGGAGGAAGTGACGAATATCTCTTTGATTCCACCGTATCTGGCCCTTTTCGCCGTGGGTTTTGCCATTATTATCGGTCTGGTGGCGGGTTTGTATCCTGCTTACCGGGCAGTGCGCCTCAGCCCGATTAGCGCCATCCGGAATGAATAAAACAGAAGCCCGATTAGCATCTAACTAATCGGGCTACTGTTTTATGTAGGCAGTAGTATAACCTTATTAAACCAATCTTACACAGCCGAAAAGTAATGCGGCAATCAGCAGTAAACGAAAGGCCTGCCAGTAATTAATTTTTTTCAGATTAAAGACATCGGGCATCGTAATGTTCCAGAGCCATTGAAAAAGCGCAGTAACCAGCAAAAATAATGCCAAGCCAACGATAATTAACACCAGTAAATTGGGGAAAAGATATAGGGGCAGCATCTTGATCCTCCTTTCCACGAAGCATTAATGACGCTTCCTTGAGGTATTTATCTTTTTTCTAAGATATTCCACATCTCCGGGGTAACGAGTCCCAGACGCCAGAGAGCGATTCCTTTTAGGTTATACCGTTTCGCTATCCCTATTTTTTGCCTGAGGCTGTTGCCTGTTTCACCGGGAATGGAAACCCCCAGCATCAGTTTTTCGGCGGGGACTGTTTGCAGAGCTTCCTCGATGGCCGCGGTGACCAGTTGCAGCGGTTCGGGCTTGGGGCCATAGTCATAAGCCATTATGATGATTTCATCACAGCAATTTCCGAGCGTCTGGTAATCATAGCCGGGGTAAGCACTATTGGGAGCGTGCAGGGTTAAGGTCAAATTGAGATTGTATTTTTGCAGCTCGTTATAAAGCTGATTCACGAAATTAGAAAAATCATGGCGGGTCGCACTTAGCGTATCCCCTTGTTCCTGCCAGCCCAGCCCTTCCAGATCAAGATTAACCGCATGATAAAAGCTTACGGCTTCATTAGTGATGCTTTCTACAGCATTGCGGGTCGCAGATGAGTCCGCGATCAGACGTCTGAGACCCCCGTTTTGATCCGTCATATGGACGACCATTTCGGTTTTTAAATTGTATTGCTTGGCCGTCTCCAAAACCGTTTCCCAACCGGAGGGTCTCTGCCAGCCGGTAGCACTTTTGGTTAGCAGATAGCCGTTTTCATCAAGAGAATACCAGCCCAGGGCAATTTTATTGACGATATCGGTATTGCCTGCTTCTGCTTCCGGAAAGTCTTTCAGGAAAAGGTTTTTCCAGCTGCTTGCCCCTGAGCTGCCTAAGGCATAGAAACCGGTCACCGGCAGGTGAGACGGAGGAGACCATATTTTGATCATTCGTTCGTTGTCCAGCCAATCCACCTGAAAGCCTAATGTTTCACTGAAAATCCGCAAGGGAATAAGGGTGCGGCCATTGTTTATTTCCGGCGGCACGTCCAGAAAAATAGCTTCACCGTTCAGAAAAGCAGTATGATTGCCAATATTTAAGATTAGGGTTTTCCCGGCGGTTGTTCCTTGCACCGTTTGTGTTGTTCCGTTCCAGTCCACTTTAATCCTTAAGCCTTCGGCAATGGCCCGGAAGGGCACCAGAGTTCGTCCATCTTTAATCACTGGGGGCACATCAAAAGAGAGGGGCAGTTCATCAATAAAGACGGGAATTGGCGCGGATGGTGCGGGTGCGCTTGGTGCTGTTTGGGCCAAAGTCGGGTGTGCTGAAAGCAGAAGAGAAGCAGTGAAAATGGCTATGTAAAAAATGATGCTGATGCGGGGCTCTATTTTTTTGTGATAGCGGGTTTTCATGTTTATGTGTACCTCCGTTTTGTTTCGATGAATTGCTGTTCACTAAAAAGAATAGACGTAAAAAAATCTTACGCCTATTCCTGTTTAGCTATTTCCGTAAGAATGGGTTGACCTTCCTTGGGGCTCTCATAGGTAAACGTTACTTTATCACCTGTACCTAAATTGCTTTCGGCCAGATCCCTTTTTAGTTCCTCGGAAAGCTGGAATGCTGTTGGTACTTTTGCTGTTCCTTTATTTACTTCAATTTCCACCGAGTTACTATCAATCTGCCCTTGATATACACCGGTGCCGGTTTGGCTGGTATTCGTTTCGGCATCTTGTGGATCCTGTGTCGTGGTGTCCTGGTTGTTTTGGGAATCAGGGCTAGTCTGGTTCTCAGACTGTGTCTGATTCTGCGGCGTCGTTTTGCCGTCTTTATTGAAGAAATTACAGCCTACAGCCAATGAAGAAAAGAGGAGCAGCGCTGACAAAAGAGAGAGCAAACGGATGTGTTTAAACATTTTATCATCACCTGCCTTTACAAAAGAAATAATTACTTATGCCGGTATCTTGATTGCTATAGTTTAACTGACGAAAATAACCTTTACATAGTTCCCTAAATAATTCTACCATATTAACGGATGTTTTTTTCATGAAAATAAGGAGTTGTCGGACGAAATATTTTTCGTGCTCAACAGCTCCTTTGTCAGTGGATCGGCGCAACTATCTTATTAGAGCTTTGTTACATTATCAGCGGTTACTTTATTTGAGCCCCTAGGAACATACGTTTTACAGCAGGTTTTTAAACAGGTTCCCGCTTCCTGGGGAGATAATTCGGCGGCCATTTCACAATCAATATTATCAGGTTGGTTTTCGCCAAACAGATCAGTCGCCACAAGAATTTCCTTAGCCTGACATTTGTTCCCCTGACCATAATAGTGGCAGTCATTAATAATGCAGTGAATATGTTGGTTCATTTCTTTTCCCTCTTTCTTTTTCTTTAGTATTCAAGAGCTATTTTGTCCAAATTTAGGAGATATATTCAAGCGGTAGTAGGAAAAACATTTTCGGTGTGGAATTAAGGTAACAGATATATTCTTGTGTTATTGGGGAGGGAGAACATGGGAGAAGAACTATACAGTCTGCCAATTGCGAAGAATGAGCGGGAGATCAGCTTACTTGCGAAAATGGCGAATCGTCATGGCTTAATTGCCGGAGCTACCGGGACAGGGAAGACAGTTACTTTACAGGTATTAGCGGAAGCTTTCAGCTCCATTGGCGTGCCGGTGTTTTTAGCTGATGTGAAAGGGGATTTATCCGGGCTCAGTAAAACAGGTGCCGGTAATCCGCAGGTGGAGAAGCGCCTGGTAAAACTGGGTATAGCTGCGGAAGCCTTTGCGTATAACGGGTTTCCGGTTGTCTTTTGGGATGTTTTTGGCCGGCAGGGACATTCCGTGCGTACCACCATTTCGGAGATGGGACCGTTATTGTTGGCTAGATTACTAAATCTGAACGAAACACAAAGTAGTGTGTTGAGTCTAGTCTTTAAAATTGCTGATGACCGCGGGATGTTGCTACTGGATTTGAAGGATTTGAAAGCCATGTTGACCTATGTGGCCGAGCAGGCGCAGGAATTTTCCATCCAGTATGGGACTGTCTCTAAACAAAGTATCGGCGTCATTCAAAGAGCTTTATTAAGGCTGGAGGAACAGGGCGGAGACTACCTTTTTGGTGAACCGGCCTTAAATATCCTGGATTTCCTGCAAACGGATGCTGCCGGACGCGGAAAGATCAATATTTTGGCGGCGGATGAATTGTATCAGGCACCGGCTCTCTATGCCACATTCTTACTCTGGTTACTGGCGGAGCTTTTTGAAGTTTTACCGGAGGTGGGAGATTTAGAGAAACCGAAGCTGGTCTTTTTCTTTGATGAAGCCCATTTGCTTTTTGACGAAACCCCCAAAGTGTTACTGGACAAAATTGAACAGGTGGTAAGATTAATCAGATCAAAAGGAGTGGGAATCTTTTTTATTACCCAGAACCCCCTTGATATTCCGGAGGAGGTGCTGGGTCAGTTAGGAAACAGGGTACAGCACGCTTTAAGGGCATTTACTCCCCGTGATCAAAAAGCGGTTAAAGCTGCGGCGGAGACTTTCCGAACCAATCCGGACCTTGATGTGGTGGAGGTCATTACCCAATTAGGAGTGGGGGAAGCTTTGGTTTCTCTTTTGGATGAAGAAGGAAGTCCGTCGATCGTGGAACGAGCGTTTATTCTTCCTCCGCGTAGTCAAATCGGTCCGCTGCTTATTCAGGAGCGCAACAACCTGATTCAACAATCTCCGCTGCGGGCTGTATATGACAAACAGATTGACCGGGTTTCGGCCTATGAGATGTTAAGTCGGGTGGAAGAGGCGGCCGGCCCGGATGATGGGGAAAGTAATAAAAAAGGTAGTGGCGGGAGTAAAAGCAGTAAAAAGAGGAGCAGCAGTGGCGCAGACAGCGGGAGTAGTCGTCGCAGACGGAACTCCGATACACCCCTTGAAAAACTAGCCAAATCAGCGATGACTTCAATCGGGACACAAATCGGGCGGGCGTTGGCGAGAGGTTTTCTGGGATTGTTAAAAAAATGAGGGCAAGATAGCCCAAAAAGGGAGCCGGAAGGATTAACTTCCGGCTCCTGCTATGCGCGCGCTATTCCTGCCATGCGTGTGCTATTGTGGTTGCTGATCGCATTTAAAGCCTCCGGCTAAAGGAGGAACAGCAAGCTGACGATTTTGGAGCACCTTTACTGTTAAGAAGATCACCATTTTTTCTTCGATGCTGCAGAATTCTTTTTCTTCAAAGGGGAGAACGATGGCATGAGGGGCGGTTGGATTGAGATATTCATTGAATTCGATGATGCGGCTGGAAATCAGTTCACAGAAGGGCAGTTCGTTAAAGTATTCCGTGCTGATTTGGTTAAATTCGGTGATATCACTGGAGAGAAGCTTGGATTTTTCCGAGAATTCCGGCCCGGAAATGGGATTAGACCGGAAGTAGGAGAATTCTTCGGAGGTGCTGCTGATCGGCTGAAGAGGTTCGATGCCGTTAAAGAGTACCGGAGTAGTGCAATTAATCGGCACATCAACGGTGCAATGGCGAATATCGCCGCAGACACCTTCTTTGTTGAAACAGTGGCCTCTGGTGGAATAATCAATGTTCTTGCGCACAAAGCCTTTGATAAAGAGCATATTGGTATCTTGTAACAGCAGGCATTGGGTAATTTTTAAGTTTTTACCTACTTCTTTTATTTCCAGTGCCGGTTCCGGTAAGTCGATAATGGCATCAACATTGATTTGCAGATTTAATTCGGCCAGGACGATGGGTACTTTGACCACAGCGCCGGTAAGCAAGGCATCGATGGGAACAGGCTCATTAACACAATCAGCTAAATTATTTGCGGTGACATTAACACATTTGGCGTTGGCGATTCTGGGTTTGGCATCAATCGGGGCAGGGAATCCTTTTTTGCCATCAAATATGGAATTCACTTTACAATCCGGTTTAGCGTCGTGTTTAGCGGCATTGTTTTTTAAACAACTGAAATTGTAAGCCCAAGACATCATTAATTGCCTCCTTTATTGTGTTTTCTTGGTGATAGTACAAGATATGCGGCAAGTGCAAAATGTGTTACAAGCTCCGGGAAAAAAGCCCTCCAATCGGTCTTAATTTAATATAGAGGCATACAGGCAAAACAAAAAGCTCTCAAATCCGCCTGAAAAGCGACTTTGAGAGCTATTAATTTCTTGGTGCCGCGGAAGGGACTTGAACCCCCACGCCCTCGCGAGCGGTAGATTTTGAGTCTACTGCGTCTGCCAATTCCGCCACCGCGGCTAATTTCGAATGCAAAAATTATTCTATCAAAGATATGGCATGCTGTCAACAACGAAAAGCTCAAGATACGCAAGCATCAAAAAAGTTCCACAACATTCTCTGGAAAGAGGATAATGAAGAGGAGAGAAAGCGGTTGTGCCTTTCTCTCCTTCTGGTCATAATCATGCCAGGTCTTATATTATGGATTTTGTTGCTGATTCTTATTTTTATTGGCTTTGTTATTTTTATTAGCAGATGCTTCGTTGAGGTCCGGTACAATATACCCCGAACGGTTTTGTTGCGGTAAATTGTTGTTATTTAGAAATTCATCTGCTGCTTCCTGCTGGTATTGATTGTTATTGAATCCGGCATTATTATTCTGCGCATAATTATTGGCATAATTGTTTTGGGCATAATTGTTCTGCCCCAGTGGTTGAGTCACATAGGATTTTTGTAAATTCCTGTTCGCTTTGGTCAGCTCTTCCGCCGCTTCCTGCTGGAATTGATTGGCTTTTTGCTGGTTCTGATTAGCCTTTTGCTGGTAATTTTTACTGTAGTTTTTGGTGTTTTGATTATCAGTCATTACGAATAGACCTCCTTGTTTGTTTATCTGTATCGCTTTGGACGAATGAGTGATTATTTCCTTTTGCCTACCAGCCTCCTTTCTAACGGTATTTTCCCCTTTTTTTTGTAAGATATCCTTACCAGGCAGATAACCTTTACAGCAAAATAATCCGTAATATGATAAAATTAATTGATAGAAAAAAATGATAGATATGATAAGTATTAAGATTAGCGTAAAGATTAAATTGGATATCTGATTGGAAGAGAAGAGAACTTTAGAAGAGCAGATACTTTGGAAGATCTGGTACTTAAGAAGGGAGGCAATGCCGTGTACAAGGATGAAGAGCTTGTGGCAAGGAGTAAGACCGGGGATTTGCAGGCTTTTGACGAGTTAGTCTGCCGTTATGAACGGAAAATATACACTTTGGCTTATCGCATGTTCGGCAATTATCATGATGCCAATGATCTGGCTCAGGAAGCTTTTCTGAGAGCATTTCAATCCATCAAGGGTTTTCGTGGGGATTCTTCATTTTACACCTGGCTTTGTCGAATTGCCACTAATGTGTGCCGGGATGAGCTTAGAAAACGATATCGGGTTTCGGTAGAATCGTTGGATGAGGAAGTAAACATTGGTGATTGGGAAATAAAAAAGCAGATTCCTACGGCTAATCCGGGGCCGGCGGAACTATACGAAAGGCAAGAATTGCAGCATGAATTACAGGACCTGATTAATACCTTAACACCGGAGTTCCGGATGGCGTTAATTTTGAGAGATATACAGGGACAATCATATGAAGAGATTGCAGAACAGTTGGAATGTTCCCTGGGGACTGTTAAATCACGAATCAGCAGGGCGAGGAGTTATTTAAAGGAGAAAATTTTAGCGCAGCAGGAACAGATTAACCAGCGGGAACAAAAATCGCCAAGAAGGCGTCTATCAATATGAAAGGAGGGATGGAAATGAACTGTCAAGAAGTACGTGATAAACTTTCGGCATATCTAGACAATGAATTAGATGCACATGAAAAGGAATGTGTAGCAGATCATCTGGCTAAATGTACGGCATGCCTGGAAGAAATGGAAGATCTGCAGAAGATAGTTGAGCAGCTTTCCTCCCTCGAAGAGATGATTCCGCCCCTGGAATTTCACCGGGAATTGTTTGCTAAATTAGAGCAAGGGGTGAGAGAGAAAAAGAAAGAGGTGCCTCAAATGAAAAAAGGTATTTTCAGGGGTTTTCTGCAAAATCTTTTTGGCGCGAAACGTTATTCCGGGCTGGTTCCGGTGGCGGTTGCCCTGGTTTTACTTCTTCTTGTTTCACCGGTATTTTTAAACAATATTCCCGGTTTTAAGGGGACGAACCAAATTGCCATGGATATGGCCGCACCGGCGGACGGAGGCTTCAGCTACAACAGTACTGCCGGTACTGCCCGGTCTAAGAGCTTTTTTGACGCTGCCAGCATGGGTCCGGAAATGGATATGGCAGAGGCAGGATATGATTACATGGCCGAGAATCAGGCGGTGGGCGCCGGGGAATCGCGTCAAATGAAGATCATGAATACGACAGATCCTGTTGCTCCTCCCGAACCAACCGACCCTGTTCAAACATCCAAACAAGTGGAAACGGAAATTCTTGACCGGAAAATCATCAAAAATGCCAATCTCAGCTTAACGGTGGATGATTATGAGCAGGCGGTAGAAGAAATCAGAGCCAAGGTCGTTACGCTTAACGGCTATGTTGCTTACGAAACGGAGTATACGACCGATAAACTGGGGACCAAACGCGGTTCTATGCAGGTAAGAATTCCCCAGTCTGGTTTTGACAGCTTTCTGGCGGGCTTGGAACCTATAGGGGAAATGAAGCGTAAGGAAATTGACTCCCAGGATGTTACCGAGGAATATATTGACGTTACAGGACGGTTAAATGCCTTACGGGTCAAAGAAGAAAGATTGTTGGATATTCTCACCAAATCAGGTAGTTTGAATGA
Source organism: Peptococcia bacterium (assembly GCA_050951585.1). Taxonomy (GTDB): domain Bacteria; phylum Bacillota; class Peptococcia; order DRI-13; family DTU073; genus UBA3937. The sequence continues at coordinate 555,864 of JBMNJI010000006.1, read as the reverse complement.
AATTTTAGCGGTGGAGAACGAATTGGCCAATACCCGGTCTCAACTGGAGACTACCGAGGGAAGGTTGCGCTATCTTAATAATCAAACCAGTTTCTCCACGATTTCCATATCGCTTGAGCAAGCGGCAGTTTCCACTCAGCAGGTTACGGCCGGTGGCCTGAAGGGAGTCAGACAGCGGGCCAAAGCAGCGTTTATCGAAGCAATTAACAATATCCTGGTAGGCACAGGCAATCTCCTGGTCTTCATCAGTGCCGCGATACCTTATCTGGTTATTCTGACCTTATTGGGGTTAATTGTCATCGCCGTGTGGCGTGGGCGCCGGAGCAGGAGGAATCCGGCCGATAAGGAAGAATAAGCCTTAAAAATCCTTGTTCAGGAGGAGCACGGATTAACGGATAAAGCAGTAATAGGGATGAGGTTTTTTACTCGTCGTAATAAACAGTGTACAGCTGAAAATATTTCGCTGTACACTGTTTTTTGAGTAGTCGGAAGTAGATATTTCAGGCAAGCATAAGCAAGTGCGGCCAAGACTTTTTGCCGCGTTTAAAAAGATTGGCACAAGCCTGGTTTTCTTTATATAATGTTGGTATATCCCCCAAGAGGATGAGGTGAAGAATTTGGCGGAGAAATTATTGATTATCGACGGAAATAGTCTGGCCAATAGGGCTTTTTATGCCATCCCGATGCTTTCAAACTCGCAAGGCTTTATTACCAATGCCATCTATGGCTTCTATAATATGCTGGTTAAAGTGTTGGAAGAGGAAAAACCGGAGTATCTGGTTGTGGCTTTTGACAAAGGCAAGGTTGTTTTTCGGCACGAGGTCTATGCCGAGTATAAAGGGACGAGAAAAGGGATGCCCGATGAGCTGCGTCCGCAGTTTCCCGTTTTAAAAGATTTATTGAGAATCATGAATATTGCCCTTGTCGAAATGGATGGTTTTGAAGCGGATGATCTCATCGGTACGATCGTCCGGCGGGGTGAAGAGCAAGGCTTAAGCAATCTGATTGTCACCGGGGACCGTGATGCATTCCAGTTAATCTCTCCGCAAACGAAGGTTTATTTAACACGGAAAGGGATTACGGAAATCGAAATCTATGATGAAGGTCTTTTGCAGGAGAAATACGGATTAAGCCCCCGGCAAATGATTGATGTGAAGGGTTTAATGGGGGACGCCTCCGACAATATTCCGGGGATTCCCGGCATAGGCGAGAAAACTGCGGTGAAGCTGGTCAAGCAATATGGCAATCTGGATGAGGTCCTGGCCCACTGGGAAGATTTTGCCGGGAAAAAACTCGGGGAGCTATTACGGACATATCGTGAGCAGGCGCTATTAAGCAAAAAACTTGCCACGATCGTCCTGGATGCACCGCTTACGCTAGACTTGGCGGAGTGCCGTCAAAAAGAGCCGGATTATCCGCAGTTGATCGAGAAATTGCGGGAATTGGAATTCAAAAACATCCTGCAAAATGTGCGGGAAAAATGGGAGAGCATCAATAAAGGGTCTTCCGGAGAAATAGACAGCGCTTTGGAGGGAGAATCAGCCGCTTCACCTGTTTCCCCGGAATATCTTGTTCTGGACAGTGAGCAGGCTTTGCGGGAATATCTTGACTGGGCAAGCGCCGAACTTGGCGAGGCAGACACAGAATTGGGTCAGGAAGCCGCAAACAGGGGAAAGAAGTCAGGTAAGCAGGCGGCGGCGAGCGGACAGTTAAATTTGTTTGAACCGGATGAAACTCTTCATCAAGCAGCTCAAGGGATACAAAGCCAAGGTTTACAAGGACAGGTTGCCTTTTATGTGGAGACGGAGCGCAAATCCCCCCGGCAATGGCAAGTTGTCGCCTGTGGTCTCAAAATCAACGATGAGCCGTCAGCGATCCTAAGCTGGCACGATGAGCAGGAATTAGCCTCGTACCGGGCGCTTTTGAAGAAATTCCTGGTCAATAGTCTGGGGAGAAAGCGAAAAATAATTATTCATGATCTGAAGACCGTGCTTTTGGCTTTGCATGCTGATTCGGAGAGCATACAGCTTCCGCCCGGCATCGAAGAACAGGAAATCAGAGATACGCTTTTACTGGCCTATCTACTGGATCCGAGCCGCTCGCCACAGGATTTATGGTCGTTGGCGCAGGGAAGGCTTAATTATAGCGTGCGGCCGCAGACTGTGGAAAGCCTTCCGCTCCTATTGGAGGCGCTGGCTCAGTTAGGCAACAGTCTATATGAGGAATTAACCGGGCAGGAAATGAGCATGCTTTATCAGAAAGTAGAAATGCCTCTGGCTTTTGTTCTCGCGAAGATGGAGCAGACAGGCATTACTTTGGATGAAGGTATTCTTGGCGAGATGGGGCAGGATTTTGATGCCTCGATCCGGCGTCTCACCGAGGAAATTTTTGCGCTGGCCGGTGAAGAGATTAATCTTAATTCACCAAAACAACTGGGTGTCTTGCTCTTTGAAAAGCTGGGCCTGGCGAAAGGGAAAAAGACGAAAACCGGTTATTCCACCGGGGCCGAAGTGTTAGAGGCTTTAGCACCGGAGCATGAAATCGTCGCCAAGATTCTCGATTATCGGCAGTTGGTTAAGCTAAAAAGCACTTATATTGATGGTTTAAGCACACTGAGGGAGCCGGTTTCCGGTCGGGTCTACACCACCTTCAATCAGGCGGTAACGGCAACCGGGCGGTTATCCAGCACCGAGCCGAACCTCCAGAACATTCCCATTCGGATGGAGGAAGGGCGGCGGATCAGACGGGCCTTTTTACCCTCAAGGGGTAAAGTGTTGCTTTCTGCCGATTATTCACAGATCGAACTGCGTGTACTCGCCCACCTGGCCTGTGATGATGTCCTGATTGAGGCTTTCCGGTGTAATCAGGATATTCATGCCCGGACCGCGTCGGAGGTTTTCGGCGTGCCGATGGATGCTGTGACAGCCGGGATGCGCCGTGCGGCCAAGGCAGTAAACTTCGGGATTGTCTATGGGATCAGTGATTTCGGCTTAGGCCGTGATTTAGGGATATCAAGGGCCGAGGCCAAAGAATATATTGAAAACTATTTTACCCGTTATCAGGAGGTCAAGGCATATTTGGACAGGACAGTGGCCGAAGCAAAAGAAAAAGGGTATGTGACAACTATTCTGAACAGGCGCCGTTATTTGCCGGATCTGCACAGCCGGAATTTTCACTTGCGGAGTTTTGCGGAGCGGGCGGCGATGAATACACCGCTCCAGGGTAGTGCCGCCGATATTATCAAGCTGGCGATGCTGAAGCTCACCCAGGCTTTGCAGGAAAAGGAGCCGGAGACAGCCCTTCTTTTACAGGTACATGATGAATTAATCCTGGAGGTACCAAAGGAGAAAGTAAGGCAGGTGGGGCGGTTAGTAAATCAAATGATGTCTCAGGCTTATCCCCTCAGCGTTCCCTTGAAGGTGGATCTGCAAACAGGACCGAACTGGTATGATTCAGAGCCGCTTGAGCTGGAAAATGAGGAAGCAGGAGAATAACAGACTATGTATTGAGGTGAACAAGATGCCGGAATTACCGGAAGTAGAAACAGTGAAAAGATCTTTGACGCCTTTTATCGAAGGCCAACGGATCGAGTTCGCAGAGGTATTTTGCAAAAAGATCATCAAAAATATGGAGCCGTCAGTCTTTCAGGAAAAAATTGCCGGGCGGACGATTAAAGAGGCCGCCCGCAGAGGGAAATATCTCCTTTTTCGCCTTGACCAGGGGCTTACTCTTGTGATTCACCTGCGGATGACCGGCCAGTTGACCGTGTGTGCTCCTGATATACCGCTCAGCAAGCATACTCATGTGCGGTTTCGTTTATCCTCGGGTCAAGACTGGCGGTTTACCGATCTGCGCAAATTCGGTCTGATTTATCTTACCCGGACAGATTGCTGGGCCGGAATCAAAGGCTTGCAGGAACTGGGGTATGAACCGCTTTCGCCGGAGTTTACCCTGGAAAGCCTGCAAAAATTAATAGCAGGCAAAAAGGGAATCCTGAAAGCATTTTTACTGGATCAAAGGCGGATTGCGGGTATTGGGAATATCTACGCAGATGAGATTTCCTTCGCCGCCGGCATACATCCGCAACGGGACCTGAGCACATTAGAGGAAGAGGAGATTGCCAGGCTCTATCAGGCGATTCGTTTCAAGCTGGCGGAAGGGGTCAGGTATCGCGGAACTTCTTTGCGGGATTATGTTGACGGACGCGGGGAAAAAGGCGGTTTTCAGGAAAAATTACAGGCCTATGGGCGCAAAGGACTTCCTTGTTTAAAATGTGGTATCCCCCTGCAAAGAATCGTGGTGGCAGGGCGGGGCACGGTTTTTTGCCCGCACTGTCAGCACTAAGGGAGGAAATGGGCTTAAGGATGTTCTTTTAGTTTAAAAACTGGTGCGCAAACGCTTGGAATATTCGAAAAAGTATGTTAAAATACAGAATGATGAATAAATTAAGGGGGACGGCGACAACATGAACGAAAAAAGGCTAAAAAGGTACTGTAAGGGGCTTCTTCTGGTATATATTATCACTTCGCTCTGCCTGCCAGGCAGGGCTTTGGCTGCTGGTGATGGTATAATCGACTCTTTTTTATCAAAGGCAAAGAATGCTTATGAGAATACTTTGAACAAGGCGTCAGATTATAAAAACGCAAAGATATCCGGCATCCAAAACAAAATAAACGATTATCAAACGAAATACACGAACGTGAAAAGTTCACTTTCCGGTATAAAAAGTGGTCTTTCCGGCATAAAAGCCGGTTTACCGAAGGATATCGGTAGTTTGTCAAGTAGTGCTCTCGGCTTAGCAAGTAGACTTTCCAAGAGCTATGTTCCAACCGTAGCCCTTACCGGCGTTTCCGGTACAGGTTCATTATCGGGAGTTAAGAGCTTTTCCGGCATAGCGAGTAAAATATCAGAAATAGGCAGTCAAAAGCTTGCGGGTATAAAAAAATATATACCAACAAATACCGGTGTTTCTGCTGGTATAGCCGGCACACTTTCCAGTATAAAAAGTGGTCTTTCCGGCATAAAAGCCGGTTTACCGAAGGATATCGGTAGTTTGTCAAGTAGTGCTCTCGGCTTAGCAAGTAGACTTTCCAAGAGCTATGTTCCAACCGTAGCCCTTACCGGCGTTTCCGGTACAGGTTCATTATCGGGAGTTAAGAGCTTTTCCGGCATAGCGAGTAAAATATCAGAAATAGGCAGTCAAAAGCTTGCGGGTATAAAAAAATATATACCAACAAATACCGGTGTTTCTGCTGGTATAGCCGGCACACTTTCCAGTATAAAAAGTGGTCTTTCCGGCATAAAAGCCGGTTTACCGAAGGATATCGGTAGTTTGTCAAGTAGTGCTCTCGGCTTAGCAAGTAGACTTGCCAAGAGCTACGTTCCTACAGTGGCCGTTGCCGGTGTTCTCCCTGATATCTCAAGTGTTAGTAAAGCTTTAAATCCACCTTCACAACTAAGGGTTAAGAAAGGTGATAAAGATGTCATTGAATATGTGCTTAACAATTTTTCCAGCCGGCCGGTTTATATTGATGACGACGGTTATGTTTTGATGGATCCCGGAGCTAAGGAGGATCCCAATAAATCGTCTAATTATAGCATTGTTATTGAAAGTATTATTAATGCAAAGACGCCAACAGAAATATGGCTTTATGAAGATGAGCTGGCCTCGATTTCAAGGGTAGATCATAGTAAGGAGAAAAACAAGATTACATTAGGGAAAATCCCGGCGATTACGACTAGTGGTAACTTGTTTGATCTTGATATCACGACGTTACACGAATTTCTTCATACTTTTAGTCATGAAGAAGGATTAGGCATGGATACGACTACCAAAGAAGGTAGAAAAGATGAAGAAGCTCGCGCAATTCGTGAGGAAAACTGGCATCGTAATTTATTTGGCTATCCAATGAGAGATGACGGTTCCAAATTGGATGATATTAATAATGATGGGCAACCTGATGGGAACGGCAGGTATGGTGAATATTTTGATCCTAACAACCAGTACTGGTGGGACGAATACTATGCAAACAATATTAATAGTAAATAACAACTTATTGCTATAAGGATGTTTTACTGCGGCGGAGTAAAAAACCGCCGTTCTTTTTGTGCTAAAAATGCGGCTGGATTAATTTTAAAGTAGGTGCGTAAAATGCTTGGAATATTCAAAAAAATATGCTAAAATATGAATTAAGGGAATAATATAACTGGGAGGCGGTTTGAAATGAACGAAAAAAACCCTAAGGTAAAACTGGTTCTCCTGTTCTTCATTATCACTTCACTATGTGTACCAGGCAGTGTTCTCGCTGCTGATAATGGTTCTTTCATTGACAGTATTTTAACAAAGGCAAGAATGTTTTATGAGGATACGCTGGGCAAGGCATCAAATTATAAAAACGAAAAGATTTCTAACATACAAAGTGGAATAAACAACTACCAAGCAAAGCTTAGCAATAAATACACGGGCATCTCAAGTTCACTTTCCGGTATTAAGAATAGCCTTCCCGGCATCTCAAGTACCCTTTCAGGAATAAAAACCGGTATAAGTCTTTCCGGCATAAAAAATAGCATACCAAAGAGTAGTTCACTTGGTATTAAGAATAATGCCCTTGCCGTAGCAGGCACACTTAAGAGCAAGGCGCTTGCGGGACTGAAGAGCGGTATTCCTAGCATCGCCATTACCGGTCTGAAGAGCGGTATTCCTAGCATCGCGCTTACCGGCATTCCCGGTGTCTCAAATACACTTTCTGGCATAAAAAGTAGTTTATCTGGGATAAAAAGTGATTTATCCGGGATAAAAAGTGATTTATCCGGGATAAAAAGTGATTTATCCGGGATAAAAAATGATTTAGCAAAGAGAATCAGTGGTTTATCAAGTATTAAGAATAGTACGCTGGGCATCGCCAGTACACTGAAAAGCAAGGCGCTTGCCGACCTGAAGAGCGGTATTCCTAGCATCGCCATTGCTGGGCTGAAGAACGGTGTTCCCACCATTGCGCTTACCGGTATTCCCGGTGTCTCAAATACACTTTCTGGCATAAAAAGTAGTTTATCTGGGATAAAAAGTGATTTATCCGGGATAAAAAATGATTTAGCAAAGAGAATCAGTGGTTTATCAAGTATTAAGAATAGTACACTGGGCATCGCCAGTACACTGAAAAGCAAGGCGCTTGCCGACCTGAAGAGCGGTATTCCTAGCACCGCCATTGCTGGGCTGAAGAACGGTGTTCCCACCATTGCGCTTACCGGTATTCCCAGCGTCTCAAATACACTTTCTGGCATAAAAAGTAGTTTATCTGGGATAGAAAGCGATTTATCCGGTATAAAAAATGATTTAGCAAAGGGAATCAGTGGTTTATCAAGTATTAAGAATAATGCCCTTGCCGTAGCAGGCACACTTAAGAGCAAGGCGCTTGCCGGCCTGAAGAGTGGTATTCCCACCATATCGCTTACTGGTGCTGGGGGCAGTGGCATCATGGGTTATCTTTCTAAGGGTAATTTACCTGGTACTGTGCTTACTTCCGGCATCACCAAAGACCTCTCCAGCATTAAAATATTTAATAGCGAAACGTTTCAGCCTTCACAACTTTGGGTTTTAGAGGGTAATCCCCAGGATGTAGTAAGTATGCTTAATAATGTATCCTTTCAGCAATACTATGCCACCGAGGATGGTCAAATTTTCCCTGATCCCGATGCGGCGGTGAAAGTCAAGAATTCGCGTGAGCATAGTTCCCTTGTCAACAGTCTTATTAAAGCGGATAAACCTACAGGTATATTTTATAATGCAAGTATGCCATCCACTGATTCATATATGCAAGAGGTAGATGCAGGCTGTATAGTTGCATTAGGGGGAATCCCGGGCGTTTCAGGTGTTGACCCTCATCATCCTGATTATGTTCTCCCCCATGAATTAGCGCATAGTTTACGGGTACAGTACAATTTAACGAAAGCTCCGTATGAAGGACTAGGCATCCTTGATGAAGAAGGCTCTGTAATTAGCCTGGAAAACCTGTTCCGTTATCAAACCGATTACCCGATGAGAAGTGATGGCCCGACTACGGATGATATCGATAAAAATGGTTTTCCTGATGGAGACGGCAGTTATGGGCAATATTACTATAGTGATCAGAATTGGTTTAGTGACTTTTTGAATAATACTAAAAACTAAACCGGGTCAAAGGCGGACCAGCAATTAGCCCCACTTAAGAGTAAAATTCCGCTGTTGAATCTTAAAAAGGAGCCTTCTTCAAGGCTTATTGTTAAATCAGGAGATCATAAGTATTTTGAAAATCTCCTTAACAGTCTTTCCAGCAAACAGTACTATATTGATGACAAGGGTTGTGTTCTCTGGAATAGCAGTGTTCCGGAGGATCTGAGCAAATCGCAAGAATATAGTATTGTGATCGATAATTTAATTAAGGCAAACCACACTACATATATTTATAATTTGCCAAATAGCAGTAAAGGATATCAGATCTATGTCCCCCTCAAGGGGTCGTTAGTTATAATTGGGGATAAAGCCAATGCAATATATAATGTTACCTCTTTTCCGAATACTGCTTTGTCTCATGAATTAACGCATAGTTTACGTTTGGATAAAGGCGTTTTTTCCGCTAATATATCAGAAGAAGAGGCCGGTACAATTAAGTTGGAAAACATCATACGTCATAAGAATAATATAGCGATCAGAGTTGACGGCTCGAAATACGATGATGTGAACAAAGATGGGCAGCCTGACGGGCTAGGCTATTATGGAGAATATCTGGACAAAAATGCTTCCAACTGGTTTAATGATATTTTTGATGAAAAATCCTTGCTATTAACAAAATAAATAGGTATGATAAAAATAATATTTGCGAAGGGAGCAGCAGAAGTGAAGTGCTGGTAATTGGTTTAACCGGAGGCATTGCTGCGGGAAAAAGCTTCGTTTCCCAAACATTACGCGAGCTTGGTGCAAGGATAATAGATGCGGACGCTGTGGCCCGAGAACTTGTTTATCCGCAAAGTCCTGCCTGGCAAGAAATTGTCAGGTGTTTTGGTTATGAGATAGTGCGTGAGGATGGTTCTTTAAAAAGAAAAGAACTGGGGCAAGTGATTTTTCGTGATCCGCAAAAAAGAGAAGCTTTGAATAAGATCATGCATCCAAAGATTCATGCCAGAATTCTGGAAGAGATAAATAAATACCGCGCGCAAAAGGATGTGTCTCTCATTGTGGTTGATGCCCCGCTTTTGCTGGAGACGGGGATGGCCGAGCTTGTGGATGAGGTTTGGCTGGTTGAGGTACCGGAAGAATTACAGATCAGCCGACTAAGAGCAAGAGATGATCTAAGCGAAGAGGAAGCACGGCAACGGCTGCAAGCGCAGATGCCCCTGGCCGAAAAGAGAAAATATGCGCACAGGATTATTGATAACAGCGGGGGAATGCTTGAGACAAACCAAAGGATACATATCTTATGGAAACAACTCGTAAAGTAAGTATTAAATAAGGATTAAGTATGTAATAAATTTAATAGTGGAGCAGTGAATAACAGAAAGACGTGACAGCGTAAACAAGTGGGAGGAACGAGATTGTATAAAAAAGCGCTTAAAAAAGTGGGGCTAGTCCTCCTTGTAGGCTTATTTTTTATATATATCCTTACCAGTTCCTGGTTTTTGCAAAAATTATATCCCTTTCCGCATCGCGAGTTGGTGTTGCAGAATTGTGCCAGCTATGAGGTGGATCATTTTCTGGTTCTAGCCATCATTAAGGCGGAAAGCAGATTTCTCTCGACGGCGCAATCTCCGGTGGGAGCGCGGGGACTAATGCAAATCATGCCGGAGACCGGAAGCTGGATTGCGGAAAAGATGAAAATCAAGGATTATACCGCGGAAAAACTATATAGTCCAAGCTATAACATCCCGATGGGGATTTGGTATCTTGCTTATTTAAACCGGAATTTTGCAGGCAATACGGTGAAAGTGCTGGCGGCATATAACGCCGGTGAGTATAAGGTAAGAAGATGGATGACAGAAGGAAACTGGACCGGAGAATTAGAGGATATTCAGCAAATACCTTATAAAGAAACCAGGGAATATGTAGACCGAGTCCTTTTTAATTATCAAATCTATAAAAAAATCTATCAAAACTAGCGCAACAAAAAACCGGATGGAAGAAGCTTATAGGAGGTAGAAAATGAAGGAAAGAATATCAACGCTTGCTCAGGTTTATGCTTTGAAACCTGAAAAAGGCAGAATCCTATTTTCGGCAGAGCATGAGGAAATAGTGCAAGGGGCAACAACCGATGTATATTTTGTGAAAACGCAAGAGATTCTGGAGAAAAGTGGCTTAAAGGACACAGTTGTTACAGCGGAAGTATTTGCGCGTCGCGGCGGTCTTTTAGCCGGTGTACCGGAAGTAATGGCACTCTTCCAAAACTGTGATGTCAAAGTGTGGTCTTTAAAGGAAGGGGATTTTTTTGAGCCCAAAGAAGTCGTGATGCGGATTGAAGGTAAATATGCGGATTTCGGGATTTACGAAACAGCGCTTCTGGGAATCTTCGCCAGCTCCAGCGGTTGGGCAACCGCCGCCCGGGAAGCGAAGGAGGCGGCAGGGGATAGTCTGATGCTTTGTTTTGGGGCCAGACATGTTCATCCGGCCATTGCTCCCGTCATGGAAAGAGCCGCGATTATTGGTGGTGCAGACGGAGCAAGCTGTATTCTCGGGGCAAAACTAGCCGGGAAAGAGCCCGCGGGCACCGTGCCACATGCGATCTTTTTAATTATGGGCGATTCGGTGAAGGTAGCCAAAGCATATCATGATATTATGCCTTCGGGCGAACCACGCACCGTTTTAATTGACACATTTAAGGATGAAGCGGAGGAAAGCCTCCGTGTTGCTGAAGCATTAGGGACCAATTTGCAGGGTGTTCGTTTGGATACGCCCAGTGAAAGAGGAGGGGTTACCCCCCAATTAGTGCAAGAAGTAAGAGCACGTTTGGATCAAAAAGGTTTTTCCCATGTGAAGATTTTTGTTTCCGGCGGCTTATCCCCCGAGCGGATCAGACTGTTAAAAGAGGCCGGGGCTCACGCTTTTGGGGTAGGAAGTTATATTTCGGCGGCATCTCCCATTGAAATGACCATGGATTTAAAGGAGATCGAAGGCAGGCCGATTGCCAAGCGCGGCCGGATTCCCGGCATTATTCCCAATGAACGTTTAAAGAGAATGCTTTAAAAAGGAGAATGGGCCGAAATTTGCTGTTCCAATCTGTCCAGGTAGATTTTGAGATAAAAAATAAGCATGAAAAACAGCCTTTGTTTGCCCTTTGAGCGAACGAAGGCTGTTTCTTTTTCAATTGTGTACGTGAATATGGTAAAATGAAAATAATAGCAATAAAACGATGGAGTATTAAAGGATGATCAAATGATGGCCAAAGAAAAGATCGTTGTCATAGATGATGACCCAAAAATCAGAGCGATGCTGGTCCGAAGCTTGTCTTATGCCGGGTATAGTGTTCTTGCCGCTGATGACGGGATGAAGGGTTGGGAATTAGCAGTCAGGGAAAGGCCGCAGGTAGTGATTTTGGATATCATGCTACCGGAGATGGATGGCTTTGAAGTGTGCCGCCTCCTGAAAAAAGAGGTGCAGACCGCAATTCTCATGCTTACGGCGCGGGATGAGGTAAAGGACCGTGTGAAAGGGTTGGATTGCGGAGCGGATGATTATCTGATTAAACCATTTGCCCTGGAGGAATTATTGGCAAGGGTGAGGGTTTTATTGCGTCGTTACCGGGAGACAGAGGAGACAGTATTGTCTTTCAGTGATTTGAAGCTCAACCCGGAAACATATCAGGCCTGGCGCGGGGAGCGGGAGCTTAGTCTTACCGCCAAAGAGTATGAATTACTGGCTTATTTTTTGAAAAACCCCCGCCAGATTCTGACCCGCGAAAAGATCATGGATACGGTCTGGGGTTATGATTACCAGGGTGAATCCAATGTCCTCGAGGTTTATATCGGCTATCTCCGCCAGAAGCTGGAGGAAAACGGGGAGAAACGGTTATTGCATACGGTCAGGGGAATCGGATACACCTTAAAAGAGCAGGATTAAATAGCAGGAATAAAGAGCAAGAAAGCCGCATAATGGAAAGCAAGTTTGGAGAAAGGCTAAAAGCAGGTGAAAGAATGTCGATACGTTGGCGCTTAACAATCAGGTTTACAGGTATATTGCTAGCCATCTTATTGGTACTGAGCAGCTTTGTGTATCTATTATTGCATTATTCGCTCATGAGTCAACTGGAAAGGGAAATGGAGGTCAAGGCCGATGAAGTTTTGAAATCAACGAAGGTTGTCAGTACCTTGCCCTTTTTCCTGCGCCAGATCGTTTTGCCTGATGTAGAGGTGTTTGCCGCCCCTGATGTTTATCTGCAAGTCGTCATTCAAAGCGGGGAGATTGTGGCTCGTTCGCAAAACTTAGGTACATACAGTTTACCCATCGACCGGAAGATCCTGGAAGAGGTTTTTCAGGGAAAAAGTAAATATAGTACTTTTAAAGTGGAGAATCAGGAATTCCGGATGTTGGTGGAACCGATGATCTTTGAAGGGGAAATCGTCGGGCTATTACAGGTGGCCCGCCCGTTAAAGTATGTGGCCATCGCTTTAACCCGGTTACAGAGAATTCTCCTGATCGGTGGTTTTTTTTCCTTACTGCTTTCCCTTTTTTTAGGCTGGTTTATGTCCGGCCGCGCTTTAGCCCCGATCAGGCATTTAACCAAGGAAGCAAAATCAATTGGGGAAGAGCGGAATTTTCAAAGGAGGGTTGAGTATAACGGACCGCCGGATGAATTAGGAGAGCTGGCTCATACTTTTAATCAGATGCTTTCAGGTCTTGAGGAGGCATATAAACGGCTGGCCGAAACCCTTTCCTTCCAAAAGCGTTTTGTGGCCGATGCCTCACATGAACTGCGCACTCCCCTTACCTCTATTCAGGGAAATGTGGACTTTTTGCTGCAATTGGATAAGTATGATGCTGAATTGCAAAAGGAGACTCTTTCTGATATTTCCTCGGAAACCAGGCGACTGAATCGTTTGGTGAAGGAGCTGCTAACTTTAGCCAAGGCGGATTCGGGGGTCAGTTTAAACTATCAGGAGGTGGAGTTAGTTTCTCTGCTCGACGAAGTTGTCCGTCAAGCCCGCTTTTTGGCAAAAGGGCAAAATTTTATTACCGCCTTAGAAGATGCGGAAGGAGTAGTCCTGCGGGTTGACCCGGATTATTTTAAACAGATGCTTTATATTTTCCTGGATAACGGTTTTAAGTATACCCCTCCGGGGAAGAACTTTTTCTTTAAAGTGGTACGCGCGGAGGACGAGGTTACGCTTATTTTTCAAGATGAAGGCCCCGGCATTCCGGAAAAAGATTTACCGCATATTTTCGAACGGTTTTACCGCTCGGAGACTTCGCGGACAGGAGAGGGGGCAGGTTTGGGCTTAGCGATTGCCCAGTGGATTATCAAGGAGCATGGTGGTAAATTAAGAGTAGAAAGTAAAGAAAATATAGGAACGACCTTTTTCATTTCCTTTACTATTCTCAGATTATTTTAAGGTTTTCCCTTTATATTAGGATTAGGATAGCGGAACAAAACCGATCATGTTTAAGGGAGGATGGAAAAATGAGACGTTTAAGAGTCAATAAGCTGCTGGTTTTCTATACTTTACTGATTTTCTTAAGTGGCGTGTTGTGCGCGGGATTTTATTTAACTGTCAAGGGTTATGATGTTCCCTGGAGCATCAACAAGCCCATGGAAGTTGGTGCGCAAGATGAACAGGGCGGGAAGGTAATTCCGGCCAATATGGAGTCCCTTGTGCAATCCCAGACCATTGAAAAGATTATTGAAGAGGCCGGTCCCGCCGTTGTCAAAATCGAGACTGTGACCAAGGTGCGGACGAATCCTAATGATTTGTTTATGAATCCCTATGATTCATTTTTCCGTGATTTCTTCGGTGATAGTTTTCGGATGGAGCCCGAAATCAGAGAAAGTCAGGGTTTAGGCTCAGGTTTTATTATCTCGAAGGACGGCTATATTCTGACTAATAATCATGTCGTTGACGGCGCCACCGAGATAAAAGTGTATCTAACCAGCCGCCAGGAGCCATACGAGGCGGAGATTATCGGGGCAGATGCGGAGCTGGATCTGGCCGTCATCAAAATAAAGGCGGGTTCGAATCTGCCGCTGCTGAAATTGGGAGATTCCAATGCGACAAAAGTAGGGAACTGGGTGATCGCGATTGGTAATCCTTACGGACTGGATCATACGGTGACAGTCGGGGTAATTAGTGCCAAGGGCAGGCCGGTTGTCATTGACGGTCGGGAATTTAAAGATTTAATCCAGACGGATGCTTCCATCAATCCTGGGAACAGTGGCGGACCTCTGCTCAATCTGCAGGGTGAAGTGGTGGGGATTAATACGGCGATCAATGCTCAGGCGCAAGGAATTGGCTTTGCCATCTCCAGCTCTTCGGTGCAACAGGTCCTCGAGGATTTAATCGATAAAGGCAAGGTCATCCGTCCCTGGCTGGGTGTATATATGCAACCGATCACCGAAGAACTGGCAAACTATTTTGGCTTAGATAAAGCGGAAGGGGCTCTTGTCAGTGCTGTGCAGGAAGGTTCACCTGCGGATAAAGCCGGCTTGCAGAGAGGTGATGTTGTGCTGGAGTATAATAAAAAGCCCATTACCAAACCGGATGATTTGCAGGAATTAGTCCGGAATACGAAGATTGGTGATAAGGCGATCATGCTCATTCATCGGCAGAATAGGACGATGTATGTGACTGTAACGATTGGAGAAAAGTAAGGGTTAAAAGGTAACAGGTAAAAGAGTACTGGGTGAAGAGTATTAGGGGTGAAAAGTACCAGTTGAAGTGTACCAGGTGAAAAGTGATGGGTGATGGAGGTAGAAGCAGTTGACCGAAAAGAGAAAAGGAAAATTAATTGTGATTGAAGCTCCCGACGGCAGCGGGAAAAAGACCCAAACCGAGATGCTTTATACGCGGCTGCAACAGGACGGGCAGAATGTACGGAAGGTCGAGTTTCCAAATTATCAGAGTGATTCATCAGCATTGGTTAAAATGTATTTAAACGGGGCTTTTGGTCACGACCCTAATGCGGTGAATCCATATGCTGCTTCTACTTTTTATGCCGTTGACCGCTATGCGACTTTCCGGACGGAGTGGCAGGAATTTTATGAAGCAGGAGGCATTATTGTGGCCGACCGTTATACGACTTCGAATATGGTCCATCAGGCCGTTAAATTTGCGACTAACGAAGAAAAGGAAAAATACCTGCAATGGTTATGGGATCTGGAATTCAACTTATTTGCCTTACCGGTGCCGGATCTGGTCGTTTTCCTGGATCTTCCGCCCAGCTTCGCCGACCGTTTAATCTCCGCACGAAAGAATAAGATTACCGGTGAAAGCGAAAAAGATATTCACGAAACGAACAGTGAATTTTTGCGGCAATCGTATGAAAATGCCCGTTGGGTTGCTGATAAGTATCATTGGACCACCATCTCCTGTGTGCAAAACAACCAGATTAAAACTATCTCGGAAATACATGAGCTTGTTTATCGTGCGTTAATAGCAAAACTTTTTTAACGGTACAATATAACAAGATAAACGACCGGTACTATCTAGTGCCGGTTTTTTGCATGTCCGCAAGTAAAAGTATCGGGATATGCATAAGTCCGGCTAAAGCAGAAGATACTATGCTTGAATAATATTTTTGCAAAAGCGGATGAGGAGGTTTATCGTGAATAAGAAAATTATGAAAAAGTACTTGCCGATACTTTCCGTAATGATACTTGCTTTTGGCATCATCTTCAGTGCTGTCAGTTGCAGCCCGGCTAAAAGGCCGGGACCTGTGCAGCCTTCGCCAACCCCAACGCCGGTTCCATCGCAACCTGCACCGACACCCGGACCGCAAACCACGCCAACCGACTTCAATTCACAGTCTCAACGCGCACAGGCTCTTGCTCAGCAGATTAGCAAGCTTCAGGCGGTTGACGCGGCCACAGTGGTGTTAGCCGATGATAATGCCTGGGTGGGGATCAATTTAGCGGCTAATGGAGAGAATCAGATGACAAACAGATTGCAAGAGGACATCACGGCAATAGTGAAAAGATTTGATGATGATATTGACCGGGTATATGTGACGTCTGATGTGAAGCTGGTTTCCCGTTTAAAAAGTATTGCCCGGGATATCGCTGGCGGGAAACCTGTTACTGATTTTACGCAGGATTTAAATGAGCTGACGGATACAATCCTTTCCGCCCGGAAATGATGACAAATCAGGATCATCTGCCGGGAGGCGTTGAGAAACTGAAAAAGGGAATAAAAAAAGAGGGGATTTTCTCAAAAATCTCCTCTTTAAAATTTTTAATCGATTCTTGCAAAGCAAGTTGGCGGCTCAAATGAAAAATAGCGGATCAAATAGGGAAAAAATGGAAGAGCAAGCGCGAAAATAATACGCATATTGACAGGACATACTAAAAAACCTACAATAAAAAAGACATTGAAAATATCTGCCAAGAAAATCTAACAGTAATGAGAGGGTGAGAATGATTTCGATCTATTTGTTAAGCTTGATTGCCGGTTTATTAACCGGTGTGGGTGCTTTGATCACGTTATTACTTCGAACCCCCTCCAAAAAAACTTTATCTTTTTCATTGGGTTTTGCCGCAGGCATCATGCTGGGCTTATCTACTCTAAGCATGATTCCGGAAAGTATCGCCTTAGGCGGTATTCTTCCATGTATTATCGGCTTTATTTGCGGGGCTGGTTTTCTAGCTTTACTGGATATTATCCTGCCGCATATTCATAAAAACGATGATACGCAAAATAATGAATATTTGAAGATGGGCTACTTTATTGCCCTTGGTATTGCGGTGCATAATCTTCCTGAAGGGATAGCGATTGGCGTTAGTAATGAAGTATCAGTATCCTTGGGTTTTTATACCGCCCTGTCCATCGGCATCCATAATATTGCGGAAGGTTTAAGTGTGGCGATGCCGTTGTCCTTAAGTCATGCGATGCGCAAAAGGAAAATTGTTTTTATCACCTCAATAACCGGTCTGGCAACATTTTTTGGGACAACCATTGGGACAAGTTTAGCGACTATTTCCCCGGTCTTTATTTCGGCGTCTTTTGCGTTTGCTGCCGGGGCGATGGTTTATATCACCAGCGATGAACTAATTCCGAAGAGTCATTCTTCGCATAGCAATTATGCCAATTTCGGGATTGTCTTAGGTCTTTTGTTACCGTTACTTTTTGGTTAGGAGCGGCGGCGTAAAGTGTATACCAGGAAGGTGAGAAGCTTCTCAAACGGCTTCTTCAGGGAAAAGCAGATAGGCCAGCTTGATGGCATCATCGTTAATTACTTTGTACGTAATTTCCGTACCTTTTCTCTTACCGTTGATAATTCCTGCTGCTTTCAATTTATAGAGGTGCTGGGAAATAGTTGATTGTGGTTGCATTAAGCATTCCTGGATATGCGAAACATTAGAGCCACCTGTATCGATCAAATTTCTGATAATGCAAAGTCTGATGGGATGCGCCATTGCTTTCAGAATTCTAGCCTTCTTTTCAAGCTGCTTTTTGTGTTTACCTTTTAAATCCATATAAGGTAACCTCCACATATTAAAAATACTATATATAGGTAATAATAAAACAAAAAAAAGAAAATGGCAAATATTTGTTATTAATATTGTAGAAAATTACAACGGAAAAAGAGAGGAGGAATCCAAAATGCTGGAACTTAAGGATATTTCATATTACCCGGATGGAGTAAAGGAGTCGGAAGCGATCTTAAAGGACATTAATCTCATTCTGGAAGACAATCATTTTTATGTGATTACCGGCCCCAATGGAGGTGGGAAGTCCTCTTTAGCCAAAATAATTATGGGAATTTATCGACCAACATCCGGGAGGATTTACCTGGATGGGGAGGATATTACTGAGCTTGGCATTACGGAAAGAGCTCGCCGGGGAATCGGTTATGCATTTCAGCAACCGCCAAGGTTTAAGGGCATTACGGTAGAAGAATTACTCCGCTTATCCGCCAGAAAGCTAGCGCAAAAACAAGATCGGGAGCAAGAGGAAAAGCAAGAACAAAGGCAAGAGCAAAATCCAGGGATAGGGGTTACTTGTACCGGTTGCAATTATTTATTTGATGTAGGTTTATGTCCGAAGGATTATGTTCAGAGAGAGGTCAATGCCAGTCTTTCCGGCGGAGAGTTAAAAAGGATCGAAATTGCCTCCTTACTAAGCAGGGAAGAGTGCCGGCTCGCCGTTTTTGATGAACCTGAAGCAGGAATCGATTTATGGAGCTTTAACCGTTTAACGGAGATTTTTGAAAAGGTTAAACGAAAAAAAGATATGACAACGGTGATTATTTCCCATCAGGAAAAAGTAATAAAGCTTGCCGATGAAATAATCCTGATCGCAGCCGGCAGAATTCAGGAGAAAGAAGATAAGGCATTTTTCCTTGAAAGCATCTTTGATAGTTGCAGTTGCCGCCAAGAATGCCAGGAAAGGGTTTGATTGTTCATGGATGGATTAGATAAAGCTATGTTGCAGACGATTGCAGATATGCACGAAATTCCCCAGGGTGCTTATAATATTCGGAAGAATGGGCAGGGAATAGAAAGACGGTCTACGGCGAATATTGAGATTAAACCCAAGGAAGATAAACCGGGGATCGATATTATTGTTAAGCCGGGGACAAAGGGGGAAAGTGTGCATATTCCCGTAATTATCACGGCTGAGGGGCTCGATGATTTAGTCTATAACACTTTTTATATTGGCGAAGATGCTGATGTCTTAATTGTGGCGGGTTGTGGGATTCACAATCCGGGCAATAAAAAGGCCCAGCATAACGGGATACATAAATTTGTGCTGGAAAAGGGTGCTCATATTCGTTATATTGAAAAACACTACGGTGAGGGTGAGGGAACAGGGGAGAGGGTTTTAAATCCGCAAACATTTTTGGAACTTGCCGAGGGAGCTAGTGCCGAGCTGGAAATGGTGCAGATTCGTGGGGTTGATTCCACGAAAAGAGAGACCAAAGCCACGCTTGGCAAGGGTGCTCATCTTGTGATCACGGAAAAAGTGTTAACACATGGCAGACAAGCTGCCGAATCTGAGATGGAAGTAGCCTTAAAAGGGGAGGAATCCACAGCCCAAATTATCTCCCGGTCTGTGGTGAAGGATAATTCTAAGCAGATTTTTTACCCGCGGATGGCGGGTTATACGAAATGCCGGGGGCATGTGCAATGTGATGCGATCATTATGAACCAGGCTGTTGTGCGGGCGATACCGGAGATAACGGCTTATCATGAGGATGCCCAGTTAGTACATGAAGCGGCAATCGGCAGAATTGCCGGGGAACAATTGATTAAACTGATGACTTTAGGACTCTCCGCCAAAGAAGCGGAGGAGACAATCTTACAAGGTTTTATGAAGTAGATCTGGTCATAGCAGACATAAGAGAAAACAAGAGAAACAGCCCGGGGTTTTGCCCCAGGCTGTTTTTTGCTGCTTTTTATGAAGTTAGCTTTCTTTTGCGTCAGCTTTCCGGTGTTCGATTGTTGTTAGTACTGTTAGTACTGGGCCAGACGTTTGTATCCTTCCAAACGTTCCTTGGCATCCTTTTCGGCCTGGGCAAACAGCTTCTCGGCATCTTCCGGGAAGAGTTTTGCTAAGGAAGCATAACGAACCTCGCCCAGAATAAAGTCTTTAAAGCTGCCGGAAGGATCTTTGGAGTCAAGCACAAAGGGATTCTGACCCTGTTCTTTCAGGAGCGGATTGAAACGATAAAGCTGCCAGTATCCTGCTTCAACGGCTTTCTTTCCTTCCTGCTGCGAATAACGCATTCCAACCTTGATCCCGTGGTTAATGCAAGGCGCATAGGCAATGATCAGGGATGGACCCTGGTAAGCCTCTGCCTCAGTAAAGGCTTTGATCAGTTGATTCTGGTCCGCACCCATACATACCTGCGCGACATAAACATAACCATAGGAAGCAGCAATCATTCCCAAATCCTTTTTCTTAATTCTCTTGCCGGCAGCAGCAAATTTGGCTACCGCACCGGTTGGCGTGGACTTGGAGGATTGTCCGCCTGTATTGGAGTAAACTTCCGTATCAAAGACCAGGACATTGATATCTTCCCCGGAGGCTAAGACATGATCAAGTCCGCCGTAGCCAATATCATACGCCCAGCCGTCACCGCCGAGCACCCAGGTGGAGGGTTTAATCAGGAAATCGTTTTTAGCGGCAATCTCTTTCACGATTGGCAGATCAGCATATTTTTTCAACAGCGGACGAATAATTGCGGCAGCTTCTTTCGTTGCGGCTCCGCTATTCATGCCGGCCAACCATTTTTCAAAGGCTTCCTTCAATTCTGCCGGAATGTCCTGGGTGAGAGCAGTTTGCATTAAGTCGGCAATTTTATTCCGCATATGTTTTGTCGCAATAGCCAACCCCAGACCATGTTCGGCATTATCTTCAAAGAGGGAGTTTGCCCAAGCCGGTCCTTTGCCTTCCGCATTAGTGCAATAAGGAATGCTTGAAGCAGGAGCGCCCCAGATGGAAGAGCAGCCGGTAGCGTTTGTGATGATCAGTCTGTCGCCAAAGAGTTGGGTCATCAATTTGGCATATGGTGTTTCACCACAGCCCGCGCAAGCACCGGAAAACTCCAGTAATGGCTTCACGAATTGACTGCCCTTGACTGAGTGCCGATTCCAAAGATCTTCTTTGGTGGGAACACTGGCGGCAAAATTCCAGTTCGTACTTTCTTTTGCGGTCATTTCCTCCAGTGGCTTCATTTCTAACGCTTTTTGTTTGGACGGGCAAGCTTCCACACAATTGCCGCATCCCGTGCAATCGAGAGGGCTAACCTGAATACGGAAGGAGAGTCCATCCAGTTGTTTCCCGATCGCTTTTTTCGTGATAAATCCTTCCGGTGCTTTTTTATTCTCGGCTTCGGTTGTCAGTATTGGTCTGATAGCTGCGTGTGGACAGACATAGGAGCATTGGTTACATTGAATACAGTTTTCGGGGATCCAATCGGGAACGTCTACAGCAATACCCCGTTTTTCATAGACCGTAGTACCGAGCGGGAAGGAACCGTCTTCTCTGCCCACAAAGCTACTGACAGGCAGTTTATCACCTTGTTGGGCATTAATCGGCATCATCACGTTTTTCACGAAATCAGGTAGATCGTTAGCGGCCGCAGCTTCATCGCGGCAATTTGCCCATTTCTTAGGCACTTCAACTTTTACTAAAGCATTGAGCCCTTCGTCTACGGCTTGATAGTTCATGGTGACAATCTTTTCGCCTTTTTTCCCATAGGTCTTTTTAATGGCATTTTTCAGGAGATCAACAGCCTGATCCAGCGGGATAACATTAGCCAGTTTAAAGAAGGCCGCTTGCATAACCATGTTAATACGGGAGCCTAAGCCGATTTTCTTGGCAATACCCACCGCATCAACAATATAGAAGTTAATTTCATTATCCGCCAGATATTTTTTCAGGCCGGCCGGAAGCTTTTCATCAAGTTCCTCAGCATTCCAGGTACAGTTGAGCAGGAAAGTACCGCCTTTTTTCAATCCTTCCAGGAGGTCGAATTGGTAGACATAAGACTGTTTATGGCAGGCGATAAAATCAGCTTCATCAATATAATAAGTTGATTTTATCGGCTTTTTACCAAAACGCAGGTGGGAGATGGTTACACCGCCTGATTTTTTGGAATCATAGGCAAAATAGGCCTGTGCATATAAGTCTGTGTTGTCACCAATGATTTTGATTGCGTCTTTGTTTGCGCCGACAGTTCCGTCGGAACCGAATCCCCAGAACTTGCAGCGGGTTGTTCCTGCCGGTGCGGTGGAAACGACGCTTTTAACAGGCAGTGAACTATTTGTCACATCATCTTCAATCCCGATGGTAAAGTTATTCTTGGGGTTAGCTGCATTCAGGTTTTCAAAGACGGCTAATACTTGTGCCGGAGTGGTGTCTTTGGAACCAAGACCATAACGGCCGCCCACAATTACCGGCGGATTTTTTGTTTCGAAGAACAGGTTGCGGATATCCAGATAGAGAGGATCGCCCATAGCACCCGGTTCTTTTGTCCGGTCTAACACGGCAATTTTCTTCACTGTTTTCGGTAAAACATTAAAGAAATATTTTGCGGAGAAGGGTCTGTAAAGGTGTACTTTGATCACACCGACCTTTTCTCCTTTGGCCATCAGATAATCAATGGTTTCTTCAATTGTTTCACAGATTGAACCCATGGCAATTATTACTTTTTCCGCATCCGGAGCACCATAATAATTGAAGGGGTGATACTCTCTGCCGGTAATCTTCGAAATCTCCTTCATATATGCTTCGACGATATCGGGTACTTTTTCGTAGAAGGGATTAGCTGCTTCTCTGGCCTGGAAGAAAATATCCGGGTTTTGGTTAGTACCTTTCACATGCGGATGTTCCGGATTAAGAGCGTTCTTCCGGAACGCCTCAATCGCTTCCCAGTCGGCGAGTTTTGCCAATTCTTCATGTTCGATCACTTCAATTTTTTGTACTTCGTGCGAAGTTCTGAAACCGTCAAAGAAGTGGAGGAAAGGGACTCTGGATTTGATGGCTGCTAAGTGGGCAATACCCCCTAAATCCATTACTTCCTGGACACTGCCGGAAGCCAGCATCGCAAAACCGGTTTGCCGGCAGGCCATGACATCTGATTGGTCTCCGAAAATCGAGAGAGCATGTGGCGCGATAGCGCGTGCGGTAACGTGGAAGACGCCGGGCAGAAGTTCACCAGAAATTTTGTACATGTTGGGAATCATGAGCAAAAGACCTTGTGAGGCAGTGAAGGTAGTGGTGAGGGCACCGGCAGAAAGCGATCCGTGCATAGCGCCGGCAGCACCAGCTTCTGATTGCATTTCGACAACATTGACCCGTTGCCCAAACATGTTTTTCATTCCGTTGGCACTCCATTCATCTACTAGCTCGGCCATAGGAGATGACGGAGTAATTGGATAGATAGCCGCAACTTCCGTAAAAGCATAGGCAACATGGGCTGCGGCAGTATTTCCATCCATGGTTTTCATCTTTTTAGCCATTTTTTTCTTACACCCCCAAAAATAAACTTAATATATATAATAGAAACTATTATATCACACTATTTTATTGTAAAGTATAGTGATAAATAATGCAAAGGAGAAAAAAATATTAATAGGTAAATACAATTTCTGCCAGCGGTATATGCTTTAATTAGTATTTTTCTGGAAGGAAGAGTAGTTTTAAAGTCCTACTTCATCTGAAAAATGCGATACCAATTTTAGTTGTAACGGGACCGCGTCATACTGTACATTTAAAATAGGGGAAGCCTAAAATGGGAAGATTATTTTATGTTTTTTCAACATTGTGACCCACAAATCTTATTATGATTGGGAGGGAACAGTATGAAAAACAAACGGGTAATCTTGACTTTTTTAGTGGTGGTTTTATTATTGGTACCTTTTGCGGTGTTCGGGGCTACACTACATGTTGGTCCGGGACAAACTTACAATGGCACTACCCAGGACGCAATCAACAGGGCAATTCAAGCAGCAAATTCCGGCGATACGGTGTATCTTCACGCAGCAACCTACAACATCACCAAACCAATTATCATGAAAAGCGGCATTACTTTACGTGGCGACGGTAACAACACGGTAATTCATGGGGCAGGATCTAACGTATGTAACAATCCAAGTAATGAAAGAGAAGCAGCCTACATTGTTGCTAATGATGTATCAAATGTCACAATCTGCTATTTACGCTTTACCAGTACAGCAACAAGTACCAACGACGGCGGACACGGTGATGGGCGGCAATGTATTTGGTTTCGCAGAGCATCAAATTGTACAGTGCATAATGTAACTTTTACCAGGTTTTTATACTGTGATGGTGTACGTGTCAGTAAATCCAATGGTATCACCGTGCGTGATTGCGAAATCAATGCAGGGCATGACGGTATCTGCTTTTATGCTTCAAGTAACTGTAAGGCTTATAACAATCTTATCACCGTCCAAACTAATAACGCCATACGCATTTATAGTTCATCAAATGTCGAAATTTATAAAAATAATTTTACCACCTATGCTGGTGGCTGGTGTGTTTTGCAATTTGAAGAAAACGCAAGGAACGTCGATGTTCACCACAATGTATTCTATGATACTAAAGGAAACGCTGGCTTAGCACCATGGAAATTTTCTGGATCAAATATTCAAGTTCACGATAATGTCTTCTGGAATTGTACTACGATCACAAAAGAAAGTGAATTCAAAGGTCAACTATCATTTGCAAGTAGTAATCAAGTAAATCCTTCTGATAGAAATTTAACTAACTGGAAAAATAAAGGATACGGTAGAGGTTCCAGCGGAAGCGGTTCCGTAAGTGGCGGTAGCAATAGCAACAACAATAGCAACAACAATAGCAACGGTAATAATAACAATAATA
Source organism: Peptococcia bacterium (assembly GCA_050951585.1). Taxonomy (GTDB): domain Bacteria; phylum Bacillota; class Peptococcia; order DRI-13; family DTU073; genus UBA3937. The sequence goes on along the minus strand of JBMNJI010000006.1, from coordinate 531,345 downwards.
GCAGCAACAATAATAGCAGCAACAATAATAGCAGCAAAATGCAATAGCAGCAATAATAGCAATAGCAGCAATAATAGCAGTAGCAGCAAAAATAATAATAATAAGAGCTCCAATCAGGGAAATAGCTCCCAGAGTTCTGGCTACATTTCTCCAGAGATAAGGAACATGATGATGCAAGATCGTTATAATGGTCTGATTCAACGGATCCAAGCCCTTCAAGGGAATAATAGTTACTACATCATCCCTTCCAGTTCAAAAAGCACGGCCAGTAAAAATACAAGTACCACTAGCAACAAAAATACCACTAGCAGCAAGAATACCAGTAGCAGCAAGAATAACACTAGCAACGTTACCTTGAAAAATGGCAACCAGACTATAATCGTTCCTAATCTCACTAATCAAGATCTGTACGGACGTTTTGCCAGATAAGCATAATAAAAAAATAAAAATATTAACTAAATTTGCTCCCCTTTGCATAGACAGTGAAAAGCTGTTCAGGCGAAGAGGAGTAGTCTTTTGCCTGGTCCTATTTTGTCACACAGAATGCGATACTATTTTTACTTGTAAAAGGGGCAGGTGTAAGGTAAACTTAAATTACAAGAATAGTATGTCAATTCTAAAAAGCCTTTAAGCAATACTTGACCCCACTTAATCAGGAATAAGGAGGGAACAGTATGAAGAATAGGCGGGTTCTAATGACATTATTAGCGGTGACATTATTCCTATTGGTGCCTTTCTCGGTGTTGGGGGCAACCCTGCACGTAGGTCCGGGACAGACCTATAATGGTACTACACAAGATGCAATAAATAACGCCATTAATGCTGCTAACTCCGGTGACACGGTGTATCTTCATGCAGCTACTTATAATATCACCAAGGCAATCCTTCTGAAGAGCGGCATTACATTACGCGGAGACGGCAATAGTACGGTTATCCATGCCGCCGGTGATAATGTATGCAATAATCCGAGCAATGAAAAGGACAGTTCCTATATAATTGGTAATGATGTATCAAACGTGACCATATCTAACCTGCGCTTTACCAGTACCGCAAACGATAAAAATGACGGTGGGCACGGCGATGGAAGAAACTGCATTCAGTTTCGGAGATCAAGCAATTGTACGGTAAATAATATAACCGTCACCAGATGGCAATGGTGTGACGGCGTACGTGTCAGCAAATCCAGTGGTATTACTGTTCATGATTGCGATATCAATGCGGCGCATGACGGGATATCTTTTTTCGCTTCAAAAAACTGCAAAGCATATAACAATAATATCTCTGTGCAAATCAATAATGCGATCCGTGCTTATAGTTCCGAAAATGTTGAAATATATAAAAACACCTTTACCAGTAGATCCGATCTTGGCGGCTGGTGCTGTATACAAATTCAGGAAAGTGCTAAAAACGTTAATATTCATCATAATATTTTCCACGATACAGCAGGGAAAACCGGTGTAGCACCATATAATTTTTCCGGCTCAAATATTCAGGTTCATGACAATGTCTTCTGGAATTGCGCAAAACCGATCGAAGTTGGGACATCCTCTAACAATATAATCGATCCGTCGCAAAAGGATGTAAGTTATTGGGTATCTCAAGGCTACGGTAAAGGTTCGAGCGGTAACGGAGCCTATAGTAGCGGCAGCAGTAGTTCCGGTAGCACTAGTTCCGACAGCAATAACTCGAGCAGTAATAACAATAACAACTCCTGCAATGACGGTTCATGCAACACCGGCAACAACAACAATAACAATTCCTGCAGTAACGGTTCCTGCAACAACAATCCCGCCCCGATCGTATTGAATCCCGGGAAGAGTGCTGAAAGTATTAATAATTTACTGGGAAGTTATAACGCGAAAAGTGCCTTCGGAGATTTAAGTATAAAAGGAAGCCAAAATCTCGGCAGTGCGAATCTCGGTAGTTTAGGTAATATTTCGATTAGCTTCACGGTTAGCCTTAATAGCAATAATAGCAGTCTTAACAATATGCTTGGTGACCTCGGACTTAGCAATGATCTTTCAGATGTAATAAGTAACTTTAATTTCGGTAAGTATGGTTTAGGGAGTAATAATAACTCTGGGGACAGTCAAAAATCAGGCAGTAACAACATCGGTAAAAATTATAGCTTAGAAAGCATCACCAAAAGTCTAATAAATAGCCTCAATAGCAGTGTTACCAATTTCTTTGGTGATTTTGGTGTTAGTAGTTTGGGGAGTGGTAGCAATAGTGGAGCAGTAAGCAATAATAGCAACGGCGATATTAGTGGCGAGCATGAGGAGATATTTGGGGGTTCTGGGATAGGGAACAGCACCAATGTGTTTGGCGGTTTTAGCTTAACGAACAAAAAATACAACTTGGGCAATAACAATAGTTCAGCGGAATCAGCGGAGAACAGCATCAATGCTTATTCAGGTGGATCTGGCACCGACAGTGGGTTTGGTGATAAGTCAAGTAGTTATACAGTTAGCGGTAGCCTTACTGATGAGATGTTTAGTAGTTTTAGCGGTTTTAATATAGCAAATACTTTAAGCGGCGTCGGTTCTCTCAACTGAATAATAATACAGGCTCTTAAAAAAACTGCCCGGCATTTAGATGCAGGGTAGTTTTTACTTTCCGATTGAGTATATTGCCTATGATGTTGAAGAATTATTGGCTGAATTTGACGAAGATCCGTTAAAAGCTGTTGAAAAATACTCTGGGATGTATGTAAAACTTAGAGGACAATTTTTACTTGTTCACAGCAATGGTGAATTTCTTTGCTTAACACCTACCGACAAGCTTCAAATTAATAATATTATATGTTTCATCATGAATAAAAAACAGCTAAACAAAGCATTAGAAAAGAAAACTGGTGATATTATTGTTGTGAATGGACAGCTTAATGAAGTAGATGAAGATCTAGGCTATACATTAGATATTCATACAATCGAGTAAAATTCTCCTGAGTTAGATAATCCTACTTGACGCTAAAACGACTAAAATAAGTAAAAAACAGTTTCGGACAAAAAGTCCGAAACTGTTGGTATTAGTGGCATTTGGTGCGGAAGGCGGGACTTGAACCCGCACGCCTTACGACACACGCCCCTCAAACGTGCCTGTCTGCCAATTCCAGCACTTCCGCAGAGCTGAGATTTTTAAGCTCAGCAAAAATTATCTTAACATGAGGGCGGCATAATGTCAAGGGGCTTTTATTTAGGAGAAGCGTTGGTTATTTCCGCAGGGATATCTTTAAATTTTCCGAAGTTTTCTTTGAAACGCTTGGCCAGTGTTTTTGCCTGCACCTGATATTCTTCGGGATTTGGCCAGGTCTTTTCCGGCGTGAAAATCTCATCGGGAACACCGGGGCAGTTAAGCGGCACTTTAAAACCAAAGATAGGGTCAACTCGTGTGGGCAGCGTCTCCAGGGTGCCCTCCAGGGCGGCTTTTATTATGGCACGCGTATGGGGAATTCTAAATCTCTTGCCGACACCATACGGACCACCGGTCCACCCGGTATTCAGCAGATAAACATGGGTGCCGTGTTTCGTCATGTTTTCGCCCAGTAAATTAGCATATTGGACAGGCGGCAGGGGAAGGAAGGGCGCCCCAAAGCATTCCGAAAAGGTGGCCTGGGGTTCTTTGATTCCTCTTTCGGTGCCGGCCAGTTTGCTGGTATAGCCGGAAAGGAAGTGATACATTGCCTGATTTTTATCGAGGATTGCAATCGGGGGAAGAACACCAAAAGCATCGGCGGTAAGGAAAAAGATCACTTGAGGATGTCCGGCGGTACTGGGGATGCGGGCATTGGGAATGTAATTGAGCGGATAAGCGGCGCGGGTATTTTCGGTGATGTCCGCACTGCTGTAATCAGTCTCACGGGAGTTTTGCTCAATAATCACATTCTCCAGGACGGTCCCAAAACGGATTGCGCCATAGATCTGTGGTTCATCTTCGGCACTAAGACCGATGCATTTTGCATAGCAACCGCCTTCAATATTAAAGACCCCGTCTTCAGACCAGCCGTGTTCGTCGTCACCAATTAGCTGTCTGGCCGGATCCGCCGAGAGGGTTGTTTTTCCGGTACCGGAAAGGCCAAAAAAGAGGGCAGTGTTTCCGGCAGCGTCCACATTAGCCGAACAATGCATGGAAAGAATATTTTGCATGGGAAGTACATAGTTGATCAAAGAGAAGACTGATTTTTTGGTTTCGCCGGCATAAGAGGAGCCAACGATGAGGATAATTTTTTCGGTAATATTCAAGACAACTGCTACTTCCGAATTTGTCCCGTGTTTTTGGGGGTCTGCTTTGAAACCGGGGACCGCAATGATATGATAATCGGCGGCAAAGCCGGTCAGTTCCTCCTTAACAGGTCGGATAAAAAGTTGATGGGCAAAAAGGTTTTGCCAGGCGAATTCATTGATGACCCGCAGTTTGAGACGATAACGAGCATCCGCACCGGCAAAACCGTCAAAAACATATAATTTTTTTCCGTGGAGGTAAGTTTGCACATCAGTGAATAGCTTGCTAAAGTTGTCAGGGGACATGGGCTGATTAATGTCGCCCCAATTGATCCTGTCCTTTATTTGCTGATCCTGCACGATGAATTTATCCTGAGGTGATCGGCCGGTATATTTACCGGTACTGACCCGGAGAGCCCCGTTGGCTGTAAGAATTCCTTCTTTGTCGCATACTGCTCTTTCGGTAAGTTCGGGAACTGATAAGTTGTAATGGACCTTCGCTTGTTCGAGAATTTTGCTGATTTTCTTTTTCATGATTTTTCACGCCTCCATAATATGTAATGAAAAAAGAAAAATAATAAATAGGGTCTCCATACTATTATACATTTTATCATCTAAAGCACATATACCTCTATTATTTTTTGATATCCGAGTTTTTTTATGCCGTATATTTTCGAAACAACTACAATATGCATTTTTATAAAGGAAAAACCCAAAGGAGATGATTCTGTTTGCTGGAGCAAGGGAAAGTAAAAAGGATGTTTCCCGGAAACAACACCAGTGAAGGGTTCTACTCATTTTATCATTACATTAACCCGGGCGCGGTGCGGACATATCTCTTGAAAGGAGGTCCGGGGACCGGTAAATCGACTATTCTAAAGGAGCTGGGAGCGGCTCTGCTGAAGAAGGGGCAAAAAGTCGAATACCATCATTGTTCATCGGATCATCATTCTCTGGATGCGGTTGCTTTTCCGGCTTTAGGAGTGGCGGTACTTGATGGAACGGCGCCGCATGCAGTTGAGCCCCAATATCCCGGAGCAGTAGACGAAATTATTAACTTAGGGGGATATTGGGATAAGACAAAATTATGTGATCATAAAGAGGAAATAGTCGAACTGAGTAAAAAAAAGAAGCTGATGTTCCGGGCAGCCTATAGCCATTTAAAAGAAGGACGGGTGGCCCAGGAGGAACTGGAAAGCTACTATCAGGAAGCGATGGATCTTGCCAGGTTTAATCAAATCCTTGCAGTAACAGAATCAGCAATTTTGCAAAAAGCGGAACCACAGTACGAGAGAGAAGGAGTATTAAGAAGGCTTTTTGCTAGTGCCAATACGCCGGGGGGATATGTCCATTTTGTGGATAGTATTTTAGAAGAGGTGATCACCCTCTATCTTCTGAAGGGAGCACCGACCGGCTATCAGGAGCTTTTTCTGGATGCAGTTTTGCAAAGAGGAAACAGAATGGGGCTTAGCTGTGAAGCTTATCATTGTCCTTTTATACCGGCGCGCCTGGAATTAGTGTATTATCCTGATTTACACACTGGGTTATTGCGGGTGAATGAACTATTACAGTTTGATCTCCAAAGCTTTCCTCACTTAGAAGAATGTATCGAGATTAATTTTGATCAATTTCTGGTGCAACCGATTTGCCAGGCCTATCAGGCGGAAATTGCCGATGCTGCCGCACGGTCCGCCTTATTACGGCAAAAGGCCTGGGATAAACTAAAGAAAGCCAAGGCCTTTCATGAAAAGATTGAGAAAATATATGCGGAGGCGACTGATTTTACGCAAGTGAATCAAAAAAGAGAGGAGATATTAGCGGAGATTTTGGCAATATCAGATGGTTTAAGTGAATATAATGAAAGTTGAAAAATCTAGAAGAAGGCAGGAAAATGGACGGAGAGTATCGAATTCATAACAAACAAATAAAAAATAGGCAAAATTATAAGACGAGGTGCAAAAATGGACTCAAATTTCGTTATTCTTGTATCAGTATTCTGTCTTCTTCTGATATTGGTGTTCTATTATTTCTATGTTAAGCATCAAGAAAGCAGTTTACGGATCTGGGTAATTGCGGGCACAATCTATGTCGCGGAGTTCATTTTCGACATTTTTTATAATCATTATTTCTCTTCAGGAATGCCCCTTCTTTTTGCGGCCTTTGACTGGGTTTTGTTATTATGGGGCAGTTTGTTAATGATGTGGGGGACTTACGCATTCATCGGTAAGTCTTTACCTAGAGGATTTTTGTATAGTTTTTTGGCGGTAATGCTGTTAAGTGTGCTCAATGTTTCTCACTTTAACAGTATTTATTTTTATATCTTATCCTATGTGTTTTATGGTCTGGGTTTTGTATGGTCCGGCGTTCTCTTGTTTTCTTACCGGGCGGTCCACAGCATCTGGAGATATTTAGCGTCAATTTGTTTAATCTTATGGGGGCTAGACTTATCGCTGTTTCGCATTGTAAGGAGTATTCCCGGTCAGCCTACCTGGGATAACCCCAGTGATTACTTATTTGCTGTCATTCTTTCCGTGATGGCGGTATTAAGTTTATTAATCATCAGCCTGCAGAAAAAGGAGGACCAGGAGAAGGAAAAAGTTGATTTGATGCAGTATATAGCCCATGATTTAAAAACTAAGGTTTTAATCATTCAGAATTATATCCGTTCAATTCAAAATAAAATCTATCCCAACGGGTCTTTGGAGAGCAGCCTGCAAGTAATTGACGAAGAAGCGGAGACGCTGGGCAGTCATGTTCGGAGCATTCTTTATTTTAATAAGCTGAATCATGCGCGGGGGAAAATCAAGCATGAAAGGTTTTATCTCAATGAATTGATCGCTCATTGTGTCGAATTATTCCGTTGGCGTCGCGCCGATCTGCAGTGGGAAACGAAGATGGAGGCGGTGCAGACGACCGGGGATCCTGCCCAATGGAAGGTGATCATAGAAAACGTCCTTGACAATCAAACACGATTTGCCAAAGGACGCATCAATATTTCTCTGCAATTATCCGGGAAAAAAGAGCAGGCGCTTCTGCGCATCTGGAATGACGGCCCTGCGATTGACCCGGAAGTATTGCGGTCAATTTTTCAAGTATACACCTGCGGCAAGGGGGGCAAATCAGGCTTAGGCATGTATATTGTCAAAAAGTCCCTTGACGCTCAACAGGCCGAGATTCAAATAGCGAACGAAGATAATGGGGTTGCGTATTTGATTAATCTAAAGTGCGGCTAAGCTAGTTTGCTGAGCACTATTTTGCTTAATACATGGTCAGGTAGCGGTCCAGTTCCCATTGATGCACTTTAGACATGTATTCTTTCCATTCTTGCTGCTTAGCGTCGAGAAAACGATTGAGAACATGTGGACCCAAAGTATTTTTAATCACTTCATCTGCGAGAAGTGCTTCCCAGGCTTCCTGGAGAGTATTAGGCAGGGAATTAATTCCCTGTTCTTTTCTTTCTTCAAGGGTCATGGTAAAGATATTTCGGTTGCAGGGTTCTGGCGGCTGAAGTTGGTTTTTAATGCCGTCTAATCCTGCAGTCAGCACAACGGCAAGAGCGAGGTAAGGGTTACAGGAGGGATCAGGACTCCGCAATTCAATTCTCGTCGAGATGCCCCGTTTAGCAGGTATACGCACGAGCGGACTGCGGTTTTGGGTAGACCAGGCTATGTACATCGGGGCTTCGTAACCCGGGACCAGTCGTTTATATGAATTCACGGTAGGATTAGTGATGGCGGTAAGGGCTTTGGCATGTTTCAAGATGCCGGCCAGGTAGCTATGTGCCTCATTACTTAATTGATCGGGTTTCTGGGGATCCCAGAAAGCATTCTCTTCGCCTCTAAAAAGCGACTGATTCATATGCATCCCGTTACCGGCTTCATTAAAGAGCGGTTTTGCCATAAAAGTGGCATGGAGACCGTGTTTTTGGGCGACGGTCCGTACAACCATTTTGAAGGTAATAATTTTATCAGCGATATCTAAGGCATCCGCATATTTAAAATCAATTTCGTGTTGCCCCGGGGCTACTTCATGATGGGATGCTTCAATTTCAAAGCCGAATTTCTCCAGTGTTAGAACCATATCCCGACGGGCGTTTTCACCCAGATCAACCGGCGAAAGGTCAAAGTAGCCGGCTTGATCGTGGGTAAGGGTTGTGGAGGAACCGTCCTCCGCCGTATGGAAGAGGAAAAACTCCGCCTCAGGGCCGACTTTAAAGGTATAACCCATTTCACTGGCATTTTGCAGAGCCCGGCGCAAAACATAACGGGGGTCACCTGCAAAGGGGGTGCCGTCAGGATTATAGATATCGCAGATTAATCTGGCGACTGCTCCTTCCTCGGGTGACTGCCAGGGGTATATCAGAAAGCTATTCGGGTCAGGATAAAGATACATGTCAGATTCTTCAATTCTGACAAATCCTTCAATGGAGGAGCCGTCAAACATCAATTCGTTGTTTAAAGCTTTTTCCAATTGCTTGACCGTAATAGATACGTTTTTAGGGATTCCTAAAATATCGGTAAATTGTAATCTGATGAAGCGCACATTGTTTTCGGCCACCAGCCTCAAGACATCTTCCTTTGAAATCGCGGACAAATGCAACATCTCCTTTTTTAGCACATTCCTCGACTTCTATTGTAGCAAGACAAATCCTGTTCTGGCAAGCTTATTCTTTGTTTCATTATTTTTCATCCGTTTGCTATTCTTCATCCGGTTGCCGGTTACTCTCGCCCCTCACGGCGCTGATCGAAGGTCTGGCAGTTCGTTTGCTGACATTCCTTGGCATCTCTGCCGGTGATTTCGATGGAGTCGGCAATGCAAACATCACCTTGCTCCCAGTATCGGCATGTATTAATGACGCAGGTTACTGTAGGAGTAAGCTGCTCGCCGGGCAGAACAGCCGAGACTAAGCCGCCCCAGTTTTTGTTATCCAGTGAGCCGAGAAAGTTGGGGATGCTGTTGCGCTGGGAAAAGGTTTTACACATCGTTTCGTCAATATCCTGTGCCATATTATGCACGTCTTGTTGAAGGACATCGATGTTTTCGGCCACGCATTTGTCGCCGGGAAAATAATGATTACAGGTTTTCACGACACATTTTACGTAAGGACTCACCCGTGGCGGTTTTTCAGTCATTTGAATAATCCCCCTTTGCTTTATTGAGAGAAATAAAATAAGAAGAAAAGCTCTTCTTATAGCCTTTCTTCTCGGCGGGGAAATTATACTTATGTAGATCATGTGTTTCCGTTTTCTTTTGCTTAGCGTGTTTTAATCAAGCTTATCATGTGTATCATGCGTATCATCCCCGGATTCCTGCAGACAATCCGGGCAGGAGGAAGCTAGCCCGCAGTGCAAACAGGTGTTAGCACTGCGACAAGCTTTTCGCTTGGGGGAGGCTGTTGTTTGGTAGCTTCTTTTGACGGGGACATTACTCCACCCGAGCGCGGCCGTGACAGATTTACTAGGTTGCAGCACAAAATAGGGAGTAGTAGTAAGCCCGATTTTGGCGGCATTGAGGCTTTCCAAAAACGGTTTTTGCCAAGGCAAGGGCCAGTCACCATAGCCCGGGCTGAAACGGACTGTCGGGAAATAACCTTTATGCCTGATTTCGGACGAAAGGAAAGCATCTAACTGTTCGATCAGGTATTCTGCGCCGGCCGAGGCGACCGCATCAAAAATAAGGGCATAAGCCGGATCCTCCTTGCTTAACTCTGCGAGCATGTAATCAAGCTTTTGCCCAAGGGTTACGGCTAACAAAGAAACAAGGTCGCATGTTTCAAAATGTGCCGCCGTGTTTTGTCCTTCAATAATCAAGGGGGAGTCGTTCAGGATGATTCTTCCCGGTTCGTGGCGTCTCACCGTATAAACCTGCCAGATCCCAATAGGGTGCGCTTTTTGCCGGAGGAGTTTTCGATATTGCAGAATCAGTTCCCGCTCGCGAGGGGAAGCTTCCCGGGTAATTCCCAGGAATGGGAGGATTTCATCATATGTTAAGTTTAAGGGGATTTTGAATATATTCATCATACCGCATCCTTCTTTACTCCGTGAGCTAATCTTGATAATCCGTACTATATTAGCGGTTCGTGTTTTGCAAAAGGGTACGGACAACTTTAACCGCTTCCACGGCATCTTTACCGTAACCGTCCGCCCCGATTTGCCGGGCATATTCGGCCGTTACGACGGCTCCTCCCACTATAACCTGCACCGGTAGTTTGGCATTTTTGATTTCCGCAATGATTTTTTCCATTTCCACCATCGTGGTGGTCATGAGGGCACTTAACCCCACAAGCTGGGCTTTTTCTTTTTGGGCGGCTTCTATAAAGGCTTCCGCCGGGACGTTTTTGCCCAGGTCGATTACTTTGTAACCGTGGTTTTCCAGTAAGGCTTTCACAATATTCTTGCCGATATCATGCACATCACCCTTCACCGTACCGATGACCACAGTGCCCTTACTTTCTCCGGTGGAGGCGGGGAAATGGGTTTGCAGGTAGGAAAAGGCCGTTTTGACCGCATCTCCGGCGAGCATTAATTGGGGCAAAAAGACTTTTCCCTGGGCATACAGCTCCCCGATTTTTTCCAGGGGCGGAATAATCCCATCGTTAATAATGGTGAGCGGCTCAAGATTTGTTTCGGCAAGGAGCTTTTCCAGCAAAGGAATGATTGGTTCTTTTAGCCCTTGCAAGATATATTCATGGAGCGTAGTCAGCGAAAGGGCTTTTTCTTTGGCGGCAGTATTTCCCGCATTGTTTCCCGTTTCGCTGGTCAGGGCGGAGGAGAGGGCGAGCGCTTTGCCTGTTGCCTGCAGATAATTGACCGCACTTGGGTCACGACCGGTTAAAAGCGCTCCTGCGGCCAGCGTTTCACCGATCCGCGCATCATGCGGATTGGCGATGGCCGCATCCAGGCCGGCGCCTAAGGCCAGTGCCAGAAAAGCATTATTCAGCCAGGAGCGTTGCGGCAGTCCGTGGGAAACATTACTAAGACCCAGGACACAAGGTACGCCGAGGCGTTCTTTGACCAAAGCGATCGCTTTGATTGTTTCCAATGAGAGGGCAGGATTGGCGGCGGCGGTAAGCACCAGACAGTCGATGAGGATATTTTCCGGCGGGATACCGTACGCCTTCGCCCGGGAGACGATTTTTTCGGCTATTTTATAGCGTTCTTCCGCTTTTTCGGGGATGCCGTTCTCGTCAAGGGTCAGCCCCAGCACAGCGGCCCCGTATTTTTTCGCTAAGGGGAGAATCGCCGCCAGGCTTTCTTCTTCTCCGTTCACGGAATTAATCAGCGCTTTCCCCTGATATTCCTGCAAGCCTTTTTCTAAGGCGGCGGGGTTGGTGCAATCCAGGACTAGAGGGGTATCCAGCGCCATTTGCAATTGCCGGACCCCTTGCCGGAGCAGTTCGCCCTGGTCGAGTCCGGGCACACCCACATTCAGGTCGAGGAGCTGCGCTCCTTTTTCTACCTGTTCATAACCTTCCTGCAGGATGAGCTCCCATTTGCTTTCCCGGAAGGCTTGGGCAATGGCCTTACGGGCCGTGGGATTAATCCTTTCGCCGATGAGACGCGGGAACTCACCCGAGCCAAGCGTGATCACCCTGGTGCGGCTGGCGAGGCGGGTGGTGAGAGGGCACGATTGCTTAACAGCATGATCAGTTACCGTAGCAGTTGCAGATGTAGTCACAGTTGCTGTTGTCGTTTCATTGGATGTAGCCGTATTTTCACGGAAAGTATGTACTTTTTCTCCCATCGCCTGCAGATGGGCCGGGGTGCTGCCGCAGCAAGCCCCGATTAGTCTAACCCCTAACCGTAAAAAGGGGTGAACAAACTCCGCCATCTTGGCTGGCGTTTCGCGATAGACGGTTTGTCCGTTTATCAGCTCGGGGAGTCCCGCATTGGGTTCAACCAGAAGGGGGAGGCGGGTAGCTTTTTGGTAGGCTTCCATAATGGGTAGCAGCTCTTGGGGACCGGTGGAACAATTAGCCCCGATAAGGTCTGCGCCCATGGCCTCCAGTACCACGGCGGCCGTTTCCGGATCGGTGCCGGTCAGGGTTCTCCCGTTGGTGTAGGTTAAGGAACAGGCCACAGGCAGAGTAGTGTAATTCTTGGCCGCAAAAAGGGCGGCCCGGGCTTCGCCTAAGTCGGAAAAGGTCTCCAGAAAGAGAAAATCAACGCCCCCCGCCTGGAGAGCTTCAGCCTGTTCGCGGAAGACCTCAACGAGCTCAGCCCACGAGTATTCGCTTAAGGGAGCAGGAAAGTAGCCGGTCGGACCGATAATTCCGGCGACAAAAGCTTTATTGCCGGCGATTTCTCTAACTAAACGGGCGGCCGTGAGATTGATTTCTTTAACCCTCCCTTGAGCGTTATATTCTTGCAGCTTTAAGCGGTTCGCCCCAAAGGTATTTGTCTGTAAAACCTCGGAGCCCGCGTCGAGGTATGCTTTGGTGATGTTTTGCACCTTTTCGGGATGGGAGAGCATCCAAAGCTCCGGGTTTTCGCCGGGGGGCAGGCCTTCCTTTACCAGCATGGTTCCCAGGGCGCCGTCACCGAGCAGTATTTTGTTGTGCAGGGCTGATAAAAAATTAGACAAAGGAATACCTCCTCAACAAATGAAATCAACTGAAAATCAACTTTCATATTGGTATTTATTGATTTAATTAATTCTAGCCGAGATGCGGGTTAGAAGTCAATAATTTCTGGGGTGAAGCTTGATAAAGTAAGACTTATCGCCGCGGTTTAACGACATTCTCATCCAATAACATAGCAACTTATAGCAGCTATTGAAGGATTTGGTATGTTGATGTAAAATATTTGCAGTCATGAAAATATCGTGGCATTTTTGATTCGCTTTAATGAAAGGGTGGGTATTTATTAGTCATCGCTGTTTTTCATCCATTATTTTTATCAGGGGTATGATGATGGGAAGGAAGTGAGGAAATGAATGATAATGCCAAAATCAGTTCATTGGCTTATAAGTGGTACGAGTTTTTTGTAATCTACGCAATCATCCATCTCTTCTTTTTCTACGCTTGTTTTGAGTTAGGGGTAGAGCCGCATGAAGGGCAGAGCGTTTTTGAGTCTTTAATCGTGCAGTTTTTGGAAATGATTAATTTAATAGTCACCCTGGGGTTTTTCGTAATACTTGAATGGGGGGCAATTTTTATATTTCGGCTTGTGTATTTTAGAACGGAAGTAGTAGATGAAGAAAAAGAGCAATTGGGTAAATATATCAAATATACCTTGCTAAGCTTCATATTGATTTATCTTTTATACATAATATTAATCGGGAAAGCTCAGCATATTATCTTGCTTTTTTTAATCTACTTGCCGCTCCCGATTTTTACTTTTCTGTTTATTTATCTAAAATTAATAAACAGTATTGAAAAGATTGCAAGCAGTGAAACGGCAATTGGACAAGAACTCCTTCCCCCAAAGGAGAAAAAAATTAAATCCTTTGCTAGTAAGTGGTACGAGTTCTTAGCGATCTATGGATTGATTAATTTGCTTTTTGGTTCCTTATGTCTTAAACTTGGCTTTTTTCCGGATTTTTTTGCAGACTTCACGCATGACACTATGGAAGGTTTTACGGGAGTATTAATGCTGCTAATTGTGATGCCTTTTCAAATCGCGCTATTTATTTTTTATATTATCATCGGCATTGGGCTTCTTTTTCTGCTGGAATTTGTGTCGATTTTAATATTTAGATATGCGTATTTTCGCTCTGAAGTGATCGATGAAGAAAAAAGCCGGTTAAGCCGTTATGTTTACTATGCCATAATATGCCTAGCTTTAGCTTATCTTTTCTGCATATTTTTATTCGATGATATTCAACTGATTGTATTGTATCTCTTCATATACTTGCCAATTCCGTTATTCACCTTCACCTTAATATATTTAAAATTAAGAGAAAAAGGTAAAATTGAAAAGAAGACCGGTAGAAAAATCAATTGGGAGACTATTTTGATCTATCTTTCTCTTATTTTTGGTATTTATTTTTGTATCAGCATTATTCGTGTGTTATTCAATTTATTTGCGTGAGAGGGATTTTTACACTATCTTCAGGCATAACCTTTGCTGTTGGACAATATATTTTAATAATAAGTAAATAGCAAAGGGGGACTTTTGTTTATGGGTAGTCTGTGGGAGCCGGGAGAGGGAGACTATTTCCGGAGTTATGGGCAAAAATTATGGCCCTTAAATAATCGATGGTCTTATTGGATGCGCTTGCGGAAAATTGGTCGGCAGACGGTTGCCGCCATTATTATCTTTTTCTTAATCTGGGGGATTTTTCAGTTCGAGTCGCCATTCATGTCTGAGGTGCAGGGGACAGTCCGCGCGTGGTTCACGCTCGATTATGATCTGGAACCGGTTCTGCGCTTTATTAGCGAGGTAGGCATCTGGGGAGATACGCTGGAGCGGGCTGCATTTGAGGTTACGGCGCTGCCCAGTTTCAATGATTCATTAACGATCCCGGTCTCCGGGCAGATCGGGATTCCTTTTGGGTGGGTGGAAAAACCTGACCACACCCGTTTTTTTCATGATGGCATTTCCATCATTGCCGCAGAAGGAACCCCCATTAAAGCGGCAATCGGGGGGACAGTATCACGGATTGCGAATGAAGAAGCCTTAGGAAGGGTCGTGGTGATTAGCAGTGAAGGAGGAGTGATTACCAGATATGCCCACTGTAAGGAGATTTTTGTTGATGTAAATAGTGAAATCAAAACGGGGCAAGTCATCGGGAAGGTTGGGAAAACAGGCAGTAATGCCGCCTATCCGCAGCTTTTTTTCAGCGTGTCTGTTAAAGGGCAATCGATTGATCCGGCCAAACTGTTTCTGCCTTCCGCCCAAGGTATATAGAGCTAGTTAGATACCATAGTGTAAAATTGTTGTAGGAAAAAATAAACAAGAGACAACCTTCTTTGGTAAAATGGAAGTAATCAGACAAACCATTTACGTGGAAGGAGATGTCTCTTGTGAATACTATTTTACTACAGATTTGCAAAAATTTCATTGGTGAAGTTGCAGAGTTTTTTAATGAAGGTCAGATTAGGAGTTTAGAAGAAATAGAGGATCATCTGAAAAGAGTTTGCAACGAGTATATACTTGAAATGGTAAAGACGTACTTTGAAATTTTGGATAAAACACTGGTGGAAGATAAGCAAGGTAGAAAGCGTAAGGGCTTAGTAATTGAACGTAAGGGCGATAAACGCGAGACATACATTAGGTTTGGTTTACTTGAATTTGAGAGAACGTATTTTAAAGATAAAAAGAATAAAGGCTATGTGTATTTGTTAGATCAAGCGGTGGGCTTAGAAAGCTATGAAAGAGTGTCAAAATCAGTTGCCGTAGACTTAGTTAGACATGCAAATGAAGTATCATACGGTAAGAGCAGCCGGTATGTAAGTGGAGGGGAAATCAGTCGGCAGACAGTAATGAATAAGGTGAGGCATCTGAAGAAGTTGAAGAAAGAGCAGCCAGAAACGAGGCGCCAGGTGGGAGTTTTACATGTAGAAGCTGATGAAGATCACGTGACACTTCAGGACGGAATAAATACAATAGTACCGCTAATAAGCATCCATGAAGGGGTTGAGAGAAACGGAATGCGTGGTAAATGCAAAAACATTCACCACATAAGCGATTATGGTAAAAGCCCTGAAGAATTATGGTTAGAAGCGGCAAACTGGATATATAAAGCTTATAATGTGGATTACGTGGAACGAATTTACTTGCATGGTGATGGAGCTGCTTGGATAAAAGAAGGACTTAACTGGCTGCCGAAATCGAAAATGGTTTTAGATAGGTACCATTTAAACCGTGCTATAGTAGCAGCTACCGGGAATCAACCGGAACATAGGAAAGAAATATATTCGAGTATTTTACAAGGAAATCGTGAGCAATTTAAAGCAATAATAAAGCAGATGAATCTTAAAGCGACCGAAACCGAGGCAAAGAAAAGGTCTGTACAAGAGGCAAGTAGGTATATACTCAGCAATTGGAAAGGAATAAGGAACCAGTATGAAGCAGACTATGCAGGCTGCAGCGCGGAGGGTCATGTTAGCCATATATTATCATCACGATTGAGTTCAAGACCGTTGGGCTGGTGTAAAACGGGAGTAGACCAGATGGCAAGATTAAGAGTATTTATAGCAAACGGCGGAAAAGTCTATGATTTGTTTATAAAAAGAAAAAAAGCAGTAATAAAAGAAGCAAGGGCAATAAAAGTTGACCAGGAAATTATGAAGAAACGGAAACTATCGGCATCACACGAAAATATTGGTAATGTAACTATTCTAAACATTGGTAAAAGGTCTTGGATTTCTCAGTATCTTAAGTCAGTAAGGGGCGCATAGATAGGTATCACAAATAGGGGACTTTTTATTATTAAAAAACCCAAAGTAACTTGACACTATCGTTAGATACCAAATTCTTGCTTAGTGAAGGGAAGAAATGTATAGTATGATTCCACTGCAAAAACCCCTATAAAAATCTTGTTTTAGAAGGAGATTTATCTCGTCATATCGAATCAATAAGTATTAGAGAGAAATTTAATGAATGAAAGAGATAAGTTGATTATTTAGGGGGTTAGCATATGTTTAAGGAGAACAAAGAACATTTACAACAAGACTTATTTAACAATCTTAGTACTATGGATTCGAGACTTACTGAAAAGCTACAAAAATCGTGGGCCGCACTCTTCTATAAGCATGTATTTTGCAATATTAATGAAAATTCTTTTGCTCCGTTATACTGCGGCGATAATGGACGTCCTAACTTTCCTGTAAATATTTTAATGGGGCTAGATTTAATCAAAGAAATTCGCGGCTATACAGACGAAGTACTTCTTGATGAATATGCCTATAACTTTCAAATTTCCTATGCTTTAGGTCTCCGTACATTAGGAGAACGCTACTTTGCCCCACGAACTTTATATGAGTTCAGAGCCAGACTATATAATTATTCTCTGGAACATCCCGAAGAAGCAGACATCATATTTGCTCAATTTGAAAACCTTACAGATCATTTCATCAAAGCTGCCAAACTTAGTACCGATGAAGCACGTATGGACTCTACTCAAGTTATGTCTAATATTAAACTGGCTGGGCGTCTTTCCTTGGCTTATGACGTTTTAGTCAATGGGATAAAGGCACTCCCTGAAGCTCTCTTAAACGATGCTTTAAAGCTCTTTCTCAAATCAGATTACAAAACACAATTCCTTTATAAACTTAAAGGAAAAGACAGCGAATCCCGAATCCAGGTTTTAATTCAATACTGTGCAGAAATTGTTCAGCTAGCCCATGGGCAATTTGACTTAAAGACTAATCCCGTAATAGAGCTTACACAACGTTTCTTAACGGAACAAGCTACATTTAATGAAAAACAAAACCTTTGGATAACCAAAGATAACAATGGGACGGTAGTATGCTGGGGAGATAATTGGTTTGATCAGTGTAATGATGTTCCGGCGGGGCTTGATTTATTTTCTGCTTCAGAGCCGGGAGTGAGCTTAGATAAAAGCGGGAATGCCTCAATTAAAGGTGGTTCTGCCAGTCCCGTAGAGCCTGCTTTTGTGACTTTTGAAAAGGCAGAGGCATATGGAAAGAAGATTATTGCAGGGCAGGATCATAGTGTAGCCGTGATGGCTGACGGTACGGCAGCTAGCTGGGGAAATAATGGTTATGGCTTTTGCAATGTACCGTTAGACTTAAGTAATGTTGAGGCAATAGCAGTAGGGGTTGTCCATAGTGTGGCGTTAAAGAAGGATGGTACAGTGGTGTGTTGGGGAGATGAGCGTTTTAGTGATATGTATAAAGTTCCTGCAGGTTTAAACAATGTAAAAGCGGTCGCCGCAGGAACTGATCACAGTATCGCCTTGAAGGCAGATGGTACGGTTGTTTGTTGGGGATATAATACGGAAGGTCTGTGTGATGTCCCGGCGGGTTTAAGCAACGTCGTCGCCATAGCAGCAGGACAAAGGCATAGTATGGCCTTAAAGAATGATGGTACGGTGGTTTGCTGGGGTTACAATACTGATCGTCAGTGTAATGTCCCAGCAAATTTGCAAAATGTAATTGCCATCGCCGCAGGGGATAATCATAGTGTGGCCTTAAAGAGTGATGGCACGGCTATTTGCTGGGGTGATAATTCGCGCGGACAGTGTAATGTCCCGTTAGGTTTAAAGAATGCAAGAGCTGTTTTTAGTAAATATAACTATAACATAGCTTTAAAAAGCGATGGGACCATAGTCGGTTGGGGATATAATTCCTATACATATGGGCAGAGTAATGTCCCCACAGATTTGCATGATGTTGTTGCTGTATCAATCGGATGTCATCATAGTATGGCCTTAAAGGGTGACGGTACGGTGGTTTGCTGGGGAGGAAATAACTTCGGGCAGCGGAGTGTTCCGGCAGATTTAAATAATGTAGTTGCGATTTCCGCCGGATATCTCCATAGTATGGCGTTAAAGAGTGATGGTACAGTGGTTTGCTGGGGCGATAATAATTATGATAAGTGTGATGTTCCGGCGGGGCTTAATTTATTTTCTGTAAAGCCAACTAATATAACATTAGAAGAAGCGCAAGCATATGGAAAGAGAATTGTAATAGGTTATGACCACAGTGTGGTGTTAAAGGATGATGGTACAGTCGCCTGCTGGGGAAGAAACAGGTATGGTCAGTGTGATGTTCCAACGGGATTAAGCAATGTAGTTGCCGTAGCGGCATCGCCTATGCATAATATCGCATTAAAGGATGATGGTACGGTCGTTTGTTGGGGAATTAATGATGTTGGACAAAATGATGTGCCAACTGGCTTAAGCAACGTAATAGCTGTAGCCGCGGGGGGTTGGTATTATATGGCGTTAAAGGCAGATGGTACAGTTGTTTGCTGGGGGAAAAACGATTATGGTCAGTGTGAAGTCCCTGCAGGGCTAGGCAATGTGGTGGCTATAACAGCAGGGAAATATCATAATATGGCGTTAAAGGCCGATGGGACGGTAGTATGCTGGGGTGATAATAAATATGGACAATGTGATGTACCAGAGGGTTTGAGCAACGTAGTTGCCATAACAGCAGGTTTTATACATAGTGTGGCGTTAAAAGCTGACGGGACGGTAGTATGCTGGGGAAAAGATGGTGACGTACAATGTGATGCCCCGAAGGAGTTACGTAATGTAGTCGCTGTAGCAGCAGGGTATTGGTTTAATATGGCGTTAAAGGCTGATGGGACAGTCGTTTGTTGGGGTAATAACGATGATTATGGTCAGTGTAATGTTCCGAAGGAGTTAAGCAATGTGGTGGCCATAGCAGCCGGGGAATGGCATAGTTTAGCCTTAAAAGAGGATGGCTCAGTCGTTTGCTGGGGTGGTCAGTGTGATCTTCCAAAGGATTTCCGCCTATGATGGCCTGGAAAATGGAAATATAGTATTATTCTTCTATTTTCATTGCTCTTAAGGAGGATCTAAATAATTTGAAAGAATGGAAACAGGTTTTGACAGAAGAAGTATTATCAAAGGTTAGTAAGCCTTTGCGTTATCTAGGCAACGAATACAATGCGGTAAAAAAGGACTGGGAGACGGTAAAACTGCATTCCCTTTTTGCTTTTCCCGATGTTTATGAGGTAGGGATGTCTCATCTGGGGTTACAGATCATCTATGGTTTGGTCAATGAACAGCCTGAATATTCGATGGAGCGGGTATTTGCACCCTGGGTTGATTTTGAAGCTGAATTACGGACCAGGGGGATACCGCTTTTTAGTCTGGAATCCATGACTCCGCTTACCGAGTTTGATTGTATTGGGTTTACTTTGCAATATGAAATGAGCTATAGCAATATTATCAATATGTTAGATTTGGGGAGGATCCCTCTTTTGGCCTGCGACCGCGGGGATGAGTATCCGCTCATTATGGCCGGCGGACCTTGTGCATTTAATCCCGAGCCCTTAGCCGATTTTATTGATTTTTTTGTGCTTGGGGAAGGAGAAGAGGTCATTTTAGAGTTGTTTCAAGTGATGGCCGAACATCGGGAAAGACGGAACGGAAAGCAGGAGAAAAGCACACTTTTAAAAGAACTGGCCAAAATCCAGGGAGTCTACGTTCCGTCCTTTTACGAGGCAAATTATTCTCAGGGGAGATTTACCGGGATGAAGGTGATCGAGCCTGAGGCAGCCCCGCGTGTGGTGAAAAGGATGGTGAAGGATCTGGATATGGCCTATTTTCCGCTCAAACCGATCGTCCCCTATTTGGAAGTAGTCCATGACCGGATGATGGTGGAGGTTTTACGCGGTTGCACACGCGGTTGCCGCTTTTGTCAGGCGGGGGTCCTTTACCGGCCGGTCCGGGAACGCAGTAAGGAATTACTGGTGGAGCAAGCCGAACAATTAAGTCAAAATACCGGGCATAATGAGATCTCCATGACCTCTTTGAGTACCAGTGATTATTCCTGTGTTGAACCCTTATTAAAGGAGGTATTAAATCGTTTTGCCGGGCGGAATATCGGCGTCTCCTTACCTTCTTTGCGTGTTGATTCTTTCTCTGTCAATCTGGCCAAAGAGGTGCAAAGAGTGCGTAAAACAGGGCTGACATTTGCCCCGGAAGCAGGGACTCAGCGGCTCAGAGATGTAATCAATAAGAATGTAACGGAGGAAAATATGCTTCAGGTCGCCGAAGCTGTTTTCCGGGAAGGGTGGACTCAGCTAAAGCTTTATTTTATGCTGGGGCTTCCGACCGAAACGTTTGCGGATCTTGACGGGATTGCCGAGTTGGCGGCGAAAGTAATCCAAAAAGGCCGGGAGATTTTACGGGAAACAGGCAGTAAAAAGAGCCCGTCGGTGACGGTAAGTGTGTCTTCTTTTGTGCCTAAGCCGCATACCCCCTTTCAGTGGGAGGCACAGGATTCCTTAGAGACCTTGCAGGAAAAACAAAGATATTTACGAACTAAAATAAAGGATAAAAGGATCGTCTATCATTATCATGAAGCAGAATTAAGTTTTCTGGAAGCGGTTTTCGCCAAAGGGGACAGGCGTCTGGGCAGGGTGCTCATTGAGGCTTGGCGCCGTGGCTGCCGCTTCGATGGCTGGTCTGAGCATTTTCACTATGAAACATGGCTGGAGGCGTTTCGTGAGGTGGGAATAGTACCGGAACAAATTGCCAACATCCCAATAGACACGGACAGTCCCTTGCCCTGGGATCATCTCGAGAGCGGGGTGCAAAAGAAATTCCTCCTCCGGGAAAGAGAAAAGGCCTACCAGGTGGCGACAACAGGTGACTGCCGTTTTAGCTCCTGCGCTGTGTGCGGAATCTGTCAGGACTTGGATGTTGCTTTACATCTTCGTTCTACATCCAAGGGAAGGTGAGTAAGAAGATGCTTTTGTGTATACAGTACAGCAAAGAAGAAGAGGCGAGATTCCTTTCACATCTGGATTTGATGACCGCGATGGAAAGGGCCTTTCGTCGTGCCGGTTTGCCTTTAGCCTTTTCCGAGGGCTTTAATCCACATCCGCGGGTTTCTTTTGCCTCGGCCCTGGCGGTAGGGGTGACCAGCGAAGCGGAGTATCTTGACGTCCAGCTCTTGGAAGAGATACCGGCGGAGGAGGTACTGCGGCGCCTGAACAATGTGCTTCCCCGCGGGCTTTGTGTGCGGGGGGCAGTTCCGGTAACCAAAAGAACTGAAAGCTTAATGGCCCTCATTAATCTTGCCCGTTATCAGGTGGAGGTTCCCTTCCAAAGTGGTGATGGTGTATCTTCACAGGAAAAGATCAATAAGGTCATTGGTGATGTTCTGGCAACGACTACTTATCCGGTCCAGCGGAAGAGCAAAAAGGGCCTGCGGGAAGTGGATATCCGTCCGGGGATTCGGGAATTGACCGGTCGCCTGAAAGAGGGAGGGCCGGAAGGAAAACTGCTCTTAGAAATGGCCGTTCAGATTGGCAGTGACGGTAATGTGAAACCTGAAGAAGTAGTAGAAATGGTCAGTGCACTAAGTCCAAGTTCTTTTCACCTGGGGAACAATTTACGGATTCATCGGCTGGGCTTATATATACGTACAAATGCTCATGATTGGTCTCCGCTGGAATTATCCTAGCTCTTTGTGAGCGCTTAAGCATGGGAAAAAGCTCCTGTGTGTTGTCCGGGTAGTGAGTTTAGTGCTGTTGATGAGGAGTGGCTGCGATGTATCGAGAGATTTTAGTACAGGTAGCGGAAGAAGAAACGAAGGTTGCGGTACTGGAAGATGGTCAACTGGTGGAAATATATGTTGAGCGCGGACCGAATGAACGATTGATTGGCAACATTTATCGGGGTGTGGTCAAAAATGTCCTGCCGGGAATGCAGGCGGCGTTCGTGGATATAGGGTTAGAGAAAAATGCCTTTCTTTATGTGGAAGATGCGGTCTCCAATATCCTCTGGCAGGGAGCGGATTTATTCTTGTTCGATAATAAACCGCCGGTGTTACCCAATATTCAGGATATTGTCAAGGAGGGGCAGGAAATAGTCGTGCAGATTGCCAAAGAACCGGTCGGTTCAAAGGGGGCGCGTATTACCACAAAGCTTACTTTGCCCGGGCATTTTCTGGTTTTGATGCCGGTGGTTGATTATATCGGCATATCCCGTCGGATCGAGGATGAGGCGGAACGGGAGCGGTTAAGGGTGATTGCCGAAGAGATTAAGCCCGAAAAGATGGGCATTATTGTCCGCACCGTTGCTGAAGGAGCCACTCAAGAAATGTTGAGCCAGGATCTCAGTAATCTTCTGAAGATGTGGGAGCGCCTGGTGCAACGGACGAAAAATACCGGCGGGGCGGCCCTCCTGCATCGGGATCTGGCTCTCGTGCAAAGAATATTACGGGATATTTTTAGCGATGATATTCAGAAATTAAGTGTCAATTCCCGTCCGGTGATGGAAGAAGTGATTGAGTATCTTGAAGTAATGGATATAAACTTAAAGGGAAAGGTTTTCCTAAGTGATACCGCCCAGCTTTTTGAAAAATACGCGGTGAATCAGCAAATTACCCAGGCTTTAAAAAGAAAAGTCTGGCTCAAAAATGGCGGGTATATTGTGATTGACGACACAGAGGCTTTAACGGCCATTGATGTCAATACGGGAAAATTTGTCGGCAGCAAAAATCTGGCCGAAACAGTCTTGTTGACCAATTGTGAAGCGGCGCGCGAAATAGCCCGTCAGTTACGTTTGCGCAATATCGGAGGAATCATCATTATTGATTTTATTGATATGGATACGGAAGAACATCGTGCCAAGGTTTTATCCATCTTAGAGGAAGAATTGAAAAAGGATAAAGTGAAAGCGCATGTGCTGGGGATTACCTCATTAGGTCTGGTGGAAATGACGCGCAAAAAGGTGCGCCAGTCTCTTTCGAGTACGCTGGAAAAAAGGTGCCCCTATTGCGGAGGGAAAGGCATGGTTTTATCGGAACAGACTGTTTTCCTGGCGCTGAAGGATGAATTATTTGAGGTGGCGGCACGCACATTGACCGAAACGATTCTGGTGGAAGCGCATCCGTTAGTTGCCGCCCTGATCGTGGGTTCGGGGGAGCTTGCCCAGCAGCATCTGGAAGCGGAATTGGGGAAAAGGATCGTGGTGAGAAGCAAAGAACAGTATCATCTGCTCGAATATTTAATTCGGCCGCTGACCGATGAAATAAGTATGAATTAAATTAATTGTAAATAAGAGAAATTGGTATTGAATTATTAGTGTCAGAACGTTTATGATATTAATATTACTGATAATAAGCATTTCTGTTGTATTTTCTGCAGGGTGTTAGAGGAGTGAAAAGCGATGTTAACGGTAGAAAAAATCGGTGGAACTTCTATGTCAAAGTTGGACGATGTACTAAAAAATATCATTAATTATCCACAGGATGAGCGTTTCAGATATGGTCGCGTGTTTGTTGTCTCCGCATTTGGCGGGGTGACTAATAAATTACTCGAGGATAAAAAAACAAAAGAACCGGGGATCTACACCCAGTTTGTTTTACAGCAGGATTATGAGAAGGGGATCGATCAATTACTGGAAGAGTTAAAGTTATTGAATGAAGAGTTTGTGGAGATCGGTTTAAACCTGACAGAAGCCAATGATTTTTTAATCAAAAGAATTGAATTGACGAAGGTTTATCTCAGGAGTATGGATAAGGTGATTTCTTCCGGGTACGTTGATAAGAACAATATCTTTCTGGCGGCGCGGGAGATGTTAGCTTCGTTGGGTGAAGCCCACTCGGCCTTTAATCTGGTGAATATCCTCCAGAACAATGGGATCAGGGCGATTATGGTTGATTTGACCGGGTTTCATGATCCGTCCAATTCGACCATTGATGAAAGAATCCGTAAGTGTTTTACCAATATTGATTATGATCATAACATTGTTGTGGCTACCGGTTACACCAGAGGGGTCGAGGGGATCATGCGCGAATTCGATCGTGGCTATTCGGAGATTACCTTTTCCAAGATTGCCGTATTACTAAAAGCCGACGAAGCGGTGATTCATAAAGAGTTTCATCTCTCCTCGGCCGATCCGAAAATAGTCGGTCTGGAAAACAGCGTGATCGTCGGTAATACAAATTATGATGTGGCTGATCAGTTGGCCGATGTGGGAATGGAAGCAATTCACCCGAAGGCGTCCAAGCCACTGGAAAGAGCGGGGATTGATTTAAGAATCAAAAACACCTTTGATCCGTTGCATCCGGGCACGCTCATTACGAAGGACTTTGTGGGGAAACAATCCAAGATTGAGATTATCACCGGTTCCGACAAGGTCGTTGTCGTAGAAATTCATGATGCCTCGATGGTCGGGCAGGCCGGTTTTGATTTGGGGATCATGAAAATATTTAAGAAATATAATGTCAGTTATATCATGAAAGCAACGAATGCGAATAGTATTTCTTTGGTTGTTTGGCAGGAAGGCTTGCCGAAGGAGCTAATTGGAGAATTGGAGAGCATTTATGAGCAGGTGGTAGTCAAGGAGGTTGCTATTGTAAGTTTAATTGGCACGAATATTGCGCAACCCGGTGTACTGGCTAAAGCAGCGACGGTGCTAGCGGAAAATGGCATCAATGTTCATTGTATCTCTCAATCTTTACGGCAGGTTAACATTCAGTTTATCATTGAGCGTGATTTATATGCCAAGGCGGTTATTCGATTAAATGAGGCGTTGTGTTGCCATAATTCTTAAATATTGACTTTTCCTATTGCATATGGTAATCTGTTTTATTGTAGGCGTGATGTGCCTGCCAAACCGCTCAACCCAGGCTCTAAAAGCTCCATTGCTTTTGCGGGACGGGTTGGATGCTCCGATAGCAGAATCATTTTTTGTACCGGAGGATCCGACTGTAGCGTTCGAGTCGCGGATCGATGGCTGCCTAGGGATGGCGAGTCCAGGTCAGGGAGGTGTAGAAATTATGTACGCTATTATTGAAACCGGTGGAAAGCAGTACAAAGTACAAAAAGGTGATGTCCTCAAGATTGAAAAAGTGCAAGCCGAAGCGGGCGATGTGGTCGAAGTAAGCAATGTTTTAGCCGTAGTTGATGAAAAAAAGACTTCTTTTGGCAAACCGCTTGTTCAAGGAGCTAAGGTTGTTTTAAGGGTTCTTGAACATGGCAAAGGGGACAAGATTATCGTTTACAAGTACAAACCCAAGAAGAAATACCGGAGAACGCAAGGACACAGACAGCCATATTCAAAAGTTGTCGTTGAAAGTATCATCAATGGTTAAGGCAGAGATTTTCTACGACGAAAACAGGATCAGAGGCTTTGTGATTAGTGGTCATGCCGGAACAGCAGAACCGGGGAAAGATATTGTGTGCGCGGCAATTTCGGCGCTATCCCAGACTGCTTTGCTCGGGCTGGATGCTTATTTGACAGAAAAGCCTGTTTGGAAAATCAATAATGATCGTGGATATTTGGAGTGCTGGTTACCGGAGACCTTGTCCGCAGTCGATATGGAAAAGGCCGCGGTGATTATCGGAGCTCTGGAACTGGGACTTAGATCGATTGAAAAAAGTTACGGACAGTATTTTAAAGTCAGCAAGAGGAGGTGGACTGCATGCTGTTCAAAATGAATTTACAATTATTCGCTCATAAAAAAGGGGTTGGTAGCTCTCGTAACGGACGTGACAGCGCGGCTCAACGCCTTGGCGTGAAGCGTTTTGATGGTCAGTTAGTCACTGCGGGAAGCATTCTCGTAAGACAAAGAGGGACCAAGATCCATCCCGGCAACAATGTCGGTTTGGGTAAAGATGATACTTTATTTTCTCTGATCGACGGATATGTGAAATTTGAAAGAAAAAGTAAAGATAAGAAGCAGGTTAGTGTATACAACGAAGCATTAATGTAAGCACTATCAAAATAGCATAACCTGTCGTATTAATTCGAGTATTATCGGCAAGGAGAAAATTAAGCACTCAGGTTAGCAAGCGTAAAGAAAAAGTCCCGGTATAACGAACCGGGATTTTTTCTTACTTATTCTGATTTGGGGGAAGTGGAAAGGTGTACCAAAGCTTATTAATCAAAATGCTAGATGTGCAAAAAAATATGCGGCATGATATTATGAATGACATACAAGTAATCTATGGCTACCTACAATTAAACCATCCGGAAAAAGCGATGAAGTATTCACAGCAGGCAGTGAAACGGATGCAGGGTTATCAGCAGTTAGGGAGAATTCCCTTACCGCTTCTCCAAAGCTTTTTGACTTGGTTTGTTTCACAGTTTAGCAATGATGGCAACGCACCTTTGGAGATTAATCTGAGCGGAGATTGGAACTACTGGCAGACCGAAGACGAAGAGCTGACGCAATTGTTTATGGCATTGCTTTGTTCTGTGCAGGAAGGGTTCTTAAACGGTTCAATTACCTGTACGTTTACTTTTACTAAAGAAGCACCCTCTCTTTCGTTGCTTTTTGAAGGGACGATGGAAAGTCTGCACAACTTGACTGGATTTACATACTGTGGGCAGAAGCTTGTCTGGGACAGGACGGAAATTGCGTCCGGCGGGTTGTTGATTACGATCAATAAAAGTGGGCATGTTAAGCGGTAAAGGGTTTGGTGAGCGTATGTTTTACGATTATGCAAAAATATTTGTCAGAGGCGGAGACGGTGGTAATGGCATGGTCTCTTTTCGCCGTGAAAAATATGTGCCTGAAGGGGGACCTTCCGGCGGTGACGGCGGCAAAGGCGGCAGTGTAGTATTTGAGGCGGATGAGGGCTTGCGTACTCTGGTGGATTTCCGTTTCCGGCGGCATTTTAAGGCGGAACACGGTGAAAACGGCAAAGCAAAGAATATGCACGGGGCCGACGGACCTGATTTGATTGTGTCGGTACCGGTAGGAACAGTTGTTAAAGTTTTGGACACGGGCGAAGTAATTGCTGATTTTGTCACCCATGGCCAGCAGTTTATCGTCGCACAGGGTGGTCGGGGCGGCAAAGGTAATGCCCGTTTTGCCACTTCCGTGAACCGGATTCCCCGCATCGCGGAAAACGGGGATCCTGGGGAAGAAAAGTGGTTGGAGCTGGAATTGAAATTGCTGGCGGATGTGGGCTTAATGGGCTTTCCCAATGTGGGCAAATCAACGATTATTGCGCATGTTTCAGCGGCCAAACCGAAGATTGCCAATTACCACTTTACGACGATTGATCCCAATTTGGGGGTAGTGAGCCTCGAAGAGGGAAAAAGTTTCGTTTTGGTGGATATCCCTGGTTTAGTTGAGGGCGCCAGTGAAGGTGTTGGGTTAGGACATCGCTTTCTCCGGCATGTAGAGCGCACGAGGCTGTTATTGCATGTGCTGGATATTGCCGGCTCGGAGAACAGGGATCCTTTAGCGGATTTTTACGCCGTAAATCAGGAATTAGCGCATTATAACCCGGTTTTGCAAACCCGCCCGCAAATAATTGTGGCAAATAAAATGGATTTACCGGGGGCAGAAGAAAACCTGGCGAAATTACGCCAGGAGCTCGGCGAAAAATATGAGATTTATCCGGTTTCTGCCGTGACCGGTGCGGGATTAAAGGAATTGATGTTTCGGGCAGGAGAACTGTTAGAGACATTGCCGGCCTTGCCTCTTTATGATGAAGCCGAGGAAGAAGGGCTCAAAGTGGTGAAGGTTGAGGAAAAAGAGCCGTTCCAGGTGGAATTTCAGGATGGCGTTTGGTTAGTGACTGGTCCGGAGATTGAACGGTTAATTCGTAAAAGGGATTTGTCCAATGAGGCCAATATGGAACGTTTCCTTTTAATAATCCGGAAAATCGGCGTAGAAAAATTGCTCCGGGAAAAAGGAGCAAAAAATGGTGATACGGTAAATATTAGTGGCTGGAAATTTGAATTTATGGATTAAACCCAAATTCCCAAGGATTGTTGACGATTTACTGGCTGATTGTAATTGTTCCGGTTTCGCCGTCCCAATCTACGCTGGCACCCAAAGACTCACTGATAAAGCGTACCGGGACAAAGGTGCGGCCATAGGAGAGCAAACGAGGAGGACAATCTATTTTCACATTTTGGCCATTAATTATCGCGACATCATGGTCAATGGATAAGATGATAGTTTGTCCGTTTTTGTTCATGATAATCTCTTTGGTTACCGGCAGCCATTGGACTTGTGCGCCCAAGCTTTCACCGATAAAGCGGATCGGCAGCATGGTCCGGTTTGATTGCGGATGCAGATAAGGAGCTACATCCATGGTGACTGACTTGCCGTTGATCTGGGCGATATTTTGGCCGAGCGAAAGGGTAAGCGTCAAAGTTTTTGTTGAATTGCTTTGTGCCGGGGGAAGCTCCGGTGCAGAGCTTTTTTTCTTTTTGGCCCTGACAATCAAATTTTTGGCAAGTGTATTTTCGCCAATCCCGGAGACAACGGTTAGCGTACAAGGTTCAATTTCGGGCACAATAAAATCCACAGCGTAACTGCCGCTATTATTGGTTCGGAGCGCATCAAAAAAGACAAGATTACCTTTCTCATCAACGATTTTAATGGTAAGCCAAGTTTCTGGTTCGGCTTCGCCGGAGATCAGGATCGAGTCTCCTTTATAGGCTACTTCCGTACTAAGATTGAGAGAGCCGATGGTTACGGCAGAACAAGGAAAAGTCGGGAGAGAAGTAAGCGAAAAACAAAGCAGCAGGAGAAAGGTACAAACGAGATTTCTAAACAGCTTTCGCATGGTATTCACCTCAATTTATTAATTTTAAAGAAGCTGGGGATTGGTTGTGGTACTGCTCGTTAAAGCATCAATTAGGTAAACCTTAATGACGTCTTGCGGGCTGACATTAAATGCGGCGGTAGCATAGTGAGCCAGTTCAAAATCGCCGCCGGTGGTGGTAACAGCAAGCTGGATGTTGTTTCTTTGTTGCACAAAAACGGCCTTTTCCAGACCCTCATGTCCGTTGACGGGGGTAATCTCGACACTGAATTCGGTAAAGCCGGAGATGCCGTCTTTGACAGTCATGGTCGGAAGGCCGTTTTCGGTATAGCCAATTGTATAGGCAGGGCTGGAGAGAGGGGCAATCAGATAACCCCCGTTTCCGCAGCCTTGATTGATTTGCAGGCTTAGCTCTGTCTGATCGGTTAAGCCTAAGGCATCGGTGACCGTGACGGTAAGCGCAAAAGTACCTTCGGTTTGCGGGGTACCGCTTATTGCGCCGCTGGCAGAATTAAGACTGAGGCCGGCGGGCAATCCGCTAATGCTCCAGCTACAGGGCAAGGTTCCACCCTGCGCCACAAGTGTTGTGGCGTAAGGGACATTGAGCACACCTAGGGGGAGTGTCGTTGTTTCCAGCTCCAGAGCGCTTCCCCGGGAAATTTCGAGGGTATATGCTTTAGTGGAGGCATCCTGCGCCACCACGAGAATGCGTATTTCGTTAGTCCCTTCGGTGAGAGCGATATTACGGCCTTCACCCGAAGGCAGGATTGTTTCACCTTGCAGGAGCCGCGCCTTATTGTCGGAGGGCGTGGCGGCTATTTCAAGACGATCTATGGCGTTTTCCACCTGCAGCTGATAGCTGGTGGTTGCCGGGTCGAAAGTGTGCAAAAGCTCCTGGGGATGTTCCGGATCACTGCTATTGACGGCCTGGGCCGAGCGGTAATTGCCGGATCAAAGGCCGGAGCGAGGACCCCGGTATCTGATGTGATGCTCCAGAGATTGGCGTTGGTGTTATCGGGGCCGGCCCGGTGAATCCCCAGGTTGTAATGGCGAGTTAAGCCGCCCGGCTCTGCGACCCCTTCCAGGGTGACATTCGTGAGAATACTGACGGTGGTAGTGCCAATATCTAGCGGGATACTCTTTGGTTCGCCGTTCGTTTGAAGCTCGTCATTAATGTATAATTGCTGATATACGGAATCATCCAGGACAGCCGTAAGCTCAATTGTGTCAATACTAAAGGGGGCCTCCAGAGTATAATTGAGGGTATTAGGGTCAAAGGCAGGCTGTAGTTCACCAACATTAACCGCAAGGTTCTGCAGGCTACCGGCCATATTGAGGCCTGCCGGCACATCACAGGGGTGATAATAATTATAGCCCCAGGCGATCAGTTCACCATTGTTCTTTAAGGCCAGGGCAAACTCATCTCCGCCGGCGGCGATCCCGATTACATCATTTTGCGCCTTCACCGGTACTGTCCGCACGGCGCCAGTTGCTCCCCAGACGATGATGGAGTGGTCGGCTTTTAAAGCAAAGGATTGTTCTGAGCCGGCAGCGATCGCAACCACATTATTCAGCCCTTCGGGAACATCACATTGGGTATAAGCATTATTGCCCCAGGCACACGCACCGTACCGTCATCTTTTTAAGGCTAAGCAATGGCGATAGGTGCTGGCAATGGCGATGACATGATTGAGGCCTGGCGGAAGGTTACTCAGGGCAGCGGCATTAGTGTTTCCCCAGCCCACAATGGTTCCGTCACTTCTTAAGGCCAGTGAATGCGCCTCACCTGCGGCAATAGCGATGGCAGTATTTAATTCTGCTGGAACAGCACAGCGATTGTAAGCAGTGCTTCCCCAGGCGATGACGGTGCCGTCGGCCTTTAAGGCTAAGGAATGGAGATTTCCTGCCGCTACGGCAACAACTCCGCTTTGGGCGGCAGGAGGGATGTTACATTGCCCTTCCTGATTCCTGCCCCAGCCCAGGACTTCACCGTTCGCCTTCAAGATGATGGAGTGCATTCCTCCCCCGGAAATTCTTTTGCTCGCATCCAGGGCCGTGGTGGTGCTTACGGCGGCTGAGGTGCTTAACGGGCAAAAGAGCGAACTGACTAGGTAAATCGAGCATAAAGCACTGAGTACAAAAGAATAATATCGTCTGAATACTGTTGCTTTTTGATTTTGATAAGGTTTTTGCATTTGGCGTAATCCCCTTTCCCGGAACAAAATGTCCTAAAACGTGAATAATATCAATATTTGGATACAACCATAAGATTATAAATATTTAAAGTGTCATATTCTGTTATATTTTCGAGATAATATTCACAAAATCCTGCATCAGAGTAGAAGTTTGCCAAAAATCTTCAGGCCTAATCCGGCAGGTAAAAGGTACCTGCTTTTTGTATCACCCGGATGTGTTATTATTTATTTAATGATGTCGCATATTAATGCAGCAAGTGCAGAAGTTTAGATGCGGTAGGAGCTGAGAGACAGATGGATCCTGTTTCACATGGTTTGGTGGGGATGGTGCTGGGATTAATGGGGGGTGGTACGCTCTCTCTATCAAATGGTCTAATGACCGCTGCCATTGTAGGGAGTGTTATCCCTGATTTGGACATTCTTTTTCAACTACGGGGAGATTATGCTTATATTAAGCAGCACCGTGGTTTTTCTCATTCATTGCCCAGTGCGGTTGGATCATCTTGTTTGGGTGCATTTTTCTTAGGGATTTTTTATCCTGGGGTTCCTTTAATAACGTTGTTTGCGTGGTTTTTGCTTGGCTTTTTTTCGCATTTGTTGTTGGACATGTTTAATTCGTACGGGGTAAAAATTTTCTGGCCATTAAGCCGTAAGAAATTTACTTTAAACCTTTTGCCACTTATTGATCCCATCGTATTACTAATCAGTATTATCGCCATTTTTACCTATCGGGCAGGGGTCAAGGATTTCCCGTTTCTGTTGGTTTACGGATGTTATTTCCTGGTACGTTGGGGAATGCGAATTTGGGCCGGAAGGATTGTGCGCAGAAGGATGCAAATTATGCAAAAGCCGCACATTATTTTGTTACCTTCCGGGCGAATGAGCTTATTTCAATGGGATTTTATTGCCATGTCCGCCCCCAAAAATATTGTGGGTAATGTAAATCTCCTTTTGGGTGATTATCGAATATTTCAAGAGTTTGCTAATAAGTCTGAACAGGAGTTGCAGTGTCTTTTGCATGAGACTGCACTAGGGCAAATCTTTCGCGAGTTCACGCCATATGTACACATTAATTGTGAAATGATCGAGGGTAAGCTGGTGTGCCATTTCATCGATTTAAGATACCGGGTGCGCAACCGTTTTATGCATAATGGGGTCATGGTCTTAAATGAGCAGCGCGAGGTTGAAAAAGCATTTTTCCTACCTTACAGTACGGCGCATCGCATTTATCTAGCGTAGTAATAATTGAATAATAATTGTTTAAATGGTGCAAAATAGTATATTAGAGCAATATATTAGGTGAGGGTTAAGAAATTGCGCTATCAGCATCTTTTAAACGATAGAATCGGGGAATCGCTTCAAGCGAAATGGCAAAACTGGCAGAATGAACGTCTACGAAGGGATTATTACCGTGCCCAAAGTGGGGAAAGCAGTATGCCTCGCGGACGTTATTTCCTGAAAGACATGCTCGTTGTTTTTGTGGCAAGTTTATTCATCTTTTGGTTTTTTTCCTCGCTTATCCTGGCGGCAGGTAGTTTAGTGATGCTCACTGCCGGAAGGTTTTACTGGCGTTATTACCAGCAGAAAAAGGAAGACCGGCGTTTGAAAAAAGCTTGTTTTGCAAAGGTTACTTTTCGGGAATATGAAAAAAGATTAGCCAAGACCTCACCAGAAACAATTTTACAGGTTTTACAGCAGGAAATAGGGCGGCAATTTCCCGTGGAAAAACTGAGAGTCAAGCAGGGTATTCTTGAGGGCGAATGGAAGAGAAAAAAGCTGGCCATTGTCTATTTGGAAGCACATGGGGGGCTAGTGGCGGGACGGGAAGTATTGCAAGCTGTCCGAAAGTGTTATCAGGCGGAGAACACAATTGTGCGGATCTTTAGCAATGGGGATTTTGAAGAAGGGGCTAATCGCTGGAGTCAGCTCTTTAATATAGATTTAAGGTTGTATAACAAAAACAGATTGTCTTATTTTTTAAGAGACACGTTGCTCTTTCCTTCGGTTACTGAGGTGAAGGAAATAATCGAGCATGAAAAAAATCGTCGTCAAAGAAAATTAAGCCTGGTCAAAAAAGAATTACTGCGGCAGAATCGTTTTTCGGGATATCTGCTGTACGGGGTTTTTTTGCTTTTCCTGGCCTGGAACAAAATCGGGATTGTGGCCCTCAATCTTTTCGCCGGGCTGGTATTACTGGGAATTGCGCTCTTTGTGGTCATGAAAAATTTCTTCTTGCAAGGAAAAGAAGACGAGCAGGAGATCGATAACGAGTTATACTTTGCCAAAAAAGGTTTATAAAGATATTTTTAAGGGCTGTGGAAGAGTCTATGGAGGGGGCCTATTAGGGCGATTTAAAGGGGCTAGTGACATCAACTGTCACTAGCCCCCAATGTTACTCCAGATCATCTAAACGGGTCTGGTTCATTTGATTCTGTTGTTGCTGTTCTTGCTGAATTCCTTGCTGAATAGCATTCTCGAAAACCTTATACTGTGGCTCCTGCTGCTCAATATAATCGCATCGGGCTTTCATGCCCTGGCAGATTGACTCTAACTGCTGAGAATATTCGGCGAACATTTTCTTCGCTGTTTTGTCTTCAGTGTCCAGCGCAAATGTTTTTAGATTTGCCTTCGCCGACTCCAGTTCGGCCAGGGTTTGGTGCATCTTTGTGCCAACCGTCATGGTTTATCCTCCTTGCGATATAATGTGAACATATTTATTATATGTAGAATTACGAAGAGTAATAAGGTAATGTCTTACATCTTGTTTAAGCCGATAAAGATTAAGGCTGCTCCACCGGCAACCGCAAACATTTTTCCAAGTGAGACATTGCCGGCAATACCGACTAATCCCAAAGCAGTAACCAGGATCATGATCGTGGGACCGACCAAAGCCAGGATCGCGTTTATTTTTAGCGCTGTTTCCACATTGTTAAAAAAAATCATCAGAGAACCTGCCGAAAATTCGAGGATGCCGGAAAGCAATCTTAACAATCCCATTGTCAGAGCAATTGACCAGATACCGGACACATTTTTCACCCCCCAAAAAAATCTATGCGACCATGGCGTTTTTAAGACTGATAGTTCGGTAACACGCATAGAATTATTCTTAGATTACAACCCCGGAGGGAAGAAATATGTGGGGAGAAACGGTGTTGCTTGTCTTAATAATTGTCGGCATTATCGCCAAAGCTCCGCTTATTGCCACATCCGCTTGTGTTTTAATGGTCATTAAGCTGTGCAATTTGACCCACTATTTCCCGTTAATAGAGCGCCGCGGGTTGGAGCTTGGGCTCTTATTTCTCATGTTATCTGTATTAACACCGATCGTGAAAGAAAAGGTGGTTTGGAGTGAGTTAAAGGGTAGTTTTTTATCCTGGCCCGGCTTTTTGGCTTTTCTGGGGGGAATTCTGGCCACCTACCTGAACGGTGACGGATTAAGAATGCTCAAAAACCAGCCCGAATTGCTCCTGTGTTTGGTGCTCGGTTCGCTGATCGGCATAACCTTTTTTGGTGGTGTTCCGGTCGGACCTTTAATGGCAGCTGGCTTAGCTGCCTTTTTTTTGAAACTGATAAATTTCCTGCACTAAGGAGACACTAATTGCAGTTAAAACAAGAAATACTTACGTTTATTGCAGGGAGAGGATTACTTGTCACAACAACAGAAAAGTAGCTTGACGATGATAGCCTTAGCCGGTGTACCATTTATGATGGTGCTGGGGAATTCCATGCTCATTCCCGTCCTGCCCCAGATGAAACAAGCACTAGACATCTCGCAATTCAAGGTTAGTTTAGTCATCACGTTGTTTTCTATTCCGGCCGGTTTAACTATTCCAATTTTGGGCTATCTGTCAGACCGCTATCGCCGCAAACCGATTATTCTTCTTTCTTTGCTGGTTTATGCGACGGGTGGGGTAATCGCCGGACTGGCCGCCGCTTTCATGGATAAAAATGCTTATGCGGTGATTATGGCCGGCCGGATTATGCAAGGCATTGGCGCTGCCGGTACTGCGCCTCTGGCGATGGCGCTGGCGGGTGATTTATATCAAAGCGGAGCAAGGAGTAAGTCTCTTGGTGTTCTGGAAGCAGCCAATGGACTGGGCAAGGTCGTCAGTCCGATTCTAGGGTCTTTGGTTGGCCTCCTGGCCTGGTGGACGGTACTCTTTGTCTTTCCGGTCTTATGCATTCCGATTATTCTAGCGCTGTGGTTAGGGGTAAAAGAGCCGGCCCCCCAAGAAAGCGCGGAACCTTTTCGCCAATATCTCAGTTCATTACGCCAAATATTTCAACAAAAAGGGCTGTTTCTGACCGCTCTTTTTCTGGCGGGAGGGATCGTGTTATTTACCTTATTCGGCTTGCTTTTTTATCTGTCCGATTATTTGGAAACAAAATATGGTCTTGATGGGGTAATTAAAGGCTTAATCATTGCCATACCGGTTTTAGCGATGGCTTCCACCTCTTATTTAACGGGCGTATTTATGGCGGGCAGACGGTCTTTTGCCAAGCCGCTCATCATTGGCGGGCTAGGCCTTTTAGCGGCCTCTACCGGTTTACTGGGACTGTTGGCGCGGCAAATCTATGTCTTAATCGGCGCGCTCGTTGTTGGCGGAATAGGGACCGGGATAGTTTTAACCAATTTGAATACGTTAATCACCAGTTCCTGTGAGACGGAAGAACGGGGGATGATCACATCTCTTTACGGCAGTATTCGTTTTTTTGGTGTAGCCGCAGGTCCTCCCTTATTTGGGCTTTTAATGGAGAAATCACCCTTCTGGACCTTTATGCTTCCCACGCTTTTGGTAGTATTCGCCGGGGTAGTAAATCTCTTTACCATCAAAAATGCAAGGCAAAAAAAGAACTAAAAAAAGTATAAATATTCAAGGGAAAAATGAAAAATACGCAAAAAATAACTGACAGATGCGGGAAAACACATTAAAAAGATGTAAAAATTAGTGTATAATGAACATAGGAGTGCAAAATATGGCAGGAATTGAGGCAAAACGAGAATAATGAAGCAGGAAAAGACGCACGGTACGCAGGAAAAACTGAAGATATATACGCTTAGTGTTCCTCCTTCCCCGGAGGTGCCTTATCTGCATCCGGTTAGGCATAGTAGTATTATCAAAGCATTTGCGGACGGGATAAACGCCTGTTCCACAATGAATTCCATGGGGGAGGTTGATTTTTATCTTCAACTGAATGGGCACGAAGCCTTCGAGGATTATCTGGATGCTGTGGAAGATTACAAAATATGCGCGGTTACGGCTGGGAAACTGGAGATTTCTTTATTTTATGATGGGGAAGATTCAGCTTTTTCTTTGCATTTTAGTTTACAAGACCCGATGGACCGGCATATGCTGACATGGCTGGCCAGGCAAAGAAGGGTCAATTTATATTATATTGCCTGTGATGAGGATGATTATCTTTGTATCGGCTTAAAGGTGTCGGAACTGCCGTTTACTATTACTTATGATCTGGAGCGTTTTTTGCAGGATCAAAGGGCCTTGTTGTTGCCCGCCTTTGCCGAAACATCTTTGCCCGGTTCGATGCTCAACAAGAAGTTACTAATGCAAAAAGGCTGGGGCGTATATTTGAATTATACGGCGCTGGTGCGGCGGATTGGCAATGTTGATGATACGGAAGAAATTATTTCCCGTTATCTGCTGGATTTAACGGCCTGGCTTCAATTAGAGCGGGCAAAACAAAAAGAGAATGAACGAACAAATGGGCAGGACTTTTTGTTGTTCTGGGTTGGCAGAAGAATCGGGCTATTTGGCAATAAAGAACCGATTGAATATTATTCAGTATACCTTTCCGGTAACTTTGTGCAGAACAAACCGCAGGATCCGGTGAAAAAAATTATTAAGAAAGTTATTGGGGAGTTACCTGAATTGCAGGAGGTTGTCTGGGCTTCACCACTGGCTGAGGAAGGGATTCCTTTACTGGCTTTGCAGGGACCTTTGGTCTACCGATTTGAATTAACTAATGATTTTTATGAGCTTAGTGAACGATTGTTTAAAGAATTCTATCTTCCGCATAGTGAATATGTCAGTTACTATGACCGGATTTTGAATTATCGGAAGTTAACCACCCAAGGAGCGAAAGTATATTCCCTGGTCCAAAAACGCAAAGAAAAAGGGAAGGTAACTGAAGAAGACAGGTCTTGACCATTAGCGGCAGGAAGGTTATAGTAAAAATATAAAATTGATATATATTGTGAATATTGTTTAGAAAATCCCTTTGGCGGTGAACGGGAGGGCTAAATGCTGAAAACGGTATTCAACCTTACCAAAAACGTAAGGATAATGGCTTTACCGGCGATATTAGCAATTGTTATTTTTGGAATGTTATTTGGGATAAACTTAATAGACCAAAGGCAAAAGCAGAACTATGCAAACAATTATGCCGTGCTGAGAGAGGCGCAAACCGTCGAGCATTACATCGAACGTCAGATTGAGGCATTGCAGGAATTAGCCGAGCAACTTGACGGGAATAATCCTACCGTTTCCTCCAGAACAATTGGGGAGCATCTTCAAACGGGGATGGCCGGTTTTTCAGAGCTATTCCTCAATTATGATATTTATCAATTATTGTATAAAGTACCAGGGGACACTGTTGATAATCAGGCCGGGGCTGAGGCTGTACCGCTAACTGCGGCAATTATAAAGGATTATAATGAATTACTCCGGAATAATGTTGCTTATGAGGCCTTTAGCAATTCGCGGAAACCGGTAGTCAGTTCTCTCTTATTAAATTCTGAAGGGGAGGAAACAATCTTTATTGCTCTTCCCCTCTGGAGAGAAGGAAAATATTGCGGATATCTGTTCGGAACCTTAGATATGCCCCGGTTTTATAGCATTTTAGGTAAAAATCGGTGCTATTCCTCTTCTTACACGGTGCTGTTGGATAACAGGCATCAGATTATCTATCATCCGTCCAAAAACGAGAATTCTTCCGGTGAGTTAATTCTTCCGATTTTTGATATTTTACAAAGCAACCTTGAAGGAACGCAAGAT
Organism: Peptococcia bacterium; assembly: GCA_050951585.1. Lineage (GTDB taxonomy): Bacteria > Bacillota > Peptococcia > DRI-13 > DTU073 > UBA3937. Next base: position 492,787 of record JBMNJI010000006.1, on the reverse strand, counting down.
TATTATTCGCCGGTTTATAATCGGCAGGAGACGGCTTACTTTTCCACCATCGCGGATCTGGGCTGGGTTGTTTGGGTGGCGGCCCCTCAGTTCGAGGTATACTTACCGTTTTACCGCAATATTGTCTTGTGTTTGTTTATTCTTTTCACCGGTTTGTATATTCTTCTCTATTTGCGTGATGCTCTTCACAAAAACATCCTGCTGCCTTTAGCACAATTGAATGTGGCAAGTAAGCAGTTATCTACCGGTGATTATTCTTATCGTGTTAAGTTGGCAGAGAAGAATATTCCGCAGGAAATAATGGAGCTGGATACGCATTTAAAAAGATTGGCCGAAAAACTGGAGACCAGCGATAATTTTCTGAAAGAACATGGCAGTAAACTGGAAAAGCGGGTTATTGAGCGGACCAATGAACTGGTGATGCAAAAGAAGGAAACGGCTGTTTTGTATGCTGTGGCATTTTCGGTCAGCAATACCCATAAGCTAAATGATGTCTTGAATCGTATTTTCAATCAAATTATGACCTTATTCGAAGTGGAATTTACAATTGTGTATCTTCATAATGATAATAAATACTTACATAATGTCGCGAACGAAACATATGCGATCTGGCGGGTAAATTATCCGCAAACGGAAAAAATCATCTATACGGAAGCGACCTCCCGCTTCAATCAGCTCGCTTTCGGTGAAAACCGGATTATCTCGATTGGTGATTTGGAAAAGGCAGAGGAAGAAGTGCCCTTGGCCTTGCGTTGGAGCGATATTCGCTCTCTGGTTAGTGTGCCGATTTGTTATCAAAACACAGTCTTAGGTGCTGTGACAATCACCAGTTGCGCCGTCGACCGTTTTGGCAAGCAGGAAATCAGTATGTTACAGGCGGTGTGTAGTCAATTAGGGGTCGTCATTACTAATCTGGGTTTGTTTAATATGATTAATGAGGAACATGACACCATCTTGGCGATTATCAATAGTATGAACGAAGGACTGCTGGTGCTGGATGATCAAGGGAAAATTTTATACATTAATCCTTTATTGTTTGCGATGTTTTATTTAGACAGCAGCGAATGGCAAGAAGATATGCGGCTTGTGGATTTAAAGGCGAAGCTTGACCCCGAGCTTATTGTGGAGCTTCCATCTGATGAGCTGAAAGAACATTATTTTGCGCAAAAGGTCTATGAAACCGGACAAGCCCTCATTACATACAAGAATGTGACTAAGTATTATTTTATTCAAGGTTTTCCCGTGATGACAGGTGATGTTTTCATTGGTTATGGGTATGTGGTACGGGATATTACCCGGGAAAAAGAGATTGATATTTTAAAAAGTTCGATTCTCTCTACTGTTTCCCATGAGCTTCGTTCACCGCTTACTTCCATTTATGGAAGTGCTCAATCCTTGATTCGGAAGGACGTTGTGTGGACCCCGGAAGAACAGCAGGAGTTTTATGAGGCGATTGTGGAAGACAGTATTCGCTTGCGGGAATTGATTGATAATATTATGGACATGTCGAAAATCGAAGCAGGTGCTTTAAATATCGATATCAATCCCAATGATTTACTAAAAACCACCGAACGAATTGTTAAGAGTTTCAGTCACCGTTTTCCCGATTATCATCTTGTCTTGGAAGTACTTGATGAAATTCCGTACGTTTTGTTTGATGAACACCGAATTGAGCAAGTCTACAATAATTTGCTGGAAAATGCCGTGAAATATTCTCCTGATGCCAGAGAAATTAAAATAGAAATCAGTCTATTACCGGATCAACACATGGTTAAGGTTGGGGTAATTGATCGTGGGATAGGGATTCCGCCCCAGGATCAAGAGGCCATTTTTGAAAGGTTTTATCGCGTCTCTGACATTAGGGCAAAACAAATTAAAGGAAGTGGTGTCGGTTTATCAATTACGAGAGGTATTATTAAAAGACACGGCGGAGAGATATGGGTAGAAAGTGAATTGGGGCAAGGAAGTAGATTCTACTTTACTCTGCCTTATGAAAAAACGGAGGAGGAAAGAAGATGAATAAACCAGTTGCGCTTGTTGTGGATGATGAATCCAACATTTTGAGATTTGTAAGAGCCAATTTGCGGGCAAGTGGATTTGAAATTGCTTCCGCAACTACCGGACCTGAGGCACTAACCCAATTTGAAGCAAGTAATCCGGACATTATTATTTTGGATATCATGTTACCGGAGATGGACGGGTTGGAAGTGTGCCGTCGCATTCGGCAGGTTTCCGATGTGCCGATTATTATGATCACGGCTAAAGGAGATATGCAGGATGCGGTGGAAGGGCTGAATGCAGGGGCGGATGATTATGTACCCAAACCTTTTGCCGTAGAAGAATTGTTGGCCCGTGTTAATGCCGTATTGCGCAGAACAAAGAATTCTCTCACTCAGCCGTCAACCGATAAGATTAAACTGGGTAATCTGGTCATTGATTTAGGCCAGCGTCAGGTGACGATTAATGAGGAGGCAGCTCATCTGACTCCGACAGAATTTAAGCTTTTGACATATATGGCCAACAAAGCGGATAAAGTCTTACCACATGAGGAATTACTGGAAGCCATCTGGGGTACGGAATATCGTGACTGCACTCATTATTTACGGGTTAGTATCGGTCGGTTAAGACAAAAAATCGAAAGCGATCCCGGTAATCCGGAATACATCGTGACCTGCAGTGGTGTCGGGTACATGATCAGAAATGTCAAAATCAGTTAAGTAAAGTGCACGATTTAATTGGCTCATGCTTCTGGCAAATATGATATAATACTTAGGAACACCTTATAGAAGCAGGGAAGGAAAATGATTTGCAGCAATCCAATGCAATCGTGATGTTATTTTCAGTTGAACAGGGCGAATTTAAGACAGCAGGTGAAGCCAGCTCGAAGATCAAGAGCAGGTTATTGCAATTGGGGTTTCCCGGCTGTCTGATTCGTCGTGTGGCGGTGGCCACATATGAAGCGGAAATGAATATCGTGATTCATTCCTACGGCGGAACAATCGAAGCGCGGATTGATCCGGGTGTGGTTACTATTATCGCTCGTGATGTAGGACCGGGCATCGCAGATGTGGATCAGGCGATGGCCGCAGGATTTTCTACGGCTCCTGAAGAAGTTCGGGAGATGGGTTTTGGGGCGGGAATGGGCTTGCCCAACATGCGCAATTGTTCTACCGAATTTTCCATCAAGTCTGAAGCAGGGAAAGGGACAACCATTACGATGGTTATTAGCTGACAAAGGAGTGAAGTCCGGTGGGAAACACTTATTTTCACTCAGTAACGCTGGATAAAGATTTGTGCAGGGGTTGTACTAATTGTATTAAACGGTGTCCCACTGAAGCGATTCGTGTGCGTGAGGGTAAAGCGAAGATCATTGATTTACGCTGTATCGATTGCGGAGAATGCATTCGCATTTGTCCTCATCATGCCAAATTGGCCATTACCGATAATTTGGAGCTCCTCAAGAAATATAAGTATCCTGTTGCCCTTCCGGCCCCCAGTTTGTATGGCCAATTTGATTCAGCAGTGACTGTTGATCAGATTATGGCCGGGTTATTAGCCTTAGGTTTTTGTAAGGTGAAGGAAGTGGCTTACGGGGCGGAGTTTGTTTCGCGGGCGGTAGTGGCATTTTTGCAGGAACATGGCAGTTTCCCTAAACCGGCAATTTCTTCAGCCTGTCCGGCCGTATTAAGACTGATTCAGGTGAAGTTCCCGGAGTTAATCAATCAGATTATTCCCCTTGCTTCACCGATGGAAACAGCCGCTTTGATCGCCAGAAAAGAGATGGAGGAGGAAGGTTATCCCCGTGAAGAAGTGGGAATCTTCTTTATCTCACCTTGTGCCGCAAAAGTTACGGCGGTAAAAAACCCTTTAGGTACAGGAAAATCTGCCGTGGATGGGGTTATCGGTATTTCCGAACTGTTTGGTCCCCTTAGCAAAGAGATTAGAAAGCTCCAAGAGGCTCCGGCTTTACAGCGCTCATCCGGAGCGGGAATTGGCTGGGCGGTGACCGGCGGGGAAAGCCGCTTGCTTGCGGATATTCCTTATTTGGCGGTTGATGGCATTGTAAATGTCAGTAATGTCCTTGAAGAAGTAGTGATGGGGAAATTAAAAGATATTGGATATATTGAAGGGTTGGCCTGCGTAGGAGGTTGTGTCGGCGGACCACTCACCGTCGTAAATCCTTTTATGGCCAAAGCACGTATTAATCGTTTAGCCCACGAAAAAAGGGCGCAAAACATGGCTCTGCCTGCGTATCCCGGTTGGCATGATATACTCTGGCAGGAAAGAATTACCCCCATGGGGGTATTGCGGTTAGACGAGGATATGATGGTAGCCCTGCAAAAGATGGAGCAGATGGAGAAGATTGCGCAAGCATTACCTGGACTGGATTGTGGTTCCTGCGGTGCGCCTGCATGTACTGCCTTAGCGGAAGATATTGTGCAGGGGCAGGCGGATGAAGTTGATTGCGTTTTTAAATTAAGGGAGAAAGTAACACAATTAGCGGAGGTTATGGTTGAATTATCCAAGAAGATGCCTCCTTCCATTGGGGAAAAGGATAAGTAAATAAGCCCGGGTATATTGCCCGGGATATCTCTGAGGAAAGAATGACGCTGCGGCGAAAGGGAAAGCTAAAGAAAACCGGGATTGGGGAAAGGATCTTTAGCATGACATTTCAGCCGGAGCGTGTTTATTTTTCGGCGGGTATCATTACACCAGTAAAGGAAGCGTCACGAAAGGAGAGAAAGAATGCGCAATATCTGGAAAGGGGTTATTTCTTTTGGCTTGGTCAGCATCCCGATTAAACTTTATACCGCGACAGAAGCGAAGGATGTTAGATTTAATTTTCTGCATAAGGAATGTAAGTCCCCGATTAAGTATGAAAAGGTCTGTCCGGTTTGCCAAAAAGAGCTGTCCTCAGAAGATCTGGTCAGGGGCTATGAGTATGAAAAGGGGCGCTATGTGATTATCCAGGAGGAGGATTTGGAAAGAATTCCGCTGAGCACTTTAAAATCCATTGAAATTCTGGATTTTGTTTCCTTAGAAGAAATCGACCCGCTATATTTTGTGAAAAGCTATTATTTAGCCCCGGGAGAATTAGGGACAAAACCGTATCATTTGTTGTGGGAGGCCATGCGAAAAACAGGGCGTATTGCGATTGCGAAAATTGTGCTGCGGCAGAAGGAGTCTCTGGCGGTATTGCGTGTCTATCAAAATTGTCTGGTGCTGGAAACTATTTTCTATCCTGATGAGATAAGGAGTACCGAATATATTCCGGAATTAAATTACGAGGTGCAGATTCACGAGAATGAATTAAAAATGGCCGTAAGCCTGATCGACAATCTTACGGCCGATTTTGCACCGGAAAAGTACCATAATCAGTACCGGGAGGCTTTAATGGCATTGATTCATGCGAAAATCAGCGGAGAGGAGGTTGCCGTTGCTCCTGAGGCTGAACCGGCCAGGGTTATTGATTTGATGGAAGCGCTCCAGGCGAGCATTGAGGCTGCCCAAAAAGAAAAGAAACCAAAAAGCAAAAAGTCTAAACCGGCAACGACACAACGGAAAAAGGTCAAAATTGAAGCCTGAAGAAAGAAACAAAAAAGGAGCCTATCTTGAAGGTTCCTTTTTCAGTCTTTGCGATTATTTTGTCTGCTTGTCCGCTTTTATTCCTCAACCGCGTTGTTTAAAACTTTTAATAACTGATCGATATCTATGCCGTGAGCAGCGGCACCTTGGCTCAGGGTTTCGAAGCGGGCGGCGGCACAGCCAAGACAACCCATTCCTTGTTGCATAAGTACTTCGGCAGTTTGGGGATATTTTTGGACTATTTCCGTGATAGACATATCACTCGTGATTTTCATCCGGGCACCTCCTTATCAGTTTTGTGGATCTAGACGCAAAGCTTATTTAATTATTATATTAGCCATTTAGCCTTAAAACAAGACTCTTCAAGGAAAATACTATTTTTTTACTGAAAATAATAAAAGGTAGTAGCTATCTTTTGTCGAATTATGCTTAGGAAACATTAATATCACGAGGCGAAAAAGGGGTAAAAGCATGAGGAATTGTAAAAGTAACACGAATAGGAAAAGTAATATGAATCGGAAAAGTATCGTAAAGATAGTATTATTTCTTGTCCTTCTAAGTATGTTTTTCTTGTTCGGATGCGAGAATCAGGTGTCTGAACAGTTGGGACAAGGGAATATTCCGGATCAAGAAGAGAATCAGGAAAATCAAAATAATTCAGGAAGTGAGGAGGAGCAAAATAATTATCCCACCCCTAGTGAATTGGCTTTGATCAAGGCGAACGAGGCCGGGAAGGTCATGATTCTGATGTATCATGTGATCGGAGCCGATAAGGAAAGTGACTGGGCGCAGACTACGGCTAATTTCCGGCGTGACTTGCAGATGTTTTATGATCAGGGATATTCTTTAATCAGTCTGAAAGATTTCGTGAATAACAACATCAGTACGCCTGCCGGAAAAACACCGCTGGTTCTTACTTTTGATGATGGTACGGTCGGGCATTGTCGATATATCGAGACAGAGGATGGAACGAAAATGATAGATCCGGAATGTGTGGTGGGCATTCTGCTGGATTTTGGCCGTCAGCATCCGGATTTCGGGCATACCGCGACCTTTTATGTGAATAACGATCCGCCCTTTAGCCAAAAAGGCTGGCAGGATAAATTACGTGAACTTGTGGAGCTTGGTTTTGATATAGGCAATCATACGATCACTCATGCCAAGCTGAATAAGCTGTCGGCCGAGGGGGTACAAAAAGAATTAGCCGGTATACCTAAATTGGTAGAGGAGACAGTACCCGGCTATAAAGTAACGTCGCTGGCTCTGCCATATGGCTTATCGCCTCAGGAATATCATTTGGCCGTACAGGGTTCATCTGACGGTTATGCTTACGAACATCAGGCGGTTCTGAAGGTCGGGGCGAATCCGGCCTTAAGTCCGGTTGTCGAGGGCTTTGACCCCACAAGATTGCCGCGGGTAATGGCCAGTACGGTGGAATTGGAGAAATGGCTCGCCTATTTTCAAAAGAATCCCGGCCAGCGCTATATTAGTGATGGGAACCCGCAAACTATTGCGATTCCAGCCGAAAAAGAGGAGATACTGGATCAATGCAAGTTGGCAGGGCGAGTCCTCATCAAGTGGGGCGAGGACACGAATACAGACTAGCTTAGATTTATGGGAAATCTTTATTATGAAATATCCATTCTTTTTGGTATAATAGTGAAGAACAGTCATAATTAAATGATATGGTAAAGAAAACCTTGGGAGGTAGAGCGGATGGCAGAGGTTAAGGGCTTAGTTGGCTTAAGACCGGTGGGAGACAGTATTAAAAGGATAACTTGTCCTCCTTATGATGTGATCAAGGAAGGTTCTCCTTTGGAAATATTTTTGCAACAAAACGAGGACTCATTATATCATATTACTTTAGGGAAAGAACCAGTACAGGCATTGGAAAGATTGCTGACCTCAGGGGCAGTACAGGAGGACCGCGTCCCTTGTTTTTATGTGTATGAGCAGGTTTATGGCAAAGAGTTGCGCCGGGGCGTTTTTACAGCCACGCAAGTGACGGCATATCAGGAAGGGAATATCATCAGGCACGAAAAAACCTTTGATGATAAGGTCAAAGGGCGCCTTGCGCTACGTGCCAAAACAGGGTATACTTTTGAGCCTGTTTTTCTCCTGACCCAAGCTCCATTACGGGCCGTACTCGATGAGGTCGCGCGCAGTTATAATCCTGAATATGAATTTACCTCGGATTTCCGGAAAGCCTCAGAGCTTCACGGGATCAAAAACAGGATTTTCCGGGTGGAGGAAGAAAGCAGGGAAGGGAAACTAATTAAGGAATTAATCGCGTCCGGTCCCCTTTATATTGCGGATGGACATCACCGTTACCATGCGTCACTTTTGAATGGGCAGAGTCATTGTCTGGCTTATATCTGCGAAGGTGCCGATGCCCGTATTCTGGCTTACAACAGGGTCATCAACGGTGTGGTTAATTTTGAGGAAATTATGGAAAGACTTCCTTTAGTGAGACTAAATGAATTTAAGACACCGGAGAAACATGCTTTTGCCCTGTATACAAGGGGTGGGGCGTATTTATTAAAAGCAGGCAGGGTTCCGGATGACGCGGTTGGCCGGTTGGATTGCAGTATCCTGGAAAAAGAATTGTATCCTCATTTAGGATTAACCCATGAGATGATTACCGATCACCGTTATTTTGATTATTATTCCGAGGATGATCTGGAAAAGATGAAAGCGGTTGTTGATGCCGGTAAATATGATCTTGCCGTTGCGCTGCATCCGGTTTCTCTTGAGGAATTGCTTGCGGTGGCCGATGCCGGTATTCACAATCCCAACATTGTCATGCCTGAAAAATCAACTTTCTTTGCACCGAAGATTTTATCCGGAATTATTATGTATCGTCATGAGAAGGTTGGATTTTAAATATATTAATGAGGTGGGGTATATGGAAAAGGGCAGAAAAATAGTTTTACGTCCTTTGGAGCAGCAAGATGCGGAATTAGTGCAGAAATGGTATTTCGATAAGGACTTTCGTTTAGCTTATAACGAATACACCAGTGTTGATCTTAACTCAATTAAAAGGGAGATTGATTCTCAGGAGAATGTGACGCTGGAGAACCCACGGGCAGAGAAGATTATTTACATGGTCCTGAGAAAAAGCGACTTACGGCCGATTGGGCTTGCCGGGTTGCGCCACATTGACAGACAGAATGGCAATGCGGAGCTTGTCTTAGGGATCGGGGAAAAAGACATGCGTCTGGCCGGATACGGGGTGGATATTTTAATTGTGCTCCTGGATTTAGCTTATTACCGGCTTGGACTGGAAAAGGCGTATCTCAATATTTATGATAATCACGATCTGGGTTTACGTAGTGCCGTTAGTTTTGGCTTTATCACCGAAGGGAAAATGCGGAAACAGGTTTTTGTGGAAGGAAAGTATATCGATATCTGGATTCTCGGACTGCTGAAAGAAGAGTATGAAGCATTGCCGATTGTCCCGAAGTGGAAAAGGAAGTATGCGAAATAAGGTTTGAGAAATAAGGCTTAAACCGAAAAAAGGAGTGTACAGGTTGATGATTTATGATCGGGCCCATGAGTTAGCTCAGGAGATTCAAAAGAGTACGGAATATCAAGATTTGGTACAAGTTAGTTATAAAATTAACGAAAACAGCGAGAACCAAAAAGTCCTCGCCCAGTTCCATGCCAAACAACTTGAGATTCAGGCACTGCAAATGATGGGGCAGGAGATTCCCCCGGAGAAAAAAACGGAATACCAAAAAATGACCGAGTTGTTAGGTTCATATCCGCTCGTGCGGGATTATTTACAAGCGGAGTTTAAGCTACTTAGAATGATGGCGGACGTGCAAAAAATCCTGGCCGATGCCGTGGATATTCTCAAACCGTCTGCAATCTAATCATGGTAATAATACATAATGAAATACAAAAAGAATAGCCTGAGGCTATTCTTTTTGCATGTTCGCCCTGCCTGGGCGATAACTTGGCAAGGCCAGTCCGCGCCAAAAGCTCAAGTTTATGTTGTCAGCAGGTTACGGAAATCAGTAATGTTTTCCACGATACCGCGGGCGATCTCCGGACGGTTCATGGTGTAAATATGAATCCCGTCGATCCCGGAGGAGAGAAGATCAATGATTTGTTCCGTGGCATAATAGATTCCTGCCTCGGTTAATACCGGCGTGTTGTCTCCGTACTTCTCCAGTATTCTGGTTATTTTTGGCGGCAAAACAGCATTACTGAAAGTCAGGCAACGTTCGACCTGGTTTTTACTGATTAGAGGCATAATTCCCGCCGCAACAGGAATATTGATTCCCGCTTGTTTGATTTTATCAAGGAAGGAATATAACTTTTCATTATCATAGAATAATTGCGTAATCAATAAATCTAATCCGGCATCGACTTTTCTTTTCAGGTAATTAATATCTTTTTCCAGATTGCTACACTCGACATGACCTTCCGGATAACAGGCGCCGGCGATACTGAAACATTTTTTCTGCTTCAGTTGATAGACAAGGTCGCTGGCGTAGTGGTAGTGGAGAGGCGTTGGAAAGACAAAATTGGGGTCTTGGGGCAGATCGCCTCGCAAGGCCAAAATATTTTCTATCCCGTTTTCCCGGAGTAATGAAACGATCTTTTCTATTTCGTCTTTGGTGGAAGAAATACAGGTCAAATGGGCGAGGGATTCAACCCCGTATTTTTGTTTAATCAGTGAAGCAATTTCTACCGTGCGGTCTTTGTTACTGCCTCCGGCACCGTATGTGACGCTGATAAAATCGGGCTGAAGATTTTTTAAACCTTCAATTGTGGTATAAACGGTTTCAATGGGGCTGTCTTTTTTCGGCGGAAAGATCTCGAAGGAAAGGACAGCTTTTTTCTTGTTCGCAAAAATGTCTCTAATATACATAAACAACAGCCACCTTTATGAATAATTTATTTTGTATAGAAATTAAGTTAAGTGAATTGTAATAGAAATGGGCGGGACTGTCAATAATATCTTGGAAGACCCCCTAAAAATTACTATATGAGCACGAAACCTTTAAACGAAAGATAAAATATTAAAAAAGGCAATGAGGAGGGAATTATTAATGCGTAAACTTCTTTGTGTGTTGTTGACCGGCGTATTTTTGCTGGTTGGTACAGTGTTTACGGACACGGCTTATGCGGGAAATCGGGATGAGAAAGGGTGGCCTCCGGGGCTTGCCAAAAAGATTAATTGTTTTAACGTCGAGTTTAATAAATGGGACCGGCTTTTTGGCTTTAGGTTGACGAGAGCGGAGCTGGCCCAGTCAATTGCCGAAAAACAAGACGACTTTGAGGATTTTAAAGTCACTGCGGCGATGAAAGAAAAGGTTACGGATTGGAATGCGATCCCTCAGGATAACCGCAAAGCGGTAGCTTATGTCATTACCCAAGGGACAATGAAGGATCTTTATACGGAAAACTCTAAGGGGAAGATTGTTTTTCAGCCCAACAAGAATGTGACCGTGCAGGATATCCTTCAGGTCATGGGGCTACTTGCCGATAAAGATCGTCCAGCCATCAATGAAGCTACATATAAAGGAACCGTACAGATGATCGAGAAGATCGGGAACAGGACCTGGGTAGTGCTCAAGACCGCAAACGGGCTGTATTCCGGTTACTTCACGGAGCAAAACAAGCCTGACGGGCTGAAAGAGGGTCTCAAAATAAGAATTACGGTTGATAAGCTTAGTGATAAAATTCTGGAGAGTAAAGTCACGCAGGATAACGAGACGGCGAGCCGGAATCTGCTCTCGGCCAATCAAAGCAATGTGGAAATAAACTTGAGCGGTTTTTCCGCGAAAGGTTTTAACATCTCAAGTGGGGCACAGTTGCTTAGAAATACCAACAGATTTTGGCAGGGGAAGGCCGCCTTACAGGTAAAAACGACCGGAGGGAACAATTGGCAGGGTGTTAATGTGGAATATGATGGCGAAAAGATTTCGGGCGCCCATACATTCTCTTGTTATGTAATGGCTCCGAAAGGCACGCCGCTAAGGTTAGTTGCCTATGATCCGGATAACCGGACTTATCCGGCCGGGGGTGTTTTGGAATTTGTTGCTTCCGGTGACTGGGAAAGAAAAGCGGTTACTTTCACCCCGACAGCTTCCACCGATGAGCTTTCCCTGCAGGTTACTTTGAATAATAGTGCGCAAAAGGTGAACTTCTGTTTGGATGGTTTGCAATTGGAAAAAGGGAATGTCGTCACGGCATGGCAAGTCGGGAAGTAAGAGCGCACCGCAAATCAACATAGTAAAAATGAAGAAGAAAGAAAAACAAAAGTCCCGGAAAAAAGAGCAAGGAAGCGGTTCAGCTTCCTTGTTTTACTTTTTCAACTGTCGGAGCATCCAGCCCTTTTACTGCCGCCAGAAGCAACCGTAAAGTATTCTCGTAATCCTCATAATGGAAGATCCCATAATGACTATGGATGTACCGTGTCGGGATGCTGATGACGACCGTGGGGACACCGGAACCGCTTTTGTGAATAGCACCGCCGTCTGTGCCGCCGCCCATCATGGTATTGTATTGGAGGGGAATATTTTCTTTCCGGGCCGTATCAATGATAAAGTTACGCAAATTGCGGTTGCCGATGACCGTTGCATCGGCGAGGGTAAGGACAGGGCCCTGTCCTAGTTTTATTTCCGGGTCTTCTTTTTCCAGACCGGGCATATCGGTAGCAATGGTCACGTCCACAGTGAGGCAGATATCGGGCATGACGGCGTTCGCTGATGTTGTGGCACCCCGCAGTCCCACTTCCTCCTGAACGGTGCCGACACCATAGACGGTATTGGGATGATTAGTTCCCCATAATTCTTTAATGACATTCATAAACAACGCACAACCTACGCGGTTGTCAATTGCTTTAGTCATAATCATTTTTTGACCCAAGACATGAAAGGTGCTGTCGGGCACAATGGGATCTCCGGGTAAAATGCCCATGGTTTCTTGCGCTTCTTCCCGACTTCGGGCTCCGACATCGATAAACATTTCCTTTTTTTCCACCAGCTTATTTTTATCTTTCTCGGAAAGAAGGTGGGGCGGTACCGAACCAAGCACTCCGGTGATATCGCCTTTTCTTGTTTTAATGATCACCTTTTGCGCAAGTAAAACCTGGTCACGCCAGCCCCCTAAGGGGATAAATTTAACGAAGCCGTTCGCCGTTATGCTGTTGACCATAAAGCCGATTTCATCCATATGACCGGGAATCATGATTTTTGGGGAAACACCTGTTCCTTCTTTTTTGCAGATGAGGCTCCCCAGGTTATCCTGCGAAAATTCCGCTTTGCCGCCCAAGTGATTTTTGATTAATTCCTTAATATTTTCCTCAAAGCCCGAGGGGCCGTGAGCCAGGCATAATTCTTTAAGTAATTCCAGGTCTTTCATCTTTCGGTATCCCCCTTTATTTTTGGTTATTTTATGTTAATACGCTCTTCTCTATTATATCTTATCACGATTATAGCTTATTACGACAGAAAAAGCAGTGGTTGACCCATACGGATAAAAAAGAAATAATACAGAAAAATATGCTATAATTCTTGTTAGTAGATCTGCCTGCTAAGAAGGTGAAGCAATATTGTATGCTAATATTTTAATTGTGGACAAGCCCGGCAATTATGAGCGGGTCTTTACATACAGCATTCCGGCAGGGATGAAGGTTGGAAGCGGGGACATGGTTTTAGTCCCCGTTCGCCGGCAGTATTGCCAGGGGCTGGTGCTCTCTTTGCAGGAAAAACAGCCTGATTTTATCCATGACAAGGAGCGCCCGGAGATCAAGGAGATCAAGCAGGTATTTGAAGGGTTAACCGGCGTAACACCGCTGGCCATCCAATTGGCTCAATGGATAGCGGACTATTATGTTTGTTCCCTGTCTAAGGTCATGGAGTTGTTTTTGCCGCCTCCGGTGCGGCTCAAAGAAGAGCTTGTCTATCTAATAAACAGCTCTGCTTTTGGCAAGGCTGAAGAAATGCTTTTGCCGGAACAGGAGCGACGTATTCTGGCCTTATTGCGGGAAAAGACAACGGACGGGGACGGACTTTCAGCCCTGGAAATCAGACGGCGGCTGGGCCGGCCTGTGGAGCGGGAGTTAAGCAATTTAGCAGATAGTCACTTTCTTACGGTGAAAAAGGTATATCTCCCCGAGGTTACGGAAAAAGAAGAGACGGTGTTTGCCGTGCGGGAGGAGAAATGCCCTGCACCTGATATAGAGCAGATGCTGCAAAGAGCTCCGCGGCAGCGGGAAATCTTTCAGGCTTTACTGGAAAAGCCTACCTCGGTGACGGAATTGAAAGCGAAAGGGCTTTACCATCGGCCGGCCCTCAACGCGCTGATTGCAAAAGAACTCATCGTTGCTTTCGCTAAAGAGGTAGAACGGAAACCGTATACGATTAAACCGGTCAGTGAGCGGCCGGCCTCGCTTAATCAGGCCCAAAAAGAGGCCTGTGAAGCCCTTTGTGCCAGCCTTACCGCCGGGGGCGGGAAATGGCTGCTCCATGGCGTTACCGGCAGCGGGAAAACGGAAGTATATCTGCACGTGATGACGGAGGCGTTGGCACGCGGCAGACAGGTTCTTTATCTGGTGCCGGAAATTGCTTTAACGTCACAGGTGGTGGCCATCCTGATAGCTGCTTTTGGGGAAGATGTGGCTATTTTGCATAGTGCTTTATCACCCGGTGAAAGATATGATCAATGGCGAAAAATCAGGGAAGGACGGGCCAGGGTGGTCATTGGACCCCGTTCGGCTGTCTTTGCTCCTTTTAGCCGGCTTGGCTTGATTATTATTGACGAGGAACATGAGCATACCTACAAGCAGAATGAACCGGATCCCCGGTATGATGCCCGGACCGTGGCGGAAAAATTAGCGGATTTGACCGGAGCCGTGTTGGTACGCGGTTCGGCCACTCCGGCGCTGCGCACGTATTACGCCACATACAGCGGAGAATACCGGCTCCTGCAATTAGCCGAAAGAGTAGCCTCCCGACCTTTACCGGAGATAGAAATAGTAGATATGTGCAAAGAAAGACAGCAAGGGACCAGCGGAATTTTCAGCAGCAAAATGCTGACCGCCCTTCAGGATACTCTTGCTGCCGGTGAGCAGGCTATTTTGTTCCTGAACAGGAGAGGATTTCATACTTATGTGATGTGCCGGGAGTGTGGCAAACCTTTAGTTTGTCCGCGTTGTAACATTACCTTGAATTATCACCGGACCAAAGGGGAACTGGTTTGTCACTACTGTAATTATGTCCGTTCCCTGCCGCGGAATTGCTCCTCTTGCGGGAGTACTTTTGTCCGTTATTACGGAACCGGGACGGAACGGGTCGCCGAGGAATTTGTCCGGTATTTTCCGGCGGTGCCTTTTGTCCGGATGGATACGGATACCACTCAAAAAAAGGATAGTCACACCAAAATGCTCGAGGCTGTGCAGAAAGGACAAGCCAAGGTCCTGATCGGGACTCAGATGATTGCGAAAGGCTTGGATTTTCCTCAGGTTACGCTGGTAGGGATTCTTAATCCTGATTTATTGCTGAATATGCCTGATTACCAGGCGGCGGAGCGGGCCTATCAACTGATGACGCAGGTGGCGGGGCGTGCCGGCCGGGGAGAAGAGCCGGGGAAGGTTCTAATCCAGACCTATCAGCCGGATAATTACCTTTTCACCTCGGTGATTCGGCAAAACTACGGGGAATTCTACCGGCAGGAAATGGCGAACCGGCAGATGCTGCAGTATCCGCCTTTTGCTTATCTGGCGCGTATTTTGGTCAGCGGCTATCATGAACAACAGGTTAAACAGCGCATTCAGTTATGGGCTGAATTAATCAAAGCTGAATTAAAGAAAAGCGAAGCTTTACCGGCTGATGGTAATGTGGAAATCCTTGGTCCGGGACCGGCTCCGCTGGAACTTTTGAAAAAAAGGTTTCGTTATCATATAATTATTAAAAGTACTGAGTTGCCGGTAGTGCAGAAGCTCGCCGGTCACATCCGGGAAAAGGCCCTGGAATTTAGCGGGGAAGTACGGACGGTGATTGATATAGAACCGCAGAGTTTACTCTAAGGGACTAATCTTTCCGACGGGGGATTGAACAAGGATAAAGAATGAGCATCATAAAAGCGGATATAAAGCAGAAGGAGGTATAAGGATGGCTGTCTATCAAATCGTGGAAGAAGGGGATGAGGTTTTACGCCTCAAGGCCAAAAAGGTGGAAAAGATTACCCCGAATATTGAGAAATTGCTTGATAACCTGCGGGATACCTTAGTGGAATCCGAGACAGGGGTGGGGCTCGCTGCGCCGCAAATCGGCATTTCCAAACGGGCCATTGTGATAAATTATGATGAGGATTATTATGAAGTGGTTAATCCGGAAATAATCAGTCAGGATGGGCAGGACACCGATACGGAAGGATGTTTAAGCCTCCCGGGGATTCTCGGCGAAGTCACCAGAGCCGAAACAGTGACGGTGAAAGGACTTAACCGGCAAGGTGAAGAAATAACCATCAAGGCTGAGGGATATCTAGCCCGGATTTTTCAACATGAAATAGACCATTTGGAGGGCGTTCTCTTTGTTGACAGGGCGGAAAATGTCCGGAAGGCAGAGTAAACTATAGAAGAAAAGGGCTAATAAGCGGTAATAAGTTTAGTAATCAGGTAAAAGTCTAGTAATCGATGGAGATAAGAAATAAGAGGTGGCATGTAGTTAATGATACGGATCGTTTTTATGGGTACGCCGGAATTTGCCGTACCGGTACTGGAAAAACTCAGTCAAACTGACAAAATAGAAATTGTGGCCGTGGTCACCCAGCCGGACCGGCCGCGGGGCAGGGGCAAACAATTAACCTTTTCCCCGGTCAAGGAAAAAGCGCTGGCGCTGGGGCTTCAAGTGCTGCAACCGGAGCGCGTGCGGGAAGAAGACTTTCTCAAGCGGTTGCAGGAGTTAAAGCCTGATTTAATTATTGTGGCTGCTTTTGGGCAGATTTTGCCCCAGGAAATCCTCACTCTGCCGCCTCATGGCTGTCTCAATGTGCATGCTTCATTATTGCCCGCTTACCGCGGGGCGGCGCCCATTCAACGGGCCATCCTGCAGGGAGAAGAAAAAACGGGCATCTCCATCATGTTAATGGAGCAAGGTCTCGATACCGGAGATGTCCTGGCAGAGGAAGAGGTGCCCATTCCCTTTACCATGAACTATGGCGAGCTTCACGACGCTTTAGCCATAGTGGGGGCCGAATTATTAGCCAGGACTGTTCCCCGCTGGCTGGCCGGTTTAATTGAGCCGGTTCCCCAGGAGAAGATTACGGAGCGAAAGCCCGGTTATGCTTCCCCCTTGAGGAGAGATGATGAAATTATTTCTTGGGCAAATCCCGCCGAAATGATTTATAATCAAATCAGAGGTTTAGCACCCGTGCCGGGCGCATATACCATTTTTCAGGGTAAGCCGCTGAAAATTCGTGAAAGCGAGCCGGTCAATGATGATCTTGCCGGTCTAAAGGACGAGCAACAACCGGTGGTGGTCCATGCTCCGGGAACGGTGGTAGCCCTGCTTAAAGGGAAGGGTTTTGTGGTGCAAACCGGTTCAGGGTGCCTGTTGATTAAACAAGTACAATTGGTTGGTAAAAATATTATTCCTGCCCAGAGTTTTTTAAATGGGTATCATCTAGAGGTGGGTTATGTCTTTAACAGCATTGAAGAACGAACAAGCAAGTGAGTATAAAGTGAAAAAAAGAGTAGTAATTGGGTTACTGGTGGGCAGTCTGCTGATTATTCTTAGTACGGTAGCCTTTGCCTGGTGGATTGTGACGGAGCGGCAACAATTGATCAATAAATTTTTGTTGATCATCATTACGGCGGCAATGTTGCTCTTCTTTGTGCTTCTCGGGGTGGGTCTTTTCAGCCTGATTTGGAGTCTGTGGCGTGCGAAAGAGCTTCCTTCCCTCCAGCGGATCATGTATACTGCTACGCATGTGCTTTTTCCCTTTGCGCTCCGCCTAGGGAAAATAATTGGCCTCGATGAAGAAAAAATCAAAAATTCCTATGTGCAGGTTTCCAATCAATTGGTCTTAACCCAGACAAAGCAGCACACCTTTCAGAAAGTATTAATTTTAGCGCCTCATTGTTTGCAGTGGATTCACTGCCCACATAAAATCACGATCAATGTATATAATTGTAAAAGGTGCGGGAAATGTCTGATTGGCGATCTGATTGGCTTAGCGCAAAGGTTGGAGGCGGATTTAGTGGTTGTGACGGGTGGAACGATTGCCCGGAAAATCATTAAGCAAATGAGACCGGAAGCAGTGGTGGCCATTGCCTGCGAAAGGGATTTAACCAGTGGATTACAGGATGTCACTGGGCTACCGGTTTTTGGAATTGTTAATGAACGGCCGGAAGGGCCCTGCGCCAATACACGGGTCGATTTAGGCAAGGTAGAGGAGGCGGTTCGCTTTTTCCGGCAACAGTTATGACGAACTGTTTTTAAATAAGGTTAAGGTTAAGGAGGTTTGGGAAGATGTTTTTTCCGTTTTTTGATCCAAGTATGCTGATTGTGTTACCTGGTTTATTATTGGCGATGTATGCCCAATTTATGGTTCATACTACCTTCAGCAGTTATACCCGGGTATATTCCCAAAGGGGAATGACCGGTGCGCAGGCGGCGCGCGAGATTTTAGATTCCCAGGGGCTTAATTATGTGCCTGTGGAAATGATTGATGGTCAACTCACCGATCATTATGATCCGAGGGATAAGGTTTTACGCCTTTCGCCGGAAGTATACAGGGGATCCTCCATTGCATCGTTGGGAGTAGCGGCCCATGAAGCGGGGCACGCCCTCCAGCATGCCCACGGGTATTATCCTTTGAATCTCCGTAACAGTTTGGTGCCGGTGGCCAATTTCGGCTCCACCCTGGCGTTTCCGCTCTTTTTGATTGGTCTTTTTATTAGCCCGGCTTTAGTAAAGCTTGGTTTATGGTTGTTCGCGGCGGTCCTGGTTTTTCAGGTTGTCACCTTACCCGTGGAATTTAATGCCTCCAATCGCGCCATTGCGCTGTTGGAAGGACAGAATTTTATCGGCGGTTCGGAAGTAGCCGGAACGAAAAAGGTTTTAAATGCGGCCGCTTTGACTTATGTGGCTGCCGTACTGGTCAGTTTGCTGCAATTAATCCGTTTACTGCTGATTTCCGGAGTATTGGGCAATCGGGATGACTGAGAGATATGAAGAGCAAAAGAAGAGAATATGAAGAGATGATTAAGGGATGAAGAGATGAAGGCCAGAGAGGTTGCTTATCGGATTTTATGGGAAATTGAACATGATGCCTATGCGAATCTGGTGTTAGATGAATTTTTACGGCGGGAAAAAGAAATAAAGCCACCGGACAGAGGTTTGATTACGGAAATAGTTTATGGGACGGTGAAATACAGGGCGAGATTAGACTGGCTGATTGACCGGACGGTGCAGAAGGTGGAGCGGCTGGCGTTAGGTCCGCGTATTTTGCTGCGCCTTTCTTTTTATCAATTGCTCTTTATGGATCGCGTTCCGGCTTTTGCCGTCACCAATGAAGCGGTACAGCTTGCCCGCAAGTTGTTTCATGCCGGGGTAGCTTCCTTGATTAACGGTGTTTTGCGGAATTATTTACGTCATCCGGAAGGGGTGATTTTGCCTGATCCGGAGAAGGAACCGCTTTTATATTTGGAGATTGTCTATTCTCACCCCCGCTGGATGGTGAAGCGCTGGCTGGAGAGATACGGCTGGGAAAACACCGTGAAGCTGTGTGAGTATAATAATGCGCCGGCAGAAATGTGGATTCGGGTGAATACCCTGCGTTGTACGCCGGAAACCCTGCTGGAGAGGTTAGAGCAGGAAGGCTGCGTAGCGGAAAGAAGTGCGCTGGTTCCTGAAGGGCTCCTGCTGAAAGCTGCGCCCCCCCTTGATACTCTGCCCAGTTTTCAGGAAGGGCTGTTTACCGTGCAGGATGAAAGTTCCATGCTGGTTGGTTATGCGGTCAGTCCGGAGCCGGGGATGGAGGTATTGGATGTCTGTGCTGGTCCGGGGGGTAAAACAACGCATCTGGCGCAAATGATGCGGAACGAGGGCACCATTCTGGCCTGTGATATCCACGAACACCGGACAAGGTTGATTGAGGAAAATGCCGCCCGGCTCGGGATTGGCATTATCCGGACAATGGTCCAGGATGCGTCCTTATTGGATCGCCATCTGAAAAAACAGTTTCCTTTGGTGCTGGTTGATGCGCCTTGTTCCGGTTTAGGGGTTTTGCGCAGGAGACCTGATTCCCGCTGGCGCAAAAAGCCGGAAGGGATCAGGGAACTGGCGGAGTTGCAGGCAAAAATCCTGGATAGTGTTTACCGGTTGCTTGCTCCCGGAGGGAAAGTAGTCTACAGTACCTGCACAATTGAACCGCAAGAGAATTATCAGGTTGTGGAGGCCTTTTTGCAGAAGCACCGCGATATGCGGAGAGTTGATTTGACCCCTTATTTTCCGTACGCTCCCAGAACCGAGGAGGAAAAAGCAGAATTAGCGCTGGGGCAAAGGCAGTATTTGCCTTTTCGCGACGGAATGGAAGGTTTTTATATTGCTGCCATGCAAAAAGAACGTTAATAAAAAAAGCAGCATAGTAAACCAAAGCACGCCGGGAACGTTTAGATAGCACGTTAAGATAGCGTGTTACGATTAAACGTGAAATTATGACACGATCCTCGGGAAAGAAATTCAGAGGAATGAAGAATAAAGGAGAAACGTATGGAGGAACATCGTCCGGATGTAAGAGGCTTAACGCAGGAAGAACTGATGACCCTGATGGAAGAGCTGCAGGAAAAACCTTTTCGGGGCAAACAAATCTTTCACTGGGTACAGGGGGCGGCGGTGCAGTCCTTTGAAGAGATGCACAATCTCAGTAGCGGGCTCAGACGCAAACTGGCTGAGTTTTTTGCCTTACAGCCCTTGAAATTGTTATGTGAACAGATTAGTCGCGACGGAACCCGCAAGTATCTATGGGAATTGCCCGACGGAAACAGAATCGAAAGTGTTCTTCTTTTTCATGAAGGGGATTTTACCAGAAAACACACGACCCTTTGCCTTTCTACCCAGGTTGGCTGCCCGATGGGCTGCGGTTTTTGTGCGACGGGAAAACTGGGTTTTATCAGGAATCTGACCGCCGGGGAGATCGTGAGTCAGGTTCTGGATTTAGTCGCCTTATCCTTTCCCATCAACAATTTGGTCTATATGGGGATGGGCGAACCTCTTTTAAACTTGCCTGCAATCATAAAAAGTATTAAACTATTAAATTATGAGGATGGTCAAAATATCGGGATCAGACGGATTACTGTTTCCACCTGTGGACTTGTTCCGCAGATCCGGCAGTTAGCCGCGGAAAACCTCGATTTGGTGCTGGCGATTTCTTTACATGCACCCAATAATGAACTGCGTAATCAAATCATGCCGGTTAACCGTACCTATCCGTTGGAGGAATTAATGGCCGCCTGCCGTTACTATATTGGGGAAACAGGGCGGAGAGTCACCTTTGAATATGCCCTGGTGAAAGGATTTAATGACGGTCCGGAGAGAGCCAGGGAATTAGCGACCCTGTTAAAGGGGCTCAAGGCGAATGTTAATTTGATCCCGGTGAATAACATTACGGACGGTTCGTATCACAGACCGTTGAAAGAAGATATTCTGAAGTTCCTTGGAACGTTGAGGGAAGAGGGGCTTGAGGCCGTAATCAGGGAAGAAAAGGGCAGTGATATTGCCGCCGCGTGCGGTCAATTAGCCGGAACTATGAAGGCGAGGTGAAGGTATGCAAGTATTCGCATTAACTGAAATCGGAAAAGTAAGAAAAGACAATGAAGATAGCTATCTGGTGTCTGTGGAAAGAGGCCTTTTTAGTGTTGCCGACGGAATGGGCGGTTATGCGGGAGGACAGGTAGCAAGCAGTATCGCGATAAGAGTTCTGGATCAGGAATTACCTTCACAGGCTGTGGGTGTGGATGCTGACCGTAATGAGGGGGAAGCACTGTTAGCTGCTCTGCAAAAAGCGAACAAAATAATTTTAGAGCAGGGGCGGGAAGAAGAATACCTCGGTATGGGCACAACAGTGACGACAGCCCTGATTGCCGATAGCCGCTTGTGGATTGCGCATATTGGGGACAGCCGTGCTTATTTATGCCGGGAAGGACAAGTTGTGCAGTTAACCCAGGATCATTCCCTGGTCAATGAGCTTGTCCAGCAAGGGGAACTGACCTTGGAGGAGGCCC
The DNA here is from genome assembly GCA_050951585.1 of Peptococcia bacterium. Lineage (GTDB taxonomy): Bacteria > Bacillota > Peptococcia > DRI-13 > DTU073 > UBA3937. The sequence continues at coordinate 470,958 of JBMNJI010000006.1, read as the reverse complement.
AAAACCACCCGCGCCGTCATGTTTTAACGAGAGCGCTTGGGGTGAACGAGCAGCCGGAAATAGATTTAAGGCAATTACCGGTACAGGAAGGTGATTTATTATTGCTCTGTACCGATGGGTTATATAATCAGCTCAATGAGGGAGAACTAGAGAACATTCTGGCTCAACAAGAAGGCAGTTTGCAAATGAAAGTGGAAAATCTGGTGAATTTAGCGCTTGAGCGCGGAGGCCATGATAATATCACCGCGGTCCTGGTCAGATATGATTGTCTCGACAATTCATCTCCGAATCACTGTGCGGGGAAGAGGTGAGAACATGACCGAAAAGATTTTAGATAACCGCTATGAAATCCTGGAGCAGGTTGGCGGCGGCGGAATGGCGCTCGTCTACCGGGCCAGGGATATTTACCTTAATCGGATTGTGGCGATTAAAATATTACGGGAACAGTTGACCAGTGATGAGGAATTTGTCTCCCGTTTTCGGCGGGAGGCTCAAGCCGTAGCCAGTCTTTCCCATACGAATATTGTCAGTATTTATGATGTTGGTCACAGCGGCCAAACCTATTATCTGGTGATGGAAATGGTCGAGGGACGTAACTTGAAGGAATTAATCAAGGAAAACGGCCCGTTTCCCATTGACAAGGCAATTGCTATCGCCAAACAGATTTGTGATGCCTTGGAGCATGCCCATGAGCATCAGATTATTCACCGTGATATCAAACCGCACAATATCATCATCACGAAGGATGGTGTGGTAAAGGTCACGGATTTTGGCATCGCGCGGGCCGTGTCAACGGCAACCGTAACCCATTCCGGAAACATTATGGGCTCGGTCCATTATTTTTCGCCGGAGCAGGCCAGAGGAGAGATTGCGGATGAAAGATCCGATATCTATTCCTTAGGTGTGGTTATTTATGAAATGCTCACGGGGGAATTACCTTTTGTCGGTGAATCACCCATCAGTGTTGCCTTGAAGAAAATTCAAAATGATCCTCTTTCCCCACGGAAGATAAACAGTCAGATCGGGGAAGCGCTGGAAAAGGTGATCCTGATTGCGATGGATAAGGATCCGAAGAAGCGTTTTAAATCCGCGGACGATTTGCGTGCCAATCTTCTCTCTGCCCATGTTCATAATCGTCTTGATAAGAATGTGCCGGAGAAGGTTTCGGAGGATACGGTTATTCTGCCCCGTTTGCCGAAAGAAGGAACTGATCAGCGCGGAGAAAAGACGCCGAAGGCTAACGCTCACGCAACTGCGAACGCACCGTTCAAATTATGGGTCTGGATCATTCTGGCGTTAATGGTGATCGGTTTTGTGCTCGGGATGTATTTATCAGCGAATGTCTTAGCCAGGGAAGAAGTAACCGTACCGGACGTGAGACAAAAAACAGTGACGGAGGCCCAGGAAGAATTAGACGGTACGGGGCTGTTTTTGGAAGTAAATAAAACCGTTGCTCATCCGACGGTTGCCAAGGGCTTAATTATCTCGCAAACGCCCAAAGTAGATGAGATTGTCCGGAAATCCACCAAGATTCTGGTGACCGTTAGCGATGGACCGCAGATGGTGGATGTACCTAATGTGGTGGATAGTTCCGCCTCTGCAGCGGAAATAGCCCTCACCAATAAAGGCCTGGAAAGTACTATTACGAGGGTCTATAATAGTCAGGTCCCTGAAGGAAATGTGATTGATCAGGAACCTGATGCGGGGAAGGAAGTAGCCCAGGGAACGGCTGTGGCGTTAATTGTCAGCAAAGGGCCTGAGCCGGTTTGGATTAAAATGCCCAAAGTAACCGGTTACACTCTTACCGAAGCGAAAGAAATCCTGAAGCAAAACAATCTGACGCTGGAAGTTGTGCAGCCGGAAGTAAGTTATATCTATGAGGAAGAAATAGTGATTCGGCAGGATCCTGGTCCTGACAGTGAGGTATTGCAAGGGGCCGTAGTGAATCTGGTCGTAAGCGCGGGACCCGGACCATTCGGAGAATAGGGGGAAAAGTGTGGAATTAGGGCAAGGACAACAAAGACAGTTTACAGGGATTATCATGAAGGGCTACAGCGGTTTTTATTATGTCCTGGATGAAAAAGAGCGGATTTGGGAATGCTCTTTACGCGGCAGGCACCGGATTGATAGGCAAACGTTTTTGCCGGGAGACCGGGTAGTCTGCACGATCGTCAATGAGACCACCGGAAAAGCGGTGATTGAGGAAGTTTTACCGCGTCGTTCCGAACTGGATCGACCCTTGGTGGCTAATGTAGACCAGGTGGTAATTGTCATGGCCCTGGCTAATCCCGTCCCGGATTTACAGCTATTGGACAGGCTGATTATTATGGCGGAATGCCATCAGGTCAATCCGGTTATTTGCTTTAATAAAGCTGATTTAGTGGAGGCGGAGGAAGCCTTAGATTTGCAAAAAAGCTATCATAAGCTGGGGTTTCCGCTGGTGGTGACCAGTTCGGTGACGGGTGGGGGGCTGGACCGCTTAAAATCCCTCCTGCCCGGGAAGATTACGGTTTTTTCCGGACCTTCCGGCGTAGGAAAATCCAGCTTACTAAATGCCTTGCAGGATGGGCAGAGTTTACTGACCGGGGAGGTTAGTGCGAAGCTTAGCCGTGGCAGACACACCACCAGACATGCCCAGTTATTGGCTTTTTCCGCAGGCGGTTTATTGGTGGATACACCGGGGTTCAGCAGGTTGAATCTGCCGGAGGACCTCCGGCGGGAAGAACTGGTTGATTATTATCCTGATTTTACACAATACAAGCATTTATGCCGCTTTAACAGTTGTCTCCATCGTGAGGAACCCGGCTGTGCCGTGAGAGAAGCGATGGAAAAGGGCTTAATTGACGAGGGCAGATATAGGCGTTATTTAGCTTTTTTAACAGAGCTGATGGCGGCGGAAAGGAGATATTAAGATGGTACTTTTGGCAACATCAATACTGGCTGCCGATTTTAGCCGCTTGGGGGAATCGGTAGCTTATGTGGAAAAGGCGGGTGCTCACTGGTTGCATCTGGACGTCATGGACGGGCATTTTGTGCCGAACATTACGATTGGCCCCGGGGTCGTGAAGGCTTTGCGACCGAAAAGCGAGCTGTTTTTTGATGTCCATTTGATGATTGAGAAGCCGGAATTATATCTTCGTGATTTCCGCCTCGCCGGAGCCGATCTGATTACCGTGCACGTGGAGGCCTGTCCGCACCTGCATCGTACCGTCCAGGCGATTAAGGATACAGGGGCCAAAGCGGGCGTGGCTTTAAACCCGCATACTTCTTTGCACACGATCGAATATCTGCTGGAGGATTTGGATTTAGTGCTATTAATGACCGTGAATCCCGGTTTTGGCGGTCAGCGCTTTATCTCCGGGGTTCTCCCCAAAATCAGACAGTTAAGTGAATGGGCGGCGGAAAGAAACCCGGAGCTTTATCTGGAGGTTGACGGGGGAATTAATCGGGAAACAGCACCGCTTGCTGTCGAAGCGGGCGCCAATGTTCTGGTGGCCGGTTCGGCTGTCTTCAATCACGCTAATCCTGCCCAGGCGGTGGCTCAATTGTTAGGGCCGTACAAACAGCTGCCGGGGAGTTGTTAGTTGTTAGAAAAGTGATCGGGTAGATGGAGAATGCGGAGTGGGGAAGCATGAAGAAATGTGTGATTATTTCCGGAGGAGTTCTGGAAAATGAGGATTTTCACCGTCGCATCGTCAAGGATGCCGAGATGGTGATTTGTGCCGACGCAGGGGCGAGACATGCCGAACGGCTTGGTATTCGCCCCGACCTGGTGATCGGTGATCTGGACACCTTGGAGGAAGAAGAAATCCGCAGGTTGCAGGACCGGCAGATTGCTTTACATAAATATCCGCGGGAGAAGGATTATACCGATACGCATCTGTGTTTGTTGGAGGCTTTGGAATTAGGGTTTCAACATATTATTATGCTGGGTTGTTTAGGCGGCCGCTTTGATCATGCTTTAGCCAATGTGATGCTCCTGACGTTACCACAGGCGCGTCAGGCAGATGTGCGGATTGTTGATCCCGGGCAGGAGATTTTTTTGGTTAAACCGGAGACAGTAATCACCGGACAAAAAGGGCAAACATTATCCCTTTTCCCCTTAACCGAAGAGGTATCCGGGATTACGACCGAAGGCCTTTTCTACCGGGTTCCCGGCGGAAAATTTGAGTTAGGGGTCGGCAACGGCATGAGTAACGTTTTCAGTGAGCCGGAAGTAAAGATTGCCTATGAAAGGGGCTTATTGTTAGGGATACTGCTTAACAAAGACGTCAAATAGAAAAAGACGTAAAAAAGAAAAAGCATAAAATAGAAAAAGGCGTAAAATAGAAAACAGCATAAAATAGAAAAAAGCGGTTTCCCGCTTTCGTTCCATTTGTTCATTGCTATTATTTTGTTTACTTTGTTTTAATTGGCCCGTTCAACTTTTCCTGAACGCAGGCAACGAGTACATACCTTCACTTTTTTGGGTGTTCCATCGATCATTGCTTTGACATTTTGCAAATTAGGAGCCCAGGTTTTCTTAGTGCGTATATGAGAATGGCTTACTTGCATTCCTGTTGCTTTGCCTTTGCCACAAACAGCACATTTATTTGACATGAAATCCACCTCCTTAAGGCTCATCACTCATGACATTTTATCAAAAAAAAAGAGGAAATGCAACTAAAAAGATAGAGCTGCAAACAAATTTTAAGCAAATTCTGGCGATACTATTGAAATATTTCCGGCAGAAATGAGGTTCAATATAAGATGAAACAGAAAATCTTAGAATTACTATCCCAAAGACAAGGCACTTTCATTTCCGGCGAAGAGTTGAGTAATATGCTGAATATTAGTCGGACCGCCGTTTGGAAACATATCCACAGCCTCAAAGAGGAAGGCTATCGCATTCTTGCGTCGCCGCGGCGCGGTTATGTGTTGACGGAAAGGCCGGATATACTTACCGAAACGGAGATCAGGAGCGGGTTAGAGACCAGGGTTTTTGGTCAAAAAGTCGCTTTTTTTCCGTTGCTTGATTCGACCAATGAGGAGGCGAAAAGGCTTGCCGCAGCTGGTGCACCTGAAGGTACGGTGGTTGTGTCCGAGCAACAGCAACAGGGTAAAGGAAGAATTGGACGGCAGTGGGCCTCCCCGCCCAAGATAGGGTTGTGGTTCACCTTAATTTTGCGGCCGGCAGTATTGCCTGTTCATGCTGCCCAGTTGACCTTTGTCAGCGCCGTAGCCGTTTGCCTTGCATTAAAAGAAGCGACCGGTCTGCCGTTAACCCTGAAATGGCCCAATGATCTATTATGGGATGGGAAAAAGGTGGGCGGGATTCTCACTGAATTAAGTGCGGAAATCGAAAAAATCAATTTTATTATTGTGGGGATCGGGATTAATGTTAATCAAAAAGAGGAGGATTGGCCGAGCGAGCTTAGAAATATGGCCGTATCCCTGCAGATCGCGGCAGGGCGCACCTTTCATCGGGCCGCTATCCTCCAAGTAATTCTGGCCAAATATGAAGAGCTTTATCATAACTATCTGCAGAACGGTTTTGCCCCTATTCTGCAAGCCTGGCGGGAGCTGAATTCCACCCTGGGGCAGGAGGTTGTGGTAAAAAGCCCGGAAGGTTCATTCGTCGGGAGAGCGGAGGATGTGAACGCCGACGGATGTTTATTAGTGCGAAAAGCCTCGGGAGAATTGGAAACAGTAATTGTCGGGGATGTATCAATACGGGTAAAATGAGCCCGGGTTCAATGAACCCGGGCTCATTTTTTAGACGTGAAATCTTTTTTAAGTAAAAATTGAACTGAATTGGATAGAGTAGTGCGACTTTTAGCGGAAACTAGTTATGGGCTAGAAAATGAAAATTGTTTTGATATAATAATTGTATGTATGTAAATCTTTGTGATACAAAAGAATTATGAATCTTGGAATTAACCAATTTAATCGGCCGAAAAGAGAAAGCAAAAAAATGAAAGTTACATTGTTGTAGCAAGCTAAATCTTAGATCCCCCCTAAGAACAAGGCTTTTTACAAATATCCTAATACTATTCATGAAGGAAAAGAGGGTGATTCCAAAGATGGGTACCAGAGAAAAAATTGCGGACTTACAAGCGCGTAGTGCCAAAGTTGAACTCGGCGGTGGTAAAACAGCAATTGAGAAACAGCATAATAATGGCAAGCTGACCGCCCGTGAACGGGTCGAAAAACTGCTTGATCCCGGCTCTTTTACGGAACTGGATAAGTTTGTCGTTCATCATTGCACCAATTTTGGTATGGCTGGTAAGGAAGCCCCGGGAGAAGGCGTGGTGACCGGATATGGCACAATAGACGGGCGCCTAGTTTATGTTTTTGCTCAGGATTTTACCGTACTCGGGGGATCGTTAGGAGAAATGCATGCTGCGAAGATTTGTAAGGTTTTAGATTTAGCGATGAAAATGGGCGCGCCGGTGATCGGGATAAATGACTCCGGCGGTGCGCGTATTCAGGAGGCGGTTAATGCCTTATCCGGATTTGGTCAGATTTTCTTCCGGAATACGGCGGCTTCCGGCGTAATCCCCCAGCTATCCGTAATTATGGGACCTTCTGCTGGCGGAGCAGTTTATTCGCCTGCCTTAACAGATTATGTTTTTATGGTTAAGAATATTTCTCAGATGTTTATTACCGGGCCGCAAGTAATCAAAGCGGTTACCGGGGAAGAGGTTTCCGCAGAGGAACTAGGCGGGGCCATGACCCATAACCGGACAAGTGGGGTTGCGCATTTTGCGGCTGAGGATGAAGCGGATTGTTTTGGCCAGATTAGAAGATTACTTAGTTTTTTACCTGCGAACAATTTGGAGAATGCGCCTTTTATTGACACAGGTGATGATCCCGGCAGAATGGATGACAGCTTAAATGAGCTCATACCGGATAATCCGAATGCGGCTTATGATATGCTTGATGTGATTAGGCGCGTCGTGGATAACGGCGATTTTCTCCAGACAATGCAACACTTTGCCATGAATATCCTGACCGGTTATGCGCGGGTGAATGGACAGGTGATTGGCATTATTGCCAATCAACCGAAGGTGATGGCCGGATGCTTAGATATTAATGCTTCGGATAAAGCCGCCCGTCACATTCGCTTTTGTGATGCTTTTAACATTCCGATTGTTAATTTTGTGGATGTACCGGGATACCTGCCGGGGAAAAATCAGGAATTCGGCGGGATTATTCGTCATGGGGCCAAACTGCTCTATGCATATTCTGAGGCGACCGTACCGAAGATTACGATCGTGACCCGTAAAGCCTATGGTGGTTCTTACCTGGCCATGTGTTCACGGGATTTAGGCGCTGATCAGGTTATTGCCTGGCCGACTGCGGAAATTGCGGTAATGGGTGCGGAAGGAGCCGCCAATATTATCTTCCGGAAAGAAATCGAAGGGGCGGAAAACCCGGTGGAAAAACGCGCTGAAAAGATTGCCGAATATCGTAATAGGTTTGCTACTCCTTATGTGGCGGCCGAAAGCGGTTTTGTGGATATGATCATCGAACCGCGGGAGACCCGGCCGCGTCTGGTGAATGCTTTGGAAATGCTGGCGACCAAACGGGAAACCCGTCCCGCCAAGAAGCATGGGAATATCCCGTTATAGGCCGGCAGGCTAAGGTTCGAAAGGAGGGCAAGCAATGTTGGAGACATTATTATTCGGAGTCCAGGTGGCGTTATTAGGTATAGGGATAGTATTTGTGGTCTTAGCATTCTTAATTGGGATCATTAAGGTCTTGGGTATGGCCACTAAGGCATCCGACAGGAAAAAGCCGGTTGTCGCGACTGTAACGGCAACGGAAAAAGAAAACGAAAAGGTTGTAGCCTTAACTGAGGAAGAGAATAGCGAAATACTCGCGGTGATTAGTGCGGCTGTTGCGATGATGACCGGGGGAAACGGGCGAATTGTGACAATTAATCGTGTCAGAGAAGAGGCTGTTCCCGGTTGGGCATCCGCAGGACGTCAGGAAACAATGAGACTTAGACAAGAGCTTTAAGTCAAGGAAGAAGCGGAAGAGGCAGGAAGAAGCATCAAGAAGCCTGAAGAAATTTTGATTTAAAAAAGGAGAGAATTCTCATGAAAAAATTTCGTATAAATGTGAACGGAAAGAGTTATGATGTGGAAGTAGAAGAGATTGGCGGCAGTGTAGCCGGCACAGCTGTATCGGCTGCATCACCTGCACCGGCAGCACCGACAGCACCCAAAACAGCTGCTCCTGTTGCCGCGGCCCCGGCAGCGGCTCCGGCACCGGCAGTTGCCGCGCAACCGGCCGTGCCCGTTGCGGCCGGCACAGAAGTAATTACTGCACCGATGCCCGGCAAAGTGATGTCTTTCAAGGTTTCCGTCGGGCAAAAGGTCAAAGAGGGAGATATCATCCTTATCTTAGAAGCAATGAAGATGGAGAATGAAATCTTCTGCAGTACGGCCGGAACAGTAAAGGAAATCCGCGTGAATGAAGGAGCCGCGGTAAATCCCGGCGATGTTCTTGTTGTCATTGGCTAATTAAATAATATTAGAGAAGTAATTACATTTGTCGCAAGTCGTAAATCAAGATGAGGGGAAGGTTGTATAGCAATGGAATTAAACTTATCGGAGGCCTTCTTTGATCTGGCGATGAGTACGGGCTTTGCAAACATGACGTGGCAGCAGCTGCTCATGATAGGGATCTCCCTCGTACTCTTCTATCTGGCTATCGTCAGGGGCTTTGAACCTTTATTACTTGTCCCGATTGCCTTTGGCATGCTTTTAGCTAATATACCCGATGCCGGGTTAATGAATCCTCCCCAGCCCGGGATTGACCCATTTACCGGGAAGGAAAGCGTTACACCGGGAGGGTTGTTGTATTATCTCTACCAGGGGGTAAAATTGGGAATCTATCCGCCGCTAATCTTTTTAGGTGTTGGGGCGATGACTGATTTTGGTCCCTTGATTGCTAATCCGAAAACCCTGTTATTGGGAGCTGCAGCGCAGTTGGGAATCTTTTTTACCTTTATTGGGGCGCTCTTTTTAGGCTTTAATGTGCTAGAGGCATCTTCAATTGGAATCATCGGTGGTGCTGACGGACCGACGGCCATATTCCTTACCAGCAAGCTGGCGCCTCATTTATTAGGGGCCATTGCGGTGGCCGCCTATTCCTATATGGCGCTGGTTCCAATTATTCAGCCGCCGATCATGAAAGCATTAACCACCCGGAAAATGCGGATGGTGGTGATGGAACAGTTGCGTCCTGTCTCGAAGCGGGAAAAGATTATTTTCCCCATTGTGGTAACAATAATTGTTTCATTATTACTGCCTGATGCCACACCTTTAATCGGGATGCTGATGTTTGGAAATCTTTTCCGGGAGTGCGGTGTGGTCGGTCGTTTAAGCGATACGGCCCAGAATGCGCTAATGAACATTGTCACGATCTTTTTAGGGACGACGGTAGGTGCTACAGCGAGTGCCGAAGCCTTTTTAAATCCATCCACCATCAAAATTATTCTTTTAGGATTAGTTGCTTTTTCGATTGGTACGGCAGGCGGCGTCCTACTAGGGGATTTGATGTATCTCCTTTCGGGTGGAAAGGTGAATCCTTTAATCGGTTCGGCCGGTGTTTCGGCGGTGCCAATGGCGGCCAGGGTGTCACAGGTGGTCGGACAAAAAGAAAATCCGAAGAATTTCCTACTCATGCATGCCATGGGGCCCAATGTAGCAGGGGTTATCGGTTCGGCCGTGGCCGCGGGTGTTCTCTTGTCCTTATTTGGTTAGTTTTAATGATTTTAAAACCGGAAGCGACGATACGGCGTTATCGAGAAAGCTTCCGGTTTTTGCTGTCATGAAAAAACCAAACGCGTGCAAAATATTATTGTAAGACCTTGTCACGTGTTCTTGTCAAATGAAAAAACGGGGGTGTTTTGGTGCAAAGAAAAAAGAATGAGCAAAAGATAGAGCGTCTCAAATTTGAAACAGCGCAGGAATTTGGGCTGGCGCATCGTCAGAATCATGGGAAGCCTTCCGACACTACGCGGCTAAAAAATAAAGATGGGAAAAGGTTCTAATTACATTAGCTTTTATGAATGTATAAAATATTTACGGTCTGCTAAAAATAAGAATACTTCAAGCAAAGGAGGTGACGCTCAAAATGCCTCGTAACACAAACAAACCGGCTGTACAGGGTGCAGCTCAAGCTCTCGATCAGTTGAAATTTGAAATTGCCGGAGAACTGGGAATCACTAACTATGCTCAGGTGGATAAAGGTCAGCTTACTTCTCGTCAAAACGGGTATGTTGGTGGATATATGACCAGAAAACTCGTTCAATATGCAGAAGAAGCTTTGTCCAAAGGGCAATTAGTTTAACATCTATTAATATAATAAAAAACAAGCAGTGATCGCTTTGATCGCTGCTTGTTTTTTAAAAAGAAAGCCGCGCCGCTTTTTACTGTAAATAATGCTCTACTTCCTCGGGTGGGATCCCCGGATGTAAGGCCATGGCTAATGACATGGCAATTATTTTCGCGGTGTTCGTGATTTGTTCATCAATTTCCTTCGGCGTCACCATCAATTGCCCGCCAAAAGGTTCCAGGACCTGATTAATCATTTCTTGTACGGCCACCGGCTGCAGGGCTTGATAGGCCTGGTGCAGACCGGGGGTATTCCGCAGATGAGTGAAGAGATTTTCGATCGCCTGGTGGGCAATAATTCCCGCATGAACAACGGTGGGCACACCGATGGCAATAACCGGAACGCCCATTGTTTCCTGATTAATGCCAATGCGTTTATTTCCGATACCCGAGCCGGGATTAATGCCTGTTGTCGCTACTTGAATGGTGGAATTGATTCTTTCGACGCTTCCGGCGGCCAACGCATCGATGGCGATAATAAAATCAGGGTGAATCCGGTCAACAGCTCCTTTAATTAATTCTGCTGTTTCGATCCCGGTAATTCCCAGGACCCCGGGCGATAAGATACAGACAGACCTCAGCCCCTGGCGTAGTTCTTCCGGCGCATAATGAAAAAGATGCCTCGTCGCCATGGAATATTCGATGACCCTCGGGCCCAGAGCATCAGGGGTAGCATTCCAGTTGCCCAAACCAACGATCATAATAACCGAATCATCTTGCAGGGGAAGGATTTCTTTAAGCTTTTCGGCCATTATTTCGCCGATTTGTTTATGGATCATTTTATTGTTTTCCCGGATAGACGGTGAATCCAAGGTAATATAGCTGCCGGGTGCGCGTCCCATGATCGCCGCACCTTGCTCATCGAGAATGGTAATTGTTTTAATGAGACCGTTGGCAAAAGGCATTTCATCCATTCTTACGCCGGGGATTTCCTGGCCCGTGTCACCTCGTAAGAGGTCATGTGCTTCTACGGCCAGATCTAAATTAATTTTCATCAGTTTATATAGTTCACTTTTTTGCATGACCAACACTCCTTTTTTTATGATATCTAAAGTTTCCCCAAATCGTCAGAAAAAAATCCCAGCCGGGGGACAGCTGGGCATCATCCAAAATGAAGAGTAATGCTTGTTTGAGGAAGGAGTAAATCCGGGGTTTTCATGAATTGCCTTGCCTTACATATTTATTCTGTGAAAAAAGAAAAATAATATGCGAAAGAAAAGGAGGAATTAAGAAATAAAGATGGAAATAAGAAGGAGAAATAGAATGGTTCGGAACGAGGAGAGATATTGAAACTTTATTGAGAAAAATGTATATATGTGGTATGATTTTTTAAAGGAGTGCATGGCGAAGTGCGGATTATTGCCGGTTCAGCGAAAGGGCGCACTTTAAAGACCCTAAAAGGACTTGAAACCAGACCGACCCTTGATCGGGTCCGGGAGGCGGTTTTTAATACGCTGAGGGAGAAGGTTATCGGCGCAAAGATGCTTGATTTATTCGCTGGTAGCGGGGCGATCGGCATAGAGGCGCTTAGCAGGGGAGCAACTCATTGCTATTTTAACGATCAAAACAAAAAAGCATGTCAAATCATCAAAGAAAACCTCCGAAAATGTAATTTCATGGAGAGAAGCCGGGTCTTCGCCATGGATGGATTAAAACTGATTTTTTATCTTCAGGAGCAAGACCGGGTCAAATTTGACGTGATCTACTTAGATCCCCCTTACCTCTCCGGAGATTATGCAACATACCTGCAAAAGTTGGAGGAATCAGGGTTATTGGCAGAGAATTGTATTATTATTGCCGAAAGCAGAAAAACTCTTACTCTGGCAGACGAGTATCAGAGGTTAAGATTATTAAAAAGACGTGATTATGGCGACACAGCCATTTGGTATTATAATTTTTTAGGGGAGGAATAGATGTGGATATTCTACAGTTACTGGATGAATTTGAAAACATGGTGGAAGAAAGCTCGCGCATTCCGATGACGAGCAAATTAATTATTAATGAGGATATCCTTTATACTTATCTTGATAAACTAAGAGCCATGCTTCCGGAATCGATCAGGGAAGCCGAATGGATTATCCGCGAAAAAGAACGCATCATCCAGGAAGCCGAAAAAGATGGCCGAACAATTCTCGAATCGGCGAACAGCAAACTGCAAAAGATCACCGATGAAACGGAAATTGTCAGAATGGCCAAGAGCCAGGGAGAAGAGATTATTAAGAATGCGCAAAATGTGGCAAAGGAAATTACGCAAGGCGCATTTACATATGCTGATGAAGTAATGCAGAGTTTGCAGAATGAAATGGAAAAAACAATGGCTGTCGTTGCCAAGGGACGTGAGGAAATCAGACAGGCGCTTTATGACAAATAATAGGGAATCCTGGCAAAACAGTGAAATATAAAAATTGTAATATCTAAGAGGATTTATGCAACAATTGTTATGAATAATAACAGAATTGTAAATTATTGACCAAACTATTGATATTGCTTAAGATTATGATAAAATAATATTAAGAGAATAGGGTATATTATCCTTGTTAATTTAATATTTTGTCACAATCTTAAAGAAGATTTTATGCTAGTGAGGGATGATGGCTGTGAGCGAAGAAAAAATCAAGGATTTGCTAAAATACCGGTTTAATATCGTTCCTGTTTATCTTAACACCCAAAATATTCAGGAAGGTGTTCCCCAGTTAATCAGTAAGGAATTGGCATTAAAGCATGTGCTAATTCCATTTAAACAAAGTAGTTTTAGACTGCTGGTGGCAATGGCCGATCCCTTTGATGCAGAAGCGATTGAAGAAATTCAAAAGGTAACCGGCTTAACTGTGTTACCCCGAAAAGCCGAAGCCGACGAGATTATTAATATGATTGAACATTTTTATGCCGACGAAGAGACGGAAGAACCGGGGACCGAAGAAACGGTTGCTCAACGTACAGTAGAGGCTAAGGACAGTCAGGATATCAAAGAGCCGGAAGCTGCCCGGGAAGAGATAAATAAAGTTAAGCCGCTGGAGAAAGAAGCGGTTAAAGATGAGGACTTGGAAGCCATTAAAGAAATCGAAACCATTAAAGAAATCGATGCGATTAGGGAACTCGAGGAAAAAGAATTAGTAAGGAAATTAGCCGAAGCTGAAAAGTCTGAACAGACGAAAGAGACTGAAGAAAACAGTGATAAGAAGAAAGAAACAAAAGAGCTGAAAAAAGCAGAAGAAAATGCAAAAGAGGAAAAAATCAGAGCGATAAAAGAAGAAATAGAAGAAGAAATAGAAGAAGAAATAGAAAGCAGGAACGAAACTAAGAAAATAGCACCGGCAAGGGATCTTGAAGAAGATCCTAAAGAGCCCCGGCAACCGATGAAAAGACTTTCTTTCAGAGATAAAATTCTTGGCATTGGCCGGGCTGAGCAAAAGCAAGATCATAGCGCCGAGGATCTTGAAGCCGCACCGGAAAATAAAGCAGAAATGGCGGCTGAGCTTGCAGCAAAAAATAAAGCGAAAAATGATAATCAGCTACAAATAAAAGATGAAGAGGAAAATGTCGCTGTACCTGAGGTAGAAGCGGTCCTGGAAACGGCTCCCGCTCTGGAAATTACGACGGAAATCGGCAGAAGCAGGACTTGGCAGAGAATACCGCGGCAGCAGAGGAAACGTTGCATGCCGTTCGAGGAAAACGAACGGAACTAGCTAGTCATCGCATGGATTCCGAAACACAAGAGGAACAAGCTGCTGATTTTCATAATGATATCGAGGTTCAACTTGAGGAAATAAAGACGGAAATCAGCCGGGCATTGCAAGAAGAAATATATAAGAAAAAGGCTGCGAAAAGTATTACGGCTCAAGAAGACAATAAAAATGAAGATGAAATCGCTCTTGAGATGGCAAAAGAATCAATAGAGATTATCGAGACCCTTGCAAAAACTGAAGAACCCCAAGAGCCAGAGAAGGAAAATGATACTCCGGAGAAGGTCGGGTACATTGCTGGTTAGTAATGAGCTTCGGCATGACCAGGTTCAGCCGGAGATTCAGATTCAGAAAAAAAGCAAACAAAAAATTGGCGAGTTCGTCGTTGACAAGCCGGTACTTGATGAGGATGAACTGGTACGGACATTAAGCAAGCAGACAGGAATACCGTCCGTTAAGCTTAATCAGATCATCATTAACCCCGATATTCCGACATTAATAAAAGAAGCCCTGGCCAGGAAGCATTTGCTGATTCCGATTAGGATTGAGAAAGGACAGCTTCATGTGGCCATGGCCGATCCGTTGAATGTTTACGCAATTGATGATGTAAAAATAGCCACAGGTTTTAGCGTTGTTCCTTTTGTTGCCGGGAAAAAAGATATCATTAAAGCAATTGATCAATACTATGGGCAGTTGACTACCGAGGAAGCCATCGAAGATTTAATGAAGGAAATGGACTCCGATACTGAAGAGGTTCAAGAAAAAGAAGTTCTCAACACCATCAACAACGCTCCGCTGGTTAGGCTGGTTAACTCCTTGCTGCGCCAGGCGGTTACCATGAAAGCCAGTGACGTACATATTGAACCCTTCGATGGCATAGTAAGGGTTCGGTTTAGGATTGATGGAGACTTACAGGAAATCATGAATCTGGATATTAATACCCATCCGGCAGTGGTGGCCAGAATTAAAATTATGGGAAAGATGAACATTGCCGAAAGAAGGATACCCCAGGACGGACGTGTGGAGATTCGGGTAGAAGACCGGATGATTGACTTACGTCTTTCGACTTTGCCGACTGCTTTTGGTGAAAAGGTGGTTATCAGAATACTGGACCGTGAAGGGGCTACTTTCAACAGAAAGAAGCTGGGCTTTTCCAGGGAAGCTTTGGAACGGTTGGATACGGTCATTCACAATTCGTGCGGCATCATTCTTGTTACCGGACCTACCGGTAGTGGTAAATCCAGTACGCTTTATACTATTTTGACGGAGTTAAACAAAATCAATTTAAATATCATTACGGTTGAAGATCCGATTGAGTATCGGATGGCAGGCGTTAACCAGGTGCAAGTCAACCATAAAGCCGGCTTGGATTTTGCCAATGGGCTTCGTTCTATCTTGAGACAGGACCCGGACATCATCATGGTCGGGGAAATTAGAGACACAGAAACGGTGCAGATTGCTGTCAGAGCGGCGATCACCGGTCATTTGGTGTTAAGTACAATCCATACCAATGACACCGCCTCGACTATTTCACGTTTAATTGATATGGGAGTTGAACCTTATTTAATCTCCAGTTCCCTAGTGGGTATTATCGCCCAAAGACTTGTCAAAAAGATTTGCCCGGATTGCAAAACGGAATATCACCCCAATGATTTTGAAAAACTTGCTCTTGGCCTGCCGCAGGATGCTGTGACCTATAAAGGAAAAGGCTGTCTGAGCTGTAACAACACCGGTTATAGCGGCAGAACTGCAATTGCCGAGATAATGGATATCAATTATGAAATCAAAAAGATGATTAACGAAAGAAGAAGTATTGAAGAGATAAAGGAACTTGCTCTGAAAAGAGGAATGATCAGTTTACAGGATAGTTGCCGGAAACTTGTTCTACAAGGAGTTACCACGGTAGATGAATATTTCCGCAACGCATATGTTGTCGAATAGGAGAGAATTAAGATGCCATTATATAATTACGTTGCGATAAACAGCGCCGGTAAGACTATTAATGTATCCTATGAGGCTAAAAGCCGGGAAGATGTCGTGGAGAAAATCAAAAGGGAAAATCTATATTTGGTTGAAATCAAAGAGATTAAGGCACACGATATTAAAATGCCGTTTTCTTTGGGCAAAATAAAAACCATGGATATAGCCCTTTTTTGCCGACAAACTTCTACTTTGCTTAATGCCGGGATTCCTCTCGCCGATTGTTTGGAGATTATCAGTAACCAAATGACCAATAAAAGACTAAAATTGATTATTACGGAGATATCCAGTGATGTGCAAAAGGGATTACCGCTCTCCGATGCCATGAAAAAACAGAATGTTTTTCCGGAAATATTGGTAAATATGGTTGCTGCCGGAGAGGTTAGCGGAACGGTCGATACTGTTATGACGAGGATGGCAAACAGCTACGAAAAGGATTGCGCTATTCAGCGAAGAATTAAAGGGGCCATGGTCTATCCTCTAATACTGGCAATTGTGGCGATTGCCGCTGTTGTATATATTACAACCAGTGTTTTACCAAAGTTTGTCGAAATGTTTGAAAGCAGCGGAATAGAAATGCCGGCGATAACTAAAGCTCCTTATCAGTATCAGTGGGTTCTTGATTTCATATTGGTATCTGCTTTTGGGATGTTTAGTCGGAATAGTAATAGGGGTTATGTATTTCCTCCGCACCGAATTTGGGAGAAATCTTTTTGATCTATTGAAGCTGAGAATACCATTAGTCAGTAAATTGAATATTAAAATTATTTCCGTAAGGTTTACCAGAATGATGGGTAGTCTGTTGGCAAGCGGCATCCCTTTAATTCAAGCTTTCGAATACCTGTCCATTGTTGTTGATAATGAAATAGTTAAAGAAAAGGTGCTCAAAGCGAGGGACGATATAGGGAAAGGTTCGGAATTAACAGAGGCGATTAGCCGGATGGGTGTTTTTGAGCCGATGCTGATCAACATGGTGAAAATAGGGGAAGAGTCCGGTAAGCTTGATGCGATTATGGATAATACGGCCGAAATCTATGATGATGAAGTGACAACGGTGATTCAAAGTTTAACGACATTGGTTGAACCGGTTATGATTGTTTTTATGGCGGGTATTATCGGATTTATTGTCATCTCAATGGTTTCGCCGATGTTTGATATGACTTCAACAATAGGCATGTAATTGTTGGGGGACAGGTAAAAAACGGCGGTATACTCTGGTAAGCATTCAGTATACCAATATGGGGAGGGAATAGATATGTTGAACGTTATTAGCAATACGCTAAAACGTAGGAATGGTTTTACTCTCATTGAGCTAATCGTCGTAATTGTCATTTTGGGGGTTATTCTGGGAATAGGTCTTCCCAAATATATTACAACACAAGCAATAACCGAATATGAATCTGATGTTATTACTTTGCAAAACGTTGAGAAGGCTGCCGAAATGTTCGTTGTCACAAACCCAAGTGCACTTACCTGGCCCAAAAATGGCAATGGTAATATTGAGATAAGCATTATTGATATAGATAACAAAGGCTTGTTCGATAAAAAAACAGTGCTCAATAGAAAGCGTGCCGGCACTAAATCAGTACGTAATGACACCAATATTGATTTGGAAACCATGGGGATCAAAGTGGAAATTGATCCGGAAACCCGGACTGCTGTGTGGAAAGATTTAATTTATCCGACTGCCAACGGCGGGGACGGTGTAAATGATTGGATGAATCACGTACTTGGACTAAAGCCGCCTCGTGGGTCTACTGCTGATTCTTTCTAAAGGTGATGACGTAGTAAAGTACTTAAGTCTTGATATACATGCTTCCTTAAAAACGCGTTAGCAATACTTACTTTTTGTTCTTACAAGCGTATAAAGCCACCGGGTAGATAAAATAGGGGAGGCTGGTCGTATGAACATTAATATTGGAAAAGCACTGAAAAATCGCAAAGGTTTTACACTTATTGAACTAATAATGGTAATAATCGTGCTGGGTATAATCCTGGGAATAGGTATACCTAAATACACCATAGTGCAATCCCAAACCGAATGGGATGCGGACCTTGCTGTTTTGAAAAGCATGGAGAAGGCTGCCGAGGTCTGGGTAGCTTTGTATCACGATAGGCCAGGGGCAGATGCGGTTGTGACGATAGATGAACTGCACGCTGATGAGCTTTTTGATAAAAAAACAATGCTCACCAGGCTAAGAAAAACACCAGGCACAAAATCAGAACGTAACCCCACTTTTTTAGATGAGGTACAATCAAAGATCGGTGTAACCCCAGCTGTAACCATTAATCCGAGTACCGGGTACGCTGAATGGAAGGACAATGACCCCAGTTTTGGCGGAGATGGTGTCAATGATTGGATTAATAAAATTATCGGACTTAAGCCACCCGCCGGGTCTTAGTTGCTTGAGTCTGAAAGTGATAGTTTTAAGCGGGCTATTGAACAATATGGGAGGGGGGATACACGGTGAGGAGCTTCCTCGAAAAGCATAAAAAATATTTAATAGAGAAAAAAGGTTTTACGCTGATTGAGGTAATTACCGTGATTGTTTTATTAGGAGTTGTTCTCGCCATTGGGCTTCCTAGGTATGGTGTTATACGGGCACAATCGGAATGGGAGTCTGATGTTGTGACCTTAAAGAACATGGAAAAGGCAGCCGAAATGTATTATTTGCTAGAAAAGGAGGAAGGCTTTCCTTCTGGTCCTGGTGGTGTAATAAGTGATTATACATCACCATCTGGTGAAATAATTACAGTTGTTGAAGTTAATCCTACAATGCTAGAAAACTTAGGACTTTTTGATAAAGGTGTAGCTCTCAAAAGAATGAGAAAAGAAATATATTATGGACCTGATTGTTTAGATCAGCCCTATTCAGGTAATGCATGGGATTCGGTTAGTAACACGGAAAAATTTACACTCGGGGATTTTTATATATTCGTAAGGGTTAATTTGGAAACGGGTGAACGCATCTGGCAAGATACTGATAACGATGGCGTAAATGATTGGATAGGTTATTATTTAGGAAGTAAGCCTAGATAAAAACAGAAGAGAAAGGGGGTGCAAATGGGGGGGGTGCAAATGCGCTTACTTAATTATATAAAAATAATAAAGCGTAAAAATGAGGGAGGGATAGATTATGTTAAACAAAATTAGAAAGGTGTTAAAAAGAAAAGAAGGTTTTACTTTGATTGAGCTCATCACGGTTATTGTTGTTTTAGCAATTATTCTCGGGATAGGTATCCCAAGGTATGCCATGATTCAGGCCCAATCTGAGTGGGATGCTGATGTATCGACCCTGAAAAATTTGGAGAAAGCAGCGGAATTGTGGTATGCTCGTAATCCTTTTGCAAAAGACATAGCAGCTAGTGGTAATATTGAAATTGAGTTTGGTGACATAAGTGGTGAAGGACAATTTGATCCGGATACAATACTGAAAAGGAAAAACATCAACGCTGGTTCAACTGAATCTGAACGTAATACGGCCAAGACTGAGCTATCAGGTATAATGGGTTCGGCAATAACAATTAATATTAATCCCAAGACAGGCAAAGTTGTATTTGAAGATTCAGTAGGTACCGATGTTACCGGTGGGTCTTCTGACACTGCTGATGGCGTAAACGATTGGATGCATGATGTAATCGGATATCGTCCTAAATAATGCTTTCATTGTTGCCGTTCATTTAACCATGCCAAGGATGGGTATTTTGTGGTGACTTAAAACAAATTAAATCACCCAAAAAGAGTACGCTTCAGCAAGCCGCGTACACTGCTTAAAGGGCAGAAAGCTCATCCTTGGCATTGGTTTTACCCAACTATGTTCCACTGCGGGTTAAAAAAATAGGGGGTGAGGCATTATGATTGGCATGAGAAGAGTACTGAATAATCAAAAGGGTTTTACACTGATCGAACTTATTTCGGTTATTGTTGTCTTAGGGCTCATCCTTGGCATAGGGGTGCCTATGTATGCCATGATTCAGGCCCAATCGGAATGGGATACTGATGTTACCACACTAATCAATGTGGAGAGAGCGGCGGAAATGTATTATTCTGCTACTAAGGATTCTGACGAAGAGATTACTATTCTCGAATTGCATAATGCCGGATATTTTGATAAATATACTGTCCTCAAAAGAGTAAAAAGCGGCACGGCTTCGGTGCGGAATAAAGATAAGAAAACCCTGTATGATTTAGGTGTGAAAGTAATAATTAATCCTGAAACAGGTAAGGTCGTTTGGGCAGATGATGATCCGGATTTTATAAACGACGGCACCAATGATTGGATCAACAAAGTAATCGGACTCAGACCTCCCAATGGAACTACTACACCGTAAAGATTTTTCAGCGGCGGTGCTAATTGTGGAAAAAATATATGAGCACATTTGCTGCCGCACTTTTGGATATGTGTTAGTGCCGCCATTTTTTTTATCATTTGAAGAGAAGGACTTAATTGGTTATCATAAAGTTAGCTTTTGATCTTCTTATAGAATAATCGGAGGAATGGAAATGTTTAATAAAGATAAAATTGCATTTGATATCGGTACATACAGCACAACGGTTGTGGTTGGCAACAGTTCACAAAACAGTATCCTGATTAAAGATGCCTTTTCCTTTCGTAACCCGGAAGGCCTGGTGGATGATGGACATATTCTGGATCCGGATTCGTTAAAAGAGGAAATCATCAATCATCTCCAGGATAGGCGGTTCAAAACAAAAAATGCGGTCTTTACGATTGCCAGTACCAAAACCATTATGCGGGAGTTGGTATTGCCGTATGCACCGCAAAATAAAATTGAAGCGATGGTTCCTTTTGAATTAGCCAAGCATCTGCCGATTACGGTGGAAGATTATATCATTAAATATATGCCCTTGGAGGTTTTTATTGAAAATAAGGTCAAGAACATTCGTGTGATGACGGTTGCCTTACCTAGATTTATGGTGAAAAAATATTTGGAATTATGTAATGGGATTGCCTTAAATCCTTTGGCCTTGACCATTCATATGGCCGGTGCCAGCAAGATTCTGCAGCCTAGTAAGAAAAAGGATAATACACAGGAGACACTTGCTTTGCTGGATCTAGGCTATTCCAGTATAAACTGCAGTATAATTCAAAATGGGAAATTAGTATTTAACAGATTGGTTTCGATCAATAAAAAAGATTTTAGTGATATGGAAAAAGAACAATCTATGGATGATCAAAAGGTGGTCGCCGTAATAGATAAATGGATTGATGAAATAAAAAAGGTTAGCCGTTTTTATATTTCCTTAAAAAACGGCAACCGGATTGACCAGGTAATCCTTTTTGGCGGAGGTGCTGCGATCAATAATATTGCCAATTACATGGCGGAAAAATTAGAGAGACCGGTTCATGTGCTTCGCGGCGTAAATAGAATTAGATATAAGGGAATTGGGCAGTTTCCTTTGAACCTGTATTTCAATGCAGCTACTGCATTATTGTTAGATTAGAGGCGGTGAGACAAGTAAATGCGACATCAATTAAATTTCTTTTCTCCTTTTATTAAAAAAGAAAAAATGTCACCTTTAAAACGGACAGCGACAGTATTTCTCTTTGTTTTTCTGATTATTATCGCATCGTATGTGGTATTGCAGGTACAGCTAATGATGATTCAAAAGAGCATTGATGACAAAAAGGAAATTTTGGCTAATTATTCGAAGATTGAATTGCAGCACCTGGCAGATACCAAACAAAAGGTGGATAATCTGGTCGTTTTCCGTGAGCAAATGAATAAAACGGAAATAGAAATCAGTGAGATTGATTATCTGGGTTATGGCTTGCTTGAACACTTTTTTGCGAATGTTCCTGCCGACATTACCTTTGAAAATCTTACCATGACTAGATCAGACTGGCATATTAAGGGCACGGCCAATTCAAGAGTGGCGATTGCCGAATTTGAGCACAATTTGCGTTCTGATGGGGGCTTGGGCACATTCCGCTTACCGGACATTAGTGAATCAGCCAATCGCTTTTCTTTTAGTTTGTCGGGCACTTTTGATAAGGGGGCAATGAAACGTGAAAATTGATGAAAAGGAAAAGTTACTTATTTTCATAGTGGCCGTCTCTATCCTTCTGGGTTTCTATCTTCTGTTTCTAGTCCCATCAATGCAGGATGACCGCAAGGACTTGTTAAGAGAAAAGGCAGAACTGGAACAAAAAATCGCCGAAGTGGAAGGCGAGGGTGATGTGATCAATGATTTTAAAACGCTGAACATGCATATCAGCGCCTTTCTGAAAAGTTATTTTCGCAGTACTAAACAGGAAGAAATTATTATCATTATCGATGATCTGCTGAAATCCACAGGGATAGAAACAAAAGCCATCAGTTTTAGTGAAGGTAAGTATAGGGGATAAGCCCCTATTACAAAAGTATCCCTGTGTGGGTGTTAGTTTTAATTTTACCGCCACGGCCGATACTTACTTCAATTTTCTTAAAACCGTAGGGAATTATTATAAAAAGATTTTGATCGAAGAAATTGCCTTAAGTGCGGAAAAAGAGACCTGGTAAATTTTCCGGCTCAATTAATTTGCAGTTATTACAAATAAACGGCGGAACGGGAGAACAGGGGTATTTGACTAAGGATATTCCTGTCGATAAAGGGAAGGACAATCCTTTTTCCGCTAATAGTACAGTCAATATTGTCTATAATACCGATTTGGCGAAAATATTGATGGATCAAATCAAAGGCGGGAATTGCGATTTTACCTTGACGGCAAAACCAACTGATTCGGACTTACCTGCTGTTTTCCTGGGCTTAGAGAAAGATCCCAAGGCGGAAAGTTATGTCTGTGCGCTACCGAGCGAAAAAGAAAAGGCTAAAATTGAAAATGTGACGATCCGTCTCTTCCAGGAAGACGGAAAGTATTATTATCAATACAACACGGCAAGCGAAAGATATCCAGTTCAAGGTAACAAAGAGGTACCTTTTGCCTGTGGCAATGACCGAATCATGATGCATATCTTCAGTGATTTACGGAAAGATTCCGAGGACAAAAATGGTGTGGCCCTTTTCATCAATAATGAAACAGGCTTGCCCTTTATTATTGAAGTTAAAAGTGACGATCCGGCAAGACCGCGTATCGACTTTAAAGAATTAAAGGGTAATGTTTCGGTCTATAATTCGCAAGGTGTTTTAATTAACTCGAGTGTTCCCGAGACAGCGGTCGGGGCGTAGACGAATACTGTTGCTTGGCGAAAGTGGCTTTTGACAGAGAAATAGAGAAAAGGATAAATAAATAGCATGGGAAAGGAGGGGATAGGATGTTCAGAAGAAAAAACAGTGCCGGTTTTTCTTTAATAGAGATTTTAATCGCTACTGTTGTCTTGTGTACGATTATCCCCCTTACCAGTTATTTTGTAAATTCGATGAAGACAAACAAGAAGACTGGATTGCATCAAGAAGCCAATTATATTGCGCAAAAATACATGGAAGAGTATAAAGCCAAGGATATAGAGACTATTAGTGCGGGAGAGTTTGTAGATACTACTTCTGTACCCGGATTAAGAGTAGTTGTTAAGGTAGAAGAAGAAATTGTGGAAAGCATGGAAGCGAAAAGATTTAAAATTGAAAAGTCTTCATTAGGTCTTCTAACAATACATGATTTAGGTGGAGGGACTAGCCAGGACATTAGTTATAGCGATAGTAGCGGACCACTGAAGATGACTGTCAGTCTGGATTTTGGGATTGAAAAATTCTTTATCGCGGATAAGCCTTTTGTATTTGAGGATGGGAAAAAGGTGATCTTATTTTTCGAAAATTTCGGAGCAAACCCCATCTCTGTTGAGGTTGAGAATAAGTTAGACCCGGATCCGGTTACCAGTATCCAACCAATTGTGACAATTTATAACCCGGATTCTTTTGATATCGATAATGTCGGGGGAAGGCTAATGATCATCAATGCTTCTCCTGATAACAAAAGAATTACGATTACTGTTACAGTCTATGATAGCGAAGGGGAGGAATTGTTGAAGGTTTCCCAAAACAGGATGATTCGTTATTAATAAATTGTGAGGGAGGGATATGGTATGTTTAAAGATTGGCCTAAAAGAATTACCGATAACAAAGGGTCGGCCATGGTTATGGTAATTGTCGCCATTGTTTTTCTTAGTGTATTGGGCTTAGCTATTCTATCCCTTAGCGTAGCAAGTTTAAAAGTAAGTTTATTCGATAAAAAAGCAACTTTGTCATTCTATATGGCTGAATCCGGTTTGGAGCAGGCGTATGATGTTATTCTAACCAATGTCAAAGGAGCAATAGAGGCGGGTAATATTGCCGTTGCCAGAGAGGTTGAAGAATATGTTGCCGGGGGTGGTACGGAAGATGTAGCCGCGATAATGGCCGATCCGGACCATGAAAAATACCAGGAGTGGTTAGTGGTTTTTCAGGAGGAGTATCGTGATTATCTTAGATTTTTTCTTTTAGATGATTTAAAGGAAGAGGATAATTATTTTAATGTCGGAGAAAGCAGTGCAAAACCGGAAATATCCGTGGACGAAGGAAATTCTTCAATCTTCACTGATGACACCACGGGTTATGTGACTCTTAAATCGGCTTATAACACCGAGGAGTACCAAGGCAAAACTATACCTCAGGAAGTGCAGATGAAATTTAATCTTCAAGTTCCGGCCTCCCTTCCGGGAACGGTAGAGGTTATTTCTACCACGACCGGTGGGACGAGTACCGGTGATCCTGGTGGTACTCGGGTCACTACCTGACACTCCGTCAGATTGCGGATTCAGATTCTTTATTTGATTGTGTTCTTGTTTCAGCTAATTATAATGTTGTCGCTGGACCGTCGCCGGACGAGACTCTGGATGATGGCGGAACCATTAAACGTACTCCACGTATCGGATTAACGGAAACATCTATGCCTATGGTAATCGCAGGAAGGAAGATAGATTATAGTACATATAAGGCTTACTTAAATGCTTTGGGTGGTTTCACTTGGACATGTACCAGTGGCAGATGTGGAGACTTAACGGAACCTTAGCACAAGCGAACAATTTGCAGCATAAAGTGAATGGGGAAGCAGTGTTGAGCCGAAGAATTCCAAGATAGTAGTAACTGGGGAATGTTTATGCAAAAAATATCGCAATTAATGCAGGCTGTTTCCGCGATAATCAGCAATTACTGTTAAGAAGGATGCATATACTTCCGGAAATTTGACACTAAATGGCACCAGGGAAATTAACATTGAACGGGACACTGGTTTTATACTGAAGGAGTTAGTGGAGAAGTGATAGATCCAAGTATTTGCAACCCTTCCAGGCGTTAAAATTTATACGGCAGATGACTCGGCATGTACTTCCGAGCAACTGGACAGATTGGCATTCAAACTGCAACAGTATAATGATATGCATGACGATTATGAATGATATATATTTTCAGCCGACGGGCAGTTACCCTGCGGGTGGGATGTGGGAATATACTTATTTCAATGTGCATGGCACTTTTTCCGGTAGTATAGAGTACTAGACCCCACTCGATGGACAAGGAAATTTTACTTCAATATGTAGATGCTACCGTGGAGGTACGGAAAAATATTCTGACGGTATCGAGGACTACCGGATCCCATTCGTACCCAAGTCGATCCCTACGTATATTGGTATAGATGATCCGGACAAAGCTATGGGAAACGCATCGAGAGCAGAACCATATCGATGAAGTATATTGGGTAGACAACACCGGTAAAGAGCTCTATATTATAGCTCCGGGCAGTACTTTTAGTCCGCAGAGTAGTGTCTCAGGTTTTGAAGGAAGCAAAAGAGCTGTGTATGTTAAAGGATAATTTTAAAGGAATCATCGTTAATAAGGGACAAGTCTGGTCTTCTACGGAGTTAAAGAATTTAATGGATTAGTATTAACTCCACACTGTATTATGTTGGAGAATAACTCTTACGATTGGGATAAAACGGTAACTGATCCTATCCCGATGGTATTAAATGCCGATAAAGAATATGTAAAAAATAAAATTGAAGAAATTAAAGAACGCTGGGCAGAAAGGATCATTTTAAGTATGAAGACCCGCAGCCTGATCCGTCTGGGGATGGCGGTGGCGGGGAGGGAAGAACCTGAAACCGGAGACATCTGTGACGGGCAGCACCGTTACAGGGAATCCCTTTAGCGAAGATTTCTTCAAGGACATTGATTGAAGTCAGTGATTGGGCCAAGTTATCGTAAAAGACTTTTACAAAATGGGGGAGTGATCATGCTGAAACGATTTGCAGGAGACAATCGTGGTTACACCTTGGTGGAAGTCCTTGTTACCTTGGTTATTGCGTCATTTGTTATAGTAGCAATTGGTTCATTTGTCGTGAGAAATATTCGTTATAATGTGATGGCCAATGATCAGGTATTTATTCAGGATCAGGTCCGGAAAACTCTTAAAGGGATTGGTAGTTTAATTATGAATAAAAAGACGGTTGATGTTAGTACGGTCGGTGATATAACCACTGCCACTTTCAATGAAGGTAAGACTGATGAAATGGTGCTCAAGTGGGATAAGGATACAAATGAATTGACCTATAACGATGGAGGAGAGCGATAAGATCTTAGGCCGATACATCGCTGATTTCAAGGTCAGACAAGACGCCGACAATTCGCGGCTGGTGATTGTGGAAATCAGCAGGTTTGAAAGATAAAGCCGAATTTCTCTACGGAGCCGAGAACACTATTTTCTTGGCCGTGCGGGAACGGTTGATGGTGGCCGGGTCGGAGAAGAAAAATTGCCAACGATAGAGCAGGAGGGCCATGGCAAAAGCAAAAAGAGAACAGGTGTAAAGAAAGTTTGTGTAAAATAAGGTTACTGGGGAAGACGGTAAGGAATAAGTGGTGCATCGCGGGGGCGGTAAGCATTGAAAGCCAGTTCTTGTTGTTGGTCCAGTACACAAGTGATTAAGCCGGCGAGGATCCCTTGCAGAATTCTGCTTAGATAATAGAGGCGGGGGCTGATCCCGGAACCGGCCAGGACGCCGGTGACTTGAGCCTGGATCGAAAGTCCGCTCCATCCTAAAAGCATACTGGCGATGATGGCCTGATCCTGTATCGTGACCCCGGCTAAAGAGACACTGTTTAAGCCGAGGGTCATTTCCCAGAAGCCGGTGGCTAAGGCGGTAGCTAATTCCCCTGCCAGCCCGGTAACGTAAAGAAGAAGCTTACAGGGATAGGCGCAGATGGTGAGTAAAGAGGTGGTTTTCAGCAGGTTCACGATGATGGCGAAAATCACGACGAAGCCACCAATCAGGCAGATATTGTTGATACCTGTTTTCACGGCATCGCTCATTAATTGCCCACAGGGTGGGCAATTTTTTTGTGCTTCCATCAGTGTGCGGCGGCATCTTTGCCCTAAAGGAGAGGGATCTTTCCTCTGCGGTGTAGGGCGTGGGGAACGTAGGCCGAGCATTATCCCGATGATAATGTTGGAAAGGTAATGGGAAATGGCTAAGATCACGCCGAGGAAAGGATGATGGAACATCCCGACAGCGACGGCGACGAGAATAAAAAGAGGGCTGGCATTATTAGTGAAGGCCACCAGACGCTCTCCTTCGGAGATGGTGCACTGTTTTTCCGCACAGAGGCGTTTGGTCAGAACGGCTCCCATGGGAAAACCGGAAGTAAAGCCCATCGCGACCACGAAGGAGGCGGCACCCGGAAGATTAAACAAAGGACGCATGATTGGCTCCAGGAGCACTCCGAACATCTGCACGACCCCGATTTTGAACAGTATTTCCGAAATGATAAAGAAAGGCAAAAGGGAGGGCACGAGGACCGTAGCCCATAATTCCAGTCCGTGCTGGGCTCCCCGGTACGTCTGTTCGGGCCAAATGAGCATGGCCAGCAGTAAAAAAAGAACCGCGCCGGTGGAAAAAAACGCAAAAATCATGTTAAATTCGGCTGGCAGGTCTTTTGCGTATTCTCGGCATAAAAAACCCCTTCCCATCTTCATGGATGATTCTTTGCGCATCATCTCTGTATGAGTAATATAGGGAAGAAGCTTGTGGCTAGACCTGCGGATTAGCAGGTTTAATCTCTAGTCTTTGGTATAGAAGACGGGTCGTTGTAGATAATCAAGATTGCCGTGTCGTGTGGATATTTGGGGATATAGTAAGGTATATAAGTTGGTGGCCCGGACATCATACTCCCAAAAACGATGCAGGATGGGGTCGGTTGGTAGGTATTTATTGATCTGGCTTCCTTTAATAATCACCGGTACCCTTGCCTTTTTTTTGCTCAGCTTTAGTAATTCCTGTCCTTTGGGGGTATAACCGAGCAGACGGAGATAGGGAGGACCGTCTTTCAGAAAATCGTTTTCGCTTTTCGTATAGTTTAACAGCAGGTGGATGAGGAATCTTTGCAGTCTGGTATAGGTGTACCTTTTTGTTTTCAGACTGGCGAGAAAGTCGGTCAGGTTATGACATTGGGCGGCGCTTTTCGCGATACGGTTTTCTAGGCCTTCGGAGACATCAACGATTTGCTGTAAGTCTTTTTTGGTGGTCCGGCGCAGGAGGGTTAAGAGGATGGAGTCGAGATCCTGAAGAGAGACCGGTGTTTTCCCGGCCAGATACTCGTTTTCCAGGATTTGCACCGTAGCTGGTGGCAGATATGCGGACAAATTGTTTAAATTGCTGAAGAAAGCATCAGTAATGGCAGGATTATCTGTTCTTTCAGCGGCGGCATTTTCGGTAAGTTTGTGGCGCAAAGCCGTAGCACTGGGCAGGACCCCTTCTTTTAAGGTATCATCAAGGTAAGCACTTCCCTGGCGTTCCAGCATGATCGGGATCAGAGGCGATTGTTCTTCCTGCAAAACTTGCAGGTATGAGAGAGCGAGCACATTATTGGGGTTATCAAGGAGCTCTTGCTGTTCACGGTGCCTGGGGAAAAGGGCTTTTGCGCGGGCCCGCGGAAAAGAGAGCCCTTCCTTCAGACCTTGCCGGAGAAGGTCGCGGAAGGCAGGCGGTTCCTGGGCTAGAAGCAGGGCAATTTCCTGTAGCAAGGCCGGTTCGGGTGTTTCCACGCCGAAGGCGACGTGCGTAACCAGCCCCGTCCGGGCAAGGGACAGAATGCCGCCTTTGGCAAACCAGTAGGCACTGCGCGTAGCATAAAGAACCGGCAGTTCAAAGACTAGATCCACCCCCTGGCTTAAGGCCATTTTGGCCCGGGCCCATTTATCCAGCAGAGCCGGTTCGCCTCTTTGGACAAAATTTCCGCTCATTACACAGATGACATAATCAGCCTGTGCTTCTTGGCGAGCCTTTTGCAAATGATAGAGGTGTCCGTTATGGAAGGGGTTATATTCGGCGACAATTCCGAGCACATTCATTTAAAAAACAACTCCTCACGGAAAATTTATGAAAAAGTTTTGACTAAACAACTAAAAGAGCAGTAAAATAGAAATTAAATATCTCTACTAAAAACTTGTGCGAGAACATAGAGAGAAAAAGCGAAAGGAAGGGTTTATAAATGGGTATTGTTGAGGAAATCAGGGCAAAGGCTGTGAAAAATCAGCGGACTATCATTTTAGCGGAAGGGACGGAAGAACGTACGGTAACTGCCGCCGGAATAATTACGAAGGAAGGTATTGCCAAGATAATTTTACTTGGTAAACAGGCCGAAGTAAAGACAGTGGCGGAAAAAGTAGGCACTGACCTTTCTAAGATCACGGTTATTGATCCGGTTGAATCAGACAAGTTTTCGGAATATGCCGCAGGCTTATATGAGATGAGAAAAAAGAAGGGTTTGACGGAAGAACAAGCTCGGGCATTATTAAAAAACACCCTTTATTTTGGTTCCATGATGATGTATAAAGGGGAAGCGGACGGGATGGTTGCCGGGGCTCAGAATACGACCGGTGATGTTCTGCGTCCGGCTTTGCAGATTCTTAAGACAGCACCGGGAATCTCCTCGGTATCCGGGGCCTTTATTATGGTCAGTCCCAAAAAGGAATATGGTGCGGAGGGGATTATGCTCTTTGCCGATTGTGCCGTGAATCCCAATCCTACCGCCGAGCAACTGGCTGAGATCGCCGTGGTCTCCGCCCGGACGGCCAGAGCATTAGTCGGCTTCGAACCGAAAGTGGCCATGCTGTCTTTCTCCACCAAAGGCAGTGCCAAACATGAACTGGTAGACAAGGTTACAGAGGCATTGCGGCTGACGAAGGAAAAAGATCCGCAACTGGTTGTGGATGGAGAATTACAGGCCGATGCCGCAATTGTACCTAAGGTTGGCCAATCCAAGGCTCCCGGCAGTAATGTGGCCGGTTATGCCAATATTCTTGTTTTCCCTGACCTGCAGGCGGGGAATATCGGTTATAAATTAGTGCAGCGTTTGGGCGGGGCGGAAGCATATGGGCCGATTCTTCAAGGCATGGCTAAACCCGTTAATGATTTGTCCAGAGGCTGCAGTGTGGAGGATATCGTGAATACGGTGGCGATCACGGCCTGTCAGTCCATCGGCTAATCGGACGGTAAGTGGTTGCAATAGGAAAAATTGCAGCGCATCGTTCTTGACAGGCGGCAAAGAGATTTGTATAATAGAGTGGCTTACTTATTAACAGGGGTGTGCGCATGAAAATCTTTATTGGCAGGTTGCGTAAAGAACCCGGGGCTCGGGAGGATTTTAACTATACACTTACTGCCTGGCCTGAATTGGGGGATCTTTCCTTTACCAAACCAATTATCGTACAGGGTTATATCACGAATACAGGCGGCGATTTTCTTGACCTGGTGCTGCACATCCAAACGGAAGTGCAACTTACGTGCAGCAGATGTCTGGATCCCGTATCTGTATCTTTGGAACTGGAAGCGACCGAGCAATACTGTCATGAAGAAGAGCGGGATAAATACTTTGACGAAGCCCAGACAAACAGTAGCCCGACAGTAACCTTTTTGCATGAGGACTGGCTGGAATTACAGCCGATTCTGCAGGAAACGCTACTACTTGGGATCCCGATGCGTGTGCTATGTCAGGATGATTGTCCGGGTCTATGTCCGAACTGCGGGCAGAACCTGAAAGAGGCTCACTGCGCTTGTTCAAAACAGCAACCGGATCCGCGTTTTGCCGTGTTAACAGAATTGCGCAAGAAGTTAAATCCCTAAACCGTGATAAGTTTAGTTTTCGTATTTATTGGTGGAGTATAGTGAATTGGAGGTGGGTATAATGGGAGTACCACAGAACCGTCGTTCTAAAGCCAGGAACCGTCGGAGAAGGGCTGAGATAATGAAAATAGAAGCCCCCAAATTTAATGAATGTCCAAAATGTCATGAGCTGAAGCAGCCACACCGGGTTTGCCCCTCTTGCGGTTATTATGATAATCGTGAGGTTGTTGCTCAGAAAGCAGAATAGGACAAGAAAATGTGTTAAAAGAGAAGGCCTAAATCCTGAGGTCTTCTTTTTTTTGCAAAAATATTTTCTAAAAAACACTTGCATAAAAAACCCAAAGTAATTATACTAAGTGTGGAGATATTTATACTAGGTATTGAGACCTGGTAATAAATAAGGAGAGAAGAGGAATGACAGAAATGGGCAATAGATTAGCGGATTGTCGCAATGAGAAATTCAGTAAAGAAGAACGGCAGAGGCAATTGCACAGAATGATTATGGAAAATCCTTTTGTGACTGATGAAGAGCTGGCTGTTTATTTTGCCGTTTCCGTGCAGACTATTCGGCTTGATCGGGCTCAATTAGGCATACCGGAACTGCGTAAAAGAACGAAAGAGGTGGCCGAACAGGTGCATCAGAAAGTGCGTTCCATGGCCGCCGATGAAATTATGGGTGAATTATTGGAGGTTGAATTAGGTCAATTTGCCACCTCTGTATTAGAGGTTACTCCGGCGATGGTTGCCGAAAAAAGCAAAGTATGCAGTGGCGATTATATCTTTTCCCAGGCGAATCGACTGGCGGCCGCGTTAATTGACGCGGAGATAGTCTTAACCGGTAATGCCCGGATTCGTTTCCGCCGGCCGGTATATTTAAATGAACGGATTGTGGCCCATGCCTTTTTGGCGCGGAAAAAAATAAACAAATATTTGATTAAGGTTGTTTCGAAGGTGGGGACAGAGGAAGTTTTTATGGGCAAATTTATTTTTGTGGCCAGATAAGGGGGTTTGACATTTGAAAATCGTTGTTGATGCCATGGGCGGAGATTATGCTCCGCAAGAAATCGTGCAAGGTGCTTTGCAGGTCCTTCAGGCAGATCCGGAATTACATATTATTTTGGTCGGCCGGGAAACGGCGATCCGCCAATATTTACCGGAAAGCTACGACCGGGACCGCCTGACGATCCATCATTGTGAGGAAGTAATTACCATGGATGAACATCCGGCCCAGGCTTACCGCCGGAAAAAGGATGCCTCCATTACTGTGGCTGCTCGGCTGGTGAAGGAAAAAGAAGGGGATGCGTTTATTTCGGCCGGGAGTACCGGGGCCCAACTGGCCGCCTCCCTGTTTGGCTTGGGACGGATCAAAGGGGTTGAGCGCCCGGCCATTGCCACGGTGATCCCGGGTGCGGAAAAACCCAAATTATTGC
The DNA here is from genome assembly GCA_050951585.1 of Peptococcia bacterium. Classification (GTDB taxonomy): domain Bacteria; phylum Bacillota; class Peptococcia; order DRI-13; family DTU073; genus UBA3937. The sequence goes on along the minus strand of JBMNJI010000006.1, from coordinate 438,369 downwards.
TGGATGCCGGGGCGAATGCGGACTGTAAACCGGAAAATCTTGTGCAGTTTGCCCTGATGGGTAGTATCTATGCGGAGGAGATTATAGGCGTAGCAAATCCGGCAGTTGGTTTAGTCAGCAATGGAACGGAAGAGACCAAAGGAAGCGAACTGGTTCTCACAGTGCACGAAATATTGAAGAAGAATCCACATCTAAATTTTCTGGGCAATGTGGAAGGAAGAGAGATTTTACAGGGCCCCGCAGATGTCCTGGTTTGTGACGGTTTTGTCGGTAATGTGATTTTAAAGGTCCTGGAAGGTACGGCGGGAACACTTTTTAGCCTGATTAAAGAGGAATTAAAGCGAAACATCAGAACAAAAGCCGGCGCTTTGTTGTTAGCGCCTGGTTTTAAAGGGATTAAGGCAAGACTAGATTATGCGGAACATGGCGGCGCTCCTTTATTAGGGGTGAACGGGATTAGTATTATCTGCCATGGCAGTTCCAAGGCTTATGCAATTCAAAATGCCATCATTGCCGCGAAGCGTTGTGTGCAAAAGGGGGTCGTTGATAAGCTGACAGAAAGGATGGAAAAACTAATGGGAGCAGAAGAATAACTGTTCCTGAGAAAGTAGGTAAATGGATGGGATCTAACCTTCTATCAGTCGGCATAACCGGCTTAGGGTCCTGGGTGCCCGAGCGGGTCATTACCAATCAGGATTTAATGAAAACAATCGACACATCAGATGAATGGATTGTAACACGTACAGGAATTTCCGAAAGAAGAAAAGTAGCCGAGCATGAAGCATCCTCTGACTTGGGGCTCAGGGCAGCAAGAGCGGCCCTGGCTGATGCGGGAATAAGGGCGGAAGAACTGGATTTAATCCTCGTTGCGACCATTACGCCTGATATGCTGTTTCCGGCGACAGCCTGTCTTTTGCAACAGGAATTAGGGGCCACCAGAGCAGCGGCTTTTGATCTTTCCGCCGCCTGCTCAGGCTTTATCTATGGGCTCGCCGTCGGCAGTCAGTTTGTGGCGACCGGGATGTACCGGAAGGTCTTAGTGGTGGCCGCCGAAACGATGAGTAAGGTTGTCAATTGGCAGGACCGCAATACCTGTATTCTCTTTGGCGACGGGGCAGGGGCCGTGGTGTTACAGCCGGTGGAGGAAGGCTTTGGCCTTTTATCTTTTGACCTGGGCTCTGACGGGACCGGTGCTGATTTGTTAAAGCTACCGGCAGGGGGGTCTCGCAAACCGGCCACGCTCGAAACGGTGCAAAACGGAGAACATTATCTGACCATGAACGGTAATGAAGTATTTAAGTTTGCAGTGAAGATTATGGGCGATACAGCGCTGAAAAGCCTTGAAAAAGCCGGCTTATCTACCGCGGAGATCGATTATTTCGTGCCCCATCAGGCGAACACTCGCATTATTGATGCGGCTGTAAAAAGGCTGGGGCTCTCTAACGAGAAGGTTTATGTTAATCTGGATAAGTACGGCAACATGTCCAGCGCTTCGGTGCCGGTTGCTTTGGCGGAAGCTGTCCAGAAAGGATTTATCAAGAAGGGTGATTTATTAGTTTTGGTTGGCTTTGGGGCCGGCTTGACCTGGGGTTCTTGCGTTTTAAAATGGGGGAAATAGGAAAAACGGAGGAAGTAGGAGGAGAAACAGAAGATGTTCCAGACCAGATTAAATAAACTATTACAAGTTGAGTATCCGATTATCCAGGGGGGAATGGCCTGGGTTGCAACGGCCGAGCTGGCCGCCGCCGTATCTGAAGCAGGCGGGATGGGCATCATCGGTGCCGGCAGTGCACCGGGAGAAGTAGTGCGGCAGCAGATTCGGAAGGCGAAGTCGCTGACCGCAAAGCCTTTTGGGGTTAATGTTTACTATCTGTCTCCTTTCGTGGAGGAAATAATTCAAGTTGTCCTGGAAGAAGGAGTTAGTGTGATCACGACAGGGGCCGGGAATCCCGGCAAACATATCCCCAAGTTGAAGGAAAAAGGGATTAAGGTGATTCCGGTCATTCCTTCGGTTGCTCTTGCCAAAAGGATGGAGAAGCTGGGTGTTGATGCTGTAATTGCCGAAGGGATGGAATGCGGCGGACATGTTGGGGATTTAACCACGATGGCCTTATTGCCGCAGGTCGTTGATGCGGTTGATCTTCCGGTCATTGCCGCCGGGGGTATAGCCGATGGGCGGCAGTTGGCCGCGGTGCTTTGTATGGGAGCGGAAGGTGTGCAGATGGGGACACGTTTTATCTGTGCCGAGGAATGTATCGTGCATGAGAATTATAAAAATGCGGTTTTAAAGTCCAAAGACAGGGATACGGTTCTAACCGGGTACAACGGACATTATGTGCGGGTCCTGAAGAATGAGCTGACCCAGGAGTATGCCCGCTTAATTAAAGAAGGTGCCGCGGAAAAAGAATTAGAGGCCTTGGGGGTCGGCCGGTTACGGGCGGCTGTGCTCGAGGGTGACACGCAGATGGGCTCTTTGATGGCCGGACAGGTTGCGGCAATGGTGACAAAGGTGCAACCGGCCCGGGAGATAATCAGGGGGATTGTTGCCGAAGCAGTGGCCGTAATGCAAAAACGCCCCGCCGAAATAATCCGCTAACCGGATGAAAATAAAAACTGCTTGATGATCATACACTGCTTGAAAATATTAAGTAAGGGAGTAGAAGGATGAAAAACAGGAAGATCGCTTTCGTTTTTCCCGGACAGGGATCCCAATACGTGGGAATGGGGAAGGAAATATGTGAGCAATATCCAATCGCCAAAAAGGTTTATCGGCAAGGTGATGAGAAGCTGGATAGTTTATTAAGTCAGCTCTGCTTCTACGGTCCGGAGGAGGAATTGCGTTTAACGGTCAACACACAGCCGGCGATCTTAATTACCAGCGCGGCCATTCTGAAGGTGTTGGAGCTAGAAGGAATCCGGCCGGATTATACCGCCGGGCACAGTCTGGGTGAATATACCGCTTTAGTGGCGGCTGGTTCGTTGACGATCCCGGAAGCGGTAGGGCTCGTGCGTCAGCGGGGCATTTTCATGCAGGAAGCCGTGCCGCCGGGGCAGGGGACGATGGCGGCCATCATTGGCTTAAGTATTGAGGATGTGCAGGCAGTCTGTGCGGAGATAGCAAGAGAAGGCGCTGAAGTTGTGGAACCGGCCAACTTTAATTGCCCCGGGCAGGTAGCCATCGCCGGTCATGTGGGTGCGGTCCAGCGGGCGATGGAGCTGGCGAAGGAAAGAGGGGCTAAACGCGTTGTGCCTTTGAGTGTGAGCGGTCCTTTCCATTCGAGCTTATTACAGCCAGCCTCTCACCGGTTAGCCCAGGTACTCGAGGAAGTGCTGATTTCCCGTCCCTGGGTCCCGGTTGTGGCCAATTATACGGCGGGTTTCACTGATGATCCCCAGGAAATTAAGGAGAATCTGGTTAAACAGGTTTGTCATGCCGTACTCTGGCAGCAATCGATAGAAAAATTGCTGACAGAAGGTGTGAACACTTTCATCGAAATCGGACCGGGGAAAGTGTTAAGCGGTTTAATTAAAAAGATTGATAAAGATGTTGAAATCTATAATATAGAAGATAGGGAGTCTTTGACGAAGACGGTCCTTTCCTTAAAGGAGGCGCAAAGATATGTTAGCTGAGCAGGTTGCTTTGGTAACCGGGGCCTCGAGGGGGATTGGCCGGGCCATCGCCTTAGCCCTCGCCCGGGAAGGGGCGAAAGTAATCATCAATTATAAGGGAAATACGGAAGCGGCGTTAGAGGTTCAGCGGCTCATTCAGGAGCTGGGCGGAAAAGCGGTTTGTCTGCAGGCGGATGTGTCTTCTTCCGCGCAGGTTGAGACGATGGTGCGGCAGATTGTGGAGCAGGAGGGCCGCATCGATATTCTGGTGAATAATGCGGGGATTAACCGCGATACCTTAATCATGCGGATGAAAGATGAAGAATGGAGCCAGGTCATCGAAACAAATCTTAATGCGGCGTTTTATTGCCTGAGAGCAGTGTCGCGTCCGATGATGAAACAGCGCAAAGGAAAAATAATTAACATTTCCTCAGTGGTCGGAATACATGGTAATGTGGGGCAAATCAATTATGCGGCCGCTAAAGCAGGGATTATCGGTTTGACAAAAAGTGCTGCGAAAGAACTGTCATCTCGTGGTATAATGGTTAATGCCATTGCACCCGGTTATATCATCACAGACATGACCGACAAGCTACCGCACGATGTTAAAGAGAAGATTGCATCCGAGGTGCCTTTAGGACGGCTGGGCAAACCGGAAGATATTGCTGAATTAGCAGTATTTTTAGCGGGAGCGGGAGCTGATTATCTTACCGGCCAGATTATTGCGGTAGACGGCGGTCTGTTTATGTGAACGGTTATTTCTGTGGAAGGAGGTGATACAGATGGATGTTTTTGAAAGGATTAAAACTCTGGTTGCGGATCAACTAAGAGTAGAAGAGGGGAAAATCACCCTGGAAACCACCTTTGACGAACTTGATGCTGACTCACTTGATGTGGTGGAATTAATTATGGCCTTAGAAGATGAGTTTGATATTGAAATCCCTGATGAGGATGCCGAGAAAATTAAAACGGTGGGGGATGCTGTGGAGTATATTAAGGCAAAACAATAAGCTCTACATAGTACCTGAAAGAAGTTGTTTTGTAGTGAAAACTCTGTAAGCCTTGTTGTCAAGGCTTGGGGGAACAGAGTTTCAAGCTCCGTGGTGCGACTGCGGAGCTTTCTTTAAAACAGCGGTATACAGTAAAACCGGGGACTGCAGAATCAGAATTTGATTCAATAATGGAGGAATAGATGTGATTTTACCAGAGTTACAGATCGGAAATTTGAAACCGGCTATACCGATTATCCAGGGGGGAATGGCCGTACGTATTTCCACAGCGCCATTAGCCGCAGCGGTGGCTAATGAAGGCGGAATTGGGTTGATCGCCGCCAGCGGGATGACACCTGCGGAATTAAGGGAGGAAATACGGCTGGCCCGTCAATTAACGAAAGGGATTCTGGGCATTAACGTGATGTTTGCCGTCACCGCTTTTGCTGAATTATTTAAGACGGCTTTGCAGGAAGGAATTGACCTGGTTGTCTCAGGGGCCGGCTTTTCCAGGGATATGTTTACCTGGGGCAAGGAGGCGAAAATTCCTGTCGTCCCGATCGTGTCCACGGTTAAACTGGCGCAAATCTCCGAAAAACTGGGGGCGACGGCGGTTGTTGTGGAAGGAAAGGAAGCCGGCGGACATTTAGGAACAGAGTATTCTACCCGTGAGATCGTACCCGAAGTAAGAAAGCATGTGGATATTCCGGTCATTGCCGCGGGAGGGATTGTTGAGCCTGAGGATCTGGTAAACATATTGAAGCTGGGTGCGAACGGGGTGCAAATTGGGACCCGTTTTGCGGCCAGCCACGAATCTAATGCCGATGAAAAACTGAAAGATGTTTATGTCCAGGCGAAAGAGGAGGATATTATCCTGGTGGAAAGCCCGGTGGGGTTACCTGGACGGGCTATCAGAAACAGCTTTGCCGAAAAGATAATTGCCGGTACGGTTCCGAAACCGGAACATTGCAATAAATGTTTGAAAAGCTGTAAAGGTAATTTTTGCATTATGAAAGCCTTAAATAATGCCCAGCAGGGAAATTTAGAGGAAGGATTAGTATTTGCGGGTGAATGTGTGAGCAGGATCAAGCAGATTCTCCCGGTAAAAGAGATTATTCGTTCTTTACTGCAAGCAGTAGAGACTGCAAGATAAACCATAGATAGTAAGTAAAACAGAAAATCAAAGTAAGGGTACGGGCAGGCAGAAGAGAAAAGATTTGGGAAATGGGGTGTAAATTTAATGAAAAAAAGAGTAGTAGTAACCGGAATGGGAGCGATTACACCGCTTGGTGTTGGTGTGGATGCCTTCTGGCAGGGGCTTTTGGCAGGACGCTCCGGGATTGACCTGGTCACGCGGATTGATGTTAGTGAGTTGCCGACCAAGGTGGCCGGAGAGGTGAAAGATTTTCATCCGGAAGACTTTATCGATCATAAGGAAGCCAAAAGGATGGATCGTTTTACGCAGTTTGCGGTAGCCGGGGCGAAAATGGCGCTGGAAAATGCCGGGTTGGATCCGGAGAGCCTGGCAAAAGATCGGGTCGGCGTTGTGCTGGGCTCCGGCATCGGCGGCATGGAAACGCTCCTTGAGCAGATTGAAGTAAAGCGGGAGAAAGGAGCGGGGCGGGTCAGTCCGTTCTTTGTCCCGATGATGATAACGAATATGGCGGCCGGTCAGGTGGCGATTACTTTTGGGCTCACTGGTCCCAATCTGACCGTGGTGACCGCTTGTGCCTCCGGGACAAATGCTGTCGGCGAAGCGTTTCGGATGATTCAAAACGGCACCGCCGATCTGATGATTACCGGCGGAACCGAAGCGGCCATTACCTCGATGGCTTTTGCCGGCTTCTGCTCGATGAAGGCAATGTCGAAGGTAAGCGATGAGCCCACTAAAGCCAGCCGCCCCTTTGATAAGAACCGTGATGGTTTTGTGATGGGGGAAGGGGCCGGGATTCTTCTTTTGGAGAGTCTGGAGTCAGCGCAAAGGAGACAGGCCAAAATCTATGCGGAAATATTGGGCTATGGTTCCACCGCCGATGCTTATCATATTACGGCACCCGCACCGGGCGGCGTAGGTGCCGCAAAAGCGATGGCCATTGCCCTTGAGGATGCCGGATTAAGGCCGGAAGAGATCGATTATATTAATGCGCACGGTACTTCCACCGACTTAAATGATAAATACGAAACAATGGCGATTAAGGAAGTCTTTCGGGAACATGCAGGTAAGCTCGCCATCAGCTCCACCAAATCGATGACAGGACATCTTTTGGGGGCGGCCGGTGGCATTGAAGCAATTGCCACGGTGCTGGCCATTTATCACGATGTTGTGCCGCCAACGATCAATTATGAGGAGCCTGATCCGGAGTGTGACCTGGATTATGTGCCGAATACCAAAAGACCGATGCCCGTGCGATATGCTTTGAGCAATTCCCTGGGCTTTGGTGGTCACAATGCGACGATCCTTTGCGGGAAATATGAGGCATAATTGCATGATGGAGGAAGATATTCATGAGTAAGCTGGAGCAAAGACGGCAGCAAAAACTGGAGGGCTTATTAAGACAATTGCAGATTGAGGAGAAGGTGGACCTGCTCTTATTAAATCGAGCCTTTACCCATCCTTCTTTTCTTTTTGAAGGGAAGAGCTTCGCCGGTGCGCATAATCAAAGGCTGGAGTTTTTGGGTGATGCCGTGGTGGGGCTGGTGGTTGCGGAATATCTCTATGCCAGATTCCCGGAAAAAACCGAAGGGGAATTAACCAAGATGAGAGCGGCTATTGTCTGCGAGAGTTCCCTTGTGCAAGCGGCCAGGGCCCTGGATTTTGGCAATTATCTCTTGATGGGCCGGGGCGAGGAACAGATGGGAGGAGCCAGCCGGGACTCCAATCTGGCCGATTGTTTTGAAGCGGTGATTGCGGCCATCTATTTATCGTTAGGGCTCGAAAAAGTCAGAACTATTATCCTGCGCGTCTTGCAATCGACCATTGAAAACGTGACCAAAGGGGATTTTGGTGATCATAAAACCAAATTACAGGAGTATATTCAAAAAGATCCCCAAAGCAGTCTGCAATACAAAATCTTGAAGGAAGAGGGCCCCGATCATGCCAAAAAGTTCTGGGCCGCCGTCTATTTAAATGATACCGAACTGGCCTGTGGCAGCGGCAAAACAAAGAAAGAGGCGGAACAAAGTGCGGCCAGGGAGGCTCTTGTAAAGCTGGGTGTAAGCTAATGGAGAAGTTCTTAAAGAAGCCCTTAATTATCCCGTTTTTTATTCCCCATGCCGGCTGCCCCTTTACCTGCGTCTTTTGCAATCAATGGAAAATCAGCGGGGCAGAAGAAACGGTGCGACCGGAGCAAATTGGCTCTGTTGTGACCGAATATTTAAAAAGAGCCAGGCAGTGGCCGGGGCGGCATGTGGAAATTGCTTTTTATGGAGGCAGCTTTACGGCCTTGCCGCAGGAAAGCCAAATCGCTTATTTACAGGCGGCTGCGGAATTAAAAAGCAAAGGGCTGATTAATGGGCTGCGGCTTTCCACCAGGCCGGATTTTATTACGGAGGAAATCGTGGAACGCCTGCTTGTTTATGGTGTCACGACAGTGGAGTTAGGCGTGCAGTCTTTGGCCGATGCAGTATTAGCGCAAACCTGCCGCGGGCATACGGCAGAAGATGCAAGAAATGCTCTCCTGCTCCTGCGCCGCTATCCGCTGGTGGTCGGGTATCAATTAATGCTTGGCTTACCGGGGGATAATCCTGCCTTCGCTCGTCTTACTTTAAAAAAAGCGGTGCAGGATGCCCCGGATTTTGTTCGGATCTATCCTACGCTTGTTTTAAAAGGAACAACATTAGCAAAATGGTATCAAGAAAAAAAGTATCGGCCCTGGGATTTGGAACTGGCCGTCGAGACAGCAGCCGAATGGCTGGGGGCTTTTTCTTTTTATCAGATCCCGGTGATTCGGCTGGGCCTGCAGGCGGCAGATAATTTTACACAGGAAAAGGATTTACTGTCCGGGCCTTATCACCCTGCCTTTGGCGAATTGGTGGAAAGCCGCCTCTTTTTACGGCAGATCGAAACGGGGATTGAGGCGCTGGTCCAAAAGGAGGAGCAGCTCTTGCGGATCTCTTTTCATCCGTCGGCCATGTCCAAGGTGTTAGGACAAAAAAAGAGCAACGCAGATTATTTGCGGCGCAAATACCATTTTTTCGCGTTTCAATTCACTTGCGATGCGCAATTGGCGGAAGATGATTTAATCATCAGTACCGCTTTTCAATCAATTCCGATCAGGAGAAAGGAGTTCTTAAAAAAATATCGAATTGAAGATATAGGACAATAAGGACTGAGAGGAATGAAGCAAAAAGGTGTATCTGAAAAGGCTGGAAATCCAAGGGTTTAAATCCTTTGCCGATAAAACCGTCTTGGAATACAAACCGGGGATTACCTTAGTGGTAGGCCCCAATGGCAGTGGAAAATCAAATATTGCTGATGCGATTCGCTGGGTTTTGGGTGAACAGAGTATCAAATCCCTGCGCGGCGATAAAATGGAGGATGTAATCTTTGCCGGGAGTGAGAAGCGTCGTTCTTTAGGTTTAGCTGAAGTTTCGATGACGCTCGATAACTCTTCCGGCCTTTTTCCGTTGGATTACAATGAGATAACGGTGACGCGGCGACTTTATCGCTCGGGAGAAAGCGATTACTTAATTAATCGTGTCCCTTGCCGCTTGCGGGATATCCATGAATTATTCATGGATACAGGGATCGGACGTGAGGGGTTTTCGATTATCGGACAGGGGAAAATTGATGAGGTTCTTTCCGTTAAATCGGAGGAAAGACGTGTTTTACTGGAAGAAGCGGCCGGCATCGTCAAATACCGCTACAAAAAACGGGAAACGGTTAAAAAGCTGGAGGAGACCGAAAATAGTCTTGTGCGCTTGATGGATATTATCCGCGAACTGACCATGCAGGAGCGCCCCTTAGCGGAACAGGCGGAAAAAGCGGCTATTTACCGGGATAAGAAGGCGGAACTGGATAACCTTGAGATAGGGATGATTATTGAGGAAACGGCTAATTATACCGAACAGCTTTCGAAGGTGCAGGAAAAAACGCAGGAACTGGAAATGGCTTTAGAAGAGACGCGCACCCATTATCATCAGGTTCAAACCAGTGAGGAAGAATACAGGCTTGAATTACAGAAAAAAGACGAGGAGTTGGCGACGTATCAGGAAAAAATTTATCAGGAAAATGTCGCCCTGGAAAAGCATGAAAGTCAAAAACAGCTTGTTAGTGCCCGTAAGGCCGATTTAATTGCCCGCCGGGAGCAATTAGCCAAAGAAAAGGAGCAGTTACAGGAAGAGATCAGCAGAATTCAACAGGAACTGACTGAGCATCAGGAGCAGGAAGCGGGCTTACTCAGTCAATTAGCCGAGGGGAAAGAGAAGCTGCAACAATATGAGGCGATGCAGGCGGAGGAAAATCAAAAAGAACAAGCCGAAAGAGCGCGCATCGAAGAACTGCAAAACGAGCATTTTGAGCTTTTGCAAAAAGAAACGACAGCGCAGAATGAAATTACCGGTTTAAAACAGCGCCTGCTGGTCATCCAAAGGCAGCAGGAACAGATTAGTACCAAGGAGAACCAGATGAAGGCCGAAATGTCTCAGGTAATGGAAAAGCTGGCCGGTCTGGAAAAGGAAATCGAAGATAATACTGTTTTGCTGGGCAACCTGGAAAGAGAATTGGTCGAGAAAGATCAGCAGTATTTGCGAAAAAGAGAAGATCTGAAAAGACAACAAGGGCAGAATGAAAAGCTGAAAGAAGAACGGAGTAATCTCGCCTCTCGCCATAAACTGCTTGCCGAGATGGAGAAGGAAGGGCAGGGTTACGGACACGGGGTTCGGGAAATACTGCAAATGAAAGAGAAGGGGCAGTTAAGCGGGATTATCGGGACAGTAGCCCAGATTATTGATGTACCACGTGATTATGAGACTGCTGTTGAGGTTGTCCTGGGCGGTTCTTTGCAGCATCTGGTGACCGAAAAGGAGCAGTTTGCCCGGGAAGCCATTGCCTGGCTGAAAAAGAATAACGGGGGAAGAGTCACTTTCCTGCCTCTCGATACGGTCAAAGGTTCAGCGAAGAAAGCAGTTCATGAGGAGGGACGGTCGAAAAGCGAGGGCCCTCTTTCCGGGAAAGGAGTTATTGGCCGGCTCAGCGATTTGGTCCATTATGATGAGCGGTATCGGGGGATTATGGAATTTTTGCTGGGACGCACCTGGCTGGTGGAGAATCTCGCTCTGGCCGTCGAAAAAGGGAAAGAGACAGGGTTTCGGTATCGTTTGGTTACTTTAGACGGTGAAACGGTTAATCCGGGCGGTTCGCTCACCGGGGGTAGTACAAAAGCGACGAGTAGCAGTATCCTCGGGCGCAAAAGAAATATGGAAGAGTTGCAGCAAAAAATCAACGATCTGGACGAATCTCTTTTGGCAGGCCGACAGAAGGAGGCTGAGCTGGAAGAAGCGGTGCAGGATGCACGCAGGCAATGGGAGGAAGTGAAAGAGAGAATTCAAGGACTCCGCCTGCGTGAGGTGGAAGTGAGCTCCGTTTTAGACCGGTGGCAGGCCGACAAAGGACGGCAGGAAACGGAAGCCGGTAATTTGCAGGCGCAGATCACCGAAGTATCGCTGGAAAAAGAGAGCATTCTGCAGAATGTGGAACAGCTTGGTGAGGAAAAAAAGCAACTGGCCGAAAAACGACAAGCTTGCCTTACTCAGCTTGAAGAATTACAGGAAAAATCCCGCCTTCATCAACAGGAAAAACTGAAAAAGAATGAGGAACTGACCCAACTGCGGATTGAGGCGGCGACGGCGGAGGCAAAATTGGCAGCTTTCCGCAAAGAGGAGAATTACCATCGGGTTCGTTTGTCGCAACTTGAGCAGGAGATTCAGGAAATCGCGGAGGAAGTACAGAACAGCGGGCAAAAAGAAATAGAGCTGGCCCAGGCGTTCGCTGAAGCGGAGGAAGGGATTGTTAATTCTTTAAAACAATTGCGGCAATTGGAAGCAGAGTTGGAAGAAAGAAGAGAAGATAAACAAAACGTGCAGGAATTAATGGGCGGGCTGGCGCAGGAAATCAAAAAATATGCTTATTTAATGCATGAAAAGGAAGAGAAAATTCATCAGTTGCAATTACAGCAGTCTAAATGGGAGACCTCGCTGGAAGCGGCCGCAAGCAGGCTTACCGAACAGTATGGCCTTACCGTTTTGGCCGCACAGGCGCTGGAGATCGCTTTACCGGACAGCCGGAAAAAAGTGATGGAGAAAATTGCCCGTTTGAAGGTGGAACTGCAAGAGCTTGGTGAAGTAAATCTGGGGGCTATTGAAGAATACCATCGGCTCAAAGAGAGAATGGATTTCTTAAGCAATCAGGTTAATGATATGTCTGAAGCGAAGGCCCGTTTGGAAGTTGTAATCAGGGAAATGGACCAAATTATGGCCCAAAGGTTTAAAGATACTTATGAGCGGGTCAACGAAGCCTTTAAAACTGTATTCACGCAACTTTTCGGCGGCGGGAAAGCAGATCTGATCCTGGATGAGCCAGACCGACTGCTGGAAACAGGGGTGGAGATTGTGGCCCAGCCGCCCGGGAAAAAGCCGCAAAACCTTTCGTTGCTTTCCGGAGGGGAAAGAGCTTTAACGGCGATTGCTTTACTGATGGCTATGCTACAGGTACATCCAAGCCCTTTCTGTGTTCTGGATGAGATCGAGTCTCATCTTGATGAGGCTAATGTGGATCGCTTTGCGCTTTTATTGCGTGAATTTGCGCAAAAGACGCAGTTTATTGTTATTTCCCATCGCAAAGGGACGATGGAAGCAGCAGATGTTTTATACGGGATTACGATGGAGGAAACAGGGGTTTCGCGTCTTGTTTCGGTTAAGCTGGAGGATGCCCAAAAGGACGCCAGTTAAGCAAGAGGGTAATCCTGTGGAGTTATTTTTACGGGCCAACCATAATTACTGATTTTATAATGTTGTTTTTTATGTTGATCGTTAGTTGATATGAAGATAAAGCGCAAGACATATCAAGGGTCTTGTATGATTTCAAAGGTCTTGTATTGATAAAGAAATGGGGGAACTGATGTGGGCATTTTTGGGAAAATGTTTCAGAAGGTAGCGGAAGTAGTATCCGGGAAAGGGCAGATTGATGAGGAATTGTATGATGAGTTGGAAGAAACGCTCATCATGGCGGATATTGGTGTTGAAACAGCCGTTCAGCTTGTCGGGAAGGTTCGGCAAAGGGTTAAGGCTGAAAAACTGTCGGCCGAAGATTTACAGCAGGTGCTTAAAGAAGAAATCGTTCTGCTCCTGTCGGAAGGGAATCACGGGCTGGAGTTGGTGAAGGGTGAATTAAATCCGGTGCTGGTGGTGGGTGTGAATGGTGTCGGGAAGACAACAACCATTGGCAAGTTAGGATACCTGTTAAAAAAACAAGGGTATAAAGTGATGGTGGCGGCGGCCGATACTTTTCGGGCGGCAGCAATCGAACAATTAGAGGTATGGTGCAACAGGGCGGGGTTGGAACTGATTCATCATCACGAGGGCGCTGATCCCGCGGCGGTAGTTTTTGACGCCTTGCAAGCGGCCAAATCCCGGAAGGCGGATGTCTTGTTAATCGATACGGCCGGGCGTTTGCAAACAAAAGCAAACCTGATGGAAGAATTGAAAAAGGTCAGGCGGATTATCGATCGGGAGACGACGAGCGGGCCGCGGGAGGTTTTACTTGTGCTCGATGCCACAACAGGGCAGAATGCCCTTTCCCAGGCCAGGTTGTTTTCCGAGGCCACCGGGGTTACCGGTGCAGTTTTAACGAAAACCGATGGGACGGCTAAGGGTGGGGTAATCCTGGGGATTCAGAATGAATATAAATTACCTGTCAAGTTCCTGGGGATGGGTGAAAAGATTGATGATTTAAAGGAGTTTATTCCGGAAAAATTCAGTGAAGCACTGTTTAATGACTAATGTATAAGAAATGACTAAATAGAGTACTGGCTGTGAGGTAATGAAGTGAAGAGAATATTTCACGAAATATGCGATGATGCGAGGGGGAGTATATCATGATGAAGGCAGATCTGGCGGTGATTGGCGGAACGGGAGTATATAAGGCTGATATGCTGGTTAAGACAAGAGATCTGGAGATCGAAACCCGCTATGGAAAGGCGAATCTCTTAATTGGTTCATATGCGGGCCGCGATGTGGCATTTTTAGCCAGACACGGTAAGGGTCATTCGGTTCCTCCCCATTTGATTAATTATCGGGCGAATATTCAAGCCCTGAAAGAGCTAGGGGTCAAGAGAATCATTGCTACCGCCGCGGTAGGTTCCCTGCAATTAGAGATGGCACCGTTGGATTTTGTCATTCTTGACCAGTTTCTCGATTTCACTAAGGTCAGAAAAAGTACTTTTTTTGAGGGCGGTCCTGAGGGAGTACAGCATATCGATGTGACAGTTCCCTATTGCCCCCAATTAAGTTCTTTCCTGTATGACAAAGCGGTTCAGTTGGGGATTAAAACCCATGCCAAAGGTTGCTATGTTTGCATGGAGGGGCCGCGTTATGAGACGCCTGCTGAAATAAAAATGCTGCAAATTTTAGGCGGTGATGTGGTGGGCATGACTAATGTTCCGGAAGTTGTCCTGGCACGGGAAGCAGGAATTTGCTATGCGACAGTAGCGATGGTCACCAATTATGCGGCGGGGATCGCGCCAAGCAAACTCTGTCATAACGAGGTTGTGGACGTGATGCAACAATTAAGTGAGAATATTTCCCGCCTGATTATGACGACTTTAGCCGAAGTACCATTGGAGGAAGGATGTAACTGCTGTCAGTAACGAAGATTATTTACAGATGGAGGGAGAGGGCATGAAAGGAATTATCATCAAGGATGCGCTTATTATTCCTTTATCTTCTTTGCCCGGCGGGTCTGCCTGGTTTAGAGGGGACATCATCATCGAAGGAAGTTACATCAAAGCAATCGGGGAGAAGCTCCTGGAAAAAGAGAATCAGCCGGATGGTGCCGCTTTTCGTGATTATTCGGTCATTGACGGGCGGGATTGTCTGGTCATTCCCGGATTCGTCAATTGCCATACTCATGCGGCCATGACCATGTTGCGCGGTTATGCGGATGATTTGCCTCTTCAGCCTTGGCTCGAAACAAAAATCTGGCCGCGGGAGGCTCATTTGCAGGCAGATGACATATACTGGGGGGCGCAACTGGCCGTCCTAGAGATGCTTAAATCCGGCACTACCACCTTTGCCGATATGTATTTCTATATGGAGGAGACAGCCCAGGTGGCTTTGGAATCGGGGATTCGCGCCTGTTTATCCCGTGGGATGGTCGGGACAGGTGATAAGGCGGAATTGGCGATTGAGGAAAGCGAGCAGTTTGTCCGTGCCTGGCATGGAAAGGGAGAGGGCAGGATTACCTGCCTGTTCGGGCCTCATGCGCCTTATACCTGTCCGCCTGAATATCTGCAAAGAGTAATGGCCTTAGCAGATGCTCACGGGGTAGGCTTGCATATTCATCTTGCGGAAACTGAACAGGAGGTCGCGGATATCAGCAGGCAATACGGGCAGAGGCCGGTAGAATTACTTGCTTCGATTGGCTTTTTTACCGGAAGGCATGTCTTAGCCGCCCATTGTGTGCATCTTGCGGAGGAGGAAATTGACATTCTGGTCCGGCATCATGTGGGCATTGCCCATAATCCGGAAAGCAATATGAAGCTGGCCAGTGGGATTGCTCCCGTCCCGCAATTAATACAGCGCGGGGCCATTGTGGGTTTAGGAACTGATGGAGCAGCGAGTAACAACAATCTGGACATGTTGGAAGAGATGAGAACGTGTGCCCTTTTACATAAGGTGAATACCTATGATCCAACGGTAATGCCAGCGGATGTGGTGCTGGAGATAGCCACAAAAAACGGGGCGAAGGTATTAGGTTTAAGCGAAGTAGGGACGCTAGCCCCTGGGCAAAAAGCCGATTTATTGCTTTTAAATTTGCGCCAACCGCATTTAACGCCTTTACATCAGCCGGTGGCTAATCTTGTTTATGCGGCTCAGTCCAGTGATGTGCAAACAGTAATTGTGGACGGGAAAATAGTGATGAAGGATCGTCAGATGCTGACGATGGATGAGGAGAGGATCCTTTTCGAGGCGGGAGAGCGCAGTAGGATATTGGCCAGTAAAAGGTAGTGAAAAGTAGAATAGACAGGAAAATGATAAAAAATACTTGACAATATAGTATAAATAATGCGAATATATATTTTATAAAGAAAAAATCAGGACTTAAGTCTTGATTTTCTTATTTTTTGTTATTTAACGACAATATCAAAAAGGGTTTTTCCGATAAAAATAGAAAATTACTAATAGATGCATATTTTTGGAGAATGGAGACCTGTACCATGGATACGTACTTTTTGTTTTTAACAATCGTCAATTCAGTTATATTGTTTTTTGTTTTCGGATATTTGTATTATCAATATCGCGATCGCTTTGTCGGCTTATGGTGTATCAGCGGATTGATTTTAATCGTAAAAGCCGGCGCGGATTTTATCATGATTCTGTTAGGAGACGAGGATATTGCCGCCTCTTCGTTATATAGTATGGTTGACCTGGTTGCCTTAGCCGTATCAGGGTACTATTTATTGATGGGTTCTTTTGATTTTATCAATAAGCCCCTTTCGAAGAACTGGAGACATTTTTTTATATTGGGCATCGTTTGGTGTTGTGTCGGCACATTTCTGGATATGCCGCCGATCTTGTCTTCATTATTACCGGCTGTTTTTATGGCCATTAGTATTTTTTATACAGGATTAAATATTTTCGACAGCGATGAAGTGATGGGGATTGGACGCACCCTCGGAGGGGGCGCACTGATTGTCTGGAGCGTACATCTTTGTTTGTATCCCTTTACCCGTTCGATGATGCAGTTGGCGGCTTATGGTTATTTTGTTACGGCGGTTGTTTCCCTGATCGCCTCGATCGCTTTATTAAACATTTACTTCCAACGTTTGAGAAAAGAATTAGAGCAAAGTGAATCACGTTTCCGCTTGCTGGCGGAAAATGCCCAGGATGTAATTTACCGTCTTTCCTTATGGCCTAAATACGGTTATGACTATATCAGTCCAGCGGTGGAAGCATTAACAGGTTATGAGGTAGACGATTTTTATAAAGATCCGGAACTTCTGCAGAAGATTACGCTGGCTGGTGATTTATATCAGCTTGAGAGTTTAAAGAGACCGGTGGGCAGGGAAGGAATTACGATTGTCCAGCGGATCCATCACAAGAAAAACAAGATAATCTGGGTGGAGCAGCGTTGTATGCCGATCTACAATGAAGTAGGCAGGGTCGTTGCTTATGAAGGTATAGCGCGTGATATTACGGAAAGCAAGAAAGTAGAAAGTGAGCTGAAATATTTGAGTCAGCATGATGCCTTAACTGAGTTGGGGAATCGGCTGTATTTTGAAGAAGAAATCCGGAATTTAGAGAATGAAGAATATGCCCATTTAGGGGTAATTGTCAGTGATATTGACGGGTTGAAAATTGTGAACGATACCTTTGGACATGCTTCCGGAGATATGTTAATTAAAACAGCCGCGGGCATTCTGAAGAAAGTCCTCGCTGAAGACGGGAAAATTGCCAGAATTGGCGGAGATGAATTTGCCGTAATCCTGGTAAACTATACTGAAGAAATGCTGGAAAAGGTTTGTTATGCCCTGTCTGAAGAAATGAGCCGACATAATGCCCAGAAAAACGAACTGCCCATCAATATGTCGGTCGGTTACGCCTCATGTGAAGGACGGGAAAAAACTCCGCAGGATCTTTTCACGGAAGCGGATAATAAAATGTACGGCGAGAAAATGAAGAATAAGAATATTTCCCAACTGTCGATTCTTAATGCGATGAAGAGAATATTAAGTGAGAAAGATTTTGGGCTGGAAGGGCATATTCATGTTGTGCAAACAATAGTGCTCGAAATGGGGAAGATCTTAAATTTGGCTCCGGAGCAAATGGACAGATTGGAAAAACTTGCCCATTACCATGATATCGGTAAAGTAGGAATTAGTGACGAAATCCTGTTTAAACGGGGGCCGTTAAACTGGGACGAAACCCTGGAAATGAGAAGACATTGTGAGATCGGCTATCGCATTGCCCAGTTTTCAGATGATTTAGCGCCAATTGCCGAATTAATTCTGAAACATCATGAATGGTGGGATGGCAATGGTTATCCCTTCAGGGTCAAGGGCAAGAGTATTCCGTTGGAATGCCGTATTCTGGCGTTTGCTGATGCTTATGACGGGATGGTTTCAGAACGTCCCTATCGCAAAGTTTTATCGCCTTCCGATGCGATCAAGGAAATCGAGCAATGTAAGGGAACGCAATTTGATCCTGAGTTACTGGACGTTTTTATTCAAGCCGTCAAAAATGTGTTGGGGCAAATTTGAAATATCAGTTGACAAGGAGGAATATTTAGGGTAAGATGACTTATAGTTGACTGTTAAGTATTTTTCCTTAACAATGGAGTATAACAGATGGATGATTTAACGCAGAGAGCCTTATTATTTGATTTTTATGGCTCTCTTTTAACGAAAAAACAACGGGAAATATACGACCTGTATTTTCAGCAGGATTTGTCGCTGGGGGAAATCGGCGAGCTTCAAGATGTATCGCGTCCGGCGATTTATGACCTGGTCAAGCGGACGGAGGGAGCTCTTCAACATTATGAGGAACGATTGGGCCTGGTGCGGAAATATGTTGCCGGTCAGGCCATTTTAGCGGCTCTTCGTCAACAGTTAGGGTCTTTGCAAAAGCAGGACAGTTGCACTAATCCTCAAGAAAAAGAATGGGCGATGGTCTATGAGTTGCTGCAAAAATTAGAAGAGAGCTGGTAGGTGTTTAATCGATGGCATTTGAAAGTATCTCCGAAAAAATCCAGGCAATCTTTAAAAACTTACGCGGAAAGGGAAAACTTACGGAAAAAGATGTGCAGCTGGCCATGCGCGAGGTACGTTTAGCTTTACTGGAGGCGGATGTAAGTTATAAGGTTGTCAAAGATTTTATTACTAAAGTAACAGAAAGGGCGATCGGTTCTGAGGTTTTAGAGAGTCTTACGCCCGGTCAGCAAGTAATTAAGATTGTCCATGATGAGTTAACCCAACTGATGGGGGGAACGCAAAGTAAGATTAATATTTCATCCAAGCCACCAACGATTGTGATGATGGTTGGTCTGCAAGGATCCGGGAAAACAACGAGCAGTGCGAAACTGGCCCGTCTTCTGAAAAAGCAGGGGCGGAGTCCTTTGCTGGTTGCCTGTGATATTTATCGGCCTGCGGCAATTAAGCAGTTGCAGGTATTAGGAGAACAACTGGCTATTCCCGTTTTTTCACTGGGTGAGAAGCAAAACCCGGTAGATATTGCTAAAGGCGCTATTGCCCATGCTGAAAAAAACGGGCAGGATTTGGTTATTTTAGATACGGCCGGTCGTTTACACATCGATGAAGAATTAATGGCCGAGCTGGCGCAAATCAAGCAACAGTGTCATCCGCAGGAGATTTTGCTCGTGGTCGATGCAATGACCGGACAGGATGCGGTTAATGTTGCGGAAAAGTTTAATCAGCTGTTGGGTTTAGACGGCGTAGTGCTGACTAAACTCGATGGGGATACCAGAGGCGGGGCCGCCTTATCGGTCAAAGCGGTCACGGGGAAACCGATTAAATTTACGGGTATCGGGGAAAAACTTGACGCTTTGGAGCCTTTTTATCCGGAGCGCATGGCGTCGCGGATCCTGGGTATGGGCGATGTGCTGACCCTTATTGAAAAGGCACAGGCCACCGTTGACCTGCAAAAGGCGCAGGAATTAGAACGGAAGATACGGCAAAATGAGTTCACCTTTGATGACTATTTAGATCAGCTGCAGCAAGTGCAAAAGATGGGTCCGTTGAATCAGTTAATGGAGATGATTCCCGGAATGAACAAAGTGAAAGGACTGCAAGGGCTGGAGGTGAATGAAAAGGATATTAAGCATGTGGAAGCAGTCATCCGTTCTATGACAACTGCAGAACGAAGAAAACCGGAAATCATCAATGGAAGCCGGCGGAAAAGGATTGCTGCAGGTAGCGGGACTTCGATTCAGGATGTCAATCGAACCATCAAACAGTTTGAGCAGATGCAAAAGATGATGAAGCAGTTCACCCAGATGCAGCAAGGCGGAAAATTAAACAAAAAAAGGATGGCCAAACTACCGTTTTTTAAATAGTTAGTTCAATATTTAAATAGCAACAGGAAAGATAATGGAAGATCACAGCATTTATGCCTGTAAAATAAAGCATATCTGCCTTTAAATATGATCTTGAGACTTTTTGAGGAGGTGATATTATGGCAACAAGAATCAGATTAAGAAGAATGGGTGCCAAGAAAGCCCCGTTTTACCGTTTGGTTGTAGCTGATTCCCGTTCACCGCGTGACGGACGTTTCATTGAAGAAATCGGGTATTATGATCCGACCAAGAATCCAATAGTTCTGAAAGTAAATGAAGAAAGAGCCCAATACTGGATAAAAACCGGAGCTCAGCCTTCCGAAACAGTCAAATCTTTGCTGAATAAAGCCGGGGTATTAGCGAAAGACAGCGAGTAATGAAAGTAACCTTTCTATAATACCATGGGGACAAATGGTTGGGGGTGTAATAATGAAAGAGCTGGTCGAAGTTATGGCAAAAGCCTTAGTTGACGATGTTGAAGGAGTAAAGGTAAGCAGTCGCGAGGAAAATGATACAGTCATTCTGGAGCTGCATGTGGCCCCCCAGGACATGGGTAAAGTAATCGGAAAACAAGGTCGTATTGCCAGGGCAATACGGACAGTTGTGCGAGCTGCAGCGATCCGGGAAGACAAAAAAGTGATAGTAGACATACTTCAATAGAGAGGTCAGAGCAGACCTCTTTTTCCTTATTTTTTTCTTTCCGGATTTTTAGTTTATAATAAAAAGAAAGAATGGGGGAACGAGCGTGGAAAAAATCGAAATTAAGCGGAAAATAATCGTGAAGGCCATTGTCACTGAAGACTTTAAAAAAGGGCTAATCAATGAATTACAGGATGGTATTAATAAACTGGAGGCCGAATTGAAATTTATTGACCAGCGTGCCAAAAAAGCACTCACTGAATTGACTTTAAAGGGTTCACCTCAGGTCGCTGTCGTGAAAGAGCAAATTGAATACGAAAAGATGCAAAGAGAAGAAGCCAAAGAAAAGATGACCGAACAAATTAAATTCATCAGTACGTTAGAACTGGGGAAGGAAGTTGTTCAGGGTGAAATTGAAGGGCCGATCGTGGTTCAGGTGGGCGATAACTGGGATGAAATCATGCAACGGGAGATCGTGCTTAAAGACGGGAACATCATTGCCATTAGGTAGGTAGGGTGAGAGGATGAGCGAATTCATCAAAATCGGTCAGATTATTAATACGCACGGGCATACCGGGGAATTAAAAATATATCCCTTAACGGATGATCCGCATAGGTTTTTTGAGTTACAGCAGGTTTACATCGCGAAGACACTCTACACAATCGCCGATGTGCGGCTACACCAAAATTTTGTTTTACTTTCCTTGCAGGAAATTACCGATATGAATGCCGCGGAAATATTAAAAAATCTGTATGTGGAGATCCCGCGGCATGAGGTTAAGCCCTTGCCGGAAGGTTCTTTCTATCTTTTTGAGCTGGTAGGGCTTGCGGTGTATGAAGATGAAAAGCTCCTGGGAACGCTGACGAATGTTTTACAGACAGGCAGTAATGATGTCTATGTGGTGAAAACCCCGGAAGAAAAAGAGATCTATCTTCCCGCTTTAAAGTCGGTGGTGAAAGAGGTTGACTTAAAGGCAGGAAGAATCAATGTTATAATCCCTCCCGGGCTGTTGGATTAGGAGGGAAGGAGAGGTAGATAGCAGAGATGGACATCCAAATCTTTACCATTTTCCCGGAGATGTTTAAGGGGCCATTGAATACAAGCATCTTAAAAAGAGCCCAGGAAAATGGGTTTGTGAATTTTAAATTTGTTGATTATCGTGATTTCGCACCTTCGAAACATCAGAATGTGGATGACAGCCCGTTTGGGGGAGGGGCAGGGATGGTACTTAAACCGGAGCCCATTTATTATGCTTTGGAGGCTGAATTAGGTGATCTGACAAGTTATGATGGCAAAATCCTGCTGATGACTCCCCAGGGCCAAACCCTGAATCAGGCCATCGTCAAAGATTTGGCGCAAGAGAAAAAGCTCGCCTTTATCTGCGGGCATTATGAGGGGTTTGATGAGAGAATCAGAGCCTTGGCTGATCTGGAAATCTCGATTGGGGATTATGTCCTGACCGGCGGAGAATTACCGGCGATGGTTGTAATCGATGCTGTTTGCCGTTTATTACCCGGTGTTTTGGGTGAAACAGAATCCGCCTATATAGACTCTTTTTATGATGGACTGTTAGAATATCCCCAGTACACAAGACCGCGAGATTTCCGGGGCATGACAGTTCCCGAGGTTCTGCTTACCGGTAATCATGAGGAGATTCGCAAATGGCGCCGGCGGGAAGCCCTTAAACGGACCTGGCAGAAAAGACCTGATTTACTGCAAAAGAAAACCCTCTCCGCGGAGGATATGCGATTTCTTTCGGAAATTCGGCAGGAGGAGGAAAAGCACAATGGGGAGGGCTAACCGGATCTATCTTGCCCTGGTTCATTATCCGGTTTTAAACAAGAATAATGAACGGATCACCACTTCGATAACTAATCTGGATATTCATGATATTGCCCGTTGTGTGGCGACTTATGCGGTCGAAAAATATTATTTGATTCACCCGCTCGACAGTCAGGAGAGACTGGTTCAGGAAGTGATTGATTATTGGCAAAAGGGCTATGGCGCGGTCTATAATCCCGACCGGAAGGAAGCATTACAACGAGTTGCCGTAAAGAAATCTCTGGCCGCTGTAAAAGAAGAAATTGTGAGGCAAGATGGGAGAGAACCTCAAATTATTGTGACCGATGCCCAAGATTTCCCGCGCTCGGTTAGTTATCCTTACATGCGTCAGATCCTGGAAGAAAACCGAGCCGAAAGTTATCTTCTGCTTTTTGGAACGGGCTGGGGCATCGCTCCGGAAATAGTTGACGAGGCGGATTTTGTCCTGGCACCGGTGTATGGAGCAAATAGCACCTATAATCATTTATCGGTCCGCAGTGCGGCCGCCATTATCTTAGACCGCTTATTAGGCGAAAAATGGTGGTAAAAAGAAAAATTGTACATAAAAACAGTACCGGACAGATCAGCTTTCCCTAAGCTTTTCTGTCCGGTACTAGTTTATAATTTCAAGATCAGTAATAATAAACACCGCCTATTCTATTATTTTAACTTCTATTTATTTTGAAATCTTATGATTGGCAATGTAGTAATTACCATAGCCGGAGGCCTGCACCAGAGCGACTTTTCCAACATCATTCATGGACTGATTCCGGAAGCTATAACCACTGGCAATAAGGGTGGCACTTCCCCCGGGAGGTGTAACATAGACATCATAGGTTCTGTTGGATGTATTGGCAATGATTCTGAAGTGATAAGTTTTGTTCGGACTAAAGTTCACAGTGCGTGCCGCCGCATAGGTTGAGCCGTTTCTAACCCGGAAATATCCGCTTGTGCTTAATTCAATCACCATCCCAAAGCTGTCGTAACCGGTGATAGATTGGCTGCTGTCGGCGTAACCGATGACACCGGCCGGCTTGTTGCCCACGGTAGTCAGGTCAAATTCGATGGTCACTTTTCCGGTATTACTTGTGCCCAGGCTACGGACTGCTGAATAATTTGTTGCTGAATATAAAGGATTGGAACCAGTCGAAGTTGAGGAACCTGAAGAACCGGAGGAACCTGAAGAACCAGAGGAGCTTGAGGAGCCTGAGGAAGTTGATGAACCTGAGGAAGTTGAGGACCCGCTTCTGGATACTTTGTGGTTATTAATTCTGAAGTTACCATAGCCGGAGGCCTGGAGCAGCGCAACTTTTCCGACATCATTCATGGACTGATTCCGGAAGCGATAACCACTGGCAATAAGAGTGGCACTTCCTCCGGGAGGTGTAACATAAACATCATAGGTTCTGTTGGAGGTATTGGCAATTATCCTGAAGTGATACGTTCTGTTCGGACTAAAGTTCACAGTTCGTGCCGCCGCATAGGTTGTGCCGTTTCTGACCCGGAAACACTGGTTGGTGCCTAATTCGATCAGCATCCCAAAGCTGTCATAACCGGTGATAGACTGGCTGCTATCGGCGTAACCGATGACACCAGCTGGTTTGGTGCCCAGGGGAGTCAGGTCAAATTCGATGGTCACTGTTCCGGTATTACTGGTTCCTAAACTATAGACTGAGGAGGTATTTGTTGCGGAATACCAGCCACTAGCACTAGTGGAACCATTGGAACCACCGGAACTCGAACCGCCCAGGGGAGTCAGGTCAAATTCGATGGTCACTGTTCCGGTATTACTGGTTCCTAAACTATAGACTGAGGAGGTATTTGTTGCGGAATACCAGCCACTAGCACTGGTGGAACCATTGGAACCACCGGAACTTGAACCGGAACCCGAACTTGAAGAACCTGATGAGCCTGAGGACCCTGAGGACCCTGAACTGGAACCGCTTCCGCTAGAACCTCTACCGTATCCTTTATTTTTCCAGTTAGTTAGATTTCTATCAGAAGGATTTACTTGATTACTACTTGCAAATTTTAGTTGACCTTTGAATTCGCTTTCTTTTGTGATCGTAGTACAATTCCAGAAGACATTATCGTGAACATTAATATTTGAACCGGAAAAATTCCATGGTGCTAAGCCAGCGTTCCCTTTAGTATCATAGAATACATTGTGGTGAACATTGACGTCCTTTGCCTTTTCTTCAAATTGCAAAATACACCAGCCACCGGCATAGGTGGTAAAGTTATTTTTATAAATTTCGACATTTGATGAACTATAAATGCGTATGGCGTTATTACTTTGGACAGTGATAAGATTGTTATAAGCCTTACAGTTACTTGAAGCATAAAAGCAGATTCCGTCATGCCCTGCATTGATTTCGCAATCACGCACGGTGATACCACTGGATGAACTTACCCGGACACCATCACAGTATATATACCTGGTAAAAGTTACATTATGCACTGTACAATTAGATGCCCTACGGAACCAGATACATTGCCGACCATTACCTTTTCCGCCACTAGTGGAACTTGTTGCCTTACTGGTAAAGCGTAAATAGCTGATCGTGACATTTGAAACATCGTTACAAACAAAGTAGGCTGCTCCTTTTTCATCATTGGGATTGTTACATACGTTATCTCCTGCCCCGTGAATTATCGTGTTGTTACCGTCGCCACGTATTGTAATGCCGCTTTTGACGATAATTGGTCCGGTGATGTTGTAGGTAGCCGCATGAAGATACACCGTGTCGCCGGATTTTGCTGCTTGAATTGCCCTGTTGATTGCGTCTTGTGTAGTGCCACTGTAAGTCTGCCCCGGTCCCACATGCAGTGTCGCCCCCAACACTGTCATAGGAACCAATAAGAATAATGTCACCGCGAATAATGTCAGTAGTACCCGCCTAGTTTTCATTCTTTTCCCCTCCTTAATATTAATATCTATATTAAACGGAGATAAAAAGCCTGAATTAGCGAGGTGAAAAAGTATACAATTTTCCTTAATTATATTGTATAGCCAGAAATTAACAATCTCAAGTAAAAAGATGATAGAAATTTTAGATAATTATAGTACTCAAGTCTTATTGTCTTATGTTGATTATTGGGAAAATAGTTGGGGGCCGACATTTTCTCACGATAATTGATAGGGTGACAATATCACACGATAAACACATAGTTTTCCAAAAATGCTTGTTAAACTGCAGGTAGATATGATATAATAACTTAGCCTTAGATGGAGGCTGTTTTTGGTGAAAATGGATGGTCCGCTGTCCCGATAGACAGGCGGGATAAGAACATCTAGGTGGAAGGAGGGTCATACTGATGGATTTGTTAAAATCTATTGAAGCTGAACAATTACGTAATGATATTCCAGATTTTCGGCCTGGCGATACAGTTCGTGTGCATGTTAAGGTAGTTGAAGGTAACAGGGAAAGAATTCAGGCTTTTGTTGGCACGGTCATCAAAAGAAGGGGAAGTGGATTGAATGAAACTTTCACGGTGCGCCGGATTTCTTATGGTGTTGGTGTTGAGCGTTGTTTCCTTGTGCATACACCTAGAGTGCAAAAAATCGAAGTAGTCCGCAAAGGACTTGTACGTAGAGCTAAACTTTATTATTTACGGAAGTTATCCGGGAAAGCGGCAAGAATTAAAGAAAGAGCGAAATAACTGCGAGAAGGGACTGAGAAGCTCAGTTCCTTTTTTCGCATTTAGCGAGGGTCGCTACGGAAAACAGGACAATAATGTGAATGATAAGGAGCGGGCAGATGGTTAATTGGTTTCCGGGGCATATGGCAAAGACCAAAAGGTTAATTTTAGATCATCTTAAATTAGTCGATGTAGTCTTAGAATTGGTTGATGCCAGGTTGCCTGCCAGCAGTAGAAATCCTTTATTGCAAGAATTACTTGGCGAAAAGCCTGCGGTTTTGGTTTTGAACAAAGCCGGCTTGGCCGAGGAAGAAGAGACGGCGAAATGGCTGGAGTATTACACTGCGCAGGGTATTTCGACGCTTGTTTTTGATTCTGTGCAGAATCGAGGACGGAACCGTCAGAAAAAAATCCTGGAAATGGTGCGGAAAGAAGCACAAAGCGTTTTGACGCGCCGCTTAGCGCGGGGAATCAAAAATAGAACCATTCGGCTGATGGTGGTTGGTATACCCAATGTTGGTAAATCGACCCTGATTAATAACCTTGCCGGCAAAGAAGCAACCGAAACGGCTGATCGGCCGGGGGTAACCAGAGGTAAACAGTGGATCAGACTGGAGAATGAAATTGAGCTGCTCGATATGCCTGGTATTCTCTGGCCGAAATTCGATAATGAGGTAACCGGGTACAAATTAGCTGTAACAGGCGCCATTAAAGATACAATCTATGATTCTCTGGAGTTGTCTTTGTGGCTTTTGGGCTGGATGTTGGAGCATAAACCCGGCAGAATAGCCGCAAGATTTTCCGTCGAGGAAAAACCGGATACGCCTGTGGTACTGACCGAAATTTGCCGGAAAAGAGGCTTGCTGGTGCCTGGCGGGAAAGTTGATCTTGAGAAAGGGGCCGCTATCTTACTTTCGGAATTTCGCGGCGGGAAGTTAGGTCGCATGACTATGGATTCTTTATGCCCGGATAGTTCACTTGAAAAAGTTGCGAAACAGGAGGATACAGCAACTGATGAAGAGTAAAGAAAAACAGACAGCGGCAAAGGAAAAAGAAATCAGCCGGTTTATTGAATTGCGGCAAAAAGAATTATCCCTGCAGGAATTGGGTTTTCGAGCGGTAGGCGGGGTGGATGAAGCAGGAAGGGGGCCTTTGGCAGGCCCGGTTGTGGCGGCATGTGTTATTCTCCCGGCCAATAGCTTTCTTCCCGGATTGGATGATTCAAAAAAGTTGAGCGCCGCGAAGCGGGAAAAACTGGCGGGGCAGATTAAGGCGGAAGCAGTTGCCTGGGCAGTGGGTTTAGTCAATCATAAGGAGATTGACCGAATTAATATCTATCAAGCCACAAAAGTAGCCATGGCCAAAGCAGTTCGTTCCTTAAAGGTGTGTCCGGATTATCTCTTGCTGGATGCCATGCACATTGATGCCGATATACCGCAGGAGAGTATTGTCCGCGGAGACAGTACATGTGCAGCCATCGCTGCGGCCTCAATCATTGCCAAAACATACCGGGACAGGCTGATGGTCTTGCTGGATGAGTTTTATCCGGTTTATGGGTTTAAGGATAATAAAGGATACGGGACAGCCCATCATCGGGAAGCGTTACAATTATACGGACCTTCCCCGGTGCATCGGCGGAGTTTTTTACAAAAAATCCTCGTAAACTGGTGAGGTGTAGAAAAGTGGAGCATATTATTCTGGGAAGAAAGGCCGAGGATGCGGCGGCAGATTATCTCGAGCAACAGGGGTATCGACTGAGGAAAAGAAATTTTCGCTGTTTTGTGGGCGAAATTGATATTATTGCTGAAGACGGAGAGACTTTGGTTTTTGTGGAAGTGCGCAGCAGAAGCGGTGCGGATTTTGGCTGGCCTCAAGAAACGGTGAATTGGGTTAAACAGCGGAAAGTGCGCAAAGTGGCGGAATATTATTTACAATGTAACAAGGAGCTACAACAGCGCGAATGCCGTTTTGATGTGATTGGGGTGCTCTTTGAACAGCAGGATACAATTAAAACGGTAGAATTATTCAAAAATGCTTTTTAGAGATAATTGTAAAGGCAGGCATTTAGAGGAATAACATTTTCTGTGCAGGAAATCAAGGAAAAAGAGAGAAGTAAAACTAAGGGGAATTGAGCAGGAGGAGAGGAGGGTCTTCATGAGGTCAGATGCCGAACAATTATACCTTCAAGACAAAGAAAACGTGAGAAGACGGAATAAGAACACATCAATCGGCAAAGGGATTGCCTATGTGTTATTGTTTTTGCTTGTTTGGGGAGGATTAGTCTACGGTGGTTTTTCTTTCACAAAACAATATTTTGATCAGACAATTACCAACCTGCAGCAAACCAATGCCTTACATATGCAGGAGGTCAATGAAAAACTTTCCGCTTTAAATAATGAACTGAACGCGTTAAAGAATGCGCTCAGTGACACTGATGAGACACTTTCATCAGCGGGCGATATTCAGGAAGAGCTAAATGAGAAGATTGAACTGTTGGATGATCAATTAAAAGCGTTGGAAAAGAGCTTGAATATCTTGAAGGAGGCTCCCTGATGCGTACGGTGAACATCTTAGTTGCCTTAATAATTGCGCCTCTGCTGGGGATGTTGCTTACGCTGAATAGTTTAGATGCTGCGGTGCAGAACCTGCTGATACCGGTCGCTGAGACCAATAATTCCCTGGATGATTTTCAGCAAAGTATGTTTGCGCTGGAGGATAAACTGGCTCTTCTTTATCAACAGGCGGATGAGCAGAAAGCGCAGTATGAGGAACAAGACCAGGTTTTAGGAGATTTAACTAAAGTGGCCTCAAAGCAGGAAAGGAAATCCGATCAGATATACGAGGAACGGATTTTGAAAATGCTCGGTCCGCCGGTGAAGGAGTACGCCTCCCGGCGGGTAGAAATAAAGGTATTTAAGCTGCAGGAGCTCGGCTATCGCGGATTTATCGCCAAGGTGAAGCTTTATGATCCCAAAGTATTTAAGGTTGTGCTTGCCCAGGACAAAATTGGGGCCAAGGAAACAACAATGGAAGCAGTGCAAAGAACGGGTGCAATCTTAGGAATTAACGGCGGTGGTTTCTATACGGAAATGCGCGATGGTCAGCCCCAGGGGATACATATCGGAAATGTGGTTATTGACGGGAAACTGGTAGGTCCTTTTAATGCTTATCCGGGCAATCTCTCCTTTTCGGGGATTAATCGAAAGGGACGCTTGATTGGTGGTATTTTTACGGAAGAGGATCAGCTGATGTCCCTGGATCCCTGGCAGGGAGTGAGTTTTATCCCCGTCTTAATCAAGGGAGGGGTCAAACATCCGATTCCTCCGGACTGGGCGAAAACAAATCAACCCCGGACCATCATCGGGGAATATGCGAACGGTGATCTGATCATGATTGTCGTTGACGGGCGTCAGTCAGATTGGAGTAGTGGCGTGACTTTGGAAAGGCTAATCGATAAATTGATTGAATTGGGCGTGAAGGAAGGATATAATTTAGATGGTGGAGGATCCAGTACTTTTATTTATCAAAATGAAGTATTGAACCGCCCCTCGGATGGTAAATTACGGCCGGTAGTGACGAATATTGTAATTATGCCTTAGAGTAATGTTTGAATAGCAACTTGGGATACTGCCTGTAAGAAAACCAGGCAGTATTTTTTAACAAATCAAATCATTGAATGGCGAACCTTGACCCCAAACAAGTGTTTGTGGTAAACTGACAACAAATACACTGATCTACGCTGATTGTGGTTTTCCTTGATTGATTTGTCTGGGGGGAAGGATATTGTTAGCACGTGTTAATGGCTGTACGATAGTGGGGATGGACCCTTATCCGATTGAAGTTGAAGTGGATGCTTCCGGTGGGTTACCCGAATTTACCATCGTAGGTTTACCGGATACCACCGTCAAGGAAAGTAAAGAAAGAGTGCGCACGGCGATAAAAAATGCCGGATTTGTTTTTCCACCGCGCAAGATTATCGTGAATCTGGCGCCTGCTGATCTCAAAAAGGAAGGACCGGGTTTTGACCTGGCCATTGCGATTGGGATCTTAGCGGCTACGGAACAGTTGAAGACAGAATTTCTCCCCGCTTATTATCTGACCGGCGAGTTATCTTTAGATGGAGCTATCAGAGGGGTCCCCGGTATTTTGCCGATGGCGTTATTTGTAAGTTCGGAGAACGGAAGAGCTTTCATCGTGGCGGAGGATAATCATGGAGAGGTAGCTCTCGCCCAGGGAACAGCGTATTGTTTTAGTAGATTGGAAGAGGTTGTGAAGTTTCTCGAAAACCCGCATCTTTATCCGAAAGTCGCGCCCCAAAGCCTTGAGCATTATTTGGTGGACAAGCAGGAGACGATTTATGATTTGGCGGATGTGAAAGGGCAAAGATTAGCCAAAAGGGCGATGGAGGTGGCGGCGGCTGGCGGGCACAATCTTCTTTTTATCGGTTCGCCCGGGTGCGGGAAGAGCTTACTGGCCAAGTGCTTTCCTTCCATTTTGCCACCATTGACCACGGAGGAAGCCTTAGAAGTGAGCAAGGTCTATAGCATTGCGGGACTGCTTAGTAAAGAAAAGCCGTTAGTAACCAGCCGGCCTTTTCGCGCTCCGCATCATTCCGCTTCAGCAGCCAGTATTATCGGCGGGGGTCTTGTTCCGAGTCCGGGGGAAGTTACTTTAGCGACACATGGAGTTTTATTTTTGGATGAAGTACCTGAATTTCGGCGTGATGTGCTGGAATCATTAAGACAGCCCTTAGAAGAAAAAGTTGTGACTATTTCCAGGGTTTCCGCCGTAATCACCTATCCGGCCAGATTTCAGCTTATTGCGGCAGCCAATCCCTGTTATTGCGGGTATTACGGAGACAACACCAGAGAATGCACCTGTACGCCGTATCAGGTGAATAAATACCGGAATAAATTATCCGGTCCTTTGCTGGATCGTATCGATTTGCATGTGGAAGTCCCCCGGTTGGCTTATCATGAACTGCATGACAACAGACCGGAAGAGAATTCGCAGGTAGTACGCCAAAGAGTGAAGGACGCTCGATTAAGACAGCTCAAGCGTTTTAACGGACGCGGGATAACCTGTAATGCGTTCATGAATAATCAAGATGTGCGAAAGTATTGCCAGTTGCATGACGATGCGAAAAGTTTACTGCAGAGAGTATATACGACGTTGGGTCTTAGTGTACGTTCCCATGAGCGAATATTAAAAATAGCGCGAACTATCGCCGATCTTGCTAATAGTGAAATAATTGGCGTGACACATCTTGCGGAGGCTTTACAATATCGTTCTTTAGACAGGGGGAAGAATGAAATCCGATCTTAAACAAAAAGTGGGGTTAAGGAACATAAACAGGTAGGAGACGGAGGGATTTGACATGGAGGCATTTCGGCTTCTCTATCTTAAGTATTATCAAAAAGTCTTTTCCACTTGTTTGTTAATACTAAAAAACTCGGCCTTGGCTGAGGAGGCAACCCAGGAGGCGTTTCTCAAGGCTTATACTAATCTACATACTTTGAGAGAACCGGAGAAATTTGGTGCCTGGGTGGCAGCTATTGGTTCCAAGCAAGCCATCAATATGTATAATCGGAATAAAAAGAGCTTGACGATTGGGGAAGAGGAAAAAATCCTCCATATCAAGAATATCTGGGGAGAACAATGGGACGATTATGAACCATGTCAAAAATACCTAGAGAAGGAAACTAATCAGGAGATTCGCAGGGCCATTTATTTATTAGATCCCTTACTTAGTCAGATGGTGATTTTAAAATATTATTGGAGCTTAACAGACCAGGAAATCGCAGATTATCTCCAGGTTCCCTTAGGGACAGTTAAATCATCTCTTTTTCGGGCGAGGAAAACCCTGGAGATTACGTTACAGAAAATCTATGGTGATTATTTAAGTTGTAAGGAGGAGAACGCAGACAGATGAATAATTTTGATGAGCTTATGAAGCAAAACATGAAGGCAATCATTGATGGTCCAACCTTGATTAATCCCGAAGAAAAATGGCAGGATTTTGAACGGAAAATAGCAGAAAAAAATGACGCTGTCATAAAGAATAAAAAGAGGTTTGCGCAAAGGATGAAATGGCTCACTGTGGCAGCAGCTCTTCTTTTAGTCACTTCTTGTGCTTTACTAAACCCACAGGTGGTGATCGGTTTTAAAGATGAGCTGTTTCAGTGGGTAGAAAAGTCGCAAAACAATGATTTTATTTTCACGGAAAGACGTAATCCAGAATATAAAGAGGGTCAGTTTGAAGGCGTTACTCTTGAAGAAGCGAAAAGCATGGTCGTTTTTAATGTGGTATATCCTAAATATTTGCCGGAGGTTTTATCGGCCACTCCACCTGCGATCAGTATTTATTCTGTTGAATACCCCCTATCGACGGTGACCATCAGCTTTCAACAGCCTGAACAGTCTTTTCTGACCATAACCCAGCACAATCTGCTTATTGAGAATAACCGCAATACATTTGTACCGGAGAATGCCCAATTTGAGGAGCTTACCTTGCAGAATGGTCTTAAAGTAATACTTTTTGATCGGCAAAAGGTTTTGGAATTTCGCTGGACCGAAAAGAATGTTAATTATCGTGTTGTTCACCGCTAATCTGGATTACCGGGAAGCAATCAAGGTAATAGAATCATTAAAATAAAAAATAGGAAGCTGTCTCAAGCTTCCTATTGCGTCAGATTTTTTAATCGAACCGATTAATTAACTAAAAAATTAGGGCTATATGAGTATTGGGTTTCTCCGCCGGCTTTGTGGGTGGCAATGGTACGATACACTCCCGGGGCCTTGTCGTAGCCGCCGACAATGGTAATAGTGCAATGGTGTGTTTCTCTATACCATGATTGTAGTGTTACCCAGCTTCCGTTGACATATTTTTGTAGTTGCATTTTGATTGATGTGTCGTAATAGCCTGCTAAATCCGAACCAGCTTCACAGATAATTCTGGAACCGTATACACCAATACTTGCTTCATATGACATAAATACATCTGAGTAACCTTGAATAATCATTTCTTGGGCGGCCAGAGGGGTTGTGAAAAGTATGATGCAGACCAGGGTGAGTAAAAAACTCTTTTTTAACATATCATCACCTCAAAATTTAATTTTTTATTTACTTATATGACAAATACTAACGAAAAATGGTTCTTAAATATTCAAAATAAATATTAAAAAAATGAGAACGATTTGCATTCTCCATTTGTCATATTAATTGTGAGAAAAAATCGGGGGATAAAATTTTTTTCGTCAAAATATGCGTGATTTCTTAAAAGCAATTTGTTATAGTTTACAATTAATTAAACATTAATTGATTTCCCAATTTACTCACAATAGTTATAATATAAGGAAGGTTAGTGTATGTTAGTATTGAACAAAGAAAAACAGAATTTCTCATTATTAAAGGATACTATTACCGTATCTTTGCTGATCGTCTTTTTTTTAATTCTGTTTTTCCATATGGCGCAAGCTTATTATTCTCTCTTTCACACTATAGTGGAAATGCTTTGCGTCTATATTTCATTTAGTATATTCATGCTGGTCTGGTATACATATCAAAGAAATACACAAGTGAACCATTTGATAGGCTTCGGGTTTCTTTTTGTAGCAGTATTTAATTTAATGCACGCTCTTTTATTCAGCGGTATTATTAGTGTGGCAGGAGATATCAATAATGAACTTTCAATTTGGTATTATTATACGGGAAGGCTGATTGAAGGCCATATTCTAATCTATATTACAAAGAGGAATTTTGCCGTGCCAAAAAGAATTGGCTTTTTGGTAACCGTCCTCTTAATCGGCATAACATCCTGGGCAATTTACAGCCTTTTTCCCATGTTGCCGGCATTGTATGATGATATGCAGAGAACTACGGTGACAAGACTATTTTTGGAAGGCGGCATTATTGTACTCTTTCTCTATGCCTTATTGAAAATCAAAGGGAAGTTAGGGGAAAAGGGAGTCGTAATTTTTCCTTATATATTTGCCGCAGTATTATCGGCAATCATCGCTGAAGTAGGGATAATGTTCTATGCAAAAGAGTCCGTTTATTTTATCTTGGGACATCTCCTGAAACTGGCCTGTTATTACTTTTTTTTCAAGGGAATTGTGGCTAGTGCGGTTCTTTATCCCTATGAAAAGGCAGAACAAAACAATATATTTCTCAAATGTTTGCTGAATGAATTACCCATTGGGGTGACCATGTATAACTCCGACATCGAATTATCGTTTGCCAATACCAAGGCTTTAAGTTTATTAGACTGTGAATTGAAAGATGTATTTGGTTGCGATCCGATGGCGACAGGCAGTAAATTCAGTGAGCTCAATAGAATTCCTCAGGCATTTGCCAACGGCGGAAAATGTGAGAAAAACATTCTTTTAGAATTAAAGACAAAAAACGGGCAAAGTATCAAATTAAAGGCGGATTATTTCAAGATTGCGGATGGGTATTTGGTTTTGTTTGATGATCCGAAGAATGAACAGGATTTGGCAAGCTTGAAACTGCAAACAAAGACGATTTTAGGCTCTATTAATAATCTGATTATAATTACCGATATCCAATATAGAATTATTATGTGTAACAGTAAAACTACGGAGTTACTGGAAATGGAAGAGTCTGATATAATCGGCAAAAACATTGATTCCTTATTTGAGATTATTATTGATGATGAGCGTAAGAAGGGACAGCAGTACCACTTATTCCTTAATGCCGGGAAACAGGATAAATTTTATCGTTTACCGATTGTCACAGTGAAAGGCAATGACAAAGAACTACTGATTCATACCGATCATATTAAAAACATTGACGGGGAAATAATTGGCATGATCCTTACCGCAGCGGATATTACCTCGATTAGTATTGAAAATGAAATGGAGCGGCAGAATGAGAAATTAATTACCTTAGGGCAGATGGCCGCCGGTATTGTCCATGAAATCAGGAACCCATTAACGGCGATAAAAGGGTTCAGTCAGTTAATCAGATATAAAACGGAAGAAGGAAAAATTTTGGAGTATGCCGGCTTAATTGAGCAGGAAACAGAAAACATTAATCGGTTTGTGACTGATTTTCTGATGTTTGCGAAACCTTCCCCGTGTAAGTATGAGGATATTAACGTCGATGCGATGATTGACTCCATTAAGGCCATGATTGATACCAATGCTTTTATCAGGAAGATTGAAGTGCAATATGAAATTAAAGACGGACAGAAAGTCATCTTTGCTGATTTGAATAAAATCAGGCAAGTTATCCTCAATATCTCGAAAAATGCCATGGAAGCAGTCGGTGATCTCACCAATCCCCTAATTAAAATATCTTCGGAATATCATCACCAAAGCTCTCAGATTGCGATTAGCATCTATAATAATGGTCGACCCATGAGCGAAGAAGAACGGTTAATGGCTGGCACACCTTTTTTTACAACCAAAACCAAAGGGACAGGGTTAGGTTTATGTATTTGTTTTCAGATCATCAAAGAGCATCACGGAAAAATAGAAATTGAAAGTAGCGTTGCTCTCGAAGGAACAAAATTTATCATTTATCTTCCCTGTAAAAAAGATCAGCAGGAGGAAACGGACTGCACGGAGAATACTGCAGGATAAAAGAAGAATCGCCGGAGGGAAAAAATGAGCGCAGCAGAAGAAAAGATCAATATTTATGTCGAGTGTTGTCATCCGGAAGCGAAATTGCCTGCTTATGCAAGAGCCGGTGATGCCGGGATGGACCTGTATACGATTGAAGAACAAAAAATTCAACCCGGCCAAACCGTGCTGGTTAGAACCGGGTTGAAGGTGGCTACTCCTGTTGGTTACGAACTGCAAGTGCGGCCCAGGAGCGGGTTATCCTTAAAATCGCCGTTAAGAATTGCCAATAGTCCAGGCACTATTGATGCGGGTTACCGTGATGAGATTTGCGTGATTGTGCATAATACATCCTCGAAGGAGGAGTATCTAATCAAAAAAGGGGACCGCATCGCGCAGATCGTTTTGCAGAAAGTACCGGTGATCAACTGGGTACCGGTTGAGGATGTGGCGGCAATCGGGGAAAACCGAGGCGGCGGTTTTGGCTCCAGCGGCCTGTAATACCGGTCAATAGCTATAGTGATTCCGTCAGTAAATCAAGTGTGGCAGAAAAATCCTGCAGTGCGGCAATAATCGGGTCGGAAGTGGACATATCCACGCCGGCCTTTTTTAATAGATTAATGGGATAATCGGATCCGCCGGAACTGAGGAAATACAGATATGCTTCCAGTGCTCCGGCCTTTTTGGCCTCGATATTTTTGGCTAGGCAAATAGCGGCAGATATACCTGTGGCATATTGATAAACATAGAAAGGACGGTAGAAATGCGGAATACGTGCCCATTCGCAGGTCAGTTCGTCGTCGATTGTAAAGCCGTCCCCATGATAATAGGCATATAAATCATGGTAAATCTTGCGTAAATAATCAGGCGTGACGGGGGTTTCTTCTTCCACCAGACGGTGCATCTGCATTTCAAAATCAGCAAAAAAGGCTTGCCTGAACAGGGTGGAACGTATACTGTCCAAATGCATACAAAGCAGATAGTTTTTTTCGTCTTTGTTCGCCGCATGGTCGAGCAGATAACGATATAACAGGTATTCGTTCACCGTGGAAGCAACTTCCGCCGTAAAAATCACATAATCCGCATCCACATAGGGTTGTTTTAGATTACTGTAATAACTGTGCATCACATGGCCCAGTTCATGGGCAATCGTAAACAGATCTTCCAGCGTGCCGGTGAAGTTTAAAAGAACATAAGGATGCGCATCATAAATGCCATTGGCGTATGCCCCGGAGGCCTTGCCTTTTTTGGGATAAACATCAATCCAGCGTTCCCTAAAAGCTTTTTTTAAGACGCCAACATAGTCATCACCTAAAATATGCAGGGCCTTTAAGACGATTTCCTGCGCCTCGGCATAGGTATAATTTTTGTCCACATCTTTGATGAAGGGGACAAAGAGGTCGTAAAAATGCAGGTCATCGTAGCCCAGCACTTTTTTGCGGAGGGCAAGATAGCGTTGGAGTTGGTGCACGTTGCTGCGGATGGTAGCAATCAGGGTGTCGTAAACGGACAAAGGAATATGGTTTACGCTCAGTGACATTTCCCGTGAGGAGGGGTATTTTCTGGTTTTGGCCAGAAAAGCGTGGTACTTGATCTTGCCATAGATGATTGAGGTTATGGAATTAATGGAGGCACGATATGTACCTAAGAGAGCTTGAAAATATCTGGCTCTAAAGGGGCGGTTCGTGGAATTTAAGGCTTTCCGGTAATTTGTTTCATTGGCGGTGATTTTGTCACCGGTCTCGGTTTCGATTTCAGGAAACTCCAGGTCGTTGACCGTTAAATCGTCATAAATTTTTTCAAAGGAGCCCCCTAAGGCCGCCATCTGCGAGAGGATTTCCTCTTCCTGGGGAGAAAGGATATGGGACTTTTGTTGAAAGAGTTTTTCAAACATAAAGCGATAGGTCATTAACTCGGGTACTTCTTGTAAATATTGCTGAAAAATATCCGGTGTGAGTTGCAGCAGTTCCGGTTCGTAAAAGGCCAGTTGACTGCTGATTTTTGTGTATAAAAGATCCAGCTTCTCATAATCATTCTTTGTTGCCGGGTTTCCCATATCTGCATCAAATTTCATTTTGGCGTAGGATGCGGCCCGTTCGAGCTTGATACCGAGCTGATCCATCAGTTTTAACGTTTCAGAGAGATTATGGGCATTGCTGGTGATGGTTCCTTTCTTGTGGACAATATTACCAAGGATTATTTGTATTTCGGTCAGTTCTTTCTCCCAGTTTTCTACAGATGGATATAAGGGGGAGAGGTCCCAGGTGCACTCCATTTCATTCATAGAATTAATCACCTCTTTGCGAATATTTTTTAACCATATTAGATTGTACATCTGTCTGTTTCTTATTATAACGCATCAGGCGAAAACTTTTCGCTTGGAGAAAAATTTTCTTATCTTTGCGCGTTTTATCGAGACGGGTAAGATGCTCGCCGCCTGCTGAAGAACGAAAGTGAGACCCGCCACTTGTCGAAGCAGGGGAGCCCGTCACGCATATTTTTGTAAGCTACTGGGAAATCTACAAGGAGAAAGCATGATCTTGATCATGAGTGGATTCATGTAAAGGAGGTTTCCTATGACCAGATTACCCATTGGAACTATTGTTTTGGTTGTTGTGTCGCTCCTGGTATATTTTGGCTTAGCACATCGTCTCTTAGACCGGATGAGGCTTACTGACCGGCAAGCTCTTATTATCCTTGGGGCCTTAATTGTGGGTAGCTTTATTGATCTTCCATTATCGCGGGGGGATATCGATGTCTCATTAAATGTGGGAGGGGCGCTCATCCCTCTTGGTTTAGCAATTTATCTTTTAGCACGGGCAGGTACTCCTAAAGAATGGGGTCGAGCATTAGTAGCAACGGTTGCCACGGCAGGTATTATTTATTTTATCGGCAGTTATTTGATGACCAATGACCCGGACGACCGCAATACGATCCTCGATCCGCTGTATGTTTATCCTTTGGTCGCCGGTGTGACGGCTTATCTTTTAGGGCGCTCGCGTCGTTCGGCATTTGTGGCCGCTACCTTGGGTGTTTTAAGTCTGGATATTATTCATTATTTTTGGTTACGCTCAACAGGTACGCCCGGAAGTGTGCATTTCGGCGGGGCTGGAGCATTTGACTCGGTTGTTTTTGCCGGCTTATTCGCCATACTTTTGGCGGAATTATTTGGGGAAACCCGGGAACGCTTGCAAGGCGGTCCGGTCAAAGATGGTCATGCTCCTGAGTTGCTGGAGCATTTAAAGGCTGATTCCGGAAGAGAGGAACGGGTGGAAAAGGAAGATGAACATGAAGAATAACATCATTAATAAAATCATATTGCTCATCAGTATCGGTTTATTGCTCTTAGGGGGAGGACTTTTTATTTTGGAAAAGAATCCCCGCGTATACAACACTCTGGCTCAAACCGGCTTAAATCTGGATTTTCTGGACTCTTTGGGGAAGTGGGAAGTGGAGTTGGACTGCGGGACCTATTATTCGGTGGTTGATGAGGCGGGAAAGGAGATAGACCAGATTGGACGACAGACTTATGTGGGCGATGAATTCATTTTGGAAAATAACAAGCGGTATCGCATCACGAGCGTAGATGAAGAACAGATGAAGGCTGTCGCCGAAGTAGTAGGAGAGGAAAAAGTAAGCTACCTGGAGGAATGGGATGCCGTACCAACAGCCCAAGCGGATGGGGGGAATGGGAGAGTAGCAATATATATGACGCATACTGATGAATCATATATACCGACAGATGGAACGGCAAGCAAACCGGGAAGCGGCGGCATATTACAGGTAGGGAATACACTGGCCAACAGTTTGAAGGAAAAAGGGGTCGAATCATTGATTAGTTTTGATAAGCACGACCCGCATGATGCTAATGCGTACCACCGTTCCAGAAAAACGGCCGTCCAGCTTTTGAAGCAAAATCCCCTGGCTTTAATTGATGTCCATCGTGACGGAATTCCCGACCCGAATTATTATAAGACGGAAATTGACGGTCAGACGGGCACCAAAATCAGATTAGTAGTAGGAAGGCAAAATGCTAATATGTCTGCCAATTTGGATTTTGCCAAAAGAATCAAAGCCTACTTTGATAAACATAAACCCGGCTTTATCAAAGGGATTTATATTGGGAAGGGTAATTATAATCAGGACTTAGGCCCGCAAACCATCCTAATTGAAGTAGGAACCCATACCAATAGTCGCCCGGCAGCAGAGAACGGGGTGGCTGCTTTTGCCGAGGGTATTCCTAAAATCGTGGGTGCCACGGCCGCGGCTCCGGCGGAGCCCACGGGGACGAGACCGGGTGTCGGGAAAGCCTTATTGACCATCCTTGCTATAGCGGTAATTGGCGGGGGTGCCTTCTTACTGCTAAGTACCGGCAGTTTGCGTGGCTCCTGGTCGAAAATAACCGGTTTGGGCAGGGAATTCTCCAATTATTTTGGACCGGTCCGGAGAGATGCTGCGGCAAAAGGGAGCAAAACAAAAAAAGCACCGCCATCTGCGCCGCCGGAATCTTCAACAGAGTTTTCAGCAGAGCTTTCGCCGGAATCATCAGCAGAGTCTTCAACAGGATCTTCATCAGAGTCTTCGCCGTCTGATGCGGCAGATTCTGAGCAAAAAAGCCAACGTTGAACAGGTTTACTTAATTTGAAGATAATCTATAATTGTTATGGCGGAGCCCATTCTTCGGTTACCGCTGCGGCAATTCATCTCGGCTGGCTGCCGGAGACAAGGTTGCCTACGGCTCGCGAACTGCTTAATCTGCCTTATTATGATGCTCAGAAAGGGAAGGACCACGGGAAGATTCGTTTTCTTGGTCTTGATTGTTTGGGCAATGAAATTTATATTGTTGGGAAAAAGAATCTCGGCTCATATTATGAGAAAATTATGCGGAGCTTTATTCTATTGAGCGGGGAAAGCCAGGACGAGTTTCTTTTTGTGGATACGATGCCATATGTCAATTTGTGGATGGTCATCGGCGGTTTTCTTTCGCGCCGTTTAGGGCTGGTGATACCAGGCAGACCAATCGTTATTTATGGTACACAGAAAGCATATGATAAATTTTTGCATTTAGTGAAAATAATCAAAGGTAAAGACCTGCAGTAAGGTTTTTTCCATGATCGGAAGAAGCGGGTTTCACTTTTCTCAATGAATAAGCGGGTTGGAACTCAGGATGGAAGTTATAAAGGTGGTGTGGGACA
This sequence comes from Peptococcia bacterium, assembly GCA_050951585.1. Classification (GTDB taxonomy): domain Bacteria; phylum Bacillota; class Peptococcia; order DRI-13; family DTU073; genus UBA3937. Next base: position 397,603 of record JBMNJI010000006.1, on the reverse strand, counting down.
AGAGGTGAAGCATGTCTTTCTTGACCAATTTGGTTGTTTTGCCTCGCTTGTGGCAGCTGTTTTCGCCGCAGGCCACTTAAAGGAAGAAGCACATTACCGGCAATTATTGTCGATTCCTGATTTTGCCGAGCCTCATCCTTACCACCCGGGTGAATTACAGTTACGGGCGCGCGATGAACAAGGGAATGAGTATTATACTTTAAGTGCAGGTGTCTACGGCTGTTTTGTCAAGACCGTTTTAGGACCGGAGATCTTGCGGCTGCTTGGCACACAAAAACAGATGCTGATCTATGATTTGAGCACGATTAATCCCTGGTCGCTTTGCATTTTGGAAATGTTGACGCGAGGACGGTTCCGTAAGTATATCAAGACTATCTGGGCAAAATATTTAAGCGCCCGCATGCCTTCCCTTGTCCGGAGGATCAAACAGCAGAATTGCCTGTAGCCGGCATAGTAAGGTCATAGTAACACAAAGATTTAGAAGAGCCAGGGTGACCTGGCTTTAGTTATCAATTCGATTAATCTTTATTGACGAATTGCCAGGAATAAAGGATAATTGATGGAGATTGATTGAATTTCTTTGCGGTGGTGAGCCGAATGCAAGGTGCGGAGATTGTTTTTGTGGAAGAGGGATCTTTGGCCGAGGAATTAGGAATTACGGCGGGGGATCGGCTCTGCAAAATTAATCATAAAGTGATCGAAGATTTAATTACTTATCAGATCGAATGGGCGGAAGAGCAGATTCTGCTGGAAGTGTGTAAGAGAAACGGCGAACACGTTATTTATGAAATTGAAAAAGACTATGATGAGCCGCTGGGAGTACATTTTCAACGGGCAGTTTTTTGCGGGCTGAGGACCTGTCGCAATAAATGTGTCTTTTGTTTTGTGGACCAGATGCCGCCGAAGATGAGGCCCAGTCTTTATCAAAAAGATGATGATTTTCGGCTGTCATTTTTGCAGGGAAGTTACATTACGTTGACGAATTTATCTCCAGAAGATCTGGATAGAATAAAAAGAGAACATCTTTCACCCTTATATGTTTCCGTACATACTACTGATGCGGCACTGCGCACGAGACTCATGAAAAATCCGCAGGCCGGCAACATCCTTGAAATAATGCAGGAGTTGACGGAGGCGGGGATCGAATTTCATACGCAGGTTGTTGCTTGTCCCGGTATCAATGACGGAGAGGCGTTACAGAAAACTTATGAGGATTTAAGGAGAATAAACGGAGTAATCTCCTTGGCAGTAGTTCCTGTGGGATTAACGGGTTTTCGCCGTGGTCTGCCAGATTTGCGCGTTTTCCGGCAGGATGAAGCCGCTCGCCTGGTTGAATGGGTAGAGCAAAAACAGGAATTGGAACTGCCGGAAAGAGGCAGTCGCTTTATTTGGCCCTCAGATGAATTTTATCTGTTAAGTGGTCGTGATTTTCCGGTGTATGAAAGTTATGAAGATTTTTCTCAGTTGGAAAATGGCGTAGGAATGGTCCGCCTCCTGTGGGATGAATTTGCCCGGCTAGCGTTACCCGCAGAGCTGGACGGACCGAGGGGAATAGTATTTGCCACAGGTATATCCGGAGTACCGGTGCTGAAGCCCCTGGTGGAACGTTTAAATAAGATCAAAGGTTTGCAGGTGACCTTGCAGGCTGTTCCCAATACTTTTTTTGGCCCGACGATAACCGTTGCCGGGCTGTTAACCGGCTCTTGCTTTTTGGCAGGGTTAAAGAATCTTGCTCCGGGAACTATTGTTTTTATCCCGGAATCTACAGTAAAGTCCGGCGATGGAAAGTTTTTGGATGATTTAACCCCGGCGGAGGTTGGGGAAGCTTTAGGCATACGATTGTTTACCGTGCCAATTGAAGCGCAAGAAATCTGGCAGATGATTAGTAATCTTTAAAGGGGGGATATGACGTGGCTAAACCGATTGTGGCAATTTTGGGTCGACCGAATGTGGGCAAATCAACTTTGTTTAACCGGCTGACGGGAGGTCGTGCGGCCATTGTGGAGGATACGCCCGGGGTAACCAGGGACAGGCTGTATCGTGACGCTGAATGGCTGGGGAAAACATTTACCCTTATTGATACGGGAGGCATAGAGTTTAGCAGTGGGGAAGAATCAATGAGCGGGTTAATCAGAAAACAGGCTGAAATAGCGATGCGGGAGGCGGATGTTATTTTATTCCTGGTGGATAGTCGGGCCGGTTTGTTGCCGCAGGATGAGCAGATTGCGGGGCAGCTGCGCAGAACTTCCAAGCCGGTTATTTTGGTTGTTAATAAAGTCGAGCAATTTAAGAATAATCCTGACCTTTATGAGTTTTATCGTTTGGGTCTGGAGAATGTAGTCTGTATTTCGGCGGAGCATGGCATGAATACCGGTGATTTACTTGATCTGATTGTCAGTAAATTCACGATGACAACGGAAGATGATTATGAACCGGATGTGATTAAAATTGCCGTGGTTGGCAGACCGAATGTGGGGAAGTCTTCCCTGGTCAATGCTATCCTGGGACAGGAACGGGTTATTGTCAGTAATGTGCCCGGCACAACACGGGATGCGATTGATGTTCCTTTCGAAAAAGAAGGCCAGCGTTATGTCCTGATTGATACTGCGGGAATGAGACGCCGGCGGAATATTGAAGAAGCGACGGAGCGGTATAGCGTGATCCGTGCTTTGCGGGCGGTTGACCGTAGTGATGTGGCGTTAATGGTCATCGATGGGCTGGAAGGAGTTACCGAGCAGGATAAGCGCATTGCCGGCTATGTACACGAAGCCGGTAAAGGGGTAATCGTTATCGTCAATAAGTGGGACATCGTCGAAAAAGATGACAAGACCATGAAAAAATTTGACGAGGAGATCCGCCGGGAATTAGGGTTCATGCAATATGCCCCGACGTTGTATGTTTCTGCTTTGACGAAGCAGAGAGTAGTGAAAATAACCGATTTGATTAATTTTGTGGCCGAGCAGCAAAGCCATCGCATCAGCACCAGTGTGTTAAATGAAGTGGTAAGTGAAGCGGTCCAACTGACGCCACCGCCTTCAGATAAAGGGAAAAGGCTGAAAATCTTGTACGTTACACAGGCCGGGATCAAACCGCCGCATTTTATCCTTTTTGTGAATGAACCGGAGTTATTACACTTTTCCTATCAAAGGTATCTGGAAAACAAGTTCAGAGAAAATTTTGGTTTTGAAGGGACTCCGCTCAAAATAACGGTCAGAAAAAGAGAGGAAAAAGCATAGAGAATAACCAAGGAGTTGGTTTGATGAACTATTTTTTGGCGATACTGTCAGGATACTTAATCGGTTCTGTCTCTTTTGGGATTATTGTCACCAAACTATTTCGGGGCATCGATATTAGAGATTACGGCAGCGGTAATACAGGGTTTACCAATGTCATGCGCACCGTCGGAAAAGGTCCGTCGATTCTCGTTTTAATTGGTGATACCTTAAAAGGTGTTCTAGGTGTGCTGATCGGTTTTTATTTTGGTGATACATATTGTGCGGTCCTGGGCGGGCTGGCCACGATGCTTGGACATACTTATCCGGTATTTTTTCAATTCCGTGGCGGGAAAGGGGTTGCGACAGGGTTAGGCGTAGGTTTAAGCCTGGCTCCGGATGTACTTCTTCTTGCCCTGCTGATCTTTTTGCTCGTTATCTGGTTAAGCCGTTATGTTTCTTTAGGCTCGATCATTGCGGCGATTAGTGTTCCTTTGTTGATGATTGTATTCGCGAAAGAATTTCCGGTGATTCTTTTTGGTATTTGCGGCGCCTCTTTTGTCATCTATCGCCATAAATCAAATATGATGAGAATATATCATGGGACAGAAAATAAAATCGGTGAAGGTAAAAATAAAAAAGTGGGAGGGGCATAAATGAAAAGGATTGCGGTACTCGGTGCCGGGAGTTGGGGCACAGCACTGGCTCTTTTGCTGGCGAAAAAAGGTTTCCCCGTGCATTTGTGGGGACGTAACAGTGAAAAAATGGCTGAAATGAATATAAAAAGAGAAAATCTGCATTACCTGCCGGGGGTGGTGTTACCTAGTGGTATCTCGACTACAGCCGATTTTGAAGAGGCTTTAGCCGGGAAAAAATATGTAGTGCTGGCGGTTCCTTCCGATAAAACCAGAGGCTTATGTCAGCAGATCAAAGAATTGATCAGCGAGGATATGGTTATTATCAATGTCGCGAAAGGAATTGAACAGGGAACATTGAAAAGACTAAGCGAGGTGATCGCTGAAGAGTTTCGGGAAATCGGGCCCGCCATTAGTGTTCTTTCCGGTCCCAGTCATGCCGAAGAGGTGGGGAGAGATATTCCCACCGCAGTTGTTGTCGGGTCAAGCAGTCGGCAGACAGCGGAAGAAATTCAGGATCTTTTCATGTCGCCGAAGTTTCGGGTATATACTAATCCGGATTTAATTGGGATTGAAATTGGTGGCGCCTTGAAAAACGTTATTGCGCTGGCCACAGGAATTGCGGATGGAATTGGATATGGTGACAATACCAAAGCAGCCTTGCTCACCCGTGGGGTCAGAGAAATTGCCCGTGTGGGTGTGGCGGCAGGAGCAAATCCGTTGACTTTTGCCGGTCTGACCGGGATCGGGGATTTAATTGTGACGTGTACCAGTATGCACAGTCGGAACCGGCGGGCGGGGATCCGCCTGGGGAAAGGTGAAACCTTAACGCAGGTTCTAAAGGAGATCGGCATGGTCGTGGAAGGGGTCACGGCGACGAAGGCCGGTTGTGCCCTGAGTGAAAAATATCAGGTGGCCATGCCCATTTGCCAGGAAACATATGAAGTATTATTTAATAATAAGGAACCACGGGAAGCAGTAGTTGACTTAATGATGCGGCAAAAGACCCATGAAGTGGAAGAGGTCGCGAAGCAAGCCGATTGGTAAAGCTGGTTCAATTAAATATTCAAATGCCTGATCTATGTTTTTAACATATATCAGGCATTTTTTTTGAACTTAGTAATAAATAATCAAAGAGGACAGTATATATGTATTGTTCATTATTTGGAAATTTGTACAGACTCTCAAGAGTTTTTCTACTTTCAGTCGCATCATATCTCGGTTAAGGGGGGATGGCAGGTATTGCATGTTTTATAGCATTTTTATAAACATAAGAATTTTAAGGAGGGGATAGTGTGGAAAATATTTTTCGTGATATCGCGGAAAGAACAGGGGGTGATGTATATTTAGGGGTAGTTGGGCCTGTTCGGGTAGGAAAATCAACATTTATCAAAAGGTTTATGGATTTATTGGTGATACCGAATATTAAAAATACTTATGACCGGGAAAGAGCAATCGATGAATTACCGCAAAGCGGAGCCGGAAAAACAATCATGACTACTGAGCCAAAATTTGTACCCAATGAGGCTGTCGAAATTGAAGTAAAGGAAGGCCTTACAGTAGCGGTAAGATTAGCGGATTGTGTCGGTTTCGCCATTCCGGGAGCGAAGGGATACGAAGATGAGAACGGTCCGCGGATGGTGCATACACCTTGGTCCGATGAGGCGATGCCTTTTCAGGAAGCGGCGGAGATGGGTACGCGCAAAGTGATTACCGATCATTCCACAATTGGGCTGGTCATCACTACGGACGGCAGTATTACGGAATTACCCCGGGAAAATTATGTGGAAGCGGAAGCGAAAGTGATTGAAGAATTAAGGGCTTTAGGAAAACCTTTTGTGGTGATATTAAACACGCTCCGTCCTAATGATGTTACGACGATAGAGCTGGCGCAAGAGCTGGAAAATAACTATGAAGTGCCGGTTATTCCTGTAGATGTGGCGCAACTGTCGCAAGGAATGATTATGCAGATTCTCGAGGAGGCGCTGTTCGAATTCCCGGTCAGCGAGGTCAATATAAGCCTGCCTAAATGGATTGAGGAGCTCACGTCAGAGCATTGGTTGAGAACAAAATTCGAAAGCTCGGTACAGGAGATTATCAGTCAGGTCCGGAGATTAAGGGATATTGACGGGGCTTTGGAGACTCTTTCCCAATTAGACTTCATCGGCGAGGTTGTTCTTGACAGTATGGATATGGGAACAGGGACGGCTTCGATTGAAATGACGGCAAAAGACGGCTTATTCTATGAAGTATTAAATGAAGCGACCGGTTTGGAAATAACCGGAGAGCATGATATTTACCGTTTGATGAAGGAGTTAACTTTTGCCAAGGCCGAATATGATAAAGTAGCCGAAGCCATGGAACGGGTGCGGGAGACCGGCTATGGCGTTGTCAATCCGATTATGACGGAAATGAATCTGGAAGAACCGGAATTAATTAAACAAGGCGGACTATTTGGCGTCAGATTAAAAGCGAGTGCGCCATCCTTACATATCATCCGGACGGATATTACGGCAGAAATAACTCCCTTAATGGGAACGGAAAGACAATGCGCCGACCTTGCCCGTTATATTACGGAGAAATTTCAGGAGAATCCGTCACAAATCTGGGATTACGATATCTTTGGGAAGTCCTTACAAGAGCTTGTGACCGAGAGTATTCAAAGCAAGCTGCAAACAATGCCGGAGAACGTGCAGGATAAATTGAAGGAAACCTTGAGGCGAATTGTCAATGACGGGAGCGGAGGAATCATCTGTATAATTATTTAGAAAATCGGTCGTCATGACCGATTTTTTTTTGTGAAATGTGGATTGATGTTCGTACAGGGAAATGATATAATGTCTACCATACATAGATAGGGTTCTACAGAGGAAGGACACCGGAGGTTCTTGCCATGCTGAAAGAAAAATTTAAAAATTTTTATTTAGTGAGTAAGGAGATACTCCCGGAAGCAATTATCAAGACTGTTCAGGTGAAAGAGCTTTTGCAACGGGGAGAGGCCTTTACGGTCAATGAAGCGGTGGAGAAAGTGGGCTTAAGCAGAAGTGCCTTTTATAAATACCGGGACGGGGTGCTTCCGTTATACCAAGTCGGTAAAGAAAAAATCATTACAATTTCTTTAATATTAGAGCATCGGACCGGCGTGCTCTCTGATGTCCTAAATGCTGTAGCAGAGCTCAACGGGAACGTTTTAACGATCAATCAGGGGCTACCTTTACAAAATGTTGCCCAGGCCACATTAAGTGTTGATATTAGAGAGATGCAGGATGATATTGCCGTTTTACTAACAAAGCTGCATTGCCTTAATGGTGTGAAAAAGGTTGAAATAGTCGGACAGAGCAAGGAGGCATAAACATGGAAAAAATCGATATCGCCATATTAGGCTTAGGTACTGTTGGACAGGGTGTTGTGAAGATCTTACAGGCAAATGAAAAGTTATGGACCAAAAAATGTCACTCTTCCATCAATATTAAAAAAGTCTATGTCAGAAACCTGCAGAAAAAAAGAGAGGTTGAATTACCGGCGGGAGTTCTTACTGATAATTGGCAGGAAATTGTGCATGACCCGGAAATTAAAGTGGTCATCGAATTAATGGGCGGAATTGAACCGGCCAGAACGTATATTCTGGAGGCTTTAGCCAACGGCAAACACATTGTGACAGCCAATAAAGATTTACTGGCTGAACATGGCGCTGAGCTATTTAATGCTTGTGAAGGGAAAGGGCAGGATATCTACTTTGAGGCAAGCGTCGGCGGCGGTATTCCCATTATTAGTCCGCTCAAGCAAAGCTTGCTGGCCAATAATATTGAGAAAGTCATGGGTATTATCAATGGAACGACGAATTATATTTTAACGAGAATGTCCCAAAGTGGGCTTAGTTTTGCAAAGGCCTTACAGGAGGCGCAGGAATTAGGTTATGCGGAGGCGGATCCGACCGCTGACGTGGAAGGGTTGGATGCAGCCAGGAAGATTGCCATCTTATCTTCGATTGCGTTTCATACGCGGATTAAATTACAGGATGTCTTTGTGGAGGGAATTACCGGGATATCCACGGCGGATATTAATTATGCCCGTGAATTAGGATATACCATCAAATTACTGGGGATAGGCACTTCTGACGGCAAACAGGTCGAAGTAAGGGTTCACCCTGCTTTAATCCCGTTAAATCATCCGTTGGCAAATGTGAACGATGCTTTTAATGCGATCTTTGTGAAAGGGGATGCCGTTGGCGATACCATGTTTTTTGGGCGCGGAGCAGGCCAATTGCCTACTGCCAGCTCCGTGGCGGGGGATTTGCTGGAGGTTATCAATAATCTTCGTACCCAGAGTACCGGACGGCTTTCCTGTTCATGTTATGAAGGCAGACAGATTAAACCAATGGGCGAAATCAGGACGAATTATTTTTTACGTATTCTTGTCGTAGACCGACCGGGGGTTTTGGCGAGCATTGCCGGGGTGTTCGGTAATTATGGGGTGAGCCTGGCTTCAGTTGTGCAAAAGGGTCATCTGAAGGAAGAGGCGGAGTTAGCCGTGATCACCCATCAAGTCAAAGAAAAAGATATTCAGGATGCCTTAAAGGTGATCAAAGAACTGCCGATTACCAAAGAAATTGTAAGCGTCATCAGAGTTGAAGGTGTGGAGGATTAGGATATGGCGATCTTAAAAGTAAGCGTACCGGCGACTTCAGCTAATCTTGGTCCCGGCTTTGATTGCGTAGGTCTCGCTTTGGATTTAGTTAATACGTTGTATTTCAGTATGGAAAAGAGTAGTATTACGGATTTGCCTCATGGTGCTGTCCAATTGTCGGCGGGTAGTTTAGCTCATCAAGGGTTCAACCTGGTGGCCGAAAAGACTGGAAAGAAGATGCCACCCCATTTATTTGTGGCTATCGGCGCCCAGGTTCCCCGTTCCCGGGGGTTGGGAAGCAGCGCTACGCTCACTGTCGCGGGAATTGTGGCAGCCAATGTGCTTTTACAGGCCGATTTGAGTCAGGAAGAAATTATCACTTTGGCCACCCGGATCGAGGGACATCCCGATAATGCCGCACCAGCCTATTTGGGCGGTTTAGTTGTTTCGATCACTTCCCAGGATGGCATTAAATACCTGAAGGTGGAGCCGCCCAGCATGTTACGGGTGATCGTGGCCGTGCCGGATTTTGAATTAGCCACCTCAGCCGCCCGCAAAGTATTGCCGACGCAGGTATCACGTCAGGATGCCGTTTTTAACGCGGGACATTTTGGTTTGTTTATGACGGCCATCTTAACAGGTCATTTTCAAATGTTGGGGCTGGCGATGGAGGATCGTCTTCATCAACCTTACCGGACGCCTTTAGTGCCGGGGTTACAAGAGGTCATGGCTACCGCACAGGCACAGGGTGCATTAGGAAGTTGTTTGAGCGGCGCAGGTCCGTCAGTTTTAGCTTTCTGTAACCGCGCTGATGAAGAGATCGGCGAAGCCATGAAAAACACCTGGCGGCGTGCCGGCATTAAGGCGGAGATTTTCCGGTTAAACATCTCCTGTGAGGGGACAAAGTACACTTTTATTTAACAGTTTTTGCGCAGGGGGAGACTTTAATCATCTGGCTTTATTGCTGTTGTTTGGACTGTAGCTCTTTTGTCCGTTCGCTTTTCCGCTAGGATGTTTGCTTTTCCGGCAGGAAGTTGTTCTTGACAGTATCGCTTTATCGATTATATAATAATGTATGTGGCTTCGGGGCGTAGCTCAGTTTGGCTAGAGCGCCATCTTGGGGTGGTGGAGGCCGCTGGTTCAAGTCCAGTCGCTCCGACCATTTGTTTTTTCTAGTATTATTAGACATAGGATACAACAATGGTTGTTTGAAGATATCGGGGGTGGGCCAATTGTTTTCAATAGGAGTACCCGAATTATTACTTATTTTAGTCCTCGTTTTAATTCTGTTCGGTCCGGGAAAGCTGCCGGAAATTGGCCGGTCTTTGGGAAAGGCCATGTCGGAATTTAAGAAGGCTAAAAAGGATCTTGAAGATGAATTCAAAGATGATAAACAGTAACAATGATCCAAAACTTACCCTGACCACGCATTTAATGGAGCTGCGCAAGAGATTGATTATTTCCCTGGCAGCTCTTTTTTTCGGTGTGGTCGTTTGCTTTTTCTGGGGGCAGGAACTGCTTTCTGAGCTCTTGATGGCACCCTTGCAAAGGCTTAATCAGGAGCTCGTCCTAATTGCTGTTACCGAGGGTTTTTATTTTCAAATCAAAATAGCCTTTTGGGGCGGTTTTTTTCTTGCTTTGCCGGTGATTTTGTGGCAGGGTAGTGCCTTTATCTTACCAGCCCTTTATTCCAATGAGCGGAAGTTGTTTTGGACTTTATTTATTACGACCGTAGTTTTATTTGGGGCGGGAGTAGTTTTTGCATATACGGTAGTGCTTGATCTCGCCTTAAAATTCTTATTGCTGGAGTTTAATGCCGGTCTAAATACGATGCTTTCCGCCACTAAATATCTATCATTTATCGTTGCTTTTCTGTTACCTTTTGGCGCAATTTTTGAAATTCCGGTGCTTGTTTTATTACTAACGAAAATGAAGCTGATTACCCCGGCCCAGCTACGAAAAAAACGGCGCTATATAATTCTGGCCATCTTTATTCTCGCGGCCATCCTTACTCCGCCCGATGTTATCTCACAGGTCTTACTGGCTTTACCGATGCTCCTCCTGTATGAGATTAGTATTCTTGTTTCTTATCTGGTTTCTCATGATAAGTAGTTTGGGCAAAGAACGTGCAAGCTTTTCCCATGATAAAGGCAGGTTGTAAAAATCATCCTGGGAGATTTCGATTAATTTTAAGCCTGCTTTGTGGCTGAGCATTTTTAGACCGGTCGGAGTACGGTGGGGGAGAGAGACCAGGAGGATGGCGATTTTTTGTTCCGGTAAATAGTAGTCCAGCTTTATATTGTGGAGATAGTGATTACGGATGATTTTTTCCTGCGGATAGATTGTTTGTAATAGTTTTTCGAGGATGACTTCCGGCGGTAAGGGGTCATTTTTGGCAGGCGTATTTATTTCTGTTCTTGATGCGGGGGTGGTCTTGGCCGGTTCATCAATCGGCAATTCAACTGTGGAGTCAAGTTTTGTTACCGGTGCGGAATGAAAATCTGCCGAACAACCGGCGCAAATGTCGGCGGAACTGCCGGCAGTTATTTTTGTTTGCATTGCCAGTACAGTAAAAACTTTGTCTAGAGCCATTTTGATGCCGGCAAAATTATTGATTAGTTCATCATGGGGTATTTTTTGGGAGAGCAGTTGCTTGTACATCGGTTCGAGTAATTCTTGTTTTCCGTCTGTTAATTGTAAAAGCAGAGGAGAAGTGTTGGCTAATAGCTCTTCGATATTTTCCAGATACTTTTCTTGTTCCTCATATTTCGCATACGCGAGTTTTATGATAAAATAGATAAGTAGGTCAATGTTTTTGAGAATAGTCTGGTCTCGGGTAGCCTGATCTTGTTCCTGGGACATATAGCAATCACTCCTTTGGATGCTTGTAATTGTATATGTTAAATTTATGATGCTCTCTCAATAATTAGACATGATTTCGTGCAAAAACTTGCTTAAAAACACTTGACCTCTTCTCAACTATTTGTTAATATATAATTTGTCACGTCAAAGACGGGGCAAACGTCACAGACGGGGCATAGCGCAGTTTGGTAGCGCACCTGGTTTGGGACCAGGGTGTCGGGGGTTCAAATCCCTCTGCCCCGACCAAACGTTCAAAATAATATGGCCCGGTGGTCAAGTGGTTAAGACACGGCCCTTTCACGGCTGCGACACGGGTTCGACTCCCGTCCGGGTCACCAATCTACCAAAATTTAATTGTATATCATGGAGCTGTGGTGTAGTGGCCTAACATGCCTGCCTGTCACGCAGGAGATCGCGAGTTCGACTCTCGTCAGCTCCGCCATTTTACCTTTAATGCCGATGTAGCTCAATTGGTAGAGCAGCTGACTTGTAATCAGCAGGTTGCGGGTTCGAGTCCCATCGTCGGCTCCACAATTGGAGGGGTACCCGAGTTGGCCAAAGGGGGCAGACTGTAAATCTGCTGGCACTGCCTTCGAAGGTTCGAATCCTTCCCCCTCCACCAATTTTTCCTTGATAGATTGCTTTAAATACTGATAGAAAAATATTGGGGCGTAGCCAAGTCGGTAAGGCAACGGACTTTGACTCCGTCATTCGTAGGTTCGAGTCCTGCCGCCCCAGCCACTATATTATTATCGATGCCTGCGGCTGTGGCGGAATTGGCAGACGCGCTAGATTCAGGTTCTAGTGCTCGCAAGGGCATGGAGGTTCAAGTCCTCTCAGCCGCACCAACACTTTCAAGGATATCAGTTCGGTTTCAAAAATCAAAATACCGCACAAAAACCGAACACTTTTTAAAATATGAAAAGCACCCGTCATTGGGTGCTTCTTTTTTGTAACTGGATTATTTTCTGATCCAGTTCTTTTCTTTTGTCCAGGTGGAGATGTTGATAAATGGCTTTTAGTATTTGCACATCGTGTCCTAGTCTTTCAGCGGCGTATTGGTCGGGTATGTGTTGGGAATAAAGCCAAGAAGCATGGTAGTGTCTTAAGTCGTGGAAGCGGATGGGGGGGATCTTCTTTTTCGTTCGTAGCTCAGCCCATCTGCTGGAGAAGTTGTCCGGCCGTCCCTCGAATATATATTTTCTTATTTCCTTTTGCGTACCCCGTATTTTATCTAATAGCCCAATGATATATTCCGTGGCAACAACTTCCCTAACGCCATTTTTGCTTTTAGGTGACTTATCTTCATAGTTCCCTTTGTCATTAATACAGCGGTTTTCATCAATCCGGATAATGTTATTTTGCCAGTCAATATCATCCCATTTTAAAGCGAATATTTCACCCCTTCGCAAACCGCATTGTCCGGCCAGCAATATTATCGGTTCATACTTTGTTCCTATAAAAGCCTCGTGTATTTGATTAAATTCGTTGTCAGATAACACATATGGCTTAGAATCGTCCTTTGGAGGGGCATCTATATCCTGACAAGGGTTCTTTCGTTTAAGGGCAACCTGTAGTATTTCTGATAAAACAAAGAACAATTTCCGGACCGTTCCCGACTTAAGCGACTCCAATTTAATATTAATAAATCGTCTAATCATTAACTCGCTTATCTTATCTAATTTTGTGTTACCAAAGTAGGGTATAAAGTGAGTGTTTATATATGTCTTATACAAGGAGACGGTGGAAGGGGATAGTCTGTTTCTGTTTAAATCTAGCCACTCTAGAGCCCATGAAGAAAACCTCTTATTTGATACTATGGTTATTTTTCCTTCGGCTATTTCCAATTCTCTTTCGTTAACCGCTTTTTTAATCTCCTTTTACCTTGAAAACTCTTTTTAGTGTGGACTCATCTTCAATCAGGACGGCGGCGATCTCTCCGTTTTCTACATCTGGTTGTCGGCGAATAAAAACTAAATCTCCATTTAAAATTCTTGCCCCGATCATGGAATCGCCTTTAACGCGAAGGCAAAAATCTACGCGCGGATTTGGTTGAACACACTCAAAACCTTCTATGTTTTCCGTAGCTAAAAGAGGGAACCCGGCGGCTATTGCTCCTACTATGGGAATATGGCAACAGTTCTCCGTGCTGCTTTGAGCGTATTTTTCATCCGTTTTGCCGGAAAGATACTCCATGCTTACTCCAAACAAATCCGAGACAATGTTGACAAAGTATATGTTTGGTTCGTGTTTTCCGTTCTCATATTTCGATATCATCCCTTTATTTGTTTCATATTGGTATCTTTCCAGTAGTAATTTACAAACTTCTTCCTGTGTGTAGCCGGCTTCGTTTCTGAGTGTAAACAGCCGTGTTGCAAATTTTTTAATAGAAAATCCGTCATTTTTCTTCATATCTGCGCACCTCCTTTGTTTATTATTATACCCGTTTGTTTCATATATTCCGTATCTAATATCGACCAATGGCTAAATAAAGATTCGGCGGCGGGTGCTTGGTATGTCGGACAACATACTTACGACCAAGCTCCTAATGCTGCTAATGTGAATAACAACACGCCATACGATACTCGTCCGGGGTTTCTAAATCATTTTAGTACGGAAGAAAAGAATGCGATTTTATCTACTCCTTTGAGAGTTGTTAAACCTTCGGTCGATGGGGGTGGGTATGAGGACATTACCCGGAAAGTATTCCTCCCCTCTACTACCGAAGTCGGCTTGGCTAACGAAGGTGGTACGGCAGAAGGAACAGCATGGGGATTTTATACAAGCAATGCTGCTCGTATTGCGTATTTGACCGCACAGGCTTTCAATAATACTCTATCAAGCTCTAAACCATCTGCTATCGGTAACGCTTGGTATTGGTGGTTGAGAACGCCGAGCTCCTCGTACGCTCACTACGCTCGCTATGTCTACGCGGACGGTACGCTGAACGACCACCTTGCTCACACTGATCGCTACGGCGTTCGTCCCGCTTTGAATCTTTTATCTTCCCTCTTGGTATCTGATACAACAGATGCAGACGGAGCGTACACGATTGTTTGGTGGACACCACCAAACTTAAAACCCAAAATAGGCGGAGTATACAAAAGCTATGATGATGGATGGGTAAAAGTAAACGGGGTCTGGAAACAGATAGACGAAATCCACGTTAAAGTAAGTGGCGCATGGAAAAAGTCAGAATAACATCACAGTAGGTAGCAACTATGACATATGGTAAAATTGCACATTTTGTGATACAATAATAATAGGAGGCGATTATAATGAAAAAGTACCTTCTGCCTATTATTCTATCCCTAATGTTGCTGGCAGTACCGGTAACGGCAGACGCGCCATATCGGCTAATTGTTGATGGTGTGGCGGTAGACAAGCCCGTTGTCATAATCGACGGCGTATCCTATGCCCCTATTCGAGCAGTAGCAGACATATTCGAGGCTACAACCGATTGGGATGGTGCGACTAACACCGTAAGCATCAAGAAGAAGGGGCTTGAGCGACCGCCGATAGAAGGGGATGCGGAGTTCGTCAAGAAGATTAATGCGGCTCTGGATTTGCTGGAGGAGAAGGACTTTCCGCATTATGTGATGGTGTGCGAGAATACGTTTGATATAGCCCCATTAGAAAGAAACCCGAAGATCCTTAAAGATGCATTAGCTTTACATGTGGCTGGTTCAACGCGCATTACCCGATTCTTTAGAATGACACAAAAATGATATACACCCATGTTTCTGGCAGGTGTATTAGTGCATGAGGCTTGTCACGCAACAATTGGAATAACGATAGAGACCTATTCCGAAAAAGATGCTTATGCTCACGAATTAGACGCGTTTTAAATCGCTTGATGCGCCACAATGGATGCAGAATGAATGTTTAGGTAGGGAATAATGGTTAGAAACAATTTAATATAAACTAAGACTAACACCTTTCGGGGTGTTTTTCTTTTGCCAAAGAGAAGGGAGAGTGAAATACATGGGATTATTCGGTAGTTTGATTGGCGGTGCAGTTAGCAGTGCAATTGGTAGGGCAATAGAAAGAGCGAAAAATAAATCAAGCGTTATTCAGGTGGTAGTTCAGCAGAGTTCAAGCGGCGGTGTGCAAGTAGCACGGGCAATTCCTACGAGATTACATGAGCCAAATGGGGCAACACTGTCGATTACGATGCGAACCGGAATGTAACAATAGGGGTAACAGTATGCATCTGGGGCTATTCCGGGAACGTCATTCAACCAGACAACCGGACAGCATTATGTTACTGACCCCAATGCGCTAAAAAGTAATCGGCGGTTGCAACCGACAGCACGATAGAGCAACAGCATATATGCAACCATATCAGCAATATATATCCGATCCAACCAGCGAATATATCAATCAACTCAAAGAGGCACAGCGGAGAAGCCGTATTGCCGCATTAGACAAGACCAAAGACGCCGCATTGAGAGCCTTAGACACCGAGAAAGCCAACGTATCCCCGACATATTACGATGCAAGAAACAGGGCGGCGGCGGCTTCTGATGTAGGAGCAATGAACTTTGCTCAATACATGGCGGCAAGAGGCATTAAGGGAGCGGCAGGGGCTATGCCTGAGATATATCGTCAGGCAGGCTTACAGGGGCAGATAGGGGCATTAGACAGGCAAGAAGCGGCTAACCTTGCCGCAATCGAGAGACAGCGGTCAAACGTGGAAAGCGGTTATGCTTCTGATGTGGCGGCGGCTAACGCAGATGTGGAATCTCAAGCTATGCAAGCCATGATTGACCAGTGGAACCAGAATCGCCAGTACGAATTGCAACGGGGCGCATTAACCGGCAGTCTGGGAGATGAAAGGACACTAGCCGGACAGCAGTTTGATTATAGCAGGAGTCCTTCTAACCCGGCGGTACAGGCGGCGATTCTTGGCGAATAGACAGAGGGAATTGGAAATTGCCGCACAGGAGATACAGAACTCATATTTGCCGGATACGCTGAAACTACAAGCAGAAAGACTTGCACAACAGGTCAAAACTGGCTCCTTGGACTATGATACAGCCTTGGCACAGCTTAACCAAATTAAGGCACAAATTAATGCGTTAAACAGACCTGCTCGTAGTGACGCCTAAAGAAGATTACATAAATAATATTTACCGCAAATTAAGCGAAGGACAGGAACTAACAGCAGACGAAAGAGCGGCTATAGGCTTAAAAGCAACAGATACCCTTGATAATAAGACATCTGCTGATAATTATTATGCAGTCATTGCTGAGATAGGCAAAGCGCAGACCATAGAAGAGGCTAGACGGGTATTGCAAGCCAACGCCGACCAATTGAATGATACAGATTACAGAAAGGCATTAGCGGAGATTGAAGATAGGTTTGGCACATTCTAGGGGGGTGTTATCATGGCCATAAAAACATATGAAGAAGTAATGGGTAAAACCTCCCCACAAAAAAGCGGGATAATAACATATGAGTCTTTGTTTGGCAAAAAAGAAGAGCCGGCAGAAGCAACCAAACCCCCCGCCAAGCAAGGCTTATTCTCCACTCCCTCCAACCTCAGTCCAGAACGGCAAGCGGCGTATGATAGAGGCTTTTTTCCCAAGCCTATCAATAACTTACTAGCCAATTTGACACAACGGTACGAGGATTCAAAGCTCGGCAAATTTCAAGCCCGATCATCCGAAACCGCCTTAGATGTAATGTCAGGGCAGGAAATAAACCCCGACAGAACATCGACAGGCTCCAAAGTAGGCGACACAGCCGCCACGGTATTAGGCAGTCATTGGCGGCTTCGTGATGAGCCCGAACAAAGGTGCCAGTATTGGCAGCGCATTAACCAAGGTGGGACAGCCTGCCGAATTTGCCGCGCGGAAACTGCTCACAAAGGCACCGGCGGTACTGCCTAAGATAGCCACGAAAGCGGCTCCTGTAATAGCACGGGGAGCAACAGAAGGGGCGGCGTATGGTTTCGGCACTGGCATTGCGCAGGGGAAAAGCACAGGAGAGGCAGTAAAACAAGCTGGCACAGATGCACTGTTTGGCGTGGCGTTAGACCCGCTTATCGTGCTGGGGATACCGGCATTAGGTAGCAAGCTGAGGAGCGGCGTACAAAGGGCTATTGGCAAATACAAAGGGGTAAAAGTAGATACAGACACCATTGCCAAAGATGTAGCGAAGGATATAGGCGTAGACTGGGCGTATATGAACGAGTCACAAAGAGCCGCAATTCGTAGGGTAGTACAGAATATGCAACCGGAACCGGTGCGAAGCGGGAGATTGTTACCGTCTGTGAAAGGAGAGGGGCAAGGATTTTTCATGCGGGATATGACGCCAATTCCCGAAGTCTCTTTAAACAAGTCCACTCCCCCGCCGCTCAACTTCAAACAAACTATCGAAGTACCCAAGGTATACGACAAGCACGCCTTTACCGGGGAAACAAGACCAATGTTGAAACTGGATCGGCTGATAACAAATAACGTCGAAAGAGCGAAGCCTGAAATAGAACCGCTTAGCATGAAGAGTCAAATAGCCTTTAAGAAAGGCAAGAAAAGTCTAAGCGACAGGATGGGTGAAATATACAGGGCGTTAGTAACAAATCAGGCGAACATAGAAAAGCTAGGAAAAGAGCTTAAAACGGACGCCAACTTCAACCCAGCTGTAATGTCAACCATAGCTAAAAATTCCGGGGGAACTGCTAGTTATATTATAGATGATTCCCTGGTTGATATGGGGGGAACAAAGATAGGCGAATCCCTCAGAAAGACTATCTCTGTACCGAAAGAGCAGGAAGAGGCGTTCCAGGAATATTTACTGCACAAACACAATATTTCTAGGATGAAGCAAGGCAAGCCGGTGTTTGGTAATGACATGGGTGAAAATGAATCTATGGCCGCGATCGCTAAATTTGAGAGGGAAAACCCCGGGTTTAAAGAACAGGCTGCCAACTTTGATAAATGGTGGAAAACATTTAGTAACGAATGGGCGGTTAAGTCAGGACTTGTTTCTAAGGAACTCATGGAGCGGTTAGAGCAAATGTATGAACATTACGTTCCAACCTTTAGAGAGACTACAGGGCAAGCAAACAGCCGTATAAATACCTTCGGGCGAATGTCACCGGCAAAAGTCGTACAATCGGCGGTGGGTAGCGATAAGAAACTGATTAAGCCGTTTGAGAGTATTCCGATGCAAGTCAACAAGATAGTAAAGGCGGCACGGCAAAATGAAGTTTACCAAGGGATACTTGAAGCGGTACGCAAAGACCCCGAAAAAATGAGGCCTTGGGCCGAACTTACAAAAAAGGCATTAAAACAAGAAGAGGAAATGACTAAAAACATACTCAACAAGGGCATAGACGGGATAGCGGAACAGTTCGAGGAAGCATTAAAAAGCGATCCGATAAAAGGGTATACGCTTACCGTTATGGAAAAAGGAAGGCCTGTCACCTTGAGGATTAACGAAGGGCTGTATCGTGATTTGATGGAATTTAAAAAAGTTCCAGAAGGAGAGCTAGGCATGTTTGCAAAGTACTTTCGCATGTTAGTCACCGATCCTTTCAAGGCTCTTATTACCGGATACAATCCATTTTTTGCGCTTAGAAATATCTTAAGGGACGTTCCAACAGCATATATTCAGGGGACAGAAGATAGCCTGTTTGGGTTCCTTAAAAACATTAAGCAGGCAACAAAAGACATAAAAAGCGGCTCCGCTATGTATCAAGAATTTAAGGCACTTGGAGGGCATGGCGGCAACTTCTTTAATGTAGAAAAAGGATTAGTACCACCGGGAGCACTTCGCAAAATAGGGGACAAAATAAGTGCATTTAACAACCTAACGGAAACAGTACCAAGATATGCAGAGTATTTAGGAACATTAAAGCGGGAAGGCATTACTTACGCCGGAAAAATGCAGGGAATAAAAAACGCCGCAGAAGTTACGGTTGACTTCTCACGGCATGGCAATTTGACTAAAGCAGCGGATACGTTTGTTCCCTATCTAAACCCGGCTGTTCAAGGCATAGATAAATTTGCTAGGTCAATGAAAAGACCTGCAAACGTTGTCAAGGCTCTAAAGATAGTTACCGCGCCAACAGCCGGACTGTATGCCTTGAATCAGGCTGTAGCCAAAAAGGAATATGACCAGCTTGATAATCGTACCAAAGATACCTATTTTGTTATTCCAGACGGTAACGGCAAATTTATCAAGATTGCCAAGACCAGAGAAGCGGGAGTATTGTTCGGGGCATTGTTTGAGAGATTGGCAAGGCTGGCAGAAGGACAAGAGAAAAGTTTTAAAGGGTTTGGAAACACCGTTTCTACTAACTTCTTTGTTCAAAATCCCCTAACGGAACACGTAGCCGCTCCCCTAGTGTGGAATCTTCCAAGGAATAAAGATTTTGCCAACAGAACAATAGTTCCTCAATCTATGCTGTATGACAAGCGTTCCCCTAGATACCAATACGATGAGAGAACATCAGAAATAGCCAAAAAAATAGGAGATGCCTTTAATCTATCTCCGAAACAAATTGACTATCTGATTAAATCTTATCTTGGTGTTATTGGGAATATTGTTCAACCAGCCACAACAAAGGGAGTAAACACGGCAGAAGTTTTATCAAGGCAGTTTACGGCGGACCCGTTATACAATAACGAGATACTGGGAAACTTCTATGAAAAATTGGATGATTTGCAAAGAAGGGCTACGGATAGGAATATCACAGAAGACATACCGTCAAGAATCGTAACGCCGGAAGAAAGAGAAAAGAACCGTTTGCAAAAAATAAGTACCGAAATATCTAAAATGCAGAAGCAAAAGTTGAAAGCCCAGGGGGACGGAAACACGGAAGAAGTAGACAGGATACAGCAGAAAATACTTGATACAGCACGAAGAGCAATAAGGCAGGGGAAATAACCCCTGTCTTATTCATCGTATAATGTTGGATGTTCCTCTTCTGGAGGACTTTCAATAATCGCTTTATAGCCACGAATCATCATTCCAACTATAACAAGATAATTTAGCCCAAACAAAAAATTGGAAGCCTCGCACCGCAATAAAAGCTCAATCAGTCTCGTTGCATAATACGCCAATGTACCTGTGCCAAACATAATTATTAAGCAAAAAACGAATTTGCACAAGCCATCGATAGATCTTTTTATAAAATGTTCTTTTTCACAATCATCAAAAGCTATGTAATCACGTAAATTTTTAGATTCCATTCTTCGCCCCTCCTTATTTTTAATAAACATTTTCCTTTTCGCCACGAAATGTCTTAACAATAATACCAATTAAAGTAAGTATAATTATTACTGCTGATACCATATACCAAAAAACGTAAGCCACCGCTATAAATTTTATGATTGCCCCGATTATCGGCAATGACCAGATTTTACTTAGAAATACATAGACCCATAAAGTAAGTTTATTACACGCTATCTCCGGAATAATTAAACTAACTATGTAGATAGATATACAAAACAATGCTAAAAATATTTCTGACCAACCTGAAGAATTGCCGTATTCATCTGTACATCTTTTTGCCGCCTCTGCTATATCAGAAATACAGATTGACAGCAAAATAAAAAATCCAGACAAATAATACACCCACGAATAGCCATACTCATGTGCCATGCCAAGGCTAAGCAAAACAATCGAAGTGCTGATTAAAAAATACCCCAACGCCCTAACAACATTAGATAAAAAGTTTGCATTTTCGCCTAATCCTAATTGCAATAACGTAACAGGCACAGCAACAATCCATTTCCACGCGAACGAAAAAACCATTATAAAAACACAAGCGCAAACCAAATATTCGACGTAAACACCCATAAATACCCCTTCACCCCCCTCACTTTCAATATACCACTTTGTATACATGTTGATATCAAATGCAATCAGATGATATCAGATGTTACCGTAATCCAATCCAAATCAGAATGCCCAATTACAATACGCTTGTTTCTGGCTTTTGTTTCTACTAGTAATAATTCATCTGCGCTAGTATTACTACTAGTAGATATTTTTTAAAGAAGAAGAAAAGAAAAAGTAAGATAAAAAGAAAAGAAGAAGAAACTGTCTCTTCTCTCTCTAGTTTGTCTTTAAATTTTTTAAAGAGAGTTCTACATTGACCCCCAAAAAATCCTTCTTTTTTTCAAAAGTTTTTTCAAAATATTTTTTAATCATAGAAAGGAGTGTGTCCAATGCAACAAATCAAGGTTTACGCCAAAACGCCGGAGGATGCAGCGTATTTTCGCGGTCAATTCCTCATGAAAGCAGAGCAGTACTTCCCACGGCTGTCCGAGTGGTGCCCGCCGATATACATAGGTGTCAATCCTCCTAACGGATTGCTTGCGGCATATCATCACATACCAGCTGATGCAAAATACATCTATATACAGTCAACGGATATCATGCCCGGCAGGAATGATTTTGATGCTCAAGCCGACTTTATCTACCACGAATTGGCTCATGTATTCGAGTATAAATTTATGAACTGGCGCGCGGGGCAGTTTGATGAGCGATTCGCGCAAGCTGTACATGATGCGGTGCGGTCTGGCAATAAATTATTATATGTCGTGCTGACACAAATGATGGGGAGGTAGCAGTATGTTAGATAAAATAAATCCAAGCGAGATATTCAAATTCTGTTCGGCTGGCACGGGAGCGTGCATATCTTATTTCTTTGGGGGGTGGAGCCAATTGTTACAAGTGTTACTGGCGTTCGTTGTCATTGACTACATTACCGGCGTTCTTGCCAGTGCACTTGAGGGCAAGCTCTCTAGCGCAGTAGGCAGAAAAGGTATCGCTAAAAAGGTGTTTATCTTCGTCATTGTCGCTATCGCTCACCTGGTAGACGTGTGCCTGGGTGACGGGAATATGTTCAGGGATGCGGCAATATTTTTCTACCTTGCCAACGAACTATTGAGCATTATCGAAAATTCGGGGCGCGTAGGGTTGCCGGTGCCGGATATTTTACAGAAAGCTATCGAGCTGTTTAAGGCTAAGTCCAACGAGAAAGGGCAGTGATGATATGATACAAAAACTAAACATCATCGGCGGCATTGTCCAGGACAAGCACATTGACGGCATACCGCTCAAACTGCAAATCGTGGAGCCGAAAGGCAAGCCAAACGTACGCACCTTAATCAAAATGCCGGCTTTAATCGGCATCACGAACCACAACACCGCAAACACCGCACCAACGGCCGGAGACGAGGCTCACGCCAAGTGGCTACAAGGTGTCGAGAACGCCGACAAAGAGTATGTTTCCGCTCACTTTTTCGTGGATGCGGATTCAATAACCCAATGCGTACCGCTGGACGAAGTATGTTATCATGCCGGAGATGGCAAAGGGGACGGCAATTACAAGACAATAGCGGTGGAGATATGCGAGAACGGGGACGTAGATAAGGCAATCGACAACGCGGTCATGCTGAACGCCGCGCTGATGCTCACATTTCCCCGGGTGCTGATTTACAAACACCAGGACTGGAGCGGCAAACATTGTCCGCGGATCCTGCTCAATCGCGGAATGTGGGGCGAGTTCGTACAGCGTATTCACGATATCGTGAACGAGGCGAGAAAGCCGGATCCATACGAGGCTGATCGCTTTTGGGTAATGGAACATGGCATTAGCGACGGAAGCGACCCGGACAGGCCGGTGTTGCGGAAGGAACTTTGGGCCATGTTGCATAGGATGAGCAAATAACACCCTTCTTCCCGGCGCGTGACGGATGAGGACACAAAGCAGGAGCGCACTGTCGAGTGTGGGGGTCATTAAAAGGGGATAGCGGCCTTGACGGTCGGGAGGATAATCGTATGAGCACGAAAGAGGGGCAGAGATGCCCCTCTTTTTCTTTTCCCCCTATTCACCATACAAACACCCTACCGCAACAATTCTAACCGCATACGGCTGATTCTGGCTCCTTTTTGCGCCGCGCACAGCGGGGCTTGTGGGTCATTTAGGAGGGGCATTTTTGCGGCTCAAAATGCCCAAAATTGCCAGCCACAGCAAGTCAGCCACAATCATGCTAAAGCGAGGTTGCTTTTTACCGCAATAACTATACATAACAATCCCCCCAATCCTTGACGTGCCGCACATAAATACCGCACAAAAAACCGCACAGAATGTTATCCGATAAAAAAAACATTTACTCATTATAATAAAAAAGTACCATTACGAAACTTTTTGCCGAACGAAAGCCACCTCGCAAACGGCTGATACAAGGTGCATTGCAGAAAAGTTATATAATACGAAACGTATTAGATTCAGGTTCTAGTGCTCGCAAGGGCATGGAGGTTCAAGTCCTCTCAGCCGCACCATATATTTTAATGTTTTGGATACATCAGGACCCTAGGGGGTCTTTTTTTTGTCATACATAAGTGCAACTAAAGCTTCTAAAACTATATTTACATGTTTTCGGAAAGGGTATAATGTGGTAAGATATTGAGTAATTAATATAGTTCACATAATGATTAGACAGGCAAAGAAAAGGAGAGGTGTTAGAAATGGCGGATTTAAAGGGTTCAAAGACGGAAAAAAATTTAATGGAGGCTTTTGTAGGCGAATCTCAAGCAAGGAATAAGTATACTTTTTTTGCTTCTGTCGCCAAAAAAGAAGGGTATGAACAGATTGCCGCGCTTTTTTTAGAAACGGCTGATAACGAAAAAGAACATGCCAAATTACACTTGAAAAAACTGCTGGGGATTGGTAATACCATGGAAAACCTGCGTGCCGCAGCCGGCGGTGAAAATGACGAATGGGTCAATATGTATCCGCGCATGGCAAAAGAAGCCCGTGAAGAAGGGTTTGAGGAGATTGCCAGCTTGTTTGAAGGGATCGCCGCGATCGAAAAACATCATGAAGAAAGATATAAGGAATTGTTAAAGAATCTGGAAGAGGGAAAAGTCTTTAAAAAAGACGGCAAGGTTTATTGGAAATGCCGGAACTGCGGCCATATTCATGTGGCAGAGGCGGCACCGGAAGTATGTCCTGTTTGTGCTCATCCCCAAAGCTATTTCGAGTTAGTAAACAATAATTATTAAGGAACAGTTTTTGTACTGTTGTGAAGGGTTATGACATTGAAAGATTTAGATAGATATGCTAAAATGAAACATATTTTTAATTATTATTTCATTGATGAGAGGAGAGAGTTGAGATGAGAAGAGATGAGTTAACAAAAATTATGCTCCCGGAGGAGAAAACACCAAGGTTTTGGTATAATGTTCAGGCGGATATGCCCAATCTTCCGGCACCGGGTTTGAATCCCCAAACAAAAAAACCACTTACCCCGGAGGACTTAAGCCCGATTTTTCCGCATGCATTAATTGCTCAGGAAGTGTCTACGGAAAGGTTTATCGAAATACCGGAGCAAGTACGGGAGATGTACAAACAATGGAGGCCGTCACCTCTTTTTCGGGCGCATCGACTGGAAAAAGCCTTAGATACCCAGTGCCGTATTTACTATAAGTATGAAGGTGTTAGTCCGGTAGGAAGTCATAAGCTAAACAGTGCTATTCCTCAGGCATACTATAATAAAGAGGCCGGGATCAAACGCCTGACTACCGAAACAGGAGCAGGACAATGGGGAACAGCTCTTTCTTTAGCGTGTCAGATGTTTGATTTAGAATGTACCGTCTATATGGTCAGGATTAGTTTCAAACAAAAACCTTATCGCCGGGTTTTTATGGAGACTTACGGGGCAGAATGCATCCCGAGTCCAAGTGACAGAACGGAGATAGGCAGAAGGGTTTTGCAGGAACAGCCTGATACACCAGGCACCCTTGGGATTGCCATAAGTGAAGCAATTGAAGATGCGGTGCAGCGTACCGATACGAATTACGCTTTAGGGAGTGTCCTTAATCATGTCAGCCTTCATCAGACCATCATCGGCCAGGAAGTGAAGCTGCAGATGGAGATGGTCGATGACTATCCTGATGTGGTGATTGGTTGTTGCGGAGGAGGGTCCAACTTTTCCGGCATTGCGTTTCCGTTTATCCCCGATAAAATAAAGGGGAGAAACGTGAGAATAATTGCTGTTGAACCTGCCGCCTGTCCCTCTTTGACGCAAGGAACCTTCGCTTATGATTATTGTGATGTGGCCGGTTTAACCCCGCTCTTAAAAATGTATACTTTAGGCTCTCATTTTACTCCGCTGGGTATTCATGCCGGAGGGTTAAGATATCACGGGGTCTCAACATTAGTCAGTCAGCTTTATCATGATGGACTGATCGAAGCGAAAGCGGTTAAGCAAAAGGGTGTTTTTGATGCGGCTGTCCTCTTTGCCCGTACTGAAGGCATTGTGCCTGCCCCTGAATCCTCCCATGCGATTAAAGCGGCGATTGATGCGGCCCTTGAGGCGAAAGAAGCCGGAGTGCAGAAGAGTATTGTCTTTAATCTAAGCGGTCACGGCCATCTGGATCTTACGGCATATGAAAACTACCTTTCCGGGGCAATTGAAGATGTCGTATTATCAGACGAGGAAATACGGAAACAGGCGCAGGAGTTACCCAAAATCTAACTAGTCATGAGATCGATTAAACGAAAAGAACCAAAAAAGCTTAGGGGTTTCGGCGTGACCGAAACCCCCTTTTATTTTTTGATAGCGCCTC
Source organism: Peptococcia bacterium (assembly GCA_050951585.1). Lineage (GTDB taxonomy): Bacteria > Bacillota > Peptococcia > DRI-13 > DTU073 > UBA3937. The sequence goes on along the minus strand of JBMNJI010000006.1, from coordinate 371,675 downwards.
GTTTTTCTTTTTTTATCCTTACAACTGTTTAAATGTGTTAAAATAGCATTATTATGAGACGGATTTTAGGAGGAGATTAATAATGGAGATCAAGTTCTGCGGGGCAGCAGGTTCGGTAACCGGTTCCTGCTTTTTAGTAAAGACAGAAAGCAGTAAGTTTTTAGTTGATTGCGGTTTGTTTCAAGGCTCAAAAGAGTTAAAAGAATTAAATTACGGCCCCTTTCTTTTCGACCCTGAAACAATCGATTTTGTGTTATTAACCCATGCACATGTTGATCATAGCGGGTTATTGCCCAAATTATATAAAAAGGGTTTTCGCGGTTGGATTTATGCGACCAAAGCGACAACCGAATTATGTAGTGTGGTTTTGCCGGATAGTGCGCATATTCAAGAGATGGAAGTTGAGCGAAAGAATAGGAAGCTTGCCCGTAGCGGGGGTATTCTCTTAGAACCAATCTATACGGTCGAAGATGCCCGTAAATGTATGGAACATTTTGTGCGGTGCCATTATGAAGTAGAATTTGAACCCGTGCCCGGAGTTGTCGTTAAATATTACGATGCCGGACATATTCTGGGTTCGGCGATGGTTGAAATAATTGTTTCCGAAGACAATAAAAGGACCAAGGTCGTCTTCTCCGGTGATATTGGGAACACCAATCAGGCCCTGGTTGAAGAACCTACGAAAATTAAAGCTGCGGATATTGTTGTCATGGAAGCCACATACGGCAATCGTTATCATTTGGATGTGGGAAACAAATTAAATGAGTTAGCCAGAGTGGTCAAAGAAACAATGAAAAAGGGCGGGAATTTGGTGATTCCTAGTTTTGCCGTAGAAAGAACGCAGGATTTGGTCTACTACCTGAAAAAGATGAAAGAAAGCGGAGAAATACCGCCGGTGGAGATCTATATTGACAGTCCCATGGCGGTGGAGGCCACCAAGGTCTTTATCCGGAACCCGGAGTGTTTTGATGAAGAGTCATGCATTGCGATTAAAGGCAAAGGCGCCGAAGAGCTTTTTGAGGGACCGGATATTCATTATGTGGTGTCGGTAGATGATTCTATTGCGGTGAATAAGATTAAGGGCGGCGCAATTATTATCTCTGCCAGCGGGATGGCTGATGCCGGCAGAATCAAGCATCATCTGAAGCATAATCTCTGGCGGATGGAATCTACCATCCTCTTTGTGGGGTATCAAGCGGAAGGCACTTTAGGCAGAAGAATACTGGAGGGTGAGAAAAAAGTCAAAATTCATGGGGAGGAAATTGCGGTTAAGGCTACTATTGAAAGAATCGATGATTTTTCCGCTCACGCTGACCAGAAAGGTCTGATTGAGTGGTTAGGAGCTTTTGAACGTGAGCCGCAGAAAGTTATTTTAGTTCATGGTGAAGAAGAGGCGTTAGATACACTGCAAAGGGTTATTCATCGTGAATTAGATCTTCATGCGCAAATTGCGGAATATGGGCAGGTTTACTCCTTATGCAGTGAAAGTGAGGAGCCGGTAAGGGAAGAAATTGCATCATCAGCAGCGATGGTTGCCTCTACTTTAGAGCCGGAGCTCGGACAAGCACTGCGAATTATTAAAAAAGAAATCAATAAGCAGGCCAAACAGCAAAATAGTGATACGAAAATACTGCAGCGTTTACTTGCGCACCTTGCGGAAATAGAAAGGGAATTACAAAAATGTTAATTTTAAAAAATTACAAGTAGGAATTAAACGAATAGTGTCGAATTATTCCCCTGTGATCTTTAATCGCATCCAAGGGGGAATTAGATGTTAAATTTAAGAAGAAATAAGAGAGCAAGACGCAGAACAAGAGTATTATGTTTATTTGGTTTATTATGTATCGCAGGAGTATTTGGCTGGCAATTATCAGCGCAACATAATTCATTGGACGGTGCCGCAGATTCGCCCGCCCCGGAAAATATGCAGTCGCTGGAAGCACTTAAAGATGCCTCTGCCTTAATACCCTTTGAGGAGAAAGTGGCTTTTGTACTTTTAGGTTCAGAGCGGGATTTGCGTCCGGTCAGGAAAGAAGCAGTGAAGGCCAAAGGGTTATACATGAGCGGGGCGGCGTTTAATTCGCGAACACTTTTCACCAGATTAGTTGAGCTTGTCGATCAAACGGAGTTAAACGCTTTGGTTATTGATATGAAGGATGATAACGGGTATCTTTCGGCAGATTTTGATCTAAAGCTGGCGAAAGAGTTGCAAATTCGCCGCCATAAGGGTATGAATGCGGAAGACAATATGCAATTGTTGTTAAGCAAAGGTATTTACCCGATCGCCCGCATCGTCGTTTTTAAAGACCCTTCCTTAGCCGAAAAAAAGCCTGATTTAGCGCTGAGAAGAAGTGACGGAAGCATCTGGAGGGATCGCAAAAAATTAGCCTGGGTCGATCCTCATAATCAGGAGGTTTGGGAATATACCGTTAATGTGGCCAAGGAGGCCGCTAGGCTTGGATTCCGTGAAATACAGTTTGATTATGTTCGTTTCCCGAGTGACGGAGACATGTCTGATGTGGTTTATCCGTATAGTGACGGAAACAAGAAAGAAGATGTTATTCTAAATTTCTTACGGTATGCCCAAAAAGAATTGGAACCGTATAATGTGTTTATTTCCGCTGATGTATTTGGTCTAACGACGATGACTCTTGATGATATGGGGATCGGGCAAAAATTTGAGAAAATAATGACAGCGGTAGACTATATCTGCCCGATGGTTTATCCCTCCCATTATGGGACAGGAAACTATAAGTTTGCTAATCCGAATGCCCATCCCTATGAGGTCGTCAATTTAGCTCTCCTGGACGGGCTGAAGAAGGTCGGCGAGGAGTCGGTGATTATTCGACCCTGGTTGCAGGATTTTAATTTAGGTTTGCCCAAATACGGAGCTGCAGAGGTGCGCGCCCAAATACAGGCGACCTATGATGCGGGGCTGGAGGAATGGATTCTTTGGAATGCCAGCAATCGGTACACGGCTGGGGCTTTATTGTTACCGGAAGAATAACCCCTAGAGGTTATTTAACCGCAATGGCGATGGAGATGCAGACTCCATAGCCGGTTTGTTTCGTATTGCAATACTATCACCGGTTCGTTTGTGCTAATTATTAGGCCACATCTGAGGCAGTATTCGTGATGGGGGGCTTTTCCCGGCAGTGATATTACGGGAGTAGTTGACCATTTCTGCCAGCTTTTCCAGCCGGTTTTGCATAAGGACGCCCGCTCCGGGAAGTCTGCCATGACCCATTTAAAGAGGCGATGGAAACCAAAGGCATAGCGGGCATGCAAGAGAAAATTCTTCGGTAATCCTAAACTGATGATATATTGATTAAAGGAATTTTCGACCAGGTTCTGCAAGGAGCCGATGATTTTCGTGTTTTGCCAGTTGAATCCATGTCTTGTTAACCAATTACGCAGTTGGTCGAAAATATAGCCCCGGCAGAGAAAGACGGGTTCAGTTTTCCTGATCTGCAGTCGCCGGATTGCTCTTTCCATAATGGTAATGACATATTCCTGGTATAGTTTTTGCATAAAATACGGATGTCGAAAAAGCTTCAGGGGGATTAATTCGCAGTAATATTCGCCGGTTTCACTTCTGAAAATCCCGATCATTGTTCCCCCGATCAGGCTCCCGCTACCGGCGTCATCTATTTCAATCATGCTGTATTTTCACCTTTTCTGCGATAATGTGTCTATAAATAACGATATAATGTGGACAAATGAACACGTTGCCATTAGTATTTCTTAAATATATAGATAATATTTTAAAAGCAGGAAGGAACTTTTGCGGAAAAAATTGACGATTCTTTATCTTTACAAGTATAATTAAGGATGGAGTATAATCATTTTGAGGAGGCATAGTAGTGAACATTGATAGTATAGATGGTTTGCTGTGGTCGAAATTAATTATCGCTTCCAGTGTTTACTTATCAGAAAGAAAGCAAAGCGTTGACGCTTTAAATGTTTTCCCTGTACCTGATGGTGACACCGGGACAAATATGAGCTTGACTATGGCCACTGCTGCGAAAGCGGTAGCCGAGCAGGAAACAGCAAACCTGGGTGAGTTGACCAAGGCCATGGCTTATGGCGCATTGATGGGGGCCAGAGGTAATTCAGGTGTAATTTTATCGCAGCTCTTAGCGGGTTTTGCCAAAAGCACAGAAGGTCAGGAGAGGATTAGTCTCGATGGATTCTGTCAGGCTTTGGATACTGCGGTTGAAACAGCTTATCAGGCTGTGACCAACCCGGTAGAAGGCACAATTCTTACTGTTGCCCGGGAGACGTCTGTGGCAGCGGCCAAAGAACGGCAGAGGGAAGGAAGCTCGTTTCACTCGGTTTTAAATGCGGCCTATGAGGGTGCCTATCAGGCTTTACAAGAGACGCCTACGATGTTGCCCGTATTGCAGCAAGCTGGTGTGGTAGATGCCGGTGGGCAAGGATGGGTCTATATTTTAGAAGGTATGTTAGCCGCCATAAGCGGAAATATGCCTAAGTATCAAAAAGAAGCACTGACTGCAGTTAACAGTGTGCAAAAAAAGCTTGATTATACAGGCGAACAAGCCATTACCTATCAATATTGTACAGAATTCATTCTCAAGAAAAAGGAAAAGCCGCTGACCTTAGATGGGGTTAAAGCCTTTCTCAGCGATAAAGGGGATTGTCTTTTGGTTGTTGGGAACAGCGATACAGGAAAAATCCATATCCACACCAATCACCCTGGAAATGTGCTGGAATTTTGTACCGAGATGGGGACTCTTCATGAAGTACAAATCCATAATATGCTCGAACAAAGTGAGGAAATGCGGATAAAAGCCAGAGCGAAGAAGCATTTAGGCATTATCACGGTATCATTGGGGTCAGGTTTAAATGATGTCTTTAAAAGCTTGGGCGTCGATATCGTCATCACCGGTGGACAAACAATGAATCCCAGCACGCAGGACTTTGTTGAAGCGATTGAGCAAATCCTGGCAGAAGAGGTTCTGCTTCTACCTAACAATAGCAATGTTATTTTAGCCGCACAGCAAGCTGCCGGGGTCGCTTCCAAACCGGTCCGGGTTGTCGGCACCAGGACAATACCGCAGGGGATTGCCGCCTTAATGGCCTTCAATGCGGAGAATGATCTGGAGACCAACAAAACCAAAATGGAAGAAGCATGTACGCAGATTATGACCTTAGAGGTTACCTATGCGGTGAGAGATGCGGAATTCGATGGCCAAAAGATCACCAAGGGGCAAATCCTGGGGATAAGCGAAGGAAAAATTGCTGTTACGGGAGATAAGATGGCTGATGTGGCCCAACAACTGATTGCGAAATTTATTAAACCGGAATACGAACTAATTACCGTTTATTATGGCGAAGATGTGTCGGAACAGGATGCGGAAAAGTTAATTGAGGCATTATCGCAGCAGTATCCGCAGGTGGATTTTGAATTGCATTATGGTGGTCAACCTTTGTATTATTATTTGATATCTGTTGAATAAAGATTAGGAGAATAATAATTATTAAGAAATGAGGTGTAGTAATGGCCCGAATCAGAATCGCCACAGACAGCACATCAGATTTACCGGCGGCTTTACTCAAGGAATATGATATCGCCGTGATTCCGCTAAAAATTATTTTTGGTGAAGAGGCTTTTCGCGAGAATATTGATCTTTCCACAAAGGATTTTTATGAGAAACTGGCGCAGGCCGAAAAATTACCGGCTACCTCACAGCCGTCGCCGGGTGAGTTTCAGGATTTTTACGAAGAGTTAACCAAAGACGGTTCGACCGTAATTTCGATCCATATTTCCAGTCTGATGTCCGGAACATGTCAGTCAGCGAAGATTGCCCAGTCTGTTTTAAGCGACCGGGATATTACCGTGGTGGATAGTAAACTTGTGGCCTGTGCCCTCGGATTTGTTGTCCTGGCTGCAGCCAAAGCGGTGAAAGCCGGGAAGGGCAAAGAGGAGATTCTGCAGATAGTCCAAAAGATGATAGAAAGTGTCAAAGCTTATTTTGTTGTCGATACGCTGGAGAATTTGGAAAAGGGCGGACGGATTGGTAAAGCCACGGCCTTCCTGGGAGGAATGTTAAATATTAAACCGGTTCTTACGATTGAGGAAGGGTTGATTGCTCCTTTTGAAAAAATCAGAGGCAAAGGGAAAGCTTTGGAGCGCCTCGTCGAAATAGCGAGAAATTATGCCAATGATCATGGCAATGTTCGTTGCATTATCGCGCATGCGAACGTGTTGGAAGAAGCGCTTAAAATCCATGAAAGGATCAGTACGGAATTGCAATGCACGGAACTTATCCTTGCAGATATCGGTGCTGTTGTGGGAACTCATGCCGGTGCGGGTACTGTTGCCTTATTTTTCTTTGCTGCCTCAATAGAGGATCAACTTTTTGCTTAGGATGATTTATTTTAAATAGCATAATGAATCGGTAAGTCGGTGAAAAATTTCCACTTTTAAATGTTCTTTTTTCAGCACAGGTTATCTCGGTGAACCTGTGTTGAGCTTTCTTTTGTCAATTGTTTTGCTATAAAGAGGTGGACAATGTGGTACAAGGCATCGCTAACGGTAATTTGCTTAATATTTTGGCGTTACTGAAAGATGCGGGTGGGATTAATCTTAAACCCGGGCAGGTTTTTTCCGCCGTGGTGGCTGCACAGGAAGGAAATCTTTTTTTCTTACAGATCGGCGAAAAAATGTTCCCTGTACGTGCGCAAACCAATTTAACAATAGGACAGCATTTAACTTTGCAAGTGCTGGAATGGCATGGAGAGGAATTATTTGTGCGGAATCTGCCCTTCGGTGCGCCTGACGTTGGGCCGGGCGAAGAACGGGAACAACTTTTACAAAGAATCCTCGAAAAATTTAGTGTGCGCGGTGAGAAAGAATTACAGTCGGTGCTGGACAATTTAGCCAAGATTCCGGCTGATGAACAGACCGCCGTTCGTTATTTGCTTGACCCTAATTTAGTGGCGGCCCTGTTAATTCCACAGGAGCATCTCGAGACAGGGTACGACAAGCTTGAGATTAGCCGTTATAAGGGTTTAACAGGCCAAGAGGAGATCTGGGAAGTTGTCTTTGAATTAAGCTTGCCTGTTTTAGGACATATGGAACTAAAGCTAAAGATGGTTGAGCAGGGGCTCTATCTCCAGATCTGGGCGGAAGCGGCGGAAACAGAAACGTTATTGCGCACCAGAAAAGACGAGTTGGCCGTGCTTTGTTCACATGTGGAAATAGTTGCGGGGGCCGAAGGCCCACTGATTAAAGCTGATTTAACCAAAAAGATTGATATGATGGTGTGAATCTGATGAAAAAAGATGAACGGATTAATGCGGGGAAAAAAGCCATAGCTTTACAATATGCCAAAGAACAGACAGAAGGGGCGCCTCGCCTTGTGGCAGTTGGTGAGGGGTACATTGCCGAAAAAATCATCGAGATTGCGCAACGGGAAAAGGTTCCGATCGTGGAAAATCACGAGGTGGTCAGTAAGTTAGTTCGTTTTCCGGTGGGCACAGAAATTCCGGCGGAGCTTTATCAGGCGGTCGCCCGGATTTTGGTGTATCTGTATAAACTGGAACAGGAAAGAGGGGGAAGCTGATGGTTTATTATGTGATCCTGGGCGTTATAGTAACACTGCTTGTTTATATGATGATAGTCTATAATCAATTAGTCACGGTAAAACAAAGAGTAAATAATGCCTGGTCGCAAGTGGATGTACAGCTTAAACTACGGTACGATCTGGTGGGTAATTTGGTGGAGACAGTAAAGGCCTATGCCGCTCACGAGAAAGAAACATTGGAAAATGTGACGATGATGCGAAACAAGGCGATGGTCGCCCAGTCTTTACCCGAACAGGCGCAGGCGGAAAATAAATTAGAGGGAGCAGTGCTGGGACTGCTGGCGGTGGCCGAAAATTACCCTGCCTTACAGGCCGACGCAAATTTTCGTCAGTTACAGCAACAGCTTAAGGAAATCGAGGATAAAATTGCTTTTGCGCGAATGTTTTTTAATGATACGGTTTTAAAATATAATCTGAAGGTGCAAATGTTTCCTTCAAATCTGGTGGCGTATCTTTTTCAGAGGCGGAGCATGCCGTATTTCAGTCTTGACGAGCAAACAGAAGCCCGTGAAGGAATTGAGGTGAAGTTCTGATGCGGATGCGAAGAGCGTGTCTTCTCTTTCTCATCATTCTTTGCGGATTAATGATGGCGGTTCCTTTAATGGCCGATGATACGCGTGTTTATGAATTTACTGATTTAAACATCACGGCCGAGGTTTTACCGGATGGGTCAATGCTTGTATCGGAAGAACGCACCGTTAGTTTCCAAAAAGGCAAGTTCAGCGGCCTCTATCAGTGGATTAAGACTGATCAAGGGATCGCCATTGAGGGCATTGTTGTGGAAGAAAACGGGCGGCCCTATCAGTTTAATCCGGGGTCAACCTATGGACCGGCGGGAACTTATTACTTAAAGAGGGAGCCGGACAGGTTATATATCGACTGGAGTTTTGAGGCATACGGACCGGCAACGCGCACTTTTGTCTTAAAATATAAGGTGTTAAATGCCGTCAAAGCATATAGTGACGTCGCGGAATTATATTATCAGTTTGTGGGAGATGAATGGGAAAAGCCGGTCCAGAAGGTTTTGGTGAGTTTGCGTCTGCCGGCCGGAGCCCAAAAAGAGGAAATACGGGCCTGGGGGCATGGCCCTTTACATGGGGATGTTCAGATTGAAAATGCGCAGCAGGTGACCTGGAATATTGCGCCTTTACCCGGGCGGACTTTTCTCGAGGGACGAGTGGCTTTTCCGCCGCAGTTGGTACCGGAAATTAAGACAGTAAGACAAGAAAAAGAGCGGCTACCGCAGATTTTGGAAGAGGAGACGGTTTGGGCCAAACAGGCTAATCAGCAAAGGGTCGGGGGAATCTTGGCGGTTATCTTTGCCGTATTGCTTTTCTGCGGAGTGGTTGCTTACGCGGTTTATTTACATTGGCTTTATGGAAGGGAGTTCCAACCGGATTTCACCGGTGATTATTACCGTGATCTGCCGGTCAGTTTTCCACCGGCCTTGGCGGGAAACCTCTGGCGCTTTGGGAAAGTCGAGACGACGGATTTAATGGCGACGATTCTGGATTTAGCGCGGCGAGGGTTAATTAAGATTGAGGAGTATGATACTGAGGAAGGTTTAATCTTTAAGAAAAAAGGGAAAGGCTATACTCTTATCAAAAATGGCCCGAACTATCTAAAAGAAAAAGAGAAGCTGAAGGCCTATGAAGATTTGGTTATGAACTTTTTATTTGGGCAGGTAAGCAGAATTGAGCGGGTTTCTTTTGCGGAAATCGAAGCATTCACGAAGAGGGAACCTGAATATTTTTATCATCAATTCTGGGAGAAATGGGTAGCATCAGTGAAGAAGGAGGCCGATCAGCTGGGCTTTTTTGATCAGGAAGCTTCGCTTGCCAACTGGAAGATGACCGGAATCGGGATTGGGATTCTGTTTTTAATTATGCTGATTGCCATTAAGATAAAGAGCACGGTGATTCTGGTTACGTCTGCCGCCAGTATTATGGTGCTAATTATCTCCGCCATCTTTGTACGGCGTAGATCCAGGAGTGCTGTAGAAGATTATGCCAAATTAAAGGCTTTTCGCCGCTTTCTGAACGATTTTTCCAACATGGATAAAAGGGAGATTCCGGGGCTCATTCTCTGGGAGCATTTTCTCGTTTATGCGGTACCGCTCGGGATGGCGGATAAAGTAATGGAGCAGTTGCAGTTGGTCTTTCCGAACCTGGAAGAAGATAATTACCGGTTCGGGCAGCATTGGTATTATTATGGCACGGGCGGTCATAGCGGCGGCATGACCGGCGGAATTAGTGGCTTGCTGAGTGGTTTTGACAGTTTTGGCGGACAAATTCAAAATGCCATCAAAACTGTGCAAAATGCTTCTTCCGGGCAGGGCAGCGGAGGAGGTTTTTCCGGCGGTGGCGGCGGAGGAGCCGGTGGCGGCGGCGGTGGCGTACGTTAAGCCTGTCGGGTAATCCTTGGGAGGACAACCCGAAAAACGAAAAACCCCTTAAAGTGTTGGTTCTAGTCTTAAGGGGTTTTTCTCTCGTTTATTCTTCTTCTCGACTGTTGTCACGCGAAGAGGAGCTTTTAAGAGTCATCGGTTTTCCACAACAAAAATCAGGCAGTCTGGTGTTTCTCCCGCAGTTGGTGCAGATATATTCAGACATATTTATCACCCCCTGTCAATCAACAGTCTTTATAGCTTTGCCAATTAAGTAACAGAATAAAACTGTATTAAAACAAAGGAAGTGGACAGCATGTTTAATATTGTTCTTGTGGAGCCTGAAATACCGGCCAATACCGGAAATATTGCGCGCACCTGTGCGGTGACCGGTTGTAGTTTGCATTTGGTTGAACCCCTTGGTTTTTCTATTGATGATAAACACCTCAAAAGAGCCGGTTTGGATTATTGGCACTTATTAGATCTTCATCTCTACCAAAGCCTGGATGAATTCTTACAAGGCAAGGATCCCAATTTGCTTTTTCTGGCGACGACAAAAGGCCAGAGGAGTTATGCTGAGGTGGCTTATCCTCCGGGGGCATTTTTGCTTTTTGGCAAAGAGACGCAAGGATTGCCGGAAAGCGTACGCCACGCTTTTCCCGAACAATGCTTTCGCATCCCGATGAAGGAAGGAATCAGGTCGCTTAATCTAAGTAATTCGGTGGCGATCATTGTCTATGAGGCTTTTCGTCAGCACCATTTTTGCGGTTTAAAATAAGAATAGGAAAATAAAAAATCCTGCAAATTAATCTTTGCAGGAAATATTTATAATGGTTGGTACGCCCGATAGGAATCGAACCTACGCACCTGGCTCCGGAGGCCAGTGCTCTATCCACTGAGCTACGGGCGCATCTAATTTAAACAGCAAAATTTATTATAAAACATATTCTCCTAAATGTCAAAAAAAAGCTTGTAATACTTCATATTTATTTATGTGGATCTTAGATGGGGCATAGGTTATTGTGGTAGCTTTTTGGCACATGGTGAGGCGGAAGATTCTGAGGCTGAAAGCATAGAAATGGCAGAGAATGTTTGTTACAATAGAGAAGTGAAATGGGGGGACAGTTAATGTCAATGGAAGGTGAACAAAAAATCAACTGGGTGATCAATCATATGCCTGTTTTGCGCCAAATAGAGACGGAATTTCAAAGGGAGAAACCTTTGGCCGGTAAAAAACTGGTTGTTTGTCTGCATTTAGAAGCAAAGACGGGTTTCCTGGCGCTTGTTTTACAGTCCGGCGGGGCTGAGGTTACAGCCGTGGCTTCTAACCCATTATCAACGCAAGATGATGTAGTGGAAACGCTGGTTAAGCACGGAATTAAGACTTTTGCCCGGCACGGGGAGACGCTGGAGGAATATCATCACCATCATCGTCAGGCCTTGGGTGGACAGCCTGATTTAATTATTGATGATGGCGGAGATTTAATCACACTGCTCCATCGGGAGTACAGTCATTTATTGCCGCATGTTTTGGGCGGGTGTGAGGAAACAACGACCGGAATTGTCCGCTTAAGAGCAATGACCCAAGCGGGCAGATTACAGATACCGGTTGTTTCCGTGAATGATGCGCAGATGAAGCACCTTTTTGACAATCGCTATGGGACAGGTCAGTCGGTCTGGGACGGGATTAACGGAACAACCAATCTGCTTGTGGCCGGTAAACAAGTGGTCGTAGCAGGGTATGGCTGGTGTGGCCGCGGAGTGGCCATGCGTGCCAAGGGGCTGGGTGCCCGGGTCATCATCAGCGAGGTTAATCCGGTCAGAGCCAATGAGGCACTATTGGATGGATTTACTGTGAAACCGATGCTGGAAGCGGCAAAAGTCGGACAGATTTTTATTACGGTGACCGGAGACAAAAATGTCATTCGGGAAGAGCATTTTGCCGTGATGCCTGATGGAGCGATTTTAGCTAATGCCGGTCATTTTGATGTGGAAATAAGCAAACCGGATTTGGCGAAACTGGCCCAAACGCACCGTCTCATTAAACCGAATATCGAAGAATTTCAAATGGCGGATGGGCGCAAGTTGTTTTTACTGGGGGAAGGACGCCTCGTCAACCTGGCGGCGGGCAATGGGCATCCTGCTGAAATCATGGATTTGTCCTTCGCTTTGCAAGCATTGTCACTTGTTTTTCTGGTGAAAAACGCCGGAAAATTATCGCCGGGGGTTATTCCGGTACCGGCAGAAATTGATGAGCGTGTGGCGCGTTTGCGTCTGGAAGCTCTTGGATGTAAAATTGATGAACTTACAGATGAACAGAGGAATTATCTAAATGATGAATTTTGATTGGGCTTTTGTCGATTTGGAAACGACCGGACTTAATTGTCATCGGGATGAGGTGATCGAGGTTGCGGCGACTATCTGTCGGCATGATGGTTCCAGGGAGCTTTTCGAAACGCTGGTGAAACCCAGTGTAGCTGTGCCGCCGCAGATCACCTTTCTCACCGGGATTAATGATGAGATGTTACTGAATGCTCCTTTACCGCAGGAGCTTTACGGTAAACTCAGTGCCTTGCTAAGCGGGAAGGTAATTGTTGCTCATAATGCACCTTTTGATTTGGGCTTTTTGCAGGTGATGTTAAGGGAGACATTACCCAACCTCTGGATTGACACGATTGAGTTAACCAAAATACTTTTTCCGAATCTTTCATCTTATAGCCTGCGTTACTTGACCAGGTATTTCCAGCTGGACACTTGTCCGGTCCATCGTGCCTCTGCGGATACAGATGCCCTGGAACAACTCTTTTTTTACTTGTTGAAACGGGCTGAGGCTTTGACTTTGCGCGAGGTGCAGGATATTTATTGCTTTTTACAAGATGAGGAAAAAGGCTTGGCCGTATTTTTTAACGAGATTCTAAAAGAAAAGATCAAGTCATATAATTTTGCACAACCTTTGCCGCAAGAAGGATTAAAGCAACAGATAGAGCAGTTGGCCGGGCAAATGTCGCTGAAGCAGGCACCAAAAGAGCACGGTAAGAAAGATCTTCCGTCCTGGGATCCGCAGGAACTGGTCAGGATGTTTTTGCCCCAGGGAGCAATCGCCAATGGTTTTTCAGAGTATCAGGAACGTCCGGAGCAGATTCAAATGATGAAAGCGGTGGCCAAGGTCTTTAGTCAGGAACGGTATCTTTTGGTGGAGGCGGGCACAGGTGTCGGCAAATCCCTGGCTTATCTTGTTCCTGCCTTAACTTGGGCGCTATCTCAGCAGGAAAAGGTCGTGGTCGCCACCCACACAATCGCCTTGCAGGAGCAGCTTTGGCACAGTGATATTGCCTTCTTAAGACAAAATTTACCCTTCTCCTTTCAGGCCGCTATTCTGAAAGGAAGAGGAAATTATTTTTGCTTGCATAAATGGAAAGCAGTGAAAGATAGTGCGGCGACACTTAACTGGAACGAAAAGGTGCTCATGGCGCGGCTCGCCAACTGGTTGAATCAGGAACAAAGCGGGGATCGCGATTCGATCAATCTACGGGGTTGGGAAGCGGAAGTATTTCGCCAGTTAGCTTCAACCCGTGAAACCTGTTTAGGAGCCCAATGTCCATTTTATGAGGATTGCTTTTATCAACAGGCCAGGGAGAAAGCGCAGGCGGCCGATTTGCTCATTGTGAACCATTCTTTATTGTTGTCTGATGTGAAAATCGAAGCATCTTTTCTGCCCGCATACCATTATTTGATTATTGATGAGGCGCATCATCTGGAGGAAGAAGGGACCAAACAGTTTACCGATGTTTTTTCTTTACTTGATTTTCAAAAAAGAATCAGCTATCTTTTGAAAAAGAAAGAAACCTTTTTTAAACCGGGGCTCTCTTTTATCTGGAGTAATTATGCCGCTTTACCGAAGGAAATTTATCCTGAGGTCAAGGAGATTATTAAGGAGATTGAGAGTTGCGCGAAAACTCTGCAGTTGAAAAGTGAGGAAATTGTGGAGAGTATTACCGTGCCGCGCAGTGAGACGATCAGAGTGAACCTGGATACAAGGCAGGATGCGTGGTGGCAAAGCCTGACCCTGCTCTTTGATAATCTGATGGCATCAACGGACGAATTATTGCTGCAGTTAACCCGTTTGGCCAACAGGCTTTCGGAGGATTGTTCGGAAGCAGGCTGGGAAAACTCCTTGAAGGATTTACGGGTTTATCAGGCTGAGCTCAAGGAAGATTTGGACCTGGTCAAACGATTCTTTCATTCTCTCGAAGATAATGTGGTTTATTGGTTAGAGTATGAGCTGAAGAGGAAGGAAATACTCTTAAATCTATCGCCCTTAAATATTGCCGAGCTTTTCCGGGACCAGCTTTTTGCCGATAAAACGACGGTGGTATTAACATCAGCTACATTATGTATTGCCGAGGATTTTGGCTTTTTAACCCAACAGTATGGTTTACCGGAGGAATTGGTTGATACCTTGAAAATTCATTCGCCTTTTTTGTATGACGAACAATCTTTGCTCTTAATTGATAATAGTCTTCCTGATCCGGCCCATACCGGGGAAGAAGCTTATAATCAGGCTTTAGAAGAGGCCCTATGTGCCATCTTGCAGGCAACCGGAGGCAGAACGTTAGTTCTTTTTACGTCGCACAAACAATTACAGAATATGTATAATGCCTTAAAAGGTACCTTGCAGGAAAAAGGCTGGGAAATTTATGCCGACGGGATTAATGGCCATCGCTCCACCTTACTGGCGGAACTGAAAAATAATCCGGCGGCGATTGTCTTTGGCGCCAACACCTTTTGGGAAGGGATTAATCTTCCAGGCTCATCCCTTACCTCGGTAGTAATGGTTCGCTTACCTTTCTGGCCACCCAACATGCCCATGGTCGAGGCACGGATAGAAGCACTGCAAAAAGAAGGGAAGGATGGTTTTTATCATTACAGCTTGCCACAGGCAGTTTTGCGGTTTCGGCAGGGTTACGGCAGACTGATTAGAACAATTAATGATTGCGGAGTGGTAGCCGTTTTGGATAATCGGCTTTTGAAAAAACAATACGGCAAGGTGTTTCTGAACTCTTTGCCACAACAGAAGTATATTTCCGGTAATACGCAAAAAATAGTGGAGAATATTAAGGAATGGTTAAAACGTTCAAAAAATGATAAGATAGAAATGTCATAGAGGAAAAATGTTGAAGTAAGGAGGAAAAAAAGGTGCAGAGAAAAAAAGGGCTTATTGTTGCTGATGGATGGCCGATCTTGCTTGTCTTAAGTATGATAACATTAGCGACAGTGGGCTGGGGAGGTTGGAAAACCGGTTTTATACCGTTATTATTGGTCTTATTTACATTATTCTTTTTTCGTAATCCTCCCAGAAAGATATCTGCAGCGGATGATGAAGTTGTTTCTCCTGCCGATGGTGTAGTTTTGGCGGTGGAAGAAGTTCAAGAAGAGAATTACATGCATAGCCCTGCCATTAAAGTCAGTATCTTCTTAAATGTTTTTAATGTGCATGTAAACAGGATGCCTATCACGGGAGTTGTTGATTTTCTTCATTATCGACCGGGCAGATTTATACCGGCCTTTAAATCACATGCTTCGGAATTGAACGAACGAAATTATGTGGGGATTCGTTCAATGACTGATCCAAATTTGTCAGTATTGGTTGTGCAGATTACCGGTTTTATTGCGCGCAGAATTGCCTGCTGGGTCAAAGAAGGTGATACATTAAAACAGGGAGAATTATTCGGGATGATTAAATTTGGCTCTTGCACGGAGATTTATTTACCGATAACGGCGGCAGTATATGTGAAAAAAGGCGAAAAAGTGAAGGGTGGAGTATCAATTATCGGGAGGTTACACAATGAATAAACGGTTAATACCGAGCGTCGTTACCTTAACTAATTTAGTCCTGGGTGTGGTGTCTTTATGCTTTACGATGAACTTACAGTATAAAGAAGCCGCTGTTGCCATTCTGTTCGCGATGATTATGGATGGGATGGACGGACGCTTGGCCAGACGGTTAAAAGTATCTTCGGATTTTGGCAAGGAACTGGACTCCCTTTCGGACCTGGTTTCATTCGGGGTAGCTCCGGCGATCTTAACCTATGCGGCGGAGATGAACCGGCTGGGAAACTGGACCCTCCTTTTAGCGATCGCCTTTGCTTTATGTGGGGCTATTAGATTAGCCAGGTTTAATGTTTTAAATATTAAAACGTATTTTGTTGGTGTGCCAATTACTTTTGCCGGTCCTTTAATGGCGATTTTTGTCTTACTCTCCAATCACTTACCTGGTTATTTTTACCCTCTGGCCACGGTGCTCCTTTCCTACTTGATGGTCAGCAAGTTCAAAATACCGAAGTATTGAGAGCGAATATGCCGGATTTCTGAAGTGATGGAAAATTACAATATGAGCATGAAAAAAGACCTGACTCCTTTGGGGGGAAGTCAGGTCTTGTCCATTTTATCTGTTTATCAGTCTTGTTTATCAGTCTTTGGTGGTCAAATTTTTCTGCTTCTTCTTGACAAATTGCATTACTTTGCTGTTATTATTCAGCTTAGCGTTGTTTGTGGCTAAGCCGGAGTATTTCGGGACACTTATTTCGCTTAGCGTATTAACGCCTTCGGATTTAATATTTTTATTACCTGGTTTGATGAGGTTTTGTAGGCCCATTCCAATTCCGACGCTATTCAGGCTTGGTGAGTTGATAGAAAATGATAAGGGATTCACATTGAAGAGACCCAAGGAATCGGCCAGGTCCTTTTTCAAGGAAGCGGAAGAACTGCTGGGAGCAGATGATTTACCGAGGCTGGATAGCTTTCCCAGGCTGGCCTTAAGACCTTTTGTTAAATCGGAATAACTGTAATTGGTTTTAAATAAATTCTTAAAATTAATCTTCATATTGGTGAAATTGGGAATCTTGAAGTTTTCAGTGGAGCCAAAGGTAATAATCGGAGAACACAGCAAGAACATGAAGTGCAAAAGAAGAACGACCGATACTTTTTTGCCCAGACCATGTTTATCCATTAATTTTTGTCCTCCTAAATAGTTATTCTTTCTTCTATTTTACAACGTTTTCCATTCAAAGTCTAATCAAAATTATATATAATTTACTGCACAATAAAGGCGAATTTTCTTGTACAATTTTTTCGGTGTACTGTCACCTTTCCCGCCGAAAGAAATACTATAGGAGCAGGAATGGAAAGGAAGGGTGACGGACAATGAAAGATATAAAAGCTTTATTCTTTATTCCGCTCCCGCGCTTTATTTGCAAACTGTTGCAAAAAAAGAAAAGCAGTTAAAGAAAAGAGCGGGTGAAGAACTTCTCCCCACAACATGCAGTGTTGCCTTGAGCAGGGAAAAGAGAGGCTGTTGCGTTACTTCCGTATTTGGCGCAACAGCCTCATCTTTTATTTACTTACTAATCCCACGCCGATTATGCCGCCTAAGATGCCGGCACAGGCTGCCATACCGAATCTTTTGAGGATAAAGGGAAAAGAAAGCAAGGATATATCAAGGAGTAATCCGCCTAACAACGTGAAAAGAAAGTAGGTTAAGCTTACTGTAGCACCGTAAAGCAGACCTTTTCCCTGGGCGGTGTAGGCGGCGATGGTTGAACCAATGAACATGCTGATAAAAAAGATAAAGGTTGCAAATCCGGACAAGAGGCTTTCCGAAAGAGCAGTGTATTGAAGCAGCAAGGCCGAGATAACCGCGAGTACAACGGTGATGGAAACAGCCCAGAGCAAGCCTTTTAAGGCATAAGAAATGCGAAATTCCTCCGCTGAGACTGAATTTTGGTGGTCTGACATTTTTATCCCCCCCAGTTTTTTATATCATTACCATATGTCTTAGCAGAAGAAATATGCTTAAAATGAAACGAGGACAGCTCATTCCTGCTTGGAGGACGAGCGTATTTCGGGAATTGATTGCACACAGGAAGGCATTGGTTTACAATAGACATATTGGTATAGATTATTAGTGGCTATTCAAATCTTTAATGTGATAAAGAGAAAGAGGTAGGAAATGGATCAGGAGAAAATACAAACAGCAGTCAAAATGTTACTTGAGGCTATTGGCGAGGATACTTCCAGGGAAGGCTTAAGGGGAACGCCCTTACGCGTAGCCAGAATGTGTGAAGAGATCTTTAGAGGGATGGGCAAGGAACCGGACGAAGAATTATTTGTCTGTTTCAATGAAGAACACGAAGAGATGGTACTTGTTAAAGATATCCCTGTATATTCTTTTTGTGAACACCATTTATTGCCTTTCTTCGGCAAGGCTCATGTTGCGTATATCCCGCGCAAAGGAAAAGTGACAGGACTATCCAAACTGGCCCGGGTGGTAGAAATATTTGCGCGCCGGCCGCAGCTACAAGAACGGTTAACCTCACAAATTGCCGATTCCATCATGCGGATCTTAAATCCTCTCGGGGTGTTGGTAGTGATTGAAGCCGAACATATGTGTATGACGATCCGCGGTGTGAATAAACCGGGCAGTAAGACTGTCACATCCGCGGTCAGGGGTATTTTCCGTTCAAATGAAGCAACACGGGCAGAAGCTTTTGCTTTAATTCGGGAAAAATGAATAAAATAAATTAAGAAGCAGAGAAGAGGTATCTTCGCGAAAACGGTTTTTACGGAGGGAAATATGAATATCCTGGTTACGAATGATGATGGCGTATGGGCACCCGGGGTGCAAACCTTGGCGAAAAGCATCATGGAGGTTGGTAATGTGGTGCTTGTGGCGCCTTCCGAGGAAAAAAGCGCCATTGGACATGGCATCACGATCAGAGACCCCATCCGCGTGGATGAAATAAAGATAGAAGGATTAAACAAGGTGTGGGGAGTCAACGGGACACCGGCTGATTGTGTGAAACTGGGCTTACAGGAACTGCTTGGCGGCGACTGCGGGCTGGTTATTTCGGGGATTAATCATGGACCCAATTTGGGGACAGATGTCCTTTATTCGGGTACGGTTTCTGCGGCCATCGAAGGGGTTATTTTAGGGATCCCTGCCCTAGCTGTTTCTTTAGCTTCCTGGGATTATCGGGATTTTAGCGTGGCCACGGAAATCACCCTAGCGCTGGTGAAAAAAATCATTAATGAAGGTAAAGTGCTCCCTTCCGGAACATTGCTCAATATCAATATTCCACCGGTCGAGAAGGAGAAGATTAAAGGAATCAGGATTACCGGACTGGGACCACGGGAATATGAAAATCGTTTTGAAAAGCGTCTTGATCCGCGGGGCAAACCTTACTATTGGTCAATCGGCAAACTGCTTCCTTCGATGGGGGACAGTCCGGACCTGGATACGCTGGCCGTAGAAAATAATTATGTCTCGATTACGCCCTTGCAATTTGATTTGACTAATTACCGGATTATTCAGGAGATCAAAGAGTGGGGCTTAGAAAGTTCTTTTTAAGTTCCGGAAGAGCTGCTGAAAGATTAAATTAACATATTTATCTCCGCTGATGAAGAGCGCAAGGAAAAAGAGCAGAACCAATGTGAAAATGCCAAGCAATAATAGAGGGATACTGTGACAGACAAATGGAGACAGCTTCAGCAAGGCAAAACTAAAGAGGAGACTAACGAGAAAAAGGCGGATAAAGAAGCCGGGTTGCAGGGACAGCCCGGTTTTTCTTTTCACAATCACTAAATTCAAGAGGGCGACCAGACAAAAATTCAGGGCATAACTAAGGGCAATAAATGAGGGGCCATGGACAGGATGACTACCGAGGAAAATGATCCCACTGAGCTTGATCATCCCGCCGGTCAGTGTTGTGCAAAAGATTGTTTTGACAAAACCCAGTCCTTGCAGGATACCAACGGTGGGTTGAATCAGGTAGAGAAAAACACTGCCGCAGGCAAGGATTTTGAGGAGTTCCCCCGCCTGGGTCACGTGAAAAAGCAGCGAGGTGATGAGATGACCCCAGAAGAAAAGAATCAGACCGCAGGGAATACCAACGATTAAGGTTATGCCAATTGCTTCGGAGGTGCGTTGACACAGTAATTGAGTTTGCTTTTTGCTTTCCGCTTCCGAGATGGCGGGAACCAATGAAGTAGAAAGAGAATAGGTCAAGGGAGACGGAATAGTGAGCAGAGTAAAGGCCACTCCTGTCAATTCACCGTAAAACGCGGTGGATTGGGAGAGGGTACAGCCGGTTTTGAGCAGCTGCTGGGGAATTAAATTAGCTTCAATTGTAGAAATCATACTGGTGATAACCCGGGTGACGGTTACGGGTATACCAAAGGTAAAAAGGCGCTTTATGACGGACAGTTTGGGCTTCGCAAAGAGGGGTGCGGCCAGGTGTTTTTTGTAGAGAACAATCAAATAGATGAAGCCGCTTAATTCACTGCAAAAAACGGCGAGGGAGAGCCCGACAGCAGACCAGGTTAAACCAAGAGGATGCAGAAAAGTAACCAACAGTAAACCGGTACCGATGCGGACAATTTGTTCGATTAGTTGGGTATAAGCGGTAGGACGCATATCATGTAAGCCTTGGAAGAAACCTTTAATTGCCGAAGAGAGAGCAACCAGAACTACTGTAGGTAGTAAAAATAAAAAGACCGGGAGGACGCGTGGGTCCGTATAGAGTTTATTAATGACGAAAGGGGTGAGCAGGATAAAAACAAAAGACAAGGCCGCGGAGATAAGGAAGAGGAGAGAAGCTGCCGTACCTAAGATAATTTCCACATTGCTGAATTCCCCAGCCGCAATTTCTTCCGCCGTTAACTTGGGGATAGCCGGGGGAAATCCCATAGTTGTAAAAACGAGGACCGTAATATATAAAGGGAAAACCATATTAAAAATGCCAATTCCTTCAGGACTGATGAGGCGGATAATCATAATCTGATAGACGAAGCCCAGGACCTTCACCAAAAGGCTGGCCATGAGCAGAATAAACGCACCTTTAAGAAAAGACTGTTTTGTCATCTTTACCCTCCCATAGTCCTGTTTAAAAAATAACTATGAGAAAGAAGACGAAAATATCCGTTTAATTATCTTCTTAAGTATTTATGGTGGCAATAATATATTGGATAGACCGCAGAACAGATGAAATTTCTCTTAAGAAAAAGAAGGATTTTTTGAATTTATGAGTAATATTAATTAAGGTATACGTCGTTGAAGCCGGATGCAAAGATGAGCAAAGTGAGCGGACAACAGTGCTCCCCGTTAAAGATAGCATAAGACAGAATAATAATAGACGGAGAAAAAGTTTCCTCGGGTTAATTAGGATTTGGTTTTGGCTATTATACTTACATAAGTAAGTAGAAATAAATTAACTTCCAAAGGAGGAACTTATATTGCGGGTATATTCTAGTAAAAAACTCAGGAACGTTGGTATCTTGGCACACGGAGGTGCAGGCAAGACCTCCTTGACGGAAACCTTTCTTTTTAATGCCGGTCATACAACACGTATTGGGAAGGTTGATGAAGGCACAACAGTTACGGATTATCTTCCGGAAGAGATAAAAAGAAAAGTAACTGTGAGCACGACTTTAGCTCCCGTGGAATGGAAGGAGCATAAGTTAAATATTTTAGATACTCCCGGTTATGCTGATTTTATTGGCGAAGTTAAGAGTGCAATGCGCGCTGTTGACAGTATAATCCTCATCGTTGATGGAGTAGCCGGAGTAGAAGTGCAGACAGAGGTTCATTGGGAAGCGGCTGAAGAGAGTAGTAAGCCGAGAATTATCTTTGTGAACAAGCTTGATCGGGAAAATGCCAATTATTATCGGGTCCTGGATAACCTGAAAGATCGTTTCGGGACATCAATTGTACCGTTAGTTTTGCCAATTGGTGCTGAAGAGAATTTTTCGGGTGTGGTAGATATTTTACGGAAAAAAGCCTATAAATTTGAGGGGAATAAATATAGTGAAATACCTATTCCGCAAGAACTACAAGGCGAAATTGAGAAGTATCGAGAACCTTTGATGGAAGCAGCGGCAGAGGGCGATGATGAGCTTTTAATGAAATATCTTGACGGGGAGCCGCTGAATGATGAAGAAGTTTATCGGGGTTTACGCCAGGGGATCTTAGATGCCAAAGTAGTACCGGTTTTTTGCGGTTCGGCGCTCAAAAATATCGGGATTCAGATACTTATGGATGCGCTCGTCGAGTTTTTACCGTCACCGGTTGATTCTTCGGAAAAGGATCTGAATAATGAGCCGCTGGTCGCGATTGTCTTTAAGACAATGGCTGACCCCTTTGTGGGTAAATTGAGCTTTGTCCGGGTTGTCAGCGGGACCTTAAAGAGTGATGCAACTATTTATAACCTTAATAAACAAAAGGATGAACGTTATGGGTCCTTATTAGTACCGCGCGGTAAAACCCAGGATAATGTCAGTGAGGCGCAGACGGGAGATATCGTTTGCATTGCAAAACTGGCCGATACTACGACCGGTGATACCTTAGGAGTAAAAGACAAGACTCCACTTCTCGAAGGAGTATCCTTCCCCAATCCAATCTTTTCAGTTGCGGTGAAAGCCAAATCCCGTAATGATGAAGATAAAGTTGGGAATGCGCTGGCTCGTCTGGTGGAAGAGGATCCGACCTTGCGGGTGGAGAAAAATACGGAGACCAAGGAAACCATCCTCACCGGGATGGGAGAAACCCATCTTGATATTATTATCGAGCGCATGCAGAAAAAATTCGGCGTTGAAGTTTCAACAAGTACGCCGCGGGTACCTTATCGGGAAACAATCAGAGGAACCGCCGAATATGAATATAAGCACAAAAAGCAATCAGGTGGACATGGACAGTACGGTCATGTCAAGCTGCGTTTTGAGCCATATCCGGATGGTGAATTTGAATTCGCGGAAACCATTTTCGGTGGAGCAGTCCCGAAGAATTATCATCCGGCCGTGGAAAAAGGTGTGCGCGAAGCTATGGCGGAAGGGATCTTAGCCGGTTATCCCGTGACGAATGTTAAAGTGACGCTGTTTGATGGTTCTTACCATGATGTAGATTCCTCGGAAATGTCTTTTAAAATTGCGGCAAGTATGTGTTTCAAAAAGGGTGTTGAAAAGGCACATCCAGTTTTGATGGAACCGATTATGGAAGTGGAAGTCCGCGTTCCGGAGCAATATATGGGTGACATTATCAGTGATTTAAACGGGAAAAGAGGACGCATCCTGGGGATGGAACCGGAAGGAAAATTGCAGGTTGTGAAAGCCCAGGTGCCTCTTTCGGAGATGTACAGATATGCCATTGATCTAAAATCAATCACGCAAGGCCGCGGATTTTTCAGTATGCAGTTTTTACAATATGAAGATGTACCACAGCAGGCAGCGAAAGAAATCATTGAAAATGCGGCTAAAGAAAAGGAACAGGTGAAAGAAAAATAGTTTTTAGAATATTTTAGAACGAAAGAACTGTCTCGAGATCCTGGCATCAAACGAGACAGTTCTTTTCTATTGAGTATTAAGGCAAAAAAAATTCCCGCTGATCATTGCGGGATTGTTTTAGAGATAAATGGCAGGGGCAGTAGGACTTGAACCCACAACCAACGGATTTGGAGTCCGCTACTCTACCAATTGAGCTATACCCCTGTGTGTAAGTCACGCTCTTTATTATAAAAGATTAATGACATGGTGTCAACAGCAAGCGACTATAAATCACTTCTCAAGGCGGCTGTAATTAGTGACTGCAGACCACGGCAAATTGTTGTAAAGTATTTTGTAAGGAATCATTTGCTGGTACCTGTTTTGGAAGATGGTTTACGTGCGGATGGTCCGGTCATGAAAGGAGAAGTATGTGAAGATGGTATTATTGGTATTATGCGGGTTCGGGGCATTTTTAGTCACAGCCCGTTTGTGGAAATGGTATGATGCGATTTTGCGCCATTTTTCCCCGCTGGTCAGAATTATCGATCTTTTCACCTGGGGTTTATTATTATGGTTTATTATTGGGCAGTACCAAAAAGTAGCACAGTTATTAGCCGAAATGTTGATTTGGCGGATTCTCTTTTATCTGCTGATGTGGCTTGGTATAACCGTGATCGGCTTTATGATTATCGGTCTGTTACGTTTATTTGTGAAAACGAAACTCTTTAATTAGCCCTCAGCAATAAAACCATTAAATACCATACATAATGGCAGATTAAAGGGCAAAGCTAGCTCTGAGAGACAATCAAAGGAGGTTGATTTATGGTTCACCAACAGATTCAGCAGATCCAACAAAGAATTAATAATGTAAGTCAAATGGCGAGTCAGATGCGGCAAGCCGAAGAGAGCAACAGGCAACGGTTGATGCAACTTGCTCAGGAAGAAGCATTTGCAGCGCAACAGATGAACCGTATTCAGCAATTATGTCAGGAGAGTATTTCCGCTCTGCAGAGCATTTCCTATGGAACTACTGTGCCACAAGGTCAACAGTCTTACCTTAGTTCTGCTCCCCCAGTATACGGGCAAGGCTATGGCACAGGTGTTACGAGCGGTGTCGGGACGACCTCGCCCATACAGCAAAATCCGGGTGCCCTTTTTAATCTGGCGTCAATGAGTCCGGATACATACGAAAATGTCATGCAGCATATGGGCGTTCAAGGTGGGGGAATAAGCACCGGTATGGGTATGCAGGGCAGTGGCATGACCGGGATGAGTGGAAGCATGCAAAGCGGTGGAATAAGTGGGACAACAGGACAATTTGGCACCATAGGTCAAGGTGCGCAATCAACTCTCTCCGATATTTCAACGATGGGTCCCAGTGTCTACTTATCTTCACGTGAACAACTTGGTAAAGGGTCAACCAGTTTAAATCAAATCGGACAGCAGGCCGGAATCACTTCCCAGACTAATCCTCAATCTGGTCAAATGACAGG
This sequence comes from Peptococcia bacterium, assembly GCA_050951585.1. Classification (GTDB taxonomy): domain Bacteria; phylum Bacillota; class Peptococcia; order DRI-13; family DTU073; genus UBA3937. The sequence continues at coordinate 346,875 of JBMNJI010000006.1, read as the reverse complement.
ATTCACCGGTACAACAAAGTTGTATAATCAGTAATTCTGACCGTAAAAGTTGGAATAAGAATAGTAATAAGGGGACGGGAAGCAGTGAGAAGAGAAAACTGCTTCCTTATTTCTATTTTTTACATAAAGGAATCAAATAATAAATCAAGAATTTAACTAAAAAGGCGTAAGAAGCTTAGCTTTGCACCTATTATCATTAGGGGAAGGGGGAGTAGGATTATTTATGCTACATATTATTCTCGAAGATGACGTCATTGCATCGATAAGACATGAGATTAAGCAAATGTCCACGAAACAGCTCAGTATTGTGGAAGAACTGATTAAACGGGAAAAACAAAAAAGAAACGCCATCATTTTTCAAGAATGGTTAGATCAAGTAGAGGAAATAAAATCGGAATATACATAGAGCGACAGGATGTAGCGTCGTTAGAGTTTGACGTCTGTTCCCGCAGCCATTATAATAAATAATTGGAGGTGGGAATAAATGATAATTCTCGGTTATCATGGTCATGCTTGTTTTAGCATAAATGACGGTACGTATGATCTGCTCATTGATCCATTTTTGAGTGAAAATCCGCTTGCAGATTTGCAGCCGGAAGACCTTAATCCTACACATATTTTAGTCACACATGGTCATAGTGATCATCTTGGTGACGCCCTGTCGATCGCGAAACGGACAAAGGCACAAATCATCGCCCCTAATGAGTTAGCGGTTTATTGCAGTATGCAAGGTGCCCAAGTTGCGCGGATGCATATTGGCGGAGCTCGCCAATTTCCGTTTGGTCGGCTCAAGATGACTCCTGCCTGGCATAGTTCGGCCATTATTCAAGGTCATGAGATAATATATACAGGAGCGCCCTGTGGCTTTGTAATTGAAATGCATGAAAAAACCATTTATCATGCCGGAGATACAGGCCTTTTCAGTGACATGAAGTTAATCGGAGAGCAAAAGCAGCTTGATTATGCCTTACTGCCAATCGGGGATAATTTTGTGATGGGTCCGGAAGATGCTGCTGCGGCAGCGAAGATGCTTGAGGCCAAAATAACCGTTCCGATGCATTATGATACCTTTCCCGTAATTAAGCAGGATCCTGATGCTTTTATTGAGCGGTTGAAGCAAAATGGGTTACAGGGTCTTGTCTTAAAACCAGGGGACACAATTAATATTGAAACAAATAAGATTTTAAATGTTTAAAAAGCTCACAGATTGTTTGAAAAGAGATAGCAAAAATTACTATCTCTTTTCTTGTATTTTTTTGGAACATCGTTAAAATAAGAATAGGGTCCAATCAGACTATAAAAGGAGCCTGAACGAGGGTGAAGGAAATTTGGAGAAGGAACGCCGGTGTATTTTAGCCTTACACAAGATTTTTGGCATTAATCTGAATCAGTATTTTGAAAAAATAAAGCATTATTATGGTTCTTTTGCCGCCGCCTGGGGTGCGGCTGATCTTCCTATTGCGCTGGGATTATCAGAAAAACTTAGAGACGTCTATGAAAAGCTCAAAGATGCAATCTCTCCGGAGCAGTTGGAGCAGGAATATTTAGCGAAAGGAATTAAATATTTAACCAGATTAGATCAGGATTATCCATTTTTCTTGTTGCAAATTTCTAATATTCCATGTATTCTTTATTATTGTGGTGATACATCATTATTGCACAACAATTGTCTGGCGGTTGTCGGATCACGTCAGGCCAGTGTATATGGGACGAGACAAGCGAAATTGTTCTCTGCCGAATTAAGTAAAAACGGGTTAACGATTGTGAGCGGTTTGGCACGCGGGATAGATACTGCCGCCCATGAAGGCGCTTTAGAGGGAAAAGGAAGTACTGTGGCTGTGTTAGGGGCCGGTTTGGATGAACCATATCCACGCGAAAACATTCGTCTTTTCCGTAGTATTTGTGAAAAGGGCTTAGTGATAAGTGAATATCCGCCGGGGACAAAGCCGCTTAATTATCATTTTCCGATCCGGAACAGAATCATCAGCGGCTTGAGCTTAGGTGTTTTTGTGGTGGAAGCAAAGGCACGCAGTGGTTCGTTGATTACCTGTGATTTGGCGCTGGAGCAAGGGAAGGAAGTTTTTTCGCTACCGGGGGTGGTGACCAGTCCCAATAGTATTGGCTCTTTAAGGTTGATTCAACAAGGAGCGAAACTGGTTATATATCCGCAGGATATTCTAGAAGAATTAGGATATGAATATCAAGCTGACGTATATAATAAGCAAAAAGCCAAAATCAGCACCATCGATCAAACGGAAAAAACAATCTATCATCAGATCTCGTGGGATCCGGTAAATATTGATTTCCTTTTGGAAAAGTTCCCGGACCAGCAGGAGATGGTCATGCGTATTCTGCTTGAGTTGGAGTTAAAAGGTTTAATCAGGCAGCTTCCCGGTAAATATTATGTAAGGGTATAGCCAAATACTTGCTTCGAGGTGAAAATAAGTGACAAAAATTTTAGTAGTGGTCGAATCGCCGGCCAAGGCCAAAACAATCGGCAAATATTTAGGAAAGAAATATACCGTGAGGGCTTCCATGGGTCATATTCGTGATCTGCCCAAAAGTCAATTCGGTGTTGATGTGGAAAATGATTTTCTGGTGAAGTACATCACCATCCGCGGGAAGGGGGACTTATTGCGGGAGTTAAAAACTTTAGCCCAAAAAAGTGATGAGATCTTGCTGGCTACTGACCCTGACCGTGAAGGAGAAGCGATTGCCTGGCATCTGCAGGAATTCTTAAAGCTGCCTGCCGATAAGGAATGTCGCGTTGAGTTTAACGAAATAACGAAAAATAAAATTATCGAGGCGATCAAGAAGCCGCGGCAAATCGATCAGAACCGTGTAGACGCACAACAAACCAGACGGGTACTTGATCGGATCGTTGGTTATAAACTAAGCCCTTTACTTTGGCGTAAAATTAAAAAGGGTTTAAGCGCCGGGCGGGTGCAGTCTGTGGTTGTTCGTTTAATCTGTGACCGTGAGAACGAGATCAATAGTTTTACGCCTGAGGAGTACTGGAGTCTGACCGCCAAACTAGCTAAAGGGAAAGGAAGTTTTGCCGCTGAGCTTAGCAAGATTAGCGGTAAAAAAGCAGAATTAAAAAATGAAGAGCAGGTACAGGAGATTATCAGGAAGATTCAACATCAGCCTTTTCTGGTTGAAGCGATCAAAAAGAAAGAACAGAAGAAAAACCCTGCTCCTCCTTTTATCACCAGTACATTACAGCAAGAAGCCTCGCGCAAACTGAACTATACGGCCAAGAAAACGATGATGATTGCTCAGCAACTCTATGAAGGGATTGAATTGAGCAAAAAAGAAGGCTCGGTAGGTTTGATTACTTATATGAGAACAGATTCAACCAGGATTAGCGATGAAGCGAAACAGGAAACAAGGAATTATATCGAAACTGTTTTTGGTAAGGCTTACCTGGCGGAAGGGAACCGAAATTATGTCAGTAAAGGGAAAATTCAAAATGCCCATGAGTGTATCAGACCTACTTCAACATTTCGTGATCCTCAAGCCGTCAGAGAATATTTAAAGCCAGAGCAGTATAAATTATATAAACTAATCTGGGAAAGGTTTGTTGCTTCGCAAATGGCGGCGGTTACTTTGGAAGTAACCAGCGTGGATTTAACGGCACTGGATTATCTTTTTAAGGCAACCGGGTCGGTGGTCATATTTCCCGGCTTTACCAAACTCTATGTTGAAGGAAGCGATGACAAGGAGAGCAAAGAGGAATATGGCAAGCTCCCGGCACTACAGGAAAAGGAAGAGGTTGCTTTACAAGAATTAATTCCTAAACAGCATTTTACGCAACCGCCAAGCCGTTATAGTGAAGCGACGCTCATCAAGACCTTGGAAGAGAAAGGCATTGGGCGGCCCAGTACTTATGCTCCTATTTTAGATACCATTGTGAGCAGAGGTTATGTGGTGAAGGAAAAAAAGCAATATGTACCGACAGACCTGGGCTTTTTGGTCATTGACCTGCTGAAAAAATATTTTCCGGAGATTATTGATCTTGAATTTACGGCTAATCTGGAGAATAATTTAGATTCTATTGAGGAAGGGCAAAGCGATTGGAAAGCGGTTTTAGGACGTTTTTTTGCCCCTTTTAATGAGGAGTTAAAAATTGCCGATCAGGAAATTGGGCAGATTGAAATAGCCGATGAAGTCTCCGAGGAGATTTGTGAAAAGTGCGGTCGTAATCTGGTGATCAAGCAGGGACGCTTCGGGAAATTTCTGGCCTGCCCCGGTTTTCCGGAATGCCGTAATACCAAGCCTTTATTGCAAAAAACAGGGATCAGATGTGCGAAATGCGGGGAAGGAACGATCGTGGCGCGGCGCACAAAAAAGGGGAGAAAGTTTTTTGGATGCAGCAATTACCCCCAGTGTGATTTTGTTTCCTGGGACGAACCGGTGAATAAAACTTGCCCGCAATGTCAGCAGTTACTTGTTTTAAAGAAGAATCAAAAAGAGGGAGATAAATACGTTTGTACGGGAGAAAACTGTAAGTATACCGAAAAGGCGGAGCAAGAGCGGTAATTACTGCGGGGAGCTGTTCACGTGGAACTATTCACGGGTGTAGCATCGCTAATCTTGTTGTAACGGAGGAAGCTGATTTGGAGCAGGTAATCAAGGTTATCGGCGCCGGTTTAGCCGGCAGTGAAGCTGCCTGGCAAATAGCCAGGCGCGGTATTAAAGTACATTTATATGAAATGCGGCCGGTCAAAATGACACCGGCTCATCATAGCGATTTATTTGCGGAATTAGTGTGCAGTAATTCTTTACGGGCCTCAGGGATTACGAATGCGGTTGGTCTTTTAAAGGAAGAAATGCGTCAGTTGGGTTCATTGGTCATGTCATGCGCAGATCAAGCACGCATACCTGCCGGCGGTGCTTTAGCAGTAGACCGGGTCGCTTTTTCCCAGTTGGTCACGCAAAAAATAATGGAGCATCCGCTTATTGAGGTGCGCCGGGAAGAAGTAGGAACGTTACCTGATGATGACCAGCTAACGATTATTGCCACAGGGCCGTTAACCAGTGCTAATTTAGTCGCGGAAATTGCCAGACTGACCGGTGAGGAATATTTGTATTTTTATGATGCCGCCGCACCGATAGTCTATGGGGATTCAATCGATTTCGAACGAGTGTTTTGGGGTTCCCGTTACAATAAAGGGACGGCCGATTATCTTAATTGCCCCATGAATGAAGAACAATACCGGCGTTTTTATGAGGCGCTGGTAACAGCGGAAACGCACCCCCTGAAAGAATTCGAGGAGGAAAAGTTTTTTGAAGGCTGTATGCCGATCGAAGTGATGGCTCAGCGCGGACCTCAGACGTTGGTTTTTGGCCCGTTGAAGCCGGTTGGTCTTTATGATGAGCGACGGAACTGCCGTCCTTATGCGGTGGTTCAACTGCGGCAGGATAACCAGCAAGCTTCACTGTTTAATATGGTCGGATTTCAGACCCATTTAAAATGGGGAGAGCAACAGAGGGTTTTTCGTCTGATCCCCGGCCTGGAAAAGGCCGAATTTGCCCGCTTCGGCGTGATGCATCGGAATACGTTTATCAATTCACCCAAGGTTTTAGCAGCGACGACTCAATTAAAGCGTCATCCGCATATTTTCATGGCGGGACAACTTTCCGGCGTAGAAGGATATGTTGAGTCTGCCGCTTCCGGCTTGCTTGCCGGGATCAATGCCGGGCGCTCTTATTTGGGAAAGGAACCTTTAATTGCACCGGAGGAAACGGCTTTGGGAGCGTTGCTTCATTATATTTCAGCCCCTGCCGTAAATGATTTTCAGCCGATGAATATTACTTTCGGTCTTTTGCCAGCCTGGCCGGACAGGATTAAAGATAAGGAAAAGAAGAATACCTTAATAGCTGAGAGAGCCTTAAAAGCACTTGCTGCATGGAAAAGTCTACTTTAGGATGTGATCGTATGCTTTTAGCTCCATTAATCGATAGTTTTATATTTTATTTAAATAACGAAAAAAATATGGCAAAAATGACTGTAAAGTCGTATAATAATGACTGGAATGACTTCTTAAACTATTTAGAAAATGAATTAAATTATGATATAATAAATTTACATGTTGAAGAAATCAATCATCTTACGGTGCGAAAATATCTGGCCTTTTTGAATGACCATCATTATGCTAAAACTAGTATAGCGAGAAGATTAGCTTCCTTGAGAAGTTTCTTCCGCTATCTTTTAAAAGAGGAAATCATTAAACAAAATCCCCTGGGGTATGTTGCCTCCCCCCGGATACCGAAGAAATTACCGCGCTATCTGGAAGAACAAGAAATCATCTCGGTGCTTGAACAACCTTCACTTTCCAGTGAGGCCGGGATTAGGGACAGAGCAATTCTCGAACTGTTATATGGTGCGGGTATTCGCGTTAGTGAATTAACCTCTCTTAATTTACAAAGTCTTGATTTGGGATATGGTTTTCTAAAGGTCACCGGTAAGGGTAATAAAGATAGGATTGTGCCGATCGGGAAGGAAGCTATCAAGGCTCTCGGATTATATCTGGATAAAGTTCGCCCAAAATGGACGGCTACATTGCCGGAAAAAGCGCTCTTTCTGAACCAAAAAGGAGGCAGATTATCGGCCCGCTCCGTGAGAACAATTGTTCATAAATATTGCCGTCAGGCCGGAACGAAAGAAGATTTATCCCCCCATGGATTTCGCCATAGCTTTGCCACACACTTGCTGGATCATGGGGCTGATTTGCGCGCCGTCCAGGAATTGCTTGGACATCAGAAAATCTCGTCAACGCAAATTTATACGCATGTTTCCAATAAAAAGCTGCGTCAGGTGTACCGTTTAGCTCACCCGAGGGCGCATAAAGACTAAGGTTAGTTTGGGAAGAAGGAGGTGGGAAGGTGTTTCATGGAACAACAATTATCGGTGTGAAAAGAGGTGCTAAAGTCGCCGTAGCCGGTGACGGACAGGTGACGTTAGGACAGAATATTATTATGAAACATCATTCCAAAAAGGTCCGCCGCTTGTATCATGACCGGGTGATCGCCGGTTTTGCCGGCTCCGTAGCCGATGCCTTTGCCTTATTTGATAAATTTGAAAAGAAGTTGGAGCAATACCATGGTAATCTTCCACGGGCAGCCGTGGAGCTGGCCAAAGAATGGCGCACGGATAAAGTCTTACGTAATTTGGAGGCAATGTTAGTCGTGACTGACGGGAATAATCTGCTCGTTCTTTCCGGGACGGGCGAAGTGATTGAACCGGATGACGGCATAGCGGCCATTGGCTCAGGGGGGCCTTATGCGTTAGCGGCAGCGAAAGCCTTATTAAAGCATACTGATTGTTCGCCTGGTGAAATTGTGCGCACAGCAATGGAAATTGCGGCGACGATCTGCGTGTACACGAATAATTATCTTACGGTAGAGGAAATGTGATGAGAAAGGTAGTGTCCTGATGATTAATGAGCTTTCACCAAAGGAAATTGTGGCGGAGCTTGATAAATATATAGTCGGTCAGCAACAGGCGAAGAAGAGCGTGGCTATTGCTTTAAGAAATCGCTATCGGCGCAATATGCTGGCGGAGGATTTACGAGACGAGGTGATACCCAAAAACATCTTAATGATTGGGCCAACAGGCGTCGGGAAGACGGAAATAGCCCGCAGACTTGCCAGATTAGTTAACGCCCCGTTTATTAAAGTTGAAGCAACAAAATATACGGAGGTTGGTTATGTCGGCAGAGATGTTGAATCGATGGTGCGTGACTTAATGGAGATTTCTGTGCGGATGGTTAAGCAGGAAAAATTTAAGGATGTGGAAACACGCGCCGTAGAAATGGCCGAAGAAGCAATTCTGGATTTATTGTGTTCGCCTAAGAAGGCGGAGGAAGCTTATGATAAGAATCCCTTTGAACTGTTATTTGGCGGTACAGTAACTGTTAATCAAGAGCAAACACAGCGAAATGTTGCGGATAATTTAACTGAAAAAAGGGAAAATATAAAAGTAAAATTTAAAAATGGCGAATTAGAGCAAGAATTCGTGGAGATCGAGGTGGAAGACTCCATGTTGAGTTCGCCGATGGATTTCTTTGCGGGCAGTAACATGGAAGAGTTAGGCTTAAGTTTTCAAGATATGTTTGGCAGTATTCTGCCGAAACGAAAAAGAAAAAAGAAGGTCACGGTAGCGCAAGCGCGGAAAATCTTGACACAAAGTGAAGCACAAAAATTGATTGATATGGAAGAAGTAATTAATGAGGCGGTTAAACGTACTGAGCATAACGGGATTATCTTTTTAGATGAGATTGATAAGATTACAGGAATAGATAATTCTGCTGCAGATATATCGAGAGGAGGTGTACAAAGAGATATTTTACCGATTGTTGAAGGTTCTACAGTAATGACAAAGTATGGACCGGTTAAAACTGAATATATTTTGTTTATTGCTGCAGGAGCTTTTCATACAAGTAAGCCTTCAGATTTACTACCGGAATTGCAAGGACGTTTTCCGATACGTGTGGAATTAGAAAGCTTAACCCAGCAGGATTTTAAGCTCATTCTTATTAAACCGCGTAATTCACTCATTAGACAATACACAGAATTATTAAAAACAGAGGGGGTTTTGCTAGAATTTACTGAAAATGCTATTGATGAAATTGCAAATATCGCGTATACTGTAAACAGTCAAACTGAAAACATTGGGGCCAGAAGACTTCATACTATAGTGGAAAAACTATTGGAGGATATTCTTTTTGACGCTCCGGATGTGCAAGTTTCAAAAATTTTGATCGATGAAAATTTTGTGCATGATAAATTAAGACATATTGTGAAGAATGAAGATTTAAGCAGGTTTATTTTGTAATTATTTATAGGAGGAAGATAATATGAAAACACTTTTGGAGAAAACTCGTACAGTCAATAAATTACTGCAAAAAACTGCTGGAAATCCAGTTGAGTTTACGGAAATCGCTAAAGTATTAAGTGATCTGATTGACTGTAATGTTTACATTGTAGGAAGGAGGGGGAAAATTCTAGGGTATGCTTTCATGGATGGTTTTGTTTGTTCCGGAATTACAGATGTGGTCATGAAAGCAGATAGATTTCCTGAATCTTATAATGAAGAACTAATGAGGATAACCCAAACTCACGCCAACATATTAAAAGATTCCAACGATTGTATTTTTAATCTTGATAGCGGATGTTCTTTTAATAAAAAGATTACGACTGTTGTCCCGATTATGGGTGGCGGGGAAAGACAGGGTACCTTATTGTTAATGAAATATGACAGTGAGTTTGCGAATGAAGATCTGGTATTAGGCGAGTATGGAGCTACTGTTATCGGGATGGAAATTCTCCGCACGAAAGCCGAACGGATCGAAGAAGAAGCTCGCCGCAAGGCCGCTGTTCAGGTAGCCATCGGGACGCTGTCTTATTCCGAACTGGAAGCAATCGAGCACATTTTTGCTGAGTTAAAAGGAAAAGAAGGCTTGTTGATTGCCAGTAAAATAGCCGACCGTGTTGGGATAACCCGTTCAGTGATTGTTAATGCGTTAAGAAAATTTGAAAGTGCCGGTGTCATTGAATCGAAGTCTTTAGGGATGAAAGGTACCTATATCAGGATTCTGAATGAAAACCTGTTAGAAGAACTTTCAAAAATGAGGATATATTAGAGTTTTATCTAATAAGATAAAAAAGAAATAAAATGTTGTTTAAAGTTTAACTGAGGTTGTGGCGTAGTGCCGCGACCTTTATTTTTTAGCAAATTAATGCAAAATGGCTTAAATAATCCCCTGATTTTTGGTATAATTAGTAATAAAATAATTATTGTTGTGATATTGATAAAAAAAATTCGATACTTAAAGGAATTTGTTCAGAAAACGAGAATCATGTAATAAGGAGTAAAAACTTTGTGCGGTATGGTAGGTGAGAAAATGAGTAATCTTAATTTGATCACCCTGCTGGAAAAAGCGATGAACGGAAGTGCGCTTCAGCATTCTGTCCTGGCAAATAATATTGCAAATGTGAACACCCCCGGTTATAAGCGCGGTGAGGTTAATTTCCGTTCCTGTTTTGATGAAGCATTGGATAATCGGTTGGGGTTAGAAACGACCAGTCCGTTACATCTTAATCGACTTAATCAGAAGAATAGTCGGGAGATTGTCATTGATACCCAAACCACTTTGCGTAATGATGGTAATAATGTGGATATCGATGTTGAACTGGCGACAATGGCGGAAAATAACATTTATTTTAATAGCCTGGCTCAGCTTTTGTCTTCGCAGCTTTCGATGCTGAGACAAGCTATTGCGGAAGGAAGGCGATAGTTTATGAATTTCTTAAACGCGATAAAATCAAGCGCTTCAGGGCTTAGTGCGGAACGTTTAAGAATGGATGTCATTTCTTCGAATATTGCCAATGCTCAATCCACGCGCACCGCGAAGGGCGGACCATACCGCAGGCAGGTTGTCTTATTGGCCCCGCAGAAAGAGCAAAATAGCTTTCAAAACATTTTGGAGAATACTTTACGGAAGCAGGCCCCATACAGCGGTGTGAAAGTGGCGGCAATCGTTGAAGACCAGGCTCCCTTAAAAAGAGTCTATGATCCCTCTCATCCTGATGCAGGGGAGGACGGCTATGTAGAGTACCCCAATGTGGATGTAATGACGGAAATGGTTGAACTGATTACGGCTTCCCGTTCTTATGAGGCTAACGCTACTGTGCTGAATGCGACTAAGAGTATGTTGTTAAAAACCTTAGAAATAGGAAGGTAAGATCATAAGGTGAAGGATGATGAGTATGGATGGTATTAACGGTTTAAATTCGGTCCTGCCTGTGGGCGCAGGTACAAAAAATGCGGAAGGGCAAAAGCAGGTCGAAAACTTCGGCAATTTTTTAAAGGAAGCTCTTAATAAGGTTAATACAGCTCAGGTTGAGGCGCAACAATTGACGCAGGATTTTGCCTTGGGAAATGATGTGGAACTTCATCAAGTTATTATTGCTACTGAAAAAGCCAGTTTAGCTTTGCAGTTAACCATGCAAATCAGGAATAAAGCAATTGATGCCTATCAGGAAATCATGAGGATGCAGGTTTAAGTATTTCCATAATTTGCACAGCGTGTATTAATGAAGATTATTACAGGCTTAAGTGGTTATGCATGCTATATCTAAATATTATAATCCATTCATATCATAATGATTTTTCTGAGGAAAGCCTTTATCTCTGATAGATTTCTGAGGTGAGAAAATGAACTTCTGGACTCAATTGACCGAACAGGCAAGAAGCATTTGGCAGAAATTATCCGGCTGGCAGAAGGCTACTTTTGCCGGTGTGGTGCTTCTTTTTCTTGTTGTCACAACAATAATATTTGTGCAAAAACCCAAAATGGAAGTGCTTTATTCCGGATTGAGCCCGGAGACGGCCAGCGCGATGACGGAAAAACTGCAGGAATTAAAGGTACCATACGAATTGGTGGATGAAGGGAAAACGATTCTTGTTAATGCGGATAAAAAATATCAATTGCGGCTGGATTTGGCCAATGAGGTAAATCTAAGCGGCGTGATCGGTTTTGAATCATTTAATGAAACACGTTTTGGCGAAACGGATACTGATAAAAGGGTGCGGTTTCTTGTGGCCCTACAAGGGGAATTAACCAGAACTATTGAAGAAATGGACGAGGTGGAATCGGCGAATGTCCATATTGCCCTGCCCCAGTCTTCGCTTTTTATCAGAGATGAGAAGGAAGCAAGTGCCTCTATTTTGTTGCGTTTAAAGTCTAATGCGGTTATGGATACAAAAAATGTTAAATCGATCATGTCTTTTGTTAGTCACAGTGTGGAAGGGTTGAAACCGGAAAACGTGACTGTCATGGATGTGCAGGGTAATCTGCTTTCTGAAGGAATTGCCGAGGGTTCCGAGCTGGACACTTCTAAAATATCGGCCAGTCAGCTGGCTTTAAAACAACAGTATGAAAAGGAATTCTCACAATCAATCTTATCGATGCTGGAGAAAATGCGAGGAGTCGGCAAGGCGATCGTCAGAGCTAATGTAGATATAGACTTTGATAAGGTTGAAACTTATTCGGAAAAATATGGAGATGCTGTTCTCAAAAGTGAACAGATTCATGAAGAAAGTTCGACCGGAACTTCACCGGCTACGGGGGGGAATCCGGCTGATGCCAATATGTCATCAGGGATCACTTATGGCAGCGGAAATTCTACTGTAAACAGTGAATATGAAGTGACTGATCAGGTTCGGAATTATGAAATCAGCAGGGTTACCGAAACCAGGATTGTCGCCCCAGGGAAGGTGACCAAGCTTTCCCTGGCAGTTATTGTTGATGGTGAATTAACGCCGGCTGAGGAAACAAAGATCCGGGATGCCGTGGCGATGGCGGCGGGAATTAATGTGGAAAGAGGCGATCAGGTCTCTGTTGTTGGTATGCCGTTTAACAATGCGGTGTCGGATGAAATGCAGCAGGCTCTTGCTGACAGAGAGAAGTTTCAAAGAACAATGGAAGTGCTGAAAGTTATGATTGTACCCCTTAGTATTCTGCTGATCTTAGGTTTTCTCTTGTACTTTATCAGGCGTTTTTTTGCCAATCAACCAATGAACCCATTGAATAACAAGAGAGGTCAGCAGGAAATTGCCGCGATGGCAGAGATGGAAGAAGTGGAACTGAACTTATCACCGGAGGCCATTGAAAAGAGAAATATGCAAAAACAAATTGATAATCTGATTAATAACAAACCAGAAGAAGTAGCAAAAGTAATTAAGACCTGGTTAGTGGAAGAGTAGGGGTGAGAGGGTTGGATAAAACGCGTCAGCTAACAGGTCGCCAAAAAGCATCAATATTTATCATCAGCCTGGGGCCTGAAAAATCGGCGCAAGTGATGAAGCATCTATCCGAGGAGGAGATTGAACAACTCACCTTGGAAATTGCTAATATCCGGACGATTAACAATGAGCAATTGAAGAGTGTGAACCAGGAGTTTACCCAACTTTACATGGCTTCTCACTACATTGCTCAAGGCGGGATTGAATATGCCAAAGAGGTTTTGGAAAAGGCCCTGGGAACAGAGAAGGCGCTCAATATCATCAATAGTTTATCATCGAATTTACAGATTAAACCTTTTGATTTTGTGAGAAATACTGATCCGGGACAATTACTGAATTTTATTCAGGGCGAAAATTCCCAAACCATTGCGTTGATTATGTCCTATCTTGATTCGGAACAGGCGGCGGCCATTTTGTCATCATTACCGAGTGACCGGCAGGCTGAGGTCGCGAAACGGATCGCCATAATGGACAGTACGCTCCCTGAGATTATCAGGGAAGTGGAAAACACGCTGGAAAGGAAAATCAGTGCTTTAGGAACACAGGATCATACGATTGCCGGCGGGATTAATTCCATTGTTCAGATTTTAAATAAGGTTGACCGCGCCACCGAAAAAACCATTCTGGAAACATTAGAGGTCCAAGACCCTGTTTTATCAGAAGAAATCAAAAAGCTGATGTTCGTATTCGAGGATATTATGATGATGGACGATCGCAGTATTCAGTTGGTGTTGCGTGAGGTAGAAAGTAAAGACCTGGCCCTGGCGCTGAAAGGCTCCAGTGAGGAAGTCGGTGTCAAGATTAAGAAGAATATGTCGAATCGGGCGGCGGAAATGCTGGAAGAAGAGATTACTTTCTTGGGGCCTGTTCGCTTAAGAGATGTCGAGGAAGCACAACAGCGTATTGTTAATACGATCCGGCGTCTGGAAGAAGCAGGAGAGATAATTATTTCGCGCGGAGGAGGAGATGAAGTAATTGTCTAAAGTGATAAAGGCTTGTTTTGTGAAACAAGAATTTAATGATCAGGTTTCAGGTTCGCCTGCTTCACATAAAACCGGTCCGATTAAAAAAAATATCCAGCAGGAAGAGTTCTCGCGGGAAACAAGTGCTGAAATCTATCGCGAGACTAAGGAGATGGTCAATGAATTAGTCTCCGAAGCGGAAAAAAAAGCGGCGGCAATCATTGCCGATGCGCAAAAGCAAGCAGATAGAATCATCACGCAAGGGCAACAGGAAGCCGATGAGCTGAGAAGAAAAGCTTATGAAGAAGGGGCCGAACAAGGATATCAAGAAAGCATGGAAAAAACGGAACAAGAAATCATTATTTATAAAGAGCAGACCAAGGAGCTAATTGGCAAGCTAGGTGAAATAAAAAAGAACTATTTAAGCGATCACCTTGATGATCTTTTAGATTTAATCTTTATGATTACAAAGAAAATACTCAACACCGCAATCGAGTTTAAGCCGGAGTTAATCGCTTCCGTGGTGAAAAATGTCTTAGAGGAAACCGGGGATGCCGAAACACTAATTATCAGGGTAAATCCGCTCCATGTACCATTTTTAGATCTTCCTGAGGAAAACCTGTCGGAGAAGCGCAAGTTTACGATTGAACCGGATCCGTCGATCAAACCGGGTGATTGCATCGTCGAAACAGAGAAAGGCTTTATCGATGCTCAAATTGATGAACAGCTTCATTATTTAAAGAACATACTGAAGGATGAACATAGAAATGCTGGACTTTGAGAGGATTAAAAAGATAGTTAAGGATACACGCACATTCCGCTATAAGGGTTATGTTTCTGATATTATCGGTCTAATTATTCGGGCTCAAGGTCCCAAAGCCGGGATTGGTGAACTTGTTTATATTCAAAAAGGAACCATTTTTGTCCCGGCCGAAGTAGTGGGTTTCCAAGAAAATAAAACGTTATTGATGCCGCTGGGCAATACAGGCGGTGTTGTTCCCGGAGACTTGGTAATTGCCAGCGGGGATTATCTGAAAGTTAAACTCGGACCGCAGATTATCGGGCGTGTCCTGGATGGTTTAGGGGAAGCTCTTGACGACAAGGGCGAATACGCATGGGAGAAAACCTACCCGCTTAATTCAGAACCGCCCCATCCCTTAAAACGAAAGAAAATCACCGAACCTTTACCTTTAGGTATTAAGGCGATTGATACCCTCTTAACCTGTGGAAATGGACAAAGATTGGGGATTTTTTCGGGAAGTGGTGTAGGAAAGAGTACTCTAATGGGGATGATCGCCAGAAACAGCAGCGCGGATGTCAACGTCATTGCTTTAATCGGTGAACGGGGCAGAGAAGTACGCGAGTTTCTGGAAAACGATCTTGGTGATGGTTTAAAAAAGTCTGTGGTAGTTGTAGCTTCTTCAGATCAGCCGGCCTTAATCAGACTGAAAGCCGCTTTTCTGGCCACAGCGGTGGCGGAGTATTTTCGGGATAAAGGGGCCAAGGTCATTCTGATGATGGATTCAGTCACCAGATTTGCGATGGCGCAAAGAGAAATAGGTTTAGCCATTGGTGAACCGCCTGCCACAAAAGGTTATACCCCTTCGGTTTTTGCTCTGTTGCCGCGTTTATTGGAACGCAGCGGCACATCGGAAAAAGGCAGTATTACCGGTTTATATACCGTCTTAGTTGATGGAGATGACATGAATGAGCCGATTGCCGATGCCACCAGAGGGATTCTGGACGGACATATTGTTCTTTCACGTAAATTGGCGGCCTCCGGTTATTATCCGGCGATTGATGTTTTAAACAGTGTCAGCCGTGTCATGATCAATGTAGTAGATAAGGAACATAATGAGGCTGCTCATAAAATTAAGGAGATCCTTGCCGTTTATCAAGAGGCGAAAGATCTCATTGACATAGGGGCCTATCAAAAAGGCAACAACCCCAAAATAGATCTGGCGTTGCAGTTTATTGAACAAATCAATGAATTCCTGCAGCAAGAGGTTCATGAATTTTGGCAGTATCCGGATGCAGTGGGGGCAGTAATGAAAATCTATAATGAGATTATTAGAAATGGGTAGATAGGATATGTTTAAGTTTCGGTTAGCGAATGTTCAGCGTTTGCGTGAACACAAAGAAAAAGTGTGTTTGGAAAAGGTAGAAAATTGTGTTTCACAACTTAATCAGGCTTTAAAAAAGAAAAAAGACATGAAATATAAGATTGTATTATTAGAAAACGATTTCTCCAAGATTTTAAACGGGGTTATTTCAGCTGATGAAATAAAATTATACAGAAACTATTTAACGTACCAGTATAAATTACTAAAACTGCATGAAGAAGTTGTCGCAGAAAAAAAGCAGAATCTTGAGGCCGCGAAACAGAAGCTGATTCAAGCGATGAAAGAAAGAAAGATTATTGATAAATTGCATGAAAAGCAGTATCTGCGCTATGTTGAGGAAGAAAACAAGCGGGAACAGAATCTCCAGGACGAGATGGCAATTAATATGAAGAGAAGGTAATGTCCTTATGAAAAAGATGGTTTTATTGATCTTGTTAGCGATCTTTGTTTTCGGTAGCATCGGTGCGGTAGCCGCACATCAGACTGATTTTATCGATCTCAGTCCGGTATTTGCCAAGATTCCTTTTTTACAAGGGCTTGTGAAACAGCCGGCGGATAATCCTGCAGAAGTGTTGGTGTCACCGATTGAAGAAGAAAATAAGCAGTTAAGAGCAGACAAGAGTGAACTACTGAGCAGAATAACGAGATTAGAAGAGGAAAAGACGGCGCTTTTGGAACAAGTGACGGAGTTACAGGAGAGTGTCAATCAGTTCACCGTTGCCAAAAAGGAAAGTGAAAGCAGGGAAGCGAATGCCCGTGAACTGGCCGAATACTATCGGGAAATGGAGCCGGAGGCGACTGTGAGGATTATGGAAAATCTTGATGATGAAACAGTTCTCCTAATTTTGCCTCTGTTGGATAAAAAATTGTCGGGTGAAATCATTTCTTTGATGGATCCTCAACGCGCTGCTTTGCTTACGGCCTTGTTGCTGGAAAAAAGCAGCTAGCTGAGAGTTCAGATATTAGCGAAAGGAGGTGAGGATAAATGGAGAAGATAGGTACAGTAGCCATGCAGAATGCTCCAACTGCTAACAAAACCAATAAGAAGCAGCAAACGGGTGTTGCGGATGAGAATTTTCTGGCCATGCTTTCGGGAATGCTTGGTTTAACCACAAATCCGCTTCAAAGTGAACCGAACGATTTTCTGGCTCAAGGCATTAACTTACTGCCGCAGACGGCCGAGCAAAAGCTACTTGCTTTAGCCGGGAAAGGCAGTGCCCTGCAGCAAATGCCTGCTGCTGAGAATGGTGCCGAGGCATTGTTCACACCCGGAAACCTGACCATGCCAACAACTCCGCAGACCGATGCCCAATCATTATCATTGCAGACGATGGAAACAACCGAAAAAGGACTCAACATGGCTGATTCCAGGCAAAATGGCATCTTCCCGGATCAGGAAATGGATCTCTTGGCCCAAGATGCCGAGGCAGAGGATGTTTCGACCAAGCTAAGCCAGGAGACGCTGATACAAAACGGCGAACAGGCATCTCTGAAGATGTTCGGAGAGCCGCAAAATAGTCAAGATGGCCAAAACAATGAAGTTCACGTGGATGTTCAGCAGATGACTAATGATTTTCCAGAGTTGGTTATTTCCAAATTAAAAACAATGAACAAGGCAGATGGAACCACAGAATTAGTAGTGCAACTTGAACCAAAAGAATTGGGAAAAATGGTCGTCACCTTGACTTCGGACGAAGGAACAGTTTCCGTAAAGATTACTGCCCATGCTCCCGTAACTAGAGACCTGTTGGAAAGCGGTCTGAATAGTTTGCGCCAGTCCTTCCAGGATCAGGGTATTCGTTTTGACAAACTGGATATTGAACTGGGCGGTGAGCAATTTAATCAAAGTAATTACGAGCATCAGCAACAGGATAAAGAGTCCTGGCAACAAAGTAGATTTATTGAGCTAAAGAGAGCATTCTATGAACCAAGTCACATCTTTGAAAATGATCTTCGTATGGCGGAACAGCAGAATGACCGAGTTCTAACAGGCATGTATGATTACCTAGTTTAAGAAGAAAGGAGCGGAGAATTATGCAAGTGAATAATACCGGCGCGACAGGAACCAACTATGCGGCAACCGAAACTGCGGATTCCAAACTGAACAAGGCATTAGGAAAAGATGAATTTTTAAAGTTGTTAGTGACTGAACTTCGTTATCAAGATGCGATGAATCCGATGGAAGACAGAGAGTTTATTGCGCAGATGGCCCAAATGTCCAGCCTCGAACAGATGCAGAATTTGAATAAGACCTTTGAGACGGGATTATTAACGCTGGCTGAGGCCCAGAACAATTATAACGCCAATATTTCCTATCTCTTGGAAGCAATGCTCTATCAAACTACTTTAAACGGTTTTAGCCAAGGATTAAACATGCTGGGACGTGAGATAACATACAAAGCCGCAGATGAAGAAGTAAAAACGGGCACTGTTTCCTCGATCAAACAGGTTGATGGCCGTTATCTGGCGCTGGCAGGTGAAGACGAGGTGGCTCTCACGGATATTCTTTCAGTAAGGTAGGTGATGATGATGGTGGACAAACCTTTTATTATCTCTCAACCGATTCAGCCAATTAGTCCGAGTAGACCCGGAAAAACACCTCAGACTAATGATTCAAGCTCATCACAATTCAATGAGATATTACAGAAGGAAATTGCCGGCAGCAGTGAATTGAAATTTTCCCGTCATGCGCAGGAAAGACTGGAACACAGGAAAATTCAACTAGGTGAGACCCAATTGCTAAGATTGAAGGAGGCGGTTAATAAAGCGGAAAACAAAGGGGCTCAAGAATCTTTAGTCATGCTTGATGATTTAGCCTTTGTCGTCAGTATTAAGAATAAGACAGTAATTACGGCGGTGGACGGCGAGAGCAGAAAAGGGAATGTTTTTACCAACATCGACAGTGCGATTATTAATTAATGGCAGAATAGTGTTACGGGGCCGGACCTCTTGGAGGAAGCCCCAGCCGGGGAACGACAGAACCTGGCTTACGGTGATAAAAAAAGGAGGTCATGTGTTATGATGCGTTCATTATTTGCCGGTATATCCGGTTTGAAGAATCATCAAACGAGGATGGATGTTATCGGTAACAACATCGCTAATGTGAATACCATCGGGTTCAAAAAAAGCCGGGTGGCTTTTCAGGATTTGTTAAGTGAAACACTGATCGGAGCTGCTGCTCCGACTGCCACAAGGGCTGGCATTAATCCGGTCCAGGTTGGTCTGGGAATGACCGTTGCTTCCATCGATGTGGTGCATACTTCCGGTAGTTCCGAAGCAACCGGGAAAAATACGGATCTTTCCATTGAGGGCGATGGCTTTTTCATGTTATCAGATGGTCTAAAAACATACTATAGCAGAGCAGGCAACTTTGATTTTGATTTTAATATGTCCTTCTACAATAAAGCTAACGGGATGCGTGTGCAGGGAATCCTGGCCGATGCCGATGGGGTGATAAACCCGCGGGACGAAATTGTCAGTATTAATCTTTCCTCACAATTATCCGCACCGCCTAAGGCCACAAGTAAGATTGATTTTGGCAAGAATTTAGATGCCAAAGCTACGGCTGATATTCAGACCGATTATACCACCCATACGAACGGAACAGCGACGACACTTACTCTCTCAAAAGTATGCCTGCCTAGTACGACCATTACCGTAACGAATGAGTCTACCGGTGATGTACTGGATGCAGCCGATTATACGATCGATCATAATACCGGCGAAGTGACGATTCTGGCGGGCGCAGCTTCGGGCAATTATTCGCTCAATTACCAAACGCCCAATTATACCACCAGTGTTTCCATCTTTGATTCCAAAGGAGATGTGCACACAGCCAACATTTACTATACAAAGGTGGCAGACAATACCTGGGGTGTTGCCACGATGATTGATAATGTCTTTAATAGTGGTGGAACCGGAACAATTACTTTTGATTCGTTAACAGGCAAATTCAATAGTTCCACTGTTAGTACGGCGGTACAATCAATTCCCGGGGCGGCTGATTTGACCTTAACCTTAGATTATAGCAATGCCACTGAATATGCCGGAGAATTCACAATTACTTATACTAACCAGGATGGCTATAATGCCGGGGATTTAGAGGGGATTACCGTCGATGCAAGCGGAGTCTTAACCGGAACCTTTACGAACGGACAAAAAAGAAATCTAGCCCAGATTTGCCTGGCTAGTTTTTCTAACCCGGCCGGTTTGTTAAAAGTAGGAAGCAGCCTTTATGATTTTTCCCCTAATTCCGGAGCACCTAATATCGGTATTCCCGGGATTGCCGGACGCGGTGATATTAAGCCTGAAACCCTGGAGATGTCCAATGTGGATCTTTCTCAGGAGTTTGTGGACATGATCATTACCCAGCGTGGTTTTCAGGCTAATTCCCGCATTATTACTACCTCCGATCAAATCTTAGAGGAACTGGTAAACCTCCGTCGGTAAATAATTAAATAAAGCCTGCCCCCGCTCCGGAAGCGGGGCTGGGGGCGGCTTTAGAAAGTTGGAGATTAATCATGATTAAATTAACAAAACTTAATGGAGCACAATTTATTCTTAACGCCGAGTTGATTGAGACAATTGAAGCTACTCCTGACACGGTTGTTACACTGATTAACGGAAAAAAAATGATGGTTAAGGAAAGTATCGATGATGTGGTTACCAAAGCAGTGGAGTACAAAAAACAGTTGACCGATACCTATTAAGAATTAGAGGAAAGAGTTGAGTTGTTGTTATGGATCTCTCAACGATAATGGGGATTATTGCGGGGATAGCACTAATTATGAGTGCGATCCTAAACAAGGGAAGTCTTTTAACTTTCTGGGACTTTTCTTCATTATTAATTGTCGTAGGCGGCGTGATTAGTGCAACCTTAATTCATTATTCCTTCACCCAGTTATGTGGTGTCTTGAAGGTCTTGAAAAAGGCTTTTTTCCAGAGTGATATTGAGCCCTATTTAGTAATCGCTAAAATTGTGAAAATGGCGGAAAGAGCCCGGAGGGAAGGGTTGTTATCCCTTGACCAGACCTTAGTTGAGGATGAAGACACCGATCCCTTTTTAGCGCAAGGGGTGCAACTAATTGTTGATGGCACTGATCCCGACCTGGTACATGATATTTTAGAAAATGAATTGACCATGGTTGAAGAACGCCATAAAACTGGAGCGGGGATTTTCACTTATATGGGGGCCTGCGCTCCGGCCTTTGGTATGTTAGGTACTTTGATTGGTCTTATTCTGATGCTGAAAGATATTAACGACCCGTCCAAGTTAGGCCCGGGGATGGCCTTAGCCTTAATTACCACATTTTACGGGGCGATCATTGCTAATCTGGTCTGTCTGCCGATTGCCGGCAAATTAAGAGCACGCAGTAAACAAGAGCTTTTGCTTAAACAAATCATCATCGAAGGGGTGCTTTCGATTCAGGCAGGGGAAAATCCACGTCTTATCCAAGAAAAATTAAAGACTTTCCTCTATCCGAAGCAGAAAAACATCCTGGAGGAGTATCGCCGAAAAGAGTTAGAAGAAAGAAGAAGAGGCTATTTGTATGAAGAGGTATAAAAGATGTGAAGATGAACATGAAAACACTCATCTTTGGTTACTCACCTATTCTGATGTAGTAACATTATGTTTAACTTTTTTCGTTTTATTGTATTCCTTTTCCACATTAGATGCACATAAATGGAGATCCTTAGTCGGTTCATTGCAAGGGGCGTTAGGCGTTTTAGACGGAGGGAAATCTTCCATCGAAGATGATTTTTTTGAGTCGGGAAGCATCGATGTGCAAATACCGGATGTACCGCAGAATGAAGCAGAGTACCGGGCATATCTTGAGGAACAGAAAAAACTGCAAGCGATTCAAGAGAAGTTTAATCAGTATATTGAAGACCACAAATTACAAGGCAGTGTCACCACTAATATTGAGGAACGCGGGATGGTGATTCGTTTTCAGGATTCAGTCTTATTCCCGAAAAGTAGTGCCGAATTACATAACGAATCGCGGATAATTCTCACTGATTTAGCGACGATTTTTCTGGACTTAGGATGTCCGATCAGAATTGAAGGACATACGGATAATCTACCGATCCATACGGCTCGTTATCCCTCAAACTGGGAATTATCCACGGCACGGGCAACTAATGTTTTAAGATATTTGACCGGACAGGGCATTGCCGGAAAACTGCTCTCCGCAGTTGGTTATGGTGAATTCCATCCGATTGCCGAAAACACCAGTGAAGAGAATCGCCAAAAAAACCGCCGGGTGGATATCGTGCTGATCCGGGAAAGCTTATTAATTAATGAACCTCATTAAGAGAAAGGGTGTATCAGTATGGCTGAGGAAAATAGTAAAAAAATCGTGTTAATATTAATAACGGCTTTAGTATTAGTGATGCTTGGTTCCGGCTTTTTTATTTATAAAATGGTGATAGCCAATGTGGCTGAAAAGGAACCGGCCGAAGTGCTCGGACCAAGAGTTATAATTGAAGAAACCACGGTAAATTTTAATGGCAGGACAAATCAATACCTGCAAGCTCAGTTTGCCTTTGAGGCAGCCGATGAAGATGTGGCGCAGGAATTGGAAGAGAAAAAAGATGTTCTGATCCATATTGTGAATCTGGTCTTAATGGAGCAAAGTCAAGAGGTATTAGACCCTGAGGGGAAGACGAAACTGATCACTGTTTTAAAGAAAAATATCAATGCTTTTTTGACTAAAGGTGAGATTAAAAATATTTATATTCAGAAGTTTATTGTGACCTAAACATGAATTAATAGTCAGTGTACAGAAAAGCGCAATTGCTAGGGGTGAATAAAAAATGAGTGAAATCTTAACTCAGACGGAAATAGACGTATTGCTTTCGGCGATGCAAGCGGGCACGGTAGATCTCGATGAGATGATCCAGGAAGACGATAATAAATTCCGCTTGTACAATTTCCGTCGGCCGAATAAGTTTTCCAAGGAACAGCTTAATGCCGTGCAGATCATCTATGATAATTTTTGCCTTTTATTAACAACCTTGTTTTCCGGTATTCTGAGGGCCAGGGTTACTGCCAAAGTGGCTTCTATTGATCAAGTTACTTATGAGGAATTTACCTTATCGATGTCCAATCCAACCATCATGAACATTTTTAGTTTGCCACCCTTAGAAGGCAAAGGTGTTATTGAATTCTCGCCGGTTATTGGCTATAGCATTATTGATCGCGTCTTCGGTGGCCCCGGCGTAGCTTCATTCAAAGGTCGGCATTTGACGGAAATTGAAAAAAACGTGTTCGAAAAGATCATCGAAAAGGTTCTTTTGCTTTTTAATGAGGCCTGGAGTAGTCTTCACCCGGTCAGGGCCACCTTTGATGCCATTGAGACAAATCCACAGTTTACGCAGATTGTGGCCTTTTCAGAAATGGTTTTAGTAATTGCCATTGATACAAAAATTGGTGATGTGGAAGGATTAATCAATATTTGCCTTCCCTGTCTGATGTTAGAAGGGATAGCGGATAAATTAAATAAAAAATTCTGGTTTGGTAGTGTGAATACAACAAATACCGAGGAACACAGCCAGTACATCAAAAAAACGCTGGGAAAGACCGTCATACCTGTTTCAGCAGTTTTAGGGACGAATGTGATTACAATTAAAGAATTAATGGATCTGCAAGTGGGTGATGTGATTCCGTTAGAAACAAGAATAAACAGTGAAATTGATGTCTATATTGCTTCACAATTAAAGTTCCGTAGCAAACCGGGTATCATAGGAAACAAGATGGCAGTGAAGATAGAAAGAGTGGAGAGCGAGGGGGAATAATAGTGAATGGCATGTTGTCACAGGAAGAAATAAATGCCTTATTAAAGGAAAATGATGTACAAAACGAAGCTTCCGCGGCGAATCAAGAAATTTCGGCTGACCTATTATCGTCTATGGAAAAAGACGTCTTAGGTGAATTTGCCACAATTTCAATGGGTAATTCAGTCACAACCTTAGCAGCACTTATAGGAAGGCAGATTAATATTTCCACACCGCAGGTGCAGGCATCCACAGTTGATGCTCTTAAAGAAAAGTACCCGGGATCCTATTTTATGCTTAAAGTTAAGTATCAAGAGGGCTTAGAAGGTACTAATATATTGTTTCTGCAAACTTACGATATAGGAATCATTGTTGATTTGATGATGGGTGGAGATGGTAGCAATCCGCCTCAAGAATTAAGCGACATTCATTTTAGTGCCATCAGTGAAGCGATGAATCAGATGATGGGTGCATCTTCTACTTCAGCGGCGCAGATTATTAATACACCGATTGAAATTTCACCAACCGAATATAGGATCGTGACGCTGGATGAGTCGGCTTTATTTGAGGAGAACACGGAAGAAGTAGTCTCGATTCTCTATCAGTTTAATATCGAAGAATTAGTTGATAGTGAGATCTTGCAGATTTTACCTGTTTCTACTGCCAAGAGGATCGTCGAAGAAATTATTCATAGTAATATTCCCGTCCTCCAAACTGAGCAGAACGAAATGACCAAAGCTGTTGCTGAACCGCAAAACAGTAGCAAACGTCCTCCCGCCAAGGAAGAAATCCACGCCATCAGAAATGTGGAAATATCTCCGGTCAAATTTAATAATTTTACGGCGGCGGAACAGATCAAAAATGAGCCTCCTAATTTAGACTTAATCATGGATATTGGTTTACAGTTATCGGTGGAGTTAGGGAGAACACATAAAAAGATTAAAGATATCCTGGAGCTTACTAATGGGTCCATTATCGAACTGGATAAATTAGCCGGTGAACCGGTGGATATTTTAGTAAACGGGAAACTGTTAGCACATGGGGAAGTTGTGGTTATTGATGAGAATTTTGGGGTCAGGGTTACCGGAATTATCTCGCCGGAAGAAAGGGTTAGAAACTTAAGATAGGCTTTAAAGCCAGGGTAAATATACAAAGTGATAAGGCTGGAGGGTTAAGATGTAATGGCCAAACGAATACTAATTGTCGATGATGCCGCATTTATGAGAATGATCCTCAGAGATATTCTGACGAAAAATGGTTACGAGGTCATTGGAGAAGCTGAAAATGGTCAGGTCGGGATAGAAAAATATGCCGAATTAAAGCCGGATCTGGTGATTATGGATATCGTCATGCCCCAGCTTGATGGGATTAAGGCCGTCCTTTGGCTCAAAAAGAATGACCCTAATGCACGTATCGTAATGTGCAGTGCCATGGGACAGCAGTCTATGGTTATTGAATCTATTAAAGCCGGAGCCCGCGACTTTATTGTCAAACCTTTTCAACCGGAACGGGTTTTGGAGGCAGTGAAAAATGCTTTGGCTTAGGATGTTGGAGGAAATATGGATAAAATAATCTTCTTTTCAGCATTAACGGCGGATTCGTCGGCTACAAATAGCGTGATGGAGTTACCCAGTGTCGGCGCCCTTTTTTTTCGAATTATATTAAGTCTTTTCTTAATCATTTTTATTGTTTACTTTATCTTAAGGATTATTAATCAGCAACAGAAACTGCGGGACAATCAGCGCAAATGGATTAAGATCCTTGATTATCAACCTCTTGGGCCCAATCGTGGTTTATACTTAATGGAGTTGGATGATCTCACTTGTATTGTGGCGGTCAGCGATGGTCAGATCAGTATTTTAAAGCAAATTAAAACCGATTCGCCCAAATGGAAGGAGATTAAGGAGAATCTGCAGGAAATAGAAAATATTATGCCTTTCAGAATCGGCCGGTTTTTCAAAGAAGGTTTCCCCTTACGGAAAAATGGAGATGAATTAAAGCACGAGCGTTTTCAACAGCAGTTGGCGGAACAACTTCGCAAAAGTCAGCACCTATCCCATGAAATCATCAAAGGGGGGGATAGGGATGAATAGAAGAGGGCAGAAGCTGATTCTTGTTGTGATGTTTGTTCTGATGCTCTTCTTTTTCCTTCCTGTTGAGGCAGAGGCAACCGAAGTAGCTATACCGAGGATCGGGCTGGAGATTGATTCTTCTGACCAGCCGGAAGATGTAGTGTTAACCTTACAGATCCTTGCTATTTTAACTGTTTTAACTCTGGCACCGGCTATTTTGATTTTAATGACTTCATTTACGAGAATCATCGTTGTTTTTTCATTTTTACGTAACGCGCTCGCAACCCAGCAGATGCCGCCCAATCAGGTTTTAATCGGCTTAGCCTTGTTTTTAACCTTTTTTACCATGGCCCCTGTATGGACTGAAATAAATCAGAATGCGTTACAGCCTTATTTGGATAAGGAAATAACGCAACAAGAGGCTTATCATAATGCACTGAATCCGTTACGGGCTTTTATGATCGAACAAACCCGGGAGAAGGACCTGGCCTTATTTGTTAATTTATCGCAATTGCCCAAACCGGAGGGACCCGAAGATGTTCCTACTCATGTGCTGATTCCTGCTTTTGCTATCAGCGAATTAAAGACTGCTTTTCAAATTGGTTTTATTCTCTATCTGCCTTTTATCATTATTGATATGGTTGTGGCCAGTACGTTGATGTCAATGGGGATGATGATGTTACCGCCCATGATGATTTCCTTACCCTTTAAGCTTTTGTTATTCATTTTAGTTGATGGTTGGAATTTGGTTGTGCAGTCCTTAATTACGAGTTTTCGCTAATAAAATGGTACTTTGAAATAGGTAAGGTGTTGAAAAATGACGCAGGATTTTATAATATATCTCGGGAAAGAAGCGGTATATACAATTTTGCTCTTATCAGTACCTTTATTAGGGACCAGTTTATTAGTCGGTTTAATGATCAGTATTTTTCAGGCCACTACGCAAATTCAGGAACAAACCCTTACTTTTGTCCCGAAAATCGTTGTGATCTTTATTTGTTTAATTATTTTCGGACCCTGGATGTTGAATCTACTGGTCGCTTTTACCACGAATGTTATTTCTGCTATCCCCAGTCTCATGAATTGAAGTCCTGTCTTGAAGAAAGAAAAGAGAATAAAACCAGTTAATTAATTTTATTAATCTTATTAAGTTAATTAAGTAAATTAAGCAAATAGAAGAAATAGATTGAAGAAATTAAACAGAGGTGTAGACGGTAGTGGAGTTATTTGCAGGTTTTTTGCCGGGATTGGATCGATTTTTTCTGCTATTAGCCAGGTTTAGCGGGATTTCCTTTATCCCCGTATTTAGTACCCAATCATTGCCTGTGCAATGGAGGGTAAGTGTATTAATGCTGCTGACCTTTTTTGCCTGGTTGATGGGTTTGGCCGGTGATATTCCTCTGAACCTGCCGTTGTCCGGTTATGCTTTAACACTGGTCATGGAACTCTTTACGGGTATTGCCCTGGCTTTAATTGTGCAGTTTTTTTTCGCCGCGATTCAGCTTGCCGGTCAGATTATTGATACACAATTGGGATTTGGGATGATGAATGTTGTTGATCCGTTAAGTGGAACACAGGCACCGTTAATTGGCAACTTTAAATATGTTTTGGCTCTTTTGGCCTTTCTTTTGATTGACGGACATCATTTGTTTATTCAAGCGGTTTTTGACAGTTATCGCGCCTTCCCGGTCGGGCAGTCGTTCTTATTGAGCCCCGATTTTATTTCCAGTTTTCTCGCCTATTTCGGTAATATTTTTGTCATTGGCTGCAAAATAGGCATGCCGGTCGTGGGGGCCTTACTGATTACCGATTTTGTTTTGGGTATTATGTCGAGAACAGTACCACAGATGAATATCTTCATGGTTGGTTTGCAGGTAAAAATTATAATTGGTTTCTTTGTTTTACTGGTGACCATCCCCTTGCTGGTTTATTTATTTCTTGGTTCTTTCAGTGACATGTTCACTACGATTTATGAATTGATTACCTGAAGTGATAAGGAATATGCCAATGCTTGATTTAGATTTTCAAATGAATTTACAGTTATTTGCCGGGGAAAAAACGGAAAAAGCCACCCCGCGCAGAAAACAGGAAGCGCGTAAAAAAGGACAGGTCGTCAAGAGTAATGAACTGATTACAGTAATTATTCTGGCACTTACCTTGCTCTGCTTAAAGTTTTGGATTCCTTATTGCCTCAAATTGTTTGCTAAATTCTGCGGGTATGTACTTACATACAGCACAGTAGACTTGACAACAGAAAATGCGTTACATCTTTTTTACGAGATGCTTATTATTCTGGCCATCATGAGCGGACCTATTTTATTGGTAGCCATGGTGGCAGGGTACTTGGCCAATGTGCTCCAAATTGGTTTCTTGTTTACAACCGAATCTATAAAGCTCGATTTTACCCGTTTAAATCCTGTCAACGGTTTGAAAAGGATTTTTTCGAAACGAGCCTTGGCAGAACTGATTAAAACACTTTTCAAGACGTTTTTAGTGGGCTATATTGCTTTTTCCTTTCTGTATAAGGAATTACCGCGTCTGGCTGTTTTAATGGATTATCCTCTGGGGGATTCTTTGAGTATTGTCGGTGAGATCACCATAAAGGTTGGTTGGCGAATTTTAGCTGTTCTCTTTGTCATTGCGGTGGCAGATTATGCCTTTCAATACTATGATTATGAAAAATCGTTGAAGATGAGCAAAGAGGAGATCAAAGAAGAATTAAAATCCACGGAGGGAGATCCGTATTTAAAAGCCGAAATCAAAGCGAGACAGCGGCAAATGGCTACACGCAGGATGATGCAGGATGTACCGAAAGCGGCCGTCGTAATTACTAACCCTACCCATTTTGCCGTAGCGATAAAATATGAAAACAGCATGTCTGCCCCGGTAGTGGTGGCCAAAGGGCAAGATTTTATGGCGCAAAGGATTAAAACATTAGCGATAGATCATAATGTGACGATTGTGGAAAATAAGGCCTTAGCGAGAGCTTTGTATCAGGAAGTGGAAATTGGTTTTCCGATTCCGGAGGAATTATATAAAGCGATTGCGGAAGTATTGGCCTATGTTTATCGGTTAAAAGGACACTTTTAGGAGCGATTAAGATGATGCAACCCAAAGTACATAACAATTTCATCAGCCGGCATACCGATATTATTGTGGCGCTTGGGGTAATCTCGATTGTTATTATGATGATTATTCCTTTGCCGACGTCATTATTGGATGTTTTAATTGTCTTTAATATTACCTGTTCTTTGACAATTCTGCTTGTTTCCATGTATAATAAAGAACCTTTGGATTTCTCCGTGTTTCCGTCCATCCTCTTAATCATGACTCTTTACCGTTTAGCCCTGAATATTTCCTCCACCAGACTAATTCTGCTGAATGCGGATGCCGGTGAGGTCATTGAGCAATTCGGTAATTTTGTCGTTGGGGGCAATGCGTTTGTTGGTTTTGTCATCTTTCTAATCCTGGTAATTATTCAATTTATCGTTATTACCAAGGGCGCCGAACGTGTCGCCGAGGTTGCCGCGCGTTTTACCCTTGATGCGATGCCTGGAAAACAGATGAGCATTGATGCTGATCTGAATGCCGGCTTGATTACGGAAGATCAGGCCCGGCAAAGAAGAACGAAGATCCAGCGTGAGGCTGATTTTTATGGGGCAATGGATGGTGCCAGTAAGTTTGTCAAAGGTGATGCTATTGCCAGTATTATTATTACCATTATCAATATTGTTTGCGGTATGGCGATTGGAATGTTGCAGCGGAAGATGGGCGGCATTGCTGAGGTCGCTCAGACTTACACGCTCTTAACGGTAGGTGATGGCTTGGTTAGTCAGATTCCGGCCTTGTTGCTTTCTACGGCCACAGGCATTATCGTTACCCGTGCCGCTTCCGAGAATAGTCTCGGGGAAGACTTAATCGGTCAGATTTTCTCCAATCCCAAGGTCTTAGGAATTGCCTCCGGAGTGTTGATTTTATTAGGAATGGTTCCGGGTCTGCCGACGTTTCCCTTTCTGTTTCTTGGTGTCATTGCGGCAATTCTAGCTTATACCTTGAGAGTTAATCAACGCAATCAGCTTCAGGAAGGAGCTGCTGCCGCGGAATCTGCGGAGGTCAGCGAAATAAAGAAACCAGATAGTGTGTATTCACTTCTGCAAGTTGATCCGGTGGAATTAGAAATGGGTTATGGGCTCATCCCGCTTGTTGACGCAGGACAAGGCGGTGATTTACTTGACCGGATTGTGATGATTCGTCGGCAATGTGCCTTAGAATTAGGGTTAGTGATACCGCCGATCCGGGTCAGAGATAATATGCAGCTTGCCCCGAATAATTATGTTTTAAAATTACGAGGAGTACCTTTGGCGCAAGGTGAAATAATGTTAAATCAATATATGGCCATGGGCGGGGAGGGGGATTTACCTGGGATACCCACAAAAGAACCGGCATTCGGGCTACCCGCTAAATGGATTGGGCCTTCCGTAAGGGAACAGGCGGAATTAACCGGTTATACGGTTGTCGATCCTCCTTCGGTACTGGCCACACATATCACGGAATTCCTGAAGAATAATGCCGCTGATATCTTGAGCAGACAAGATATTAAAGCGTTACTGGATAATTTAAAAAAGGAATATCCCGCCGTTGTGGACGAAATTATGCCCAATATCCTTTCCCTGGCAGATATTCATAAAGTATTGGCCAACTTATTGCGCGAGAGAGTGCCCATTAGAGATTTGGTGCTGATTTTAGAGGCTCTGGGCGATTGGGGCCCGGTGACGAAAGATCCGGAGTTATTGACCGAATATGTACGGCAAAAGCTGGCCCGGCAAATCGCTCAATTATATGTTGATGAGCAGGGCAAAATATACTGTTTAACCTTGGATCCCCGTTTAGAGCAAATAATTATGCAGAGTATCCAGACAGGCGAACATGGCAATTACCTGGCCATTGATCCGGGGGTTGCGCAGCAGATCATTGCAGAATTAGCTGGCATGCTAGAAAAGAATGGCTTTATGGGGAAACAGATTATTGTACTTGCTTCCTCACCGCTCAGGTCCTATTTTAGAAAACTGGTCGAACGATATTTGCCGGCAATTCCGATTCTCTCTTATAATGAAATTCCTGCTAATATCGAAATTGAATCATTAGGGATGGTGAAGATTAATGCGGGTTAAACGAATCGTTGCATTGAATATGCAGGAAGCCATGGAAAAAATCAAGGCTGAGTTAGGTAATGATGCTGTTATTTTGCATACGCGCTATTTTAAAGAAGGCGGGTTTTTAGGACTTTTTCGCAAGAATTATGTGGAAGTAACCGCGGCAGTGGAAGATAGTCAGAATGAGATCCCGGAAAATCTGGAAACTGCCGTGGCAATCTCCGGGAAAGATCCTGCCGAGAGTGGCAAGAACAGTAACAACGATGTCAATACGGAATTAACCGAGATGCGCAATATGATGAAAGAAATGTCCTCGATGCTGGAAAGTATCGGGCAGCCTCGTTTTCCTAAAATCGGGCAGAGCTTGTATCAGCGTTTGAAAAAATGGGATATCGAGGAGAAAATTGCGCAAAGTATTGTTAAATCTACCATTGACGAATATGCTAAATCGCCTCTCCAAACCCCGGAAGAGTTAAACAAAATCTTTTTTGCCTGTCTTTTAAAACCAATTAAAAAAATGAAATTTATCCCGGCGCCCAACAAAAGGGAAAACAGCCGGATCTTAGCCTTTATTGGTCCTACAGGAGTTGGCAAGACGACGACGATCGCCAAATTAGCCGCCATGAGTGCGGTCATTGAAAGAAAGAAAGTATCCTTGATTACAGTCGATACATACCGTATCGCCGCCGTTGAACAATTAAAAACAGTCGGTGAAATTATGAATGTACCGGTGAAAGTAATCTTTACTCCGGAGAATTTGCACCAAACGCTTAACGATATGAATGATCAGGAGATGATTTATATCGATACGGCCGGTCGTAGTCATAGAAACGAAACACAGGTGGAAGAACTGAAAACATACCTGGAGAACTCGCAGGCCGACGACATTTTTCTGGTTTTGTCAAGCACGAGTAAATACCAGGATCTTGTGGATATTTTAGAGACTTATCAGGATATCAATATTACCAGTTTGATTTTTACGAAACTTGATGAAACATCAAATTATGGTTCTATTTATAATATTGCCTGTAATGAAAAATATCCTATTTCCTATTTTACAATTGGGCAAAACATCCCCGATGATATTGAAATAGCCGACCCGATAAAACTTGTGCAACTGTTAATTAAGGAGTAGCGATATGAATAATCAGGCTGATGCTTTACGTCTAATCGTTAAACAAATGAAAAACAGCATACAGGCACAGATAAACGGCTCTAATAAGAAGGGGACCCGTGTCATCACCATCTCCAGCGGCAAAGGAGGGGTTGGTAAAAGCAATCTTTCCATCAATTTAGCTTTAGCGCTTACCGAGTTTAAACAAAGGGTTATTCTGCTGGACGCTGATTTGGGTTTAGCTAACCTTGACGTTATTTTGGGTCTTGCTCCTTCTTATAATCTATCCCATGTGATTAATGACGAAAAAGAAATCTCGGAAATTATGATCGAAGGTCCGAACGGGCTGTATTTGATTCCCGGAGGTTCCGGGATGCAGGAATTAGCCAATCTCAAGGATTGGCAGTTAGAGAATTTCCTTACTAAACTGAGTAAAATGGAAGGCGAGGCAGATTATCTCTTAATTGATACCGGGGCGGGTCTTTCCCAGTCGGTGCTCAGTTTTGCCTTGGCTGCAGATGAATTAATCATTGTTACTACGCCTGAACCGACGGCCATTACCGATGCCTATGGTTTTATCAAGTCATTATACCAGCAAAACTATCGCGGCCGCATGTATTTGGTTGTCAATCGGGTCCCTACCCCGAAAGAAGCTGCTGTCGTCTATAATAAAATTCAAATTGCCGTGAGCCGGTTCTTAAAACACAATATTGAATTTCTGGGTTTTATCGTCGAAGATCCTAAGGTCAAACAGGCCGTCCACGAACAGCAGGCTTTTATTCTGGCTTACCCGCAATCCTTTGCGGCGCAAAACATTTATGTGATTGCGGCAAAATTATCCGATCAGGAATATCAGTTAGAACAGCAACGGGGCATCAAAGGGTTTTTTAATAAGGTTGCCCAATATTTCAGATAAGCGAAGGTATGAATAATGGCAAGGATAAATGATTTTTTAACGGTTAATCAATTAGTGAGTATTGAGTTAGTTTGTGCCGAGGATGAACAACAAACAATCCGCTATGCGAGCAGAGTTGAACATATCGAAGAAGAACTCGGGGAAAATATGATTAGCTTAGCGGCACCTATTCAGGATATGCAACCGGTTTTTATTCCGACAGGGACAACGGTTAATGTCTTATTCTGGGATGCGACAGCAATTTATTCGATTCCGACTGTTGTTGTGGATAACAAAACGGGAAATCTGTATCAAATTATTCTGATGACTAGTGTTGAGATGCTGGAACGTATTCAGAAGAGACAATTTGTCAGGGTGTGTCTGATTACGGATGTCATTATCAGTTATCTTGACAACAAAGGGGAGAAATGGACTATCCTCTCCCAATCGAAAGATATCAGCGGCGGAGGTTTGTCACTGGTAATTCATCAGCAGCAATTGCCTTTTGAACAGGATAGTATTGTTGGATTGCAGTTTACGCTCGATAATACCTTGTTTAAAGTAACGGGGTTCATCGCCCGCATTCACCCGGAGCTTGATTGTCGAGGGGATAAGGTATTAGTAATCGGTGTTAGTTTTACCTGTATTTCGGAAGAAACCAGGAAAGCAATTATCAGGTTAGTTTATTCACGTCAGATTGAAATAAGAAAATTGGGGTTAATCGAATGATGGCAAAGGAGCATGGTTAAATCATGGAAGCTTACGACCTTTGGCAGGAATATTATGTAAATAAAGAGGCGGATGTAAAAGAAAAACTCATTATTCATTATATTTCCTTAGTGCAAAAGATTGCTCAGAAAATGGCTTTTACCTTGCCGTCACATCTGGAGAAAGAAGATTTATACAGTCATGGTATTTTCGGACTTCTTGAGGCGATAGATCGTTACAATCCTCAGTTGGGGATTCCTTTTTCCACGTTTGCCGTCAAAAGGATCAAAGGGGCGATTATTGACGGCATTCGGAGAGAAGACTGGCTACCGGTTTCCGTACGAAAAAAGGCAAAATTATTGGGGGAGGCCTATCATAAACTGGAGATCAAGCTTGGCCGTAATGCTACTGACCAGGAAATCGCCGCCTTCTTAAATATTAAGCAGACTGAGTTGACCGAATGGTTGAAAGCCGTACAATTTGTGACAATCCTATCCCTTGATGAATCCCTTTGCGAAGAAGAGGATTTTTCCCTTAAAGATAGTCTGGTCAATCAGGAAAGCCCGAATCCGGCACTTATTGCGGAAGAAAGGGAAATCAAAGGGATGTTGCTCAAAGTGCTGGAAGACTTACCGGAGAAAGAGAAGCTCGTAATTAGTCTTTTTTATTATCATGAGTTGTCCAATAAAGAAATTGCCGAAGTACTTGAATTATCTGAGTCCAGAATATCCCAATTACATACGAAGGCCATCTTTAGGATGCGGGGAAAACTATCCCGACTCAAAAAAAGGTTAGGGGAGGGATAAGAAGATGAACCAGGAAGAACGAGCAATCCCAAGCAAACGCTATCAATTGACCTTAGAAGGAGAAGACATCTTTCTGCGGGTTGAGCACATGGAACAGACAACAGCCCCCGCTCTTTCTCCCATGAGTATCGAATTATTGTCAGGAGAGTTGGCGAAGCGTAACATCATGTGCAAGCAGGAACTGCTCGAGCAGTGTTTTGCAGACGCGACCGGCGAAAACATGAAAATCTGCACAGTGCAAGACACGACGATTATTGGAACCTTACTCGATATTATAATGGCTAAAGACTTTATGAATGCCACCTTAAAGGTGTATCCATCTTTGGATGGCAGCAACCTTACCCCGGAAAAAATACTTTCTTTTCTCGAAGCGAAAGGGATAAAACACGGGATTAAGGAGGACCTTTTTGCGAAAATAATCAATTCTCAGGATTGTTATCGGGAATGGCTGATTGCCGAGGGCGAAAAACCGCAAGAAGGTCAAGATGCGACCATCCGTTTCATGGTCGATATACAGAGCAGTGCCTTGAAGCCCAAGGAATTGGAGAATGGAAGTGTAGATTTTTATGACCTGGGTCTAATTCAAATTGTTGATGAAGGCACAGTGCTGGCGGAACGAATTCCGGCTACTCCCGGAGTAAATGGCAAAGATATCTTAGGGCAGGTGGTACGTGCGCCGCACGGCAAAGAAATTCGTTTACCAGTAGGGGCTAATACGAAGATTATTGAGAATAACTCGAAACTGATCTCCACACAGCAAGGGCACGTGAACTATATTGGCGGAAAAATAAACGTGTATTCCACCTTTGAAGTGAAAGGTGATGTTGACTTTCAGACCGGTAATATTATCTTTCCGGGGAATGTGATTGTGAGGGGCAGTCAGAAGCATTCCTTCCTGATTGAAGCAGGCGGAGATGTAGAAATTTTCGGCAATCTGGAGGGCAAGGTTATTGCCGGAGGAAATCTGAAGGTTAATAAAGGAATTGTCCGCGGCACAGTTAATGTGCAGGGAAGTATCTTTGTCCGTTATATTGAGAACAGTGAGGTACGTTGTGCCGAAGAATTAATTGTTTCAGAAGCGATTATGCATAGCCGGGTAATGGCAGGGAAAAAGCTCAGCGTTAGCGGAAAAAAAGGATTAATTGTTGGCGGCAGAGTAACGGTAGGGCAGGAAATTGAGGCGAAAAATATCGGTGCACCGATGGGTACGATAACGGCGTTGGAAGTAGGGGTTATTCCGGAACTCCGTGAAGAATATAAAATGTTAGTGCCAAGAATTACCAAACTGAATAAGGAAATTGATGAGCTCCAGAAGAGTTATAATATCTTGAGTATCATGAAAGAGAAAACCGGAACATTGCCGCCGGATAAGAACCAGCTTTTTACGAAGATCTACCGTCTGCAATATCAAAAGGAAAAAGAAATTGCTGAATTGAAGATGCGGATGATGGAGCTCGAGGATATTTTTACGGCTGCAGAAACGGCAAAAATCCGGGTGATGAATACGGTTTATTCCGGAGTGGTTATTACGATTGGGAAATCTACCTATTATGTTGATGAAGAAAGAAACAGGGTCGAATTTCGCTTTGATGAATTTGAGGTAAGGGGGTTTAATATATGACCATTAACCCCATTGATATGCAAGTGATTGTACCGCGTGCCGGTGAAGTGGAAAGAGTGAATCGTACCGTTCAGGGTCAACAACAAACGGATCAACAGATTCAGAATCAGGTAATTAAAGATGAGTTACAGCGACA
This sequence comes from Peptococcia bacterium, assembly GCA_050951585.1. Classification (GTDB taxonomy): domain Bacteria; phylum Bacillota; class Peptococcia; order DRI-13; family DTU073; genus UBA3937. The sequence continues at coordinate 310,698 of JBMNJI010000006.1, read as the reverse complement.
GCAACAGACTGTTAATGAACTAGATACAGTTAAGCAAGGAAAAATCCAAAACGAGGAAAAGAAAAAGCAAAGAGAAAGCCGTGAGCAACAACATGAGGAAAGCACGGCTGATCATGGTGAGAAGAGCCAGGAAAAGCTGGAGAATAGTGAGCGGCAAAACAAAGACAAAAAAGGCAGATATATTGATATCAGGGTTTAAGCTGATGATCGATTAATAGGAAAAGCGGAGGCGTTATCTTTGAAGATTTTTGTACTAAACTTGCTTACTCTCATAATTAATCTTTCCTTATTACTGGTTATATCCTATAAAATGAATAAGTTTGTAGCTTTAAAACTCGATTTTTTGACAGCGCAAAAGAATATCGAGGAATTGCTTAATGAAACCACTTATCTCTCCAATAATTATCTTGAAAGCATCGAAACACAAATCACGGAAGGGAAAATGCTACTGGCGAGTATGGCGGAAAAGGAAACCAGTTTAAAAAAGGCTGGTACTGTTCCGCCGCCTCCGGAATTTAAAGAGGAGTCCTTAGACCCGGTGACGAAAGAGATTGTGAAGCTGTTCAAGCAAGGGAAAACCATTGTGGAAATTGCCGAGCATTTACATACGACCCAGGGTGAAGTGGCCATGCGCCTAAATTTAGGGAAAAAAATTAAAGAGAAGAACTAGTTGTACGCAAATTATTATGAAAATTCTTTTGTAAATATTTCTATAAAAATGTTTGTCGCGGTGAGTTGATTGTGTTATACTATAGCATAGTGTAAAAATACACACGTTATTTGATTTACTTCAAGGTGCCTAATTGGTCTGAAGTAAAAAGGAGAATAACGGAGGAAAAACCAAGGGAGAGGAGGTGGAGCCATGTCAGTGATCTCAATGAAACAACTGCTTGAAGCTGGTGTACATTTTGGTCATCAAACCAGAAGATGGAATCCGAAGATGGCTCAATTTATTTTTACTGAGAGAAACGGGATTTATATTATAGATCTGCAGAAAACAGTAAAAAAAGTTGAAGAGGCTTATGAATTCATCCGCAGTGTGGCGGCCGAAGGCAAAAATATTCTGTTTGTCGGGACGAAAAAGCAAGCGCAGGAAACAATCAAGGAAGAAGCAGAGCGTTGTGGGATGTTCTATATCAATGAACGTTGGTTAGGTGGTACATTAACTAACTACAATACGATTCAGAAAAGAATTCAACGCTTAAAAGAACTTGAGCAAATGGAGACGAATGGGACTTTTGCCGTTCTGCCCAAAAAAGAAGTTGCTTTATTAATGGGTGAACGCGAAAAGCTGCAGAGGTTCCTTGGCGGGATTAAGGATATGCCTGGTTTGCCGGGAGCGTTATTTATTATCGATCCGCGGAAAGAACATATCGCCGTTGCCGAGGCGAAGCGGCTTGGCATTCCGATTGTGGCCATAGTTGATACCAACTGCGACCCCGATGAAGTTGATTATGTTATTCCGGGCAACGATGATGCGATCAGAGCAGTGAAACTTTTATCCGCTAAAATAGCGGATGCTGTTTTGGAAGCTAATCAAGGAGAGGTAGCTAATGATTATGTAGAATCACAAGCTACTAACGAAGAAGCTGAGGCTGAAGCAAAAGCAGATACAGTTGAGCAAGCTCAAACGCTGATGGAAGAAACAGAACAACAGAAGGAAGAAACAAAACAGCAGCCTGAAGAAACAAAACAACAGTTGGAAGAAGATTTGGCACCCGTAAAAGCAAAATCAAGAGCAAGAGCGAAAGCAACGGAAGCTGAAGTACAGGAAGAAAGCAAGCCCGTTAGTAAGGAAAATGCCTAAGCATATTAAGGGGTGATGAAGGGGAGAAAACCTCTTGTCACCTCTTTTTATACGCATTAATACTTATCTCTCGCCAGAAAAATTGGCATACTATAAGGTAATAATCAGTAAAAAGGTTTATAGGAGGCGATAAAGATGATTACGATGGAAATGGTAAAAGAATTGCGTGAAAGAACCGGGGCTGGAGTTTTGGATTGCAAAAAAGCTCTTGCTGAAAAAGACGGCGATATGGAGAAAGCAGTAGAATACCTGAGGGAGAAGGGCTTGGCGGCCGCAGCGAAAAAAGCCGGACGGATCTCGGCCGAAGGAATGGTATATTCCTATATTCATGGTGATGGCAGAATCGGGGTTCTTCTTGAGCTGAATTGTGAAACCGATTTTGTGGCTAAAAATCCTGCTTTTAAAGAGTTAGCGAAAAATCTTGCTTTGCAGATAGCCGCATCTCGTCCGGAATATGTGGCCAAGGAAGACGTTCCGGCTGAAGCACTGGCCAAGGAAAAAGAGATTCTTACAGCTCAGGCACTTAATGAAGGGAAACCGGAAAAAGTGGTGGAGAAAATGGTTGCCGGAAGAATTGAAAAATACTATAAAGAAGTGTGTTTATTAGAGCAGCCTTATGTTAAAGATCCAGAAACAACTGTGCAGGATTTAATCGTTGAACAAATCTCAAAAATCGGTGAGAATATTCAGGTAAGGCGTTTTGTTCGTTATGAGGTTGGCGAAGGACTGCAAAAGAGAGAAGAAAATTTTGCGGATGAAGTAATGGCCCAGCTGAATAAATAATGGTACTGCTGAAATTATTCTATTTTAAATAAAGAGAACACTGCGTGTTCTCTTTATTTAAAATGCAGGCTGTGCATTGCTTAAAAAGAAAGCCGCATTGCCTGGGGAGGCATTTGCATAAAAAAAGGATTTTACTCTTTTGTGTAGAATTTCAATATAGAATGGAGGATTCCATGAGTTATGGTTCAGACATCATATAAACGAGTGATAATCAAACTTAGCGGTGAAGCATTGGCCGGTCAACAGGGCTTTGGCTTGGAACATCAGATTTTAGATTCGATCTCGCGGCAGGTGAAGGAAATTGTTGATGCCGGCGTGCAAACAGCTATTGTGGTTGGCGGGGGAAACATCTGGCGCGGAGTATCCGGAAGCGCCCGGGGAATGGATAGAGCTACGGCTGATTACATGGGGATGTTAGCCACGGTAATTAATGCCTTGGCTTTGCAGGATGCCTTAGAGAATCACGGTGTGCTCACCAGAGTGCTTTCCGCGATAGAGATGAGGCAGATTGCCGAGCCTTATATCAGAAGACGGGCGATGCGCCATTTGGAGAAAGGACGGGTAGTCATCTTTGCCGCCGGCACAGGCAATCCGTTTTTCTCAACCGATACAACGGCGGCTTTAAGAGCCGCGGAAATTGAAGCTCAGGTGATTCTCATGGCTAAGAAGGTTGATGGTGTCTATGATTCTGACCCCATGAAAAACCCTGATGCCAAGAAATTTACTTCTCTCGCGTATATTGATGTTTTGAACAAGGGCTTGGGAGTAATCGACTCCACCGCGACAACTCTTTGTATGGATAATAATATTCCTTTAATTGTCTTTAGTATATTGGAAGAGGGGAACATCCGGAAGGCGGTATTGGGTGAAAAAATTGGAACTTACATAGGGAGGTAGGGTATATGATCAATAGTATTATGAATGAATCTGAAGAGAAAATGAAAAAAGGCCTTGAGGTATTACGCAAGGACTTTTCGTCAATGCGAGCCGGACGCGCTCATCCTGCTTTGCTGGAAAAAATTCAGGTTGATTATTACGGGACGGCGACTCCTCTCAATCAGGTGGCGAATATTTCCGCGCCCGAGCCTCGTCTATTAACGGTACAGCCTTGGGATAAAAGCTTGTTGGCACAGATCGAAAAGGCGATCCTCAAATCTGACTTAGGGTTAAATCCAACGAATGACGGGAATATTTTACGTATTGCGATTCCGCAATTAACGGAAGAGCGAAGAGTGGAGTTAGTGAAAGCTGCCAAAAAGAAAGCAGAAGAAGCGAAGGTGGCTGTTCGCAATATCCGGCGTGATGCTAATGATAAAATAGCCAAAATAGAGAAAAGTAAAGAGATCTCTGAAGACGAAGCAAAAAAAGCACAAGATGATATGCAAAAATTAACGGATAAATATGCTAAAGAAATTGAGCATATTTTAGAGGTGAAAGAAAAGGAGATCATGGAAGTATAAAGTGGAATATCTAAACCTTTTAGGCATGACGGAAGATGAACTTATTCAACATCTGCGCATTTATGAACCGGAATTACGTTATGCGATTGTTTATACTGCTGATCCGTATGCGAAGGAGTGTAACACGGAAAAAAGGGTTATGCGCATCAAAAAGACAAACTATCATGTGGAAATTCTCGTTGGGTATTTTAGTCTGCCTGATTTCACACTTGGATGATTACCCCCTCAATGAGGGGGTTTTATCATAAGGAGGAGCTTAGTGTTAAATGCTGAGAATAATTAAGCAATTCTTGCAGGGAAAGCGCCAAAAAATCACCGTCGAGGATATTGCCGGTTATGCGTTGCCCGAACATTTAGCGATTATTATGGATGGGAATGGACGCTGGGCCCAACAACGGGGGCTGCCAAGGGCAGCAGGGCATAGAGCGGGAGCAGAGTCTCTTCGTGGTGTGGTGAATATTTGCGGTGAGTTAGGAATTCGCTATCTTACCGTGTACGCTTTCTCCACGGAGAATTGGAAAAGACCGCAGGAAGAAATCGATGCTCTAATGGGATTATTGGTTGAATATATTGAAAAGGAACTGGATGCACTGAAGAAAAATAAGGTGCGGATAAAAGCAATTGGCAATATCGAGCAATTACCGCCGAGTGCATATGCGCGGATTAGAAAGGCTGAAGAGGAGACAGCGAATAATGAGCGCTTATTTTTACAGATTGCTTTGAATTATGGCGGAAGACGGGATATTATTCAAGCCGTGCAAAAGATTGCCGCAGATGTGGCGGCCGGGAAAGTACAGGTTGAGAGTATTAATGACGATCGTTTTTCCGGCTATTTAGCCACGAACGGTCTACCTGACCCGGATTTACTGATTCGGACTGCCGGGGAAAAACGGTTGAGTAATTACCTGCTTTGGGAATGTGCTTATACGGAGTTTTGGTTTACTGATGTTTTCTGGCCAGACTTTCGGGCCGAGAACTTATATCAGGCCATTTTTGACTTCCAGCATCGGCAGCGTCGCTTTGGCGGATTGAATGCCTAAGGCCTGAAATGAAAAAGTGTCATGATAATGATGTGAAATATGTATTGTAGGTGATAATCATGCTGTTAAAAAGGGTGTTGACTGCTGTAATCGGGATACCGGTATTGCTTTATCTTGCATATCGGGGGGGTATTTTTCTTTTACTGGCCATCTTTATCTTAATGCTTCTGGCTCTAGCCGAATTTCGCAATATTATTAAAAAATCACACTGCCAGACGCTGGCGATTCCACTGTGGCTCAGCGCTTTGTTATTCCCGGTAATTTATCTTGTTCAATATCAATTCATCATTAATATTTTGTTTTTTTATCTGGTTTTTTGCTATGGGTATTTTCTCCTGAACTATCCTGAATATACACCTTTAGATTTAGCCTATACACTTTTTGGCGCAATCTATATTTCCTGGGGCTTTTTCCATATTGTCTTACTCCGGCAATTGGCCGACGGCTTTTGGTTAATTCTCTATGTCTTCCTGATTGTCTGGAGCACTGATACAGGGGCATATGGAATTGGGACATTATTCGGCAAACATAAATTTGCCCCGGTCGTTAGTCCGAAAAAGAGTTGGGAAGGAGTAGCCGGAGGGCTTTTGGTCAGCATGCTGGTTGCTTACCTATATATTCATTTTGTCCCGGCTTTTTCTGACCACGAGATGCGGGTTTTGCTCTGTATAGCCCCTTTGGTTTCTTTGATCGGACAGTTGGGGGATTTGCTGGAAAGTTCCTTGAAACGGTTCGCTGAGGTCAAAGATTCTGGCCAAATCCTCCCCGGACATGGAGGGATATTAGATAGATTTGACAGTCTGCTCTTGGCTGTTCCTTTTACTTACTATTTAATTAATATGATAGAAAGGTTGTTGTAAACGTGAATCCTGATTTAGAGCGTTACAGTAAGACAATTTTAAAGGTTTTAATTGTTTTAGCTTGCATGATTACTTTGTTTTTTGCGGTGGCTTATTTTATCCCGCTGTTTTTTGACGTCCTGAAGCTTTTGCTGAAAGGCATCTTACCATTCCTTTTTGCTTTGGTTCTGGCGATTTTGATTGATCCGTTTGTTGATTGGCTCGAACAGAAAAAAGGGATTCAGCGGGGACTTGCTGTGGCTTTTGTCTTATTCCTCCTAGTAATATTCATTACACTTTTTATGGTCTTTGTGATCTCCCGCTTAGTGATTGAGTTATCCGACCTTTATCAGCAAATACCTCTCTATACGCAAACGTGGTACGGCTACATCCTAAATGCGATTGAAGAAGTCAGGAATTATCTGAGCAGTAATCCCTTGCCGCAGGAGGCCCAGGATGCTTTACGGAACAGTATGAATAGCTTGATTGACCAAACAGCGGGGGTTATCGGCAAAACAACGAATTTCCTCTTTGCAATGTTGACGGGCTTGCCCGGTTTTATCACGATCCTGATAGTCTCAGCCTTAGCTACATTTTTTATCAGCCGGGATAAAGTTAAAATTTCGCAGTTCTTTTATAAGCTGATCCCGAATAGACACATTAAGCCTGTCAGCACGGTTGTCGGCCATATTAACAGTGCACTGGTGGGCTTTTTCAGAGCCGAAACAATCCTGATCAGTATTACGGCGCTTCTTACCATCACGGGGCTCTATCTGATCGGGGTAGATTACGCGCTCACCGTGGGAATAATCGTGGGTCTGTTGGATCTTTTGCCCATTTTAGGGCCAGGAGCATTTTTTATCCCCTGGGCCGTAATCGCCTTTATCTCAGGCCGCATTTCCTTTGGCGTTGCTTTGCTGATTATCTATGGTATAGTAAGTACTGTCCGGCAATTAATTGAACCGAAAATTCTCTCTCAGAGCATCGGTTTAAATCCCTTAGCAACTCTGATTGCCATCTATGCCGGTTTGCAGTTCTTTGGGGTTGCCGGAATTATTATCGGGCCGTTTGCTTTTATTTTGCTCAAAGGAATTTTGAAAGGTTGGAATCACGATTTTTAGTATAATATATTTAGTAAGACACGATATCACGCAGCAGACATCAGACATCAGGTATTGGAGGTAAATAATGGTAAATAAAATTGTCATCTTAGGTTCAACCGGTTCGGTAGGACGGCAGATCTTACAAGTCGTGGATGAATTTCCGGAAAAATATACGGTAGTGGGGATGGCCGCCGGAGCCAATCTGGAATTGTTTGCCGCGCAGATTGCCAAGTATCAGCCTCACTATGTATCGATTGGAGAGAATCAGGATAAAGCCCGGTTGAAAGACTTAATGGCCGGAAAGGGGCACAAGCTACCGGAAATATATAGCGGCAGAGAGGGCCTGGTTAGCCTTGCCAATCTTGCGGAGATGGATTTACTCTTAGTATCAGTTAGCGGGATTAATGGTTTAGATCCGACGCTGACTGCTTTAAAAAACAAAAAAACTGTTGCTTTGGCGAATAAAGAAACAATTGTCACAGCGGGCGCATTAGTAATGCGTACGGCCCAGGAAAACGGGGTCAGGATTATTCCGGTAGACAGCGAGCATTCCGCCATCTTCCAAAGCCTTGAGGAAGAAAACCGGCAGGCGGTAGATAAACTACTTTTGACCGCATCCGGTGGCCCGTTTTTAAATTATACGCAGGAGGAGCTCTTGCAGGTCACGCGGGAAAAAGCCCTTCAGCATCCGAACTGGAAGATGGGCGCCAAAATTACTGTTGATTGTGCGGGACTAATCAATAAAGGCCTGGAAGTCATCGAAGCCCATTGGCTTTTTGGCGTACCTTATGAGAAAATTGAAGTGGTCATTCATCCGCAAAGTATTATTCATTCCATGGTCCAATATCAGGATGGGGCTGTGATTGCGCAACTGGGGTGTGCGGATATGCGGGTTCCGATCCAGTATGCCTTGACCTATCCCCGGCGGGAGGCGAACACGTTTCCCAAGTTGGATTTTTCTTGCCTGGCGCCTTTGACTTTTCAAAAACCGGATGAGGAAAGATTTCCAGGTTTAACACTGGCTTATGCGGCGGGGAAGATTGGCGGAACAATGACGACCGTCTATAACGGGGCGAATGAGGAAGCTGTCAAATATTTTCTCGCCGACCGGATAAGATTTATTGATATTCCGCACATTATTGAAAAGGTGATGGAAAAACACAGTTCCGTCGCCAACTATACTCTCGATGATATTATCGAAATTGATCAATGGGCGCGTCTGCAAGCGCGGGAAGTTATGGCCAGTTTATAGAGGAGAGTGAACAAGGTGCAAACATTAATTGCCGCAATCCTGGTTTTCAGTGTGATAATCCTGGTACATGAATTTGGGCATTACATTTTGGCCAAATCAACTGGAGTCAGGGTGGAAGAATTTAGTTTAGGCATGGGGCCTAAACTGATTGGTAGGAAAAAAGGAGATACCCTATATAGTATTCGTGCCCTTCCCTTAGGCGGTTTTTGTAAGATGACCGGGGAAAATTCTGAAGAAAATGCGGAGGTTCCCCCGGAGGAACGCTTTGATAATAAGCCTGTGTGGGCACGGATGGCGATTGTTGTGGCCGGTTCTTTTATGAATTTTTTATTGGCTGCGGTTATTTTTGTCCTGATTTTTTCGGTAATTGGCGTGCCGCAGGAATATTCCAATGAAATCGGCGAAGTTATTGCCGGCAGTGTCGCGGAATCCGGCGGTCTAAAACCGGGGGATCGGATTATCGCCATTAATGACGCACCAACCGCAAACTGGAATGAAGTGACCGAGATTATTCATAGTCACCCGGGCGAGGAGCTCAAACTGGAAATTCAAAGAGGTGAGGGTACTCTCACCTTCGTTTTGACACCCCGCTTGGATGAAAATACACAAGTGGGGATGATCGGGATTGCGCCTCGGGAAGCGCCTTTTGTGCGCATTGGGTTTATTGAGGGTATTGCCAAAGGCTTTGAGGAGACTTTTCGCATTACCGGTCTCATGATTGAACAATTGATTCTGCTGATCACTGGAAAAGTGGCGGCCGAAGGAGTAGCCGGTCCCGTCGGTATTATTCAGTTGATTGGAGAAACGGCACATTACGGCTTTGTCTATTTGGCTAATTTTACGGCGTTGATCTCCATCAACCTTGGGATTATCAATATGTTGCCAATACCGGCTTTGGACGGAGGCAGATTTGTGTTTTTACTGTATGAAGGTGTTTTTCGGCGGAGGATTAATCCCGAAAAGGAAAGCCTTGTGCATTTTATCGGTTTTGCCTTGCTGATGCTACTGATGGTCTTTATTACCTATCAGGATCTAACCCGTTTGTTTACCGGTGAGGGATTCTAAGGATTAGGCATGTTGGGAGATGGGCTGATGACAATAAAGCGCAGGGAGACCAAAAATTTCTATATCGGAAAGGTGGGAATTGGCCATCAATGGCCTGTTTCGATCCAGTCGATGACCAATACCGATACCCGCAATATTCCGGATACGATAACTCAGATTCAAAGGCTTGCGGACTTGGGCTGTGAGATTATCCGACTGGCCGTGCCGGATGTTGAAGCTGCGGAAGCCTTGCAGCGAATTGTGCCAAAATCGCCGCTGCCGGTTGTGGCCGATATACATTTTGATTATAAATTGGCTTTAAGTGCCATCAGAAACGGTGTACATGCCCTCCGCCTGAATCCGGGCAACATCGGAGCCCGCTGGAAAGTGCAGGAAGTAGTTATGGCTGCCAAGGAGCGAAGTATTCCCATTCGCATCGGTGTGAACAGTGGGTCGCTGGAAAAAGAACTATTGTTGAGGGATGGACAACCTACAGCGGAAGCAATGGTGGAAAGTGCGCTCAAGCATATTGATATTTTGGAAAGTATGAATTTTGATTTAATAAAAATATCTTTAAAATCTTCGCAGGTTCCTGTAATGATTCAGGCTTATCGCCTGATCGCCGCAAAAGTACCATACCCCCTTCATTTGGGAGTGACTGAGGCGGGATTATACCATGCGGCCGCGGTTAAGTCGGCTATCGGGATTGGAACTTTGTTAGCGGAAGGAATCGGCGATACAATTAGAGTATCAATTACCGGGGACCCCGCTCAGGAACTGAAGGTCGCCCGGGAGATTCTCCGGGCGCTGGGGTTGTCGCCAAAAGGAGCAGAGCTGATTTCCTGTCCTACCTGTGGACGGTGCCAAATAAATCTGGCTGCTTTGGCGGAAAAAATAGAGCAAAAGGTTTCCACAATTAGTGTACCCTTAAAGGTGGCGGTCATGGGTTGTGCCGTGAACGGACCGGGCGAAGCGAGAGAAGCAGATGTGGGAATTGCCGGTGGCAAAGGGGAAGGGCTGCTGTTTGTTAAGGGTGAGATTAAGCGCAAGGTCCCGGAGGACCAGTTAGTTGACGTTCTATGTAAGGAAATTGACAATATTATAAGTAAAGGAGTATGAATAAATGTATTTCAGTAAACTGTTAGCACCAACCTTACGCGAAGTTCCCGCGGAAGCGGAGATTGCCAGTCATCAGTTATTGTTGCGGGCGGGGTATATGCGGAAATCATCTTCCGGAATCTATACATATTTGCCTCTCGGGCTAAGGGTTTTACAGAAGATCGAAAGGATTGTCCGGGAAGAGATGAATAAAGCCGGCGGGCAGGAAATCATGATGCCGATTGTCCAGCCTGCGGAATTGTGGCGGGAGTCGGGCAGGTGGGATGTTTACGGTAAAGAGTTGTTCCGTTTATACGATCGGCATGAGCGGGAGTTTTGTCTTGGGCCCACCCATGAGGAAATTGTGACCGATGTGGCCAGAACCAATGTCTATTCTTATCGTCAACTGCCCTTAATGCTGTATCAGATTATGAATAAATACCGCGATGAACGGCGTCCCCGTTTCGGGTTAATGCGCGGTCGCGAGTTTATTATGAAGGATTTGTATTCCTTTGACCGGGATGAGGCAGGTCTCGATGTAAGCTATCAAAAAATGTACGATGCATACACGACTGTTTTTCAGCGGTGCGGTTTGGATTTCCGGCCGGTAGAAGCCGATTCCGGGGCCATTGGCGGAAGCACAACCCATGAGTTTATGGTCATCGCGGAATCCGGGGAAGCGGAAATTGTCTACTGTTCTGCGTGTGATTATGCGGCCAATGTGGAAATTGCCCCTTGTTCTCCTGAAAACTTAACCGAAATGAATGCTCCGGAAACACCCCGAGAGAAGGAATGTGTGGCTACTCCTCATCAGACAACAATCGAACAGGTGGCCGGTTTCTTCAATCTGCCGCCGCAAAAGTTCATTAAAACTCTCTTTTATCAAGCCGATGAAGAGGTCATTGTCGTACTGGTGAGAGGAGATCGTGCTCTCAATGAAATCAAACTGCAAAAGCTGCATCCCGCCATCACGCTGGAAATGGCTTCTGCGGAAAAGATTAAGGAGATTTCCGGTTCCTTGCCCGGTTTTGTCGGACCGGTAGGTTTAAAGAAGGTAAAAATATATGCCGATAACGAGATCAAAGGGATGGTCAACGCGATTTGCGGTGCCAATCAAGAAGGTTTTCATCTTATTAATGTTCAGCCGGAAAGGGATTTTGAGGTCTTTCGCTATGGCGATCTTCGTTTGATTGAAAAGGGTGAGCCATGTCCTCATTGTCAGGCGGCATTAAAAACAGCCAGAGGAATAGAAGTGGGGCAGGTTTTCAAACTAGGGACGAAATACAGTAATGCCCTTAATGCCAAGTACATCGACGAAAACGGGAAAGAAAACCTGATGGTGATGGGCTGTTATGGCATTGGCGTGAGTCGGACGATGGCAGCATCTGTTGAGCAGAACCATGATGACGACGGGATTATCTGGCCGGTTTCTATTGCGCCGTATCATGTGGTCGTTATCCCGGTGGCTGTCGGTGATGAACTGTTGTGGAACGAGTCGAAAAAGATTTATGAAGAATTACAGGCCCATGGGATCGAAGTCGTTTTAGATGACCGCGATGAAAGACCGGGGGTTAAGTTTAAGGATGCTGATTTAATTGGTTATCCTATACGTATTACCGTAGGGAAAAAATATAAGGAAGAGCAAAAAATCGAATTAAAGCTGCGGCAGGAAAAAGAGACGCGGTTAATTGATGAACGGGAGATCTTAAAAGCAGTAGAGAAGCTTATTTTGGCCGCAAAGTGATTGGGGGCTGAAAAGAATGTGTGTTACTGCGATTATTCCGGCATATAATGAGGAAAAACATATTGCTAATGTCCTGATGCCTTTGAAAAATGTACCGGAAGTAAGTCAAATTATCGTGGTCAGTGACGGGTCCACCGATAATACGGTGCAAGAGGCATTAGCTCATGGGGTTACAGTAATTGAGCATCAGAATAATTGCGGTAAAGGCGGAGCTCTGATGACCGGCTTAGAGAAAACATTCAATGATTATGTTCTTTTCCTGGATGCTGATTTAGTTGGTTTAACGGAAGAACACATTATCAATCTGATCAGGCCAGTCTACGAAAGTAATTATGATATGACTGTGGGGATTTTTGAAAATGGTCGGCTGGCGACCGATATGGCGCAGGTAATTTCGCCGTATTTATCCGGACAGCGGTGTATCAGAAAAAAATGTTTAGACGAGATCGATGGTTTGGCAGTATCCGGCTTTGGGGTTGAAGCGATTTTAACAAATCATGCTCATCACCACCATTGGAATGTTGCTTATATTCAGCTATTCAACCTCTCCCATGTGATGAAGGAAGAAAAACTGGGCTTATTTAAAGGCTTCGCTTACAGAATGAAAATGTATTGGGAAATAGCCAAAAATGTACGCAACTGAAGTAGATTATACTAAAGTATTCCAAAGAAAGAGGTTATGAGAGATGGAATATGAATTAATCATTACGCTGAGATTATTCCTGGCGGCACTTTTAGGCGGTTTAATTGGACTGGAAAGGGAAAGCCTGAATAAGTCAGCGGGCCTTAGAACACATATCCTGGTTTGTTTAGGTTCCTGTTTAATCATGATTACTTCCGTAGAAATATTCGAAACTGTCGGGCATGGCCAGATTGGCGATCCTGCCCGTATTGCGGCACAGGTTGTCAGTGGAATTGGTTTTCTCGGCGCGGGAACGATCCTGCGTTCGGGGTTTGGGGTGAAGGGGTTAACCACGGCCGCTTCCTTATGGCTCGTCGCGGCAATTGGCTTAGCCGTGGGCATAGGCAGTTATGCGGCGGCGATTATCTGTACAGCGATTGTTTTTATTATCCTGGTGTATATGCCCCGCTTGGAGAAAAGAGTGAAGTCAGCGGAAAGAAATAAGAAGCTCGAGATTGTGATGCTTGATAAACCGGGACAGATCGGCTTGATTACCACACTGTTGGGCGACTTAAATGTTGATATCAGAAATATTAACATGGCGGAAAAAGATGATCATAATTGCAAGTTAACCTTTTTGATAGTACTTCCTTATTGTCTCGAAGAAGCAGAACTGATCGAAAAAATCAATACGATAGAGGGAGTAAGCCAGATATCATTTAGTTAACCGGAGGACAGACATGAAAAATCAGCACTTGTTATTTGACGAAGCCATCCCATTTTCAGTGGTAAATTACCTTAATTCATGTGAATTAAAGCAGATCGTTGTTTCCCAGGCAAAGAACGCTTGGGAAATCACTTTTCTTACGACGAGGGAATTACCGACCCCGGAAATTGAGGATTTTTTACGCTTAAGCTGGCAAAAGAGTTTTGGCTGTCAATATCAGTTTATTTTTCATTTTGAGAAAGTGCAGAGCTACGATGATTTAGCTGAACTTTGTCAAAACAACTGGGCGCAACTGATGGATAAACTATGTGCCCAAATTCCCAGTTGTAAAGGGTGGTTGGAAGGATCCGATTATGTGGCCGAAGGTGATACTATACAGCTTATTCTGAGACAAGAGTTGGGCTGTCATTATCTGCTGTCCCGAGGTGCCGATACGATCCTGGCGAAAATATTAGCGGAGGATTATCATTTCCCGGGAAAAAAGGTCTTGATCATAAGTAGTGAGGCTCCTGAGAGCGAAGAAAACGAGACGATTGATCTGGATGAGATAGAGAACCGGTACATTGATCGCTTTAAGGAGATTAACCAAAACGCAGCAAAGGAAAATCACGCCTGTGGCGGGAAGACGGGCAGTAGCAGCGGAGCAGATGTTTTAATGGGGAAAAAGATCAGCAAAGAGGCTACGCCGATTAAGCTCATTACTGAAGAAGAGCAGGATATTACGGTGAATGGGTATCTTTTTGGCTTGGAAAAACGAGATTTAAAAAGCGGCCGGATTTTACTGAGCTTTAATATTACTGATAAAACATCTTCGCTAGCCTGTAAACTGATTATTAATCCGAAAGAGACGAAAGTATTATGGGAAGATTTGCAGGAAAAGAAATGGTATTCGATCAGCGGAAAAGTGGAACATGATCGCTTTACGCAGGAATTAACCATCTTTCCCCATGATATTATGAAAACATCGCCGGTGGTACGGGTTGATACGGCGGAAAGAAAACGGGCGGAGCTTCATTTGCATACCAAAATGAGCGCCCTTGATGGATTAACCGGAATTACGGAGGCGGTAAATACTGCCTTAGCCTGGGGACATCCGGCCGTGGCGATTACCGACCATGGGGTGGTCCAGGCTTTTCCCGAAGCCTATGATGCGGCGAAAGGAAAGAACATCCGGCTTATCTACGGGCTGGAAGGATATTTATTTGACGATGCCGTAAAGCATCCGGGTTCTAAGGTTCCCACCTATCATGTGATTATTTTGGCGAAAAACCAGATCGGACTGGCGAATCTTTATCGCTTGGTGACTTTGTCTCATCTGCAGTATTTTCATCGTGTACCGCGGATTCCGAAAAGTGAGTTAAGTAAATTACGGGAAGGATTATTGGTGGGCTCGGCTTGTGAGGCGGGTGAGCTTTTTCGGGCGATGTTGCAGAGGCAAGCGGAGGAAAAGATCGAGGAGATTGCCTCCTTTTATGATTATTTAGAGATTCAGCCCCTGGGCAATAACCGCTTTATGATTGATAACGGCACATTCGCCTCGAAAGAGGACCTGATGCGCTTAAATGAATATGTGTATAAACTGGGGAAGAAGCTGGGTAAACCGGTAGTAGCTACTTGCGACGTCCATTTTCTCGAGCCGGAGGATGAGGTGTACCGGCGCATCTTGATGACCGGGAAAGGTTTTGCCGACGCGGATAAGCAGGCCCCTTTGTTTTTCCGGACAACAGAGGAGATGCTGGACGAATTTAGCTACTTAGGCGCCCAAGCGGCCGAGGAAGTGGTTATTGATAATCCGGTACTAATTGCCGGGCAGATTGAAGAGATCAAGCCGATTCCTGATGAACTGTATCCGCCGGTTATTCCGGGGGCGGAGGAAGAGATTATCGAACTTACGAACACGAAAGCCCGTGAATTATATGGAGATCCCTTACCGGAAATTGTGCAAAAGAGAATTGAAAAAGAGCTCAATGCCATTATTTCTAATGGTTTCGCCGTGCTATACTGGATTGCCCATAAACTGGTGAAAAAATCGAACGAGGACGGCTATCTTGTCGGCTCCCGGGGCTCTGTCGGTTCTTCGATGGTGGCGCATCTTTGCGGCATTACCGAAGTAAATCCCATGCAGCCGCATTACCTGTGTCCCGCGTGCAAACACATGGAGTTTATTAACGGTGGTTTTAGTGGTTCGGGAGTAGATTTAAGCGATAAAGTATGTCCGCAGTGCGGAGAGCAGTTACGGAAGAATGGTCATAATATTCCGTTTGAAGTGTTCCTTGGGTTTAAGGGGGACAAGGTTCCTGATATTGACTTGAATTTTTCCGGGGAGTATCAACCGCGGGCTCATAAGTATACGGAAGTGCTTTTTGGACATGATAATGTCTTTAGAGCGGGAACGATTGCTACTGTGGCGAGCAAGACGGCTTTCGGCTTTGTCAAAAATTATTTTGAGGATAAGAAACAGTACGTCAGCCAGGCGGAATTGACGCGGCTGGTTGATGGTTGTACGGGCGTGAAGAGGACAACGGGACAGCATCCGGGCGGGGTCATGGTTTTGCCGAAGGGTCAGGATATCCATTTGTTTACCCCGTTACAGCGGCCGGCGGACGATGTTCATTCAGATATTATTACGACCCATTTTGATTATCATTCCATCTCCAGCAGGTTGGTCAAATTGGATATCCTTGGTCATGATGACCCCACTGTCATCAAGATTCTCGAGGATTTAACCGGGTTAGACAGCCGGACAATCCCCCTTGATGAACCCAAGGTTTTATCGCTCTTTACGAGTACGGAGGCCTTGGGAATTACCGCGGAAGAGTTGGGGATTAAAGTGGGCACCTTAGGTGTTCCCGAATTTGGCACGAAGTTTGTGCGGCAAATGCTGGAGGATACAAAACCGGAAACCTTCTCGGATTTGGTGCGCATCAGCGGATTCTCCCACGGAACTGATGTTTGGCTCAATAATGCCCAAACTTTAATCACGTCAGGTACAGCCAAAACGAGTGAGGTTATCTCGGCCCGTGATGATATTATGACTTATTTGTTGCACAAAGGTTTAGAGCCGGGAGTCGCCTTTAAGATTATGGAAGATGTGCGGAAGGGGAAGGGAGTAAAACCGGATTTTATCGCCGCAATGAAGGAAAAGGATGTACCGGATTGGTACATCGAATCGTGTCAGAAAATAAAATATATGTTCCCTAAGGCTCATGCGGTCGCTTATGTGATGATGGCCTTCCGGATTGCTTATTATAAGATCTATTATCCGGCCGCTTTTTACGCCAGCTATTTCACCGCCCGAGCCGATGAATTCGATGCGGATATTGTGGTGGGCGGCATACCAGCGATCAAAGCCCAAATGGAGGAAATTCAAAAGAAAGGCAAGGAAGCTACCCAAAAAGAAGAGAAGCTCTACAGTATTCTGGAGCTGGCGCTGGAGATGTATCTGCGGAAGATCAGCGTCAAAAAGGTTGATCTGCTTCACTCTGATGCCACAAAATTTTTGCTGGTGGATGAAAACCGTGCCTTGCTTCCGCCCCTTGTTTCTCTGCAGGGATTAGGGAGGGCGGCCGCCGTCAGTATGGTAAATGCAAGGAAGGAGAAGGCTTTTATCTCGAAAGACGATCTCCGGACGCGGGCCAAACTGAGCAAGACGGTAATCGATGTGCTCGAACAGCACGGGGCATTGACCGGCTTGCCGGAAAGTGACCAGATTTCTCTGTTTTAAGATGCTGTAGCAAACGCAACTGATGTAACTGAGCAAGGGAGGAAATAGCAAGTGACATACTGGAACACAGCATTTTGCGAAACAAACGGGATTAACATACACTACACTAGAACCGGTGGAAACAAACCGCCTTTAATTTTACTTCACGGTTTATTAACAAATGGTGCTTGCTGGACAGGATTGGCAAAAGTTTTGGAAAAAGAATATGACGTAATCATGCCGGATGCCAGGGGACATGGAAAATCGAGTGTACCTGACTTTGGATACCGCTATGAAGACCATGCAAACGATGTTGTTGGTTTAATAAATGCCTTAAGAATTCCCGCTCCAATCCTACTCGGTCATTCCATGGGTGGAATGACTGCAGCCGTGGTGGCAAATCATAAACCTAATCTACTTCGTGGTCTAGTGTTAGTCGATCCAGCCTTCGTAAGTCCAAAAGTTCAACGCGCAGTTCGCGATAGTGATATCGCTGATCGACACCGGCAATTGCTCAACATGTCATTGGATGAGGTGATGGCAGACGCAAAAAACAGGCACCCTGATCGGTCAAAAGAAAACCTTGAACTACTGGCTCGGGCACGATTGCAAACAAGTATGGCCGCATTTGACGTTCTTACGCCACCTTACCCGGATTACAAGCTGTTAGTGAGGGCAATTGATGTTCCATGCCTCCTCGTATTTGGTGATAAAGGTGTGGTCTCAAATGTTGTTGCCAAAGAGCTGCAACGAATTAATCCAAGACTTCAAGTAGCACAAATTCAGGAATCAGGTCATAATGTCCACTTCGATCAGCCAGAGCGCTTTGCGGCGGTCGTCGGCTCTTTCTTACGTTCAATTGGTACAGTCATTAATTCATGAACACATCCTTAAGTCTTGACAACGTAAATGCGAGACATTAGCTGAACACTTCCTATTTGAGGTGACATGAATGATTAGGAAAAACATTATCTGGTTTGTAGTACTTGTGGTTATGTTTTCTTTTCCAGGTTGTGCTTCTCAAGGAGAAAAAGAGAACAATAATCCGATGGTAGAAAAACAAGAGACATAAGAATTAAAATATAATCGAAAGGTTGGGTTAATCGGTAAGTGTTTTTACTGTGATAAATAATCAAGAGATAGAGAGGAAAAAATGATTAAGATCCGTCATGCACGATTAGATGAAAAAAGGAAAACGTATGAATGGCTCTGCTTATCAGACACAGCCCGAATGCACATGGGCAAGCCCGATTATCCCGAAAGTCCAATACCTAATTGGGAAGAATTCCAGGAAGACTTTGCTGATTTTTATTTCAGGGAGGATAGTCAAAATCTTGGTTCGGTTATGATCATTGAAAAAGATTCAGTTGAAATCGGCTGTTTATGTTATGCCTGTTTTCATTTACATTGCGGATGTGCAGAGCTGGATATCTGGTTAAACAGTAGAATATTTTGCGGACATGGGTATGGCACAAGTGCCTTAAGAATGCTTGTTGATTATCTAAAAGAAAAACATAATATAAGAAAGTTTATCATCAGACCATCTGAAAAAAACAAGAGAGCGATTAGGGCATATGAAAAGGCCGGATTCCGTAGAGTAAACGATAAAGAAAGTACAATAAAGGGATATTTAAAAGAGGAATTTTTAATGGAATATGGAAGTGGAGATTATGGTTTTGAAAACACAGCAGTACTAACCTTGGAATTCTAACAGCAGAGATCGCGCTAAGCAAACTGTTTAAAGACTTACAATATAGAGAATTACAGTAATATAATTAGTAAACAAACATTTGTCGGGTGGAGGTGCTTCAATGAAAAAGAAAGTATTAATTATTACCCTGGCGATGGCGTTGCTAATACTATGATCAGAGCGCAAATGTTTTTGATAATAATTATGAAGATGCATAACAATTTTATTGACTTGAAGGGGGCAAACTAATGGATATAGGCATTATCGGAGGAGCAGACGGACCAACAAAGATAATTATCAGTTCGGGTTTAAGTATACCCGTGATAATCGCTTGCTTTATCGGTATTGCAGTAATAGGATTTATCATTATGAAGATTGTGCGCCGATGAATAAACGCGCCAAGAATTAGAGCAGAGGAGTGGCAATTATGGACAAGTTTACATTGTTACCGGAAGATACTGTTTTGATGTTGATTGATATTCAGGAGAGGCTTGTTCCGGCTATGCCTTATGGTGAAAAGGTGATTCAAAATACCAATATTTTAATCGTGGCAGCTGACAAATTAAACATCCCCATCATGGCCACCGAACAATACCCCAAAGGGCTTGGCAAAACAGTTTCCCATTTAAATATTAATTCCGACAAGGTCTCGGTTTACGAAAAAATCACTTTTAATGGCTGCATTGAAGAAGTTAAGACTTACTTAAAACAATTAAACAAAAGGAAAATTATCATTGCGGGCATGGAAACCCACATTTGCGTTTTTCAGACCGTCAGGGAATTATTAGCCCTCGGTTACCAGGTGTTTGTGGTCGGGGATGCAGTCTGTTCCCGCACCAAAGAAAACAACTTCAATGGTTTAGCCCTGATGTCGGCGATGGGAGCAGTGGTTACCAATACGGAAACAGTGGCCTTTGATTTGCTTAAGGAGGCCGGAACCCCGCTTTTTAAGGAGATATCAAAGCTCGTCAAATAATCTTTCTAAACTTTTTACCGGAGGACTTTCATGGTTAAATCGGCTCAACTATTAGCAGGAGTTTTTAATAATAAAGAGTTTTATCAGAAAATGTTGGTAATCGCTCTTCCTGTGATGATTCAGAATTTTATTTCGTCCTTTTTAAATCTGATCGATACGGTCATGGTAGGAAAATTAGGCGAAGCGGAGATTGCGGCGGTTGGTATCGCCAACCAGTATTTTTTCTTTTTCAATATGTTTCTCATCGGCTTATGCGCCGGTTGCAGCGTCTTTATTGCCCAGTTCTGGGGGAAAAAAGATATTGCAAATATTCGCAGGATCCTGGGAATAGGCTTAATCTCTGCCGTGCTTATTTCCGTGGTGTTCATGGTTATTGGCTTTCTATATCCCGTGAAGGTTATGGCGTTGTTTAATCATGATCCCTTAGTCATTGAGCTGGGGGCCAAGTATTTAAAGATAGTTTTATGCAGTTACCTGTTTACCGGCATCACATTTATCTATAGCTTTTCGTTAAGATCGATCGGGAATGCCGTTTTACCTATGCTGATAAGTGTGCTGGCGCTTATTTGTAATGCCTTCTTAAACTATGTGCTTATCTTCGGGAATTTTGGTGCGCCGGCGCTGGGGGTGAAAGGAGCTGCTATTGCCACGCTGATAGCAAGGACGGTTGAAACGACAATTCTCGTCGCCTTTGTTTATCTTGGCAAAGGGGCCCTGGCTGCTTCTTTTCAGGAAATGACTGAAGTAAATTTCGCCTTTGTCAAAAGAGCTTATCACATCATCTTTCCTGTAATCATGAATGACATCTGCTGGGGACTGGCCAGTCTTGTTTACGTGGCTGTTTATGGAAGGATGGGCACTCCGGAAGTAGCCACAATTCAGATTTGCAATACGATCAATAATCTGTTTTTGGTTGTGATCTTTGGGTTATCGAGCGCGGCAGCAGTAATGGTCGGTAACAGCATCGGAGAGGGAAAAGAGTTGCTTGTAAGAGAGTATGCCAAAAGGTACTCTGTTATTTCGGTAAAGGTAGGGCTTGCCTTAGGGCTGGTCATTGCTGTAGCTTCGCCCCTAATGCTTAATTTCTTTAACGTCTCGGATATCGTTAAAAAGAGTTCCCAAATTATTATCTATATAATATCTGCCGTTTTCTTTATCAGGGTATTGGGAATTATGCTAATTGTGGGCATTTTACGCGGGGGCGGGGATGCGGCGAGTGCATTTTTGATCGAAGGTTTTACCATGTGGTGTATTGGCGTACCATTAACTGTTCTAGGCGCGTTTGTTTTTCATTTTCCGGTACATATAGTATATGGCCTTGCTGTAATTGAGGAAATTACTAAATGCATTCTTGCTTTGCTCCGGTTAAAATCCGGACAGTGGATTAAAGATGTTACGCACAATATTGCCTATAGCTAGGAAAAATACTTAAGAAGTAAACCTTGCCTAAACTAGAAATAATATGTTATAATCATTTAGAACTAGGTTTGGAAGTTTTGAGGGAATGCGTTTTCGAGTAATTGTGCGTGATTTTGGTGCTGTAAGAGTGGGGGGAACCCACTCTTTGTCTCTTTTCATGCCGGTTCGTTTGTGAAAATGATTATCCCGAAAAAAACAGGAGGAGGGATTCTTATTGCCCCAAAAAAATGTACGTGATCTGGTCTATGCACTTGCTGAGCCGGTTATTGCTGAAAATGGAATGGAATTGGTTGATGTGGAATTTGTCAAGGAGGGTGGCAATTGGTATTTACGCCTCTATATTGACAAAGAAAAAGGAATTGATTTAGATGATTGTCAGAAAATCAGCCACCTCATTTCCGATCTTTTGGACAAGGAAGATCCTATTGAACAATCATACTTCCTGGAAGTATCCTCCCCAGGACTTGACAGACCGCTGAAAAGAGAAAAAGATTTCTGCAAATATGAAGGTCATGCAGTTAACGTGCGCACCTATTCGCCAGTCGACGGGAAAAAGAAAATACAGGGTAAACTAGGGGCATATCATCAAGATTATTTAAAACTGCTGCTTGAATCAGATCAGGAAATCCAAATCCCCTGGGATCTGGTTGCACAGGTAAAATTAATTTGGGATGAAGAAGGAATAAGGAAGGAGAAGTAATAAAAATGAATCAGGAGCTTATTGAAGCACTTCAAGTTTTAGAAAAGGAACGGGGAGTCGATTTTGAAATTTTAGTAGAAGCCATTGAAGCTGCTTTAATATCTGCATACAAAAAGAATTTTGGCACATTACAAAATGTGCGGGTTGCTTTTGATCGGGAGACAGGGGACATCAAAGTGTATTCCAGAAAAACAATTGTGGAGGAAGTAACCGACTCGCGGACAGAGATTGCTTTAGGTGATGCCAGAAAAATGGATCCTCGTTATGAATTGGAGGATGTGGTGGAAACAGAAGTGACACCGCGCAATTTTGGCCGTATTGCCGCTCAAACGGCAAAACAGGTGGTGGTGCAACGTATTCGCGAGGCGGAACGGGACTTAATTTATGACGAATTTTCCAATCGGGAAGGTGACATTGTCAACGGAATTGTGCAGAGGGTAGAAAACCGCATGGTCTTTATTGATTTAGGCAAGGTTGAAGCGATGTTGAACGCCAATGAACAAATGCCCGGTGAACAATATACCCAGGGGAAACGCATCAAGACTTACATTATTGAGGTTAAGAAAACAACCAAAGGGCCACAGATTCTTGTATCCAGAACACATCCGGGACTTCTTAAACGGCTCTTTGAGCTTGAGGTACCTGAAATCCATGAAGGAATTGTCGAAATTAAATCTGTATCAAGGGAAGCCGGTTCACGTTCTAAGATTGCTGTTTATTCAAAAAATGAAAATGTGGATTCGGTCGGTTCGTGTGTGGGGCCGAAAGGATTACGGGTGCAAGCGATTGTTGATGAATTACGGGGAGAAAAAATTGATATAGTGAAATGGAGTTCTGATCCCGTTAAATTCGTGGCCAACTCTCTGAGCCCCGCTAAAGTACTTTCCGTTGAGATATTACCCGAGGAGAAAATTGCGAAGGTAGTTGTTCCTGACTATCAATTATCGCTGGCCATTGGCAAGGAAGGGCAGAATGCGCGCCTTGCCGCAAAATTAACCGGCTGGAAGATCGATATTAAAAATGAAACACAGGCAGGTTATGTTTCGGAAAGCTTTGAAGATGAAGATGACTATGAGGAAGAGGATTGATGGTTTAAGGAAGGGATTATCATGAAAACAAGAAAAGTACCGTTGCGTATGTGTGTCGGCTGTATGGAGATGAAACCTAAAAAGGAATTAATCCGGATAGTCCGTACACCGGAAGGGGAAGTAATACTTGATTCAACCGGGAAAAAAGCCGGCCGTGGGGTATATTTATGTGTCAGTAAAGACTGTTTCGAAAAAGCTCTGAAAGGGCACAAACTGGAAAAAGGATTACAACAGCCTATCTCGGAAGAACTGATGGAAAGATTGAAAGTAGGGCTTGGCTATGAGCGTTCCTGAACGGGTGGGCACTTTTCTTGGATTCGCGAGAAAAAGCGGACATTTATTAACCGGTGAAAAGGCAGTCGCCAATGGGATAAAAGCCGGGAAAGCAAAAATTGTCCTAATTGCGACCGATCTGCCGGAAAAACGAAGATTTTTTTGCATCAAGTTTTGTGAGGAGCAAAAGATTCCTTATGGTGTGGTGGGCACTAAAGATGAGTATGGGCAAATACTAGGGATGTCTCCTCGCACCTTATTGGCCGTCACTGAGCAAAAAATAGCGGAAGAGATTCAAAAAACATTGACCCTCATAAAATAAGACGGCTGAACCAAATACTTGCGGAGGTGATTTTATGGCGACAATTCGTGTACACGAACTAGCTAAAGACATGAACATTCCTAGTAAGGAATTGCTCCAAAAACTTCAGGCTTTAGGACTGGATTTAAAAAACCATATGAGTACGATCCCCAGTGGTGAAGTGAATAGAATAAAAACAATGGTTTTAAATCTGGATAAAGCTAATGCTACGCCTGAAGAGAAACGCGGTTCTGCGGCAGCACAATCCCCCAAAGTACGGACGCGGGCTGCATCTGAGACACCATCTGTGGAACGAAAAACTACAGGGCAAAAACCGCCAGTACATCAGAATACGAGCTCAAGACCAGTTGAACAGAAAAAGGGGAAAGCGAATTTCCATCCTGCCGAGAAACAGAACACGGAACAGAAGAGAGCTAACCCCAACAGGAACACCTCTGTGCCCAATCAGACTAATCTGGGTAAAAAACAACATGGAGCGGTGTTAAACCATCAACAAAAACAACAACCCGTAATAGTAACAGATGATGAGAACAGTTTGCTCACCAAAATCGAAAAGGTTGTAGGCGAAAAGGCCTATGAACGGGGAGGAAAACAAAAGACTACCGTTAAAAAGGGCGGCCGTTTTGAAGACAAGAAAAATGATGGAAGAAGACCGTCAAGATATGATAAGAATAAAAAGAAACGTGGCTTTCCTATTAAAATTGAGACGGCTCCGGTAGTTGTCAAACAAATTACGCTGGAAGGGCCTCTTTCGGTGCAGGAATTTGCCCATCTGTTAAATAAAAAATCGACGGAAGTAATTAAAAAACTGATGTCGCTGGGGTCTTTAGCGACAATAAATCAGGAACTTGATGTCGAAACGTTAGTTTTGTTAGGCAGTGAATTTGGCACGACAGTCGAACTAAAAGTAACTAAAGAAGAAAAAATGTTTGCCGAGGAGAAGGAGGATAAACCGGAAGATCTACAGGAAAGACCTCCGATGGTTACGATTATGGGACATGTTGACCACGGCAAAACATCCTTGCTGGATACGATCAGACATACGAATGTGATTGCTTCTGAAGCAGGCGGAATCACACAGCATATCGGCGCATACCAGGTGGAGGTAAAAGGGAAAAAGATTACCTTTTTAGATACACCGGGGCATGAAGCATTTACAGCGATGCGCGCCAGAGGAGCTAAAGTAACGGATATTGCTATCCTGGTGGTCGCCGCTGATGACGGGGTTATGCCACAGACTATTGAAGCTATTCATCACGCCCAAGCGGCCGAAGTGCCAATTATAGTCGCAATAAACAAGATTGATAAGCCGGAGGCCAACCCCGACCGGATTAAACAGGAATTAACAGAGTATAATCTGGTTCCCGAAGAGTGGGGCGGGGACACGATTTGTTGTAATGTTTCTGCGAAAACCAAGGAAGGTCTGGAAAATCTCCTGGAAAACATCTTACTGGTCGCCGAGATTGGAGAATTAAAAGCAAATCCGAATCGAAACGCCAGTGGTACAGTAGTAGAGGCTAAGCTAGACAAAGGAAGAGGTCCGGTAGCTACCGTCCTTGTCCTTAACGGCACACTGAAAATAGGCGATTATCTGATTGCCGGGACTACCCATGGCCGGGTCAGGGCGATGTCAGATGATAAAGGCCGTCGTTTGAAAAAGGCTTCACCGGCTACTCCTGTTGAAATCATCGGTTTGTCAGATGTTCCGTTGGCCGGAGATACTTTTAATGTGGTTGAGAATGAACATCTGGCTAAACAAATCATTAGTGAACGTACTGTTACCAAACGTGAAGAAACCATGAAGACTACCAGTCGTATCTCCTTAGATGATCTGTTTGCCCAGATTCAAAAAGGAGAAATACAGGATTTAAACATCATCATCAAGGCGGATGTACAGGGGTCGATTGAAGCAATAACCCAGTCATTAGTGAAACTTTCTAACGAAGAGGTGCGGGTCAACATTATTCATCAGGGAGTAGGCGGGATTACCGAGACTGATGTAATGCTTGCCTCCGCTTCTAATGCGATTATCATTGGCTTTAATGTCCGGCCGGATGCCAATGCCCGGAAGGCTGCAGAAAACCAACAGATTGATATTCGTTTATATCGGGTAATCTATACGGCGATCGAGGATATTAAATCAGCAATGAGCGGCATGCTCAAACCAGAATTAAGAGAAGTGGTTTTAGGGCGCGGAGATGTACGTGCAGTAATCAAAGTGCCGAAGGTAGGTTTTATTGCCGGCTGTTATATTACCGAGGGAAAAATCACCAGAACATGCCAGATTCGCGTGATTCGCGACAGTATTGTGATTCATGAAGGGGAAATCTCCGCCTTAAAAAGGTTCAAGGATGATGTTAAAGAAGTAAACAATGGCTTTGAATGTGGCTTGAGTTTAGAAAGGTTTAATGATTTCCGTGAAGGTGATCAGGTTGAAGCCTTCACCCAGGAGGAAATTAAGAGGGAACTAACCTAGGAGGTTGGTATTGATGCCAAACCATCGTTTAAGCAAAATAGGAGAAGAAATTAAGCGGGACCTATCGGTGATGATTAGGGATGAGCTGAAGGATCCCAGGGTCAAAGGTTTAATCAGTGTTACGCACGTTGATGTGACGAATGATCTCAGATATGCGAAAGTATATGTCAGTATTATGTCTGATGAGGCGGAAGAACGTAAGACCACGCTCTTGGCCCTGGAAAAAGCGGGAGGCTATTTGCGAAGTGAGCTGGCGCAAAGAATGAAATTACGTTATACTCCGGAA
Source organism: Peptococcia bacterium (assembly GCA_050951585.1). Classification (GTDB taxonomy): domain Bacteria; phylum Bacillota; class Peptococcia; order DRI-13; family DTU073; genus UBA3937. Next base: position 284,246 of record JBMNJI010000006.1, on the reverse strand, counting down.
TTGCTCTTTAAGCTTGATGACTCGATCGAATATGGCGCAAAAATAAACGAGATTATTGCCGGTTTTAAGCAGACTGAAGGAGAAGAAAAGAATGACTAATTGGCAGAGGATAATTAGTAATTTGAAAAAAGGTGAAAAGATCACTCTTTTGGTTCATGAAAAACCGGATGGGGATTGTCTAGGTTCGGCGTTAGCGCTAGGATTACAGCTAAAAGATGCCGGTTATCAGCCGCAGCTTTATCTGCCCGAACCGATCCCCGCTACATATGTTTTTTTACCCGGAACTGAACTGATCAATATCTACCGGAAGAAGCAATTACCTTCAGGGGAACCGGTGATTGCCGTGGATTGCGCGGATCCGGGGAGAATTCAATATCCTTTACCGCAAGGCTGTCCCATCATTAATATTGATCATCATTGCAGTAATAATTTTTTTGGTGATTATTATCTAGTTGATCCTAGCGCCGCAGCAACGGGAGAAATAATCTTTACTCTTTTAAAAGAAGCAAAGGTCACCATTAATCCCCAAGCGGCAACTTGTTTGTATGTAGCTATTTTAGCTGATACAGGCTCTTTTAGTTACAGTAATACCACTGCTAAGACGTTTCAAATTGCGGCCGAGCTTTTAGAGATCGGCTGTGATATTGAGTTAATCAGGGAAAACTTTTTCGATAAACGTCCTTTGCAAGAACTTTTGAATATTAAATTAACCCTTACCAAGATGCAATTTACCGGAAACAATCGCATTGTTTGGAGTGCTATGTCGTATCAGGAATTGGCGGCTCAGAATCTACTGAGCACAGACACTGACAGCGCACTTAATTTAATGCGTTCTGTGGAAGGTGTTGAAGCAGCAATTATCTTTAGGGAGATAGAGCCTGGCAAGGTAAAAATCAGCTTCCGTTCCCAAAAACAGTTGGACGTAAATTTGTTAGCCGGTGAGTTTGGGGGTGGAGGACACACTCGGGCTGCCGGGTGCTCAATTGAAGGTAATCTGGAGACAATTATCTCCAGTGTGATAAAGCGTACGGAAGATTACTTGCGGATACAGAAAAGGGCCCTGCAAGGCGGTGATGGAAATAAGCACTGCTACAAAATATGATGGCGTCCTTAATCTATTAAAACCCCCCGGAATGACATCTCATGATGTTGTTTCTTTTTTACGCCGTCAATTTGGAATAAAAAAAATCGGGCATGCCGGCACACTTGATCCGCAGGCCGCAGGAGTATTACCGCTATGTCTTGGTCAGGGGACCCGCCTGATTGAGTATCTAATGAATCATGATAAAGAGTATCTTTGTGAGATGACGCTTGGCATAACGACCACAACTCAGGATGCCTGGGGAGAAGCAGTAACATGTCGGGATTACCGGCAGGTTACTTTAGAGATGCTGCAAAACATACTGCCGCGTTTTGTCGGAGAAATCACGCAGATAGTTCCCTCCTTTTCGGCCGTAAAAGTACAAGGGGTGCCTTTATACAAAAGAGCACGAAAAGGCCTGGAAATCACGCCGGTCGCCCGGCAGGTATATATCTATCGTCTGGAAATTGTAAAATTTACGCCCCCCAAAGTGACTATGTTCATTCATTGCGGAAAGGGAACATACGTCCGGACGATTTGTCATGATTTAGGTAAGGAGCTGGGGGTGGGAGCACATCTGTCCTTTTTGTTACGGACACGGGTGGGCGGTTTTTCTCTGTCTGATAGTCTGACCCTGGAGGAAATTGCCTCATTACAGGAAAAAAGTCTCTTGCCGCTCGAACACTGCCTCCATGGAATGCGGAAGTTCGTGCTGGCGGATGATGATCTGCGGAGAATTAAAACCGGTCAAAAAGTAATCTTGCCGGAAAGACAGAAAATAGTTAAAACTGCGGCAATACAGCCGGCGGAAGACGTTGCTATTTTAGATGAGCATGGTAAAATACAAGCGATTGCTTCAATTCTCTCAGAAAATGAAACAAATATCTTAAAACCCAAAAAAGTATTGCACGGGGATTAAAAGACCGCTTCCAAATTAATGCTAATTATAAATATCACATGATAAGCAGATTAAGCTAAAAAGAATTGTCCTAATAAATACTGTCACGAGAGATTTAGTGAGGAAGAGAAATGATGCAAATATTAAATAGTTTTACGGAAAAAGAAAAACAAGAAGCTCCTCTTGCTTTGGCCTTGGGTAATTTTGACGGTGTGCACCGTGGACATCAGTTACTGTTGCAAAAATGCCGGGAAGAAGGCGAGACAAATGGCTGGGCTTCCGCCGTCTTATTATGGGATCCGCATCCGGCCAAGGTGTTACGTCATGACGGGAAACTGAAATTTATTAATACGTGCTCGCAAAAAAATAAATTGATTGAAGCTTTGGGACTGCAATACCTGTTTTGTTTACCGTTTGATCAAAATACTGCCGCCTTATCACCGGAGGATTTTGTGAATCGTTATTTGCTAGACTTATTTAGGGTTAAGAAAGTTTTCGTCGGATTTAATTATTCCTTTGGGCGAAACGGTGCCGGAACACCGGAATTACTGCAAATGCTGGGAGAAAAATGGGGCTTTTCTGTCTCCGTAATTGCTCCGGTTACTATTGACGGGGAAATAGTCAGCAGTTCCTTAATCCGGCAAAAGATGCTGGAGGGCGATATTCCCGCGGCGGCTAAGCTTTTGGGGTATGCTCCGATTCTGGAAGGAAACGTCGTACCGGGTAAACAGCGCGGTACCGGCATGGGCTTTCCCACCGCCAATATTGACGTTCCCGCTGAGCAACTGCTTCCGTCTTATGGTGTCTACGCTGCTTATGCCGAATATAAGAATGAGCAATATCCGGCCATTTTGAATATCGGGCTGAAACCAACCTTTAACGGGAAACAGGTGACTGTTGAGGTGCATATCCCCGGTTTGAACACAAATTTATACAACCAGTTCTTAAGGATAAAGCTGATCAAGAAAATCAGAGATGAACAAAAATTTTCTTCCAAGGATGAATTAAGCAGGCAGATTACCCGTGATCTCGCCGCATCCCGCCACATTTTCAGGAATATGGTAATTTCCTAAAGTAATATTTTTCTGTTGCCGCCATAAAAATGTAGTACCTGATCTTGCGGAGGTGCTTTAAATGGCGACAATATGGAAAAATCATTACAAAAACCAGGCAATTACTCAGCAAATATGCGAAATAGTCTTGAATCAAGAATTTAATAGTCTATGCGAAGAATTACTGTATTTATACCAAAAAGAGATCCTTAATCCGGAAAAAGAGGCTTTTCAGGACGCGTTATACAGCATCCTGGCGCAAAAGGACTGCACTGGGCAACTGGATTTGCAAAAACAGACTGTCTCTTATCCATTGTAGGCCTTTTTATGCGGATCATCATCACCAATCATGCCAAAAAGCGCCTGAAAGACTATCGTCAAGATAAAATCTATTATCACGACATTAAGAATGCTATTGAGCAAATTCCGGGGCAAGTCCCTACCGCAACGCGGTTTCGTGGCTTTGTCAGTTCATCGGGCAGAGTGTTTGATTTAGTAACCAAAGACATTCCGAATGGCCGTTTAGTAATTACGATTATCGGCAAATGACATCCACATATTGCCATCTTGCCTGTGAGGAAATTACTTGCATTTTTGTTTTCTTTTCTTTATAATAAGAATGCAAGTCAGCGTAAGCTAGGATTAACGAATCACCGACGTTTTTCTTGGCTACGGTGAAAAAATAAGGAGGTGAAATTTATTATGACTTTGAATTTGGAGAAGAAAACCGAAATCATCGGGAAGTACCGTATTCACGAGAATGATACCGGTTCACCGGAAGTTCAAATTGCGATTTTGACGGAACGGATCAATTACTTAAATGAGCATTTGAAGATGCACAAGAAAGATCATTATTCCAGACGTGGATTATTAAAGATGGTTGGGCAACGTCGTCATTTACTCAATTATCTTAAGGAAAACAATTTGGAAAGATACCAAAAGATAATTGGAAGTCTAGGGATCAGAAGATAAGACCTGATGAGCATGGGAAGAGCGGTTATGACCGCTCTTCTTTTTGGTGTATCAGGAATTATGCTAATTCAGCATGAAATATATTTTGGTAATTCTTCTGCAAAGGGGAGGAAATACTAAAAGAGATGTAGAATACAGTTTAAGTTTAGAGAAAAAAGAGGAAAAGAATGTAGGGAGGTAAAAATAGCAAATGAATTATCCATACCCAGTTTTGACTAAAGAGATGGAAATTGCCGGCAGAAAGCTATCCTTTGAAACAGGCAGGATGGCAAAACAGGCCGGAGGCGCTGTCTTGGTGCGTTATGGAGACACCTGTGTGCTCACTACCGCCACCTCATCAGCTGAACCCCGTGAAGGGATTGATTTCTTTCCATTAACGGTTGATTATGAGGAAAGACTTTATTCTGTCGGAAAAATTCCGGGTGGATTTATTAAAAGAGAAGGTCGCCCCAGTGAGAAAGCAATACTATCCAGCAGACTAATTGACAGACCAATTCGGCCTCTTTTCCCCAAAGGCTATCATAATGATGTCCAGGTTGTAGCTACGGTGATGTCAGTTGACCAGGATAATTTACCTGATGTTACCGCAATTAACGGGGTATCGGCGGCCTTACATATTTCAGATATACCGTTTAAGGAGCCTGTTGGTGCAGTTGTCGTAGGATATGTGGATGGTGAACTGATTATTAATCCTACTGTTAATCAGGCGGAAAAAAGCTTGTTACATCTAGTTGTTGTCGGCACTAAAGATGCAGTAATGATGGTCGAGGCAGGAAGTAAGGAGATTACTGAAGAGTTATGTCTCAATGCCATTATGTTCGGTCATGAGAAGATTAAGGAAATTGTTCAATTTATTGAAGATTTTCGGACCGAAGCCTTAAAGCTCGGTTTGGCCAACGAAAAACGGGTACCTCAGCTTTATATCATTGCTTCTTATTTAGAACAGGCTGTGAAGGAATATGCGGAAAAGCCCTTGCAAGAGGCCTTAATTAACAAAAATAAATTGGAACGCGAAGAAGATGTTAAGAGGATTATGAATGATGCCCTCGAACACTTTACGGAAATATATCCGGAAAATCTGAAGGATGTGCAGACTGTCTTAGACAGCATTGTCAAAAGTTATGTGCGCAAATTGATTACCGTAGACAAAATCAGACCGGATGGCAGAGCATTAGATGAGGTCCGTCCAATTACCTGTGAAGTATCGGTGTTACCGCGGACACACGGCAGCGGTTTGTTTACCAGAGGACAGACGCAGGTTTTAAATATTACTACGCTTGGCGCCATCGGCGACGAACAGATTCTCGACGGCTTAGGGGTGGAAGAATCAAAACGCTATATGCATCACTACAATTTTCCGCCATACAGTGTCGGTGAAACGCGGCCGATGCGGGGCCCCGGCCGAAGGGAAATCGGGCATGGTGCCTTAGCGGAGAGGGCTTTGGAACCGATGATTCCTTCGGAAGAAGAATTCCCTTATACCCTCCGCCTGGTCTCTGAAGTACTGGAGTCCAATGGTTCTACCTCGATGGCCAGTGTATGTGGCAGTACCCTTTCCTTAATGGATGCCGGCGTACCGATTAAAGCGCCTGTGGCCGGTGTAGCAATGGGTCTAATCAAAGAAGGGGATTATTATTCGATCTTAACAGATATCCAAGGCCTGGAAGATGCTAATGGGGATATGGATTTTAAAGTAGCCGGCACTGCAAAAGGAATCACGGCGATTCAGATGGATATTAAAATTGCCGGGATTGACCGGGATATCCTGCGGGATGCCCTTGAACAAGCGCGGCGCGGCAGATTGTTTATTCTGGATAAAATGCTGGCTGTGATCAGCACACCGCGACCGGAATTATCTCCTTATGCACCGCGCATCATTACCACCACGATTGATCCGGATAAGATTCGCGATGTCATTGGCCCCGGTGGGAAAACAATTAAAAAAATTGTGGAAGATACGGGAGCCAAGATTGATATTGAAGATGACGGACGGGTATATATTGCAGCGGTTGATGCCGAGGCCGGACAAAAGGCCCTGAAAATAATTGAAAGTCTCACGAAAGAAGTTGAAGTCGGGGAGATTTATCTGGGCAAAGTCAATCGCTTGATGAATTTTGGTGCCTTCGTGGAAATCCTGCCCGGTAAAGAAGGCCTCGTGCACATCTCTCAATTGGCCGAAGAACGCGTTGGTAAAGTGGAAGATGTTGTATCCATCGGCGATGAGATCTTAGTCAAGGTAACGGAAATTGATCGTCAGGGAAGGATTAATCTCTCGCGTAAAGAAGTATTACGGCAACAGAAAAAAGAACAGGAAAATAATTAATACCACCTTATAAATGCGTGATTACGAGCGATGTGACACGCATTTATTTATCAATTTGGGAATTAGTTAATTATCTCGCTTCCCCCGCATAAAATATGTTAAAGAAATAAACAAAGGGGGAAGCAAAATGCAAATTATTCTTATCCGAAAAAAAATTATCTCTCTCTCAATGCTAATTCTTGCTTTACTGCTTATCGGCGGTTTTCTGCATAGTTATTTACAGAAAGATGTGCAAACAATCCAGCCTATTTATATTGGCAATACCACTGAAAAAGCAGTTGCCTTCATGGTCAATGTGGATTGGGGAGAGGAGCTTATCCCGGATTTATTAAACATCATGGAAGGGAAAAAAGTAACAGCTACTTTTTTTATTACCGGGCGCTTTGCGAAAAAATACCCCGAAATAATCAAACAAATCGCAGAGGACGGCCATGAAATCGGTAATCACGGATATTCTCATCCTCATCCGGATAAACTGACGCTCGAGCAAAATAAAAAGGAATTGACTGATACGGAAACTGTTTTCAGGGATTTACAGATCGATTGTGCCAAAATATTTGCCTCTCCCTATGGGGAACATGGCGATAATGTCATGCAGGCAGCAAATGAACTGGGCTATCAGGTAATTATGTGGACATTGGATACGGTTGATTGGCAGAATCCCTCGCCCGGGATGATTCTGGAGCGAATTTTACCGCGAGCCGACAATGGTTCGCTCATCCTCATGCATCCCAAGGAGTGTACCCTCCAGGCTTTGCCGGATTTAATCGATTCTCTGAAAAAAGAAGGTTTTGCTTTTAAAAAGGTCAGCGAAATAATCAACCCGTAATTAAGCCATACTAAATGATAGAATGCTTATCTTAAAAATAATAAAATGGAGAAAATGAAAAATCACCGGAAGATCTTTTTTACACTGCTAAATATCTTTCTTTTGGTCGCACTTTTTCCGGCTCGAATGATGGCGGCAGCGCTGCCTCAAGTAAACGCGGCAGCCGCCATTGTAATTGATACGCCAACGGGTGCGATCCTCTATCAACAAAATGCTTTTGTTTTAAGAGCTCCGGCCAGTACTACGAAGATCTTAACAACTATCCTCGCCATTGAATGCGGTGAGTTGGATGACCTGGTCACGGTCAGTAAAAATGCGGCTGCGGTAGGGGAAGCCTCCGTGAATCTGGTTACTAATGATCAATTGACTCTGCGGGAGTTGCTTTATGGAGCATTATTGCAGTCCGGAAATGACGCTTGTGTGGCTATCGCTGAGCATATTAGCTCTTGTGAAGAGGAATATATCGGTTTAATGAATCTGAAAGCGCAAGTAATCGGGGCACATCAGACGACCTTCTATAATACAAACGGATTACCGCATGCTGGGCATCTCACTACTGCATATGATTTAGCCCTAATTACCCGCTATGCCATGCAAAATCCTGTTTTTCGCCAGATCGTGCAAACAAAAGACCACGTGATGCGTTGGACCTTTCCCCGCAAAACCAAATATTTAAAGAATACCAACAGGTTATTATGGTCATACCCCTACGCAACCGGCGTGAAGACAGGGACAACAATCAAAGCCGGAAAATGCCTTGTGGCCTCGGCCAGTTACGGGAGGGAAAACATCATTGCGGTTGTTTTGGATTCACCCAATCGCTTTGGCGACGCCCAAAGACTCTTGGATTATGGAATTAGAGTAAAGGAGACGCAAGCAAATGCAAATTGACAATATTGAAAAGAGGCAACTTAATAATGGTGTTAGAATTTTAACTGAACAAGTTCCCGGAGTTCGCTCAGTATCCATGGGAATTTGGGTCGGAGCCGGCTCAAGGCATGAGAGTGAGCAAAGAGCAGGGATATCACATTTCATCGAACATATGATGTTTAAAGGCACTGAACGACGTTCAGCTACGGAAATAGCGGAAGCCCTTGACTCTGTCGGCGGACAGTTGAATGCGTTTACCACGAAGGAATATACCTGTTATTATACAAAAACGTTGGACGAGCATTTCGATTTGGCCTTAGATGTTTTGTCGGACATGTTTTTTAATTCAACCTTTGCGCCCAAAGCTATTGAGAAGGAACGGAGTGTAATCGAAGAGGAAATCAAAATGTATGAAGATACACCGGACGAGCTTATTCATGATCTCTTTGTGCATACGGCCTGGCCGGAACATCCCTTAGGGAGACCGATTCTCGGCACGGCAGAGTCCTTAAGTCGGTTTCAGCAAAGTGATTTTTTTGCTTATCTCAAAGAAAAATATGTTGCCAACAAGATCGTAATAGCGATAGCCGGCAATTTACAACATGAAGATATTCAGGAAAAGGTGGCCCGGGCTTTTGAAAAAGTACCGGTCTATCATGAGGAAATGGAAATGGCCCCGCCTGAACAAACCAGAGCGAATGTTACTAATCTGACCCGCGATACAGGACAAGTGCAGATTTGTCTTGGCACGGGTGGTTTATCGCAACATGATGATCGTCTCTATACCGCCTCAATTCTTAATAATGTGCTGGGAGGCGGCCTTTCTTCACGATTGGTACAATCAATCAGAGAGGAAAGAGGCTTAGCCTATTCTGTTTTTTCCTATCATACGGCTTTTTGTGATACCGGTCTTTTTACTTTTTATGCGGGAACCAGTGCCAGCAAATATGATGAGGTCATTAATCTGCTCTTAAGAGAAATAAATGATATCTTAGCAAACGGTATTACGGTAAAAGAATTAGAGAGGGCAAAAGAACAAATCAAAGGCAGCTTATTGCTTGGGTTGGAAAGCGTTAGCAGCAGAATGACGCGCCTTGGGCGGAATGAATTATGTTTAAAAAGAATTATCCCTATCTCGGAAATTGTGGAACGGATTACTGACGTTACCCTTGATGACGTGAAAGCCTTAGCCGATGATCTGTTTATGGATAAACGCTTTGCCTTAAGTACGATTGGTCCAATCAAGGAGCCCATCAATTTGCAGTCTTTTTTAGCCTAACAGTTGTTTTTAATTTATTGCATAACCCTTTTTTATCCGCATAAAATTTACTGACAGAAAGAACGGATAAGGGAGGGTTTTTAGTGTGTTAAAATATATCCTGATAGCGTCGTTTCTTCTGCTTGTACTTGCAGCAATAAAGACGAAAAAAAGGTTAAAAAGATGGAGGGATATCGCCGATTTGGATAATGCCGTGGAGTCGCCTACTTCTTATGCGATCGGTGAATTGGTAGCCGTAGCGGGAGGGATATACCTTTCCCTGGTGCTTTTGGGCTCGTTTCTCAAAATATCGATGCCTGAACGAATTGTGATCTATAGCTGGTCTTTTGATTACCTGGCGGCAATAGCTCTGGTCCTTGCCCTGATTCAGCCCATCTTCCTTTCAATCTACTACAGAATAACAAGAAGAATCTAAAAAATAGATAAATGAAGGAGGAACGGATCATTGTCATGAGATTAAGTGAACTAATTGGAAAAGATATTGTGAACATTCAAAACGGCGGTCGATTAGGAACAGTTGCTGATTCGGATCTGGTCATCGAATTGGAAAGCGGGGAAATTCAATCTATCATGTTGCCCAGCAGAGCCGGTTTTTTAAGTCTTTTTGACCGAAATAATTTTACGATCCCCTGGAGCTGTGTTAAGAAAATCGGCAATGAAGTAATCATTGTGGATCTTGACGAAACGCAGGTAAATTATAAAAGATTTAGTTATTAATAGGTGTAAATTTTATTTTGAACAGCAATTTTTAACATAATCAGCAATTCATTATTGACAAATAATAAGTTGCATCATAAAATTAACTAAAATTAATAGATATACCTCACTCCCTCAGAGTGGGGTAGGGGTCGCGAAAATCATCAGTAGTGCGGGGAGCTGGCAGCGTTGAACCGCCTGAAAGGGATTTTTGCCGAAGTGTAGTTGATTGGCCGGATCACTATGCTGGGACTGCATTGAAAAAATGCAGGACTGTCATCTGGTACATCTGCCCGATACCAGATGGAGTACTATCTCACGTTGGGGCGGAGAGGAGGTAACAATTAGCATTTTAGCTATAGGGGTTACCTGTAGCTTTTTATTATTCTCTTTAAATAATAATTAAAAAATGAAAGGTGGGCTTTCGATGACAAAGCATAGAATAGCGATGATCGGTGCGAGTGGGAAAATGGGTCGGCAAATTATCAAAGGATTAAGCGAATATGATGACATAGAAATAGTCGGCGCGGTGGATATCCAGAATCTAGGCCAGGATGCCGGATTGTTAGCCGGAATTCCGGCATTAGGCGTTACGGTAACCGACCGGCTAGCAGAGCTTTTAGAGAAAGTAAAACCAGACATGGTCATCGATTTTACTCATAAAGATGCCGCCTGTAAAAACATCGCTGTCGTTCTTCAGCACGGCGTATCTGTGGTGGCTGGTACTACAGGGTTAACGGAAGAGGATTTAGCCAGATTTGCCCGTTTGACTGATGAAAATAATACATCAATGTTTATCGCGCCAAATTTTTCGCTGGGCGCGGTGTTGATGATGAAATTCGCCCAGGAGGCGGCAAAATATTACAAGCAAGCTGAAATTATCGAATATCACAATGACAAGAAGGTTGACAGCCCATCGGGAACGGCAATTACCACTGCACGTAAAATGCAAATGAGTCAATATCTGACGTCTGACGAAGTAACAGCCGCCCCAAAATTGCCGGCTCCCCGCGGAGGTAATTTCGACGGAACGCAGATTCATAGTGTACGGCTGCAAAGTCTTGTCGCTCATCAAGAGGTGCTTTTTTCAGGGGTTGGGGAATTATTAACGGTCCGGCATGATTCTTTTTCAAGGGAATCTTTTATCCCGGGCATTGTATTAGCCGTGCGGAAGGTTAAGCTTTGGAAAGGTCTAATCATTGGTCTGGAACAAATTTTAGAAATGAATGCTTAGCAAGAATAGTAAAGATGAATATAATATTCAAAACAGGTCAAAAAAGAAACAGAAGGAAAATGATTAGGAGGGATAGTTATGACTGGGACAAAATTACCCAGATTAATGACAGCTATGGTCACTCCCTTAAAGGACGATTCAAGTATTGATTTTGACGGTGCGCAAAAGTTAGCCCAGCAATTAATTGATGATGGAAATGACGGATTGGTTATTGCCGGTACTACAGGAGAATCACCCAATTTGAGTATGCAGGAAAAGCTGGATTTATATAAGGCGGTTAAAGAAGCGATCGGTTCCCGCGCTACGATTATTGCCGGGACAGGTTCAAATTCCACGCGGGACAGCGTTAGTTTGACAGAAGCGGCGGCAAAAACCGGTGTAGACGGTGTGATGTTGGTTGCCCCGTATTATAATAAACCAAGCCAGGAGGGGTTATATCAACATTTTAAAACAATCGCCGCGGTGACTGATCTTCCGGTTATTGTATATAATGTACCCGGCAGAACTTCTGTCAACGTATTACCGGATACGGTAGCAAGATTAGCGGCTGATGTGCCGAATATTGTGGCGGTTAAGGAAGCCTGTGGGAATATGGATCAGGTTTCTGCTTTAAAAAATGCCGTTCCGGAATGTTTCTATGTTTATAGCGGTGACGACAGTTTGACGTTACCGATGCTAGCGGTAGGTTGCTATGGCATCATCAGTGTGGTTGCCCATATCGCCGCCAGGGAGATGAGGGCCATGATTGAGGCCTATCTGCAAGGAGATATTAATACAGCCGCGAAGATACATTTAAAACTGTTTCCGCTGATTAAAACGATGTTCATGACGACAAATCCGGTGCCGGTGAAGAAAGCGCTGGCATTGTTAGGGCGACCCTCGGGTAAACTTCGTTTACCACTCGTTGATGCCACAGTTGCGGAGACACAGGCTATCGCTGAGGCGATGCGGAAGGCCGGACTCCTTTAAATAGGATCTTTTTTCAGTATGCTCTAAAAACGACTACCGCCATCGAAAAAATGGCGGTAGTTTTTTATCTGCTTGTTTATTACATAAAATTAAGCTATAATAGAAATAATGAATTAATGAGCGAGGTAGTTTTAGGGTATGAGAAACCTTCTGACCGGACTTAATTTAGAAGGTTTTTTTTCATATACTATTTCACACTGTTGCGTGCACTTAATAAGTGCGGAGTTTTTTCAAAATTATTTATTTGTATTTGAGGAGGTTAGTAATGTCAGAAATTGAAAAGCTTTCTTTGATTCCCTTGGGCGGCCTCGGGGAAATCGGTAAAAACATGACGGCTGTGCTTTGTGATGGGGAAATTATGGTGATTGATTGCGGGATGATGTTTCCTGAGGATGAAATGCTCGGAATAGATATTGTTATTCCTGATTTCACCTTTTTAATTGAAAACAAGAAACTGATTAAAGGGATTGTCCTGACCCATGGGCATGAGGACCATATCGGTGCCTTACCGTATGTCCTGAAAGAGATTAATGCACCTGTTTACGGAACAAGGCTGACTTTGGGTTTAGTCAAAGAAAAATTAAAAGAGAATAATGTGACGAATACCAAACTAGTGACGATTAGACCACATGATAACATCAAACTCGGCAAAAACTTCCGAGTGGAATTTTTTAAGGTTAGCCATAGCATTCCTGATGCGGTCGGAATAGCTATTCATACACCCGTGGGAACTGTATTACATACGGGAGATTTTAAATTGGATCAGACGCCTGTAGATGGTGAAGTGACTGATTTCGCCAGGATTGCAGAAATTGGTAAAAAGGGCGTTCTAGTGATGCTTTCCGATAGCACAAACGTGGAGAGACCCGGTTTTACGTACTCCGAACGTGCGGTAGGGGAAACTTTCGATGAAGTGTTCCGTAATGCTGAGCATAGAGTCATCGTCGCAACATTTGCATCTAATGTCCATCGTATTCAGCAGGTAATCAATTCATCCGCTAGATCCGGGCGTAAAGTGGCTATTGTTGGCAGAAGCATGGTGAATGTCGCCAATATTGCTAAAGAAGTTGGGTATCTTACCGTGCCTGAAAATACCTTGATTGACATTGAGGAGATTGGTAATTATTCGCATGAAAAACTTACTATTCTTACGACCGGAAGTCAGGGTGAGCCAATGTCTGCTCTTACACGAATGGCGATGTCGGATCATCGGAAGGTGGAAATAGTGCCGGGTGATACGGTGGTTATCTCCGCCCAACCGATTCCTGGGAATGAAAAATTAGTCGCCAGAACCATCAATCAGCTTTTTCATCAAGGCGCCAATGTCATTTATGAATCGATCAATGGAGTGCATGTTTCCGGTCATGCCAGCCAGGAAGAACTGAAAATGATGCTTAATCTGGTTAAACCCAAATTTTTCGTGCCAGTCCATGGGGAATATCGTCATCTGGTTAAACATGCCAATATCGCCACCCTTCTTGGCATTCCGTCGGAAAATATTTTCATCGCCGAAAATGGACAGGTCCTTGATTTTACGGCAGATTCCGGTACAGTGAGTGGCACGGTCACAGCAGGAAGAATTCTTGTTGACGGACTGGGAGTTGGTGATGTCGGGAATATTGTTTTACGTGACCGGAAACAGCTTTCACAGGATGGCATTCTGATTATTGTGGTGACAATTAATACGGAAGCGAATTTGGTTGTAGCCGGTCCGGATATCGTTTCACGGGGCTTTGTCTATGTGCGGGAGTCTGAAGAACTAATGGATGAAGCAAAGGAAAAAGTCAAATTCGTGCTCGATAAATGCTTTGAGAAAAATATCGCCGACTGGACAACGATCAAGTCGCAAGTAAGAGATGTCCTAGGAAAATTCCTTTACGAAAAAACCAGAAGAAGACCTATGATTATCCCAATTATTATGGAAATTTAATGGTGCGAAATGCCTGTCAGAAGCAAGTTAATGCGTTCATTGATAATTACTTCAATGAGCGCATTTTTCTTATGGATATACGCACAATAGTTTTAGAGTGTTTTGCAAGCAAGTAAAGGAGGAAAGCCATTTGCCCAATGAAACACCTCATATTCCCGGTTCACGAGGGAGAAAAAGAATTAAAGATCCCATGCTGGAGAGTATTAAGGAATTAGGAGTACCGCAGGTTCCGCAAGAACCCCGGGAACAGGTTTCCAATATTCATTGCTTAACGATTGTCGGCCAGATTGAAGGCCATCTTCTTTTGCCTCCCCAGAATAAGACAACTAAATATGAACATATCATTCCGCAGTTGATTGCCGTTGAACAAAATCCGAATATTGAAGGTTTATTGGTAATCCTTAATACGGTCGGGGGTGATGTGGAAGCTGGTCTAGCTATTGCGGAAATGATTGATGGCTTGTCTAAACCGACGGTATCAATCGTTTTAGGAGGAGGACACAGTATTGGTGTGCCGATCGCTGTGTCGGCTGATTATTCATATATTGCTGAGACGGCAACGATGACCATCCATCCGATTCGCTTGACAGGTCTGGTTATTGGCGTTCCGCAGACATATGAATATCTGGATAAAATGCAGGATCGGGTCATTCATTTTGTGGAAAAACACTCCCATATTTCTCAGGAAAAACTACGGGAACTAATGTTTCAGACAGGCGATTTAGCCCGCGATATTGGAACGGTGTTAGTGGGAGTTGATGCCGTCAAGTGCGGACTGATTAATGAAGTGGGTAGTCTTGCCCCCGCGGTAAACAAATTAAAAGAGCTTATCACAATACAAAAGAAGAAGGGGAGAACTTTGCAGTGATTATCTATACTCCTGTGCCACCGGAAATATTATGGCACGACGAAGGAAAGAATAGGATTGAGTATCGAGAGGGAGTCGTTGCGGGTATTCCGGTGCAATTAAAAATTGTGGACGGTCAGTCACCGGTGATCGAAAAGATTATCAGCAGTGATCCGGCTCATTTTCTAAATGTTGTATGTCAACCGGGAAGAGTAATAATGAGTGATTGTACTAAATGAAAATAACGCTTATAATAAAGAGTGTTGACAAATGATGTCAATGCTCTTTTACATGAACAATACTCTTTTACATGAAATAGAGGTGGAACCATGCCAAAACAAAAAAAGTCTGTTATTAAAGAGGAAATAAAACAGGAGTTTATCGGAATTTTTCTCTTAGCGTTGGCTTTATTTATCTCTTTTTGCATCTGGAAAGGAAATACGACCGACAATGCACTGTCTATCGGAGCTGTTGGCAGTTTTATCAATAGTGTTTTAAATAATTTTTGTGGTTCAGGCAAGATTCTCGTACCAATCCTTTTATTTTTGATCGGCATCAGTAAATTAACAAAGAAAATCACCTTTGACTGTCTGTCTTATTTTTCTGCGCTGGCGCTTTTCCTGGCCATCTTAGCGATATTACACTTAAATCTAACACCGGAAATCCAGACGTTTGCCGCGGGTTGGGCCGGCTTAGGCGGTGGAGTGATCGGCGCCTTAATGTCGAGAATTTCCTTAACGCTCATCGGCAGTCTTGGTTCGTATATTTTTTGGAGTGTCTTGATTGCCGCTGCGGCGGTTGGTTTATTCAAAAAAACCATTACCGAAATGTTTGGAGGGATCTTCCGCTTTCTGAAGACTTTTTCGGCGCAAACACGACAGGAATTAGTTAATTTTCTCTTTGAAGAAGTTGAAGAGCAGGAAGAAGATACGCCGGAAGACATATACAATCCTAGAACGGAAAAAAGGAATAAAAAGCACGGGCAAACCAGTCAGGTAATAATTGATCCTGATGAAAAAGCGGAAGCGATGATGGATGAAGTAAATTCGTCTCCGGCGATAATCAAAACCATGCAAAAAACAACGAGGGAAAATGAAAGTGAAATTCCTCATAGTGTCACTAAAGCAAATGCCATGGATGAATATCAGCTTCCTCCGTATGAATTAATGAAAACCCCGCCCAAAGTTAAAAGCATCCGTTTAAATAAGGATATTACCGACAATGTGCATATTTTGGAGGAGACTTTGGAGAGTTTTGGGGTGAAAGCCAGAGTGACACAGGTCAGCAGAGGGCCAAGTATCACCAGATACGAATTACAGCCTCCCGCCGGAGTCAAAGTGAGCCGCATCGTTAATTTAGCTGATGATATCGCCCTTTCTTTGGCAGCTCCCCAGGTGCGTATTGAGGCCCCGATTCCCGGAAAGGCAGCAATCGGCATTGAAGTGCCTAATCCGGAAATTGGCGTTGTCTCTTTGCGGGAAATACTTGAAACAGGCTTATTTAATGATTCTTCTTCCAAATTAACTGTGGCCTTAGGTAAAGATATTGCGGGGAACCCTATTGTGGCTGATTTAGGTAAAATGCCTCATCTTCTGATCGCCGGGGCAACGGGTTCAGGAAAAAGTGTTTGTATGAATTCATTAATTGCCAGTATCCTTTTTAAGACTTATCCGCATGAAGTAAAAATGCTGATGATTGATCCAAAGGTTGTTGAACTTTCTACTTTTAACGGCATCCCACATCTGGTTTCTCCGGTGGTGACCGACCCCAAAAAAGCAGCATCGGCTTTACGTTGGGCGATCAATGAAATGGAAAGCAGATATGAACTGTTTGCAGGGGCAGGCGTAAAGGATATTCAGCGTTATAATGAAGTAATGCTGAAAGAAAGAAAAGAGGCCGAATTTACGCCACTGCCGTATATTGTTATTTTTATTGATGAATTAGCTGATTTGATGATGGTCGCACCTGCTGATGTGGAAGACGCAATTTGTCGCCTGGCACAGATGGCTAGGGCGGCAGGGATTCATTTGGTGATTGCTACCCAGAGACCTTCGGTCGATGTGATTACCGGCGTAATTAAAGCGAATATCCCTTCGCGGATAGCTTTTGCCGTTTCTTCGCAAACCGATTCGCGCACCATTTTAGACATGGGCGGAGCAGAACATCTTTTAGGACGAGGTGATATGTTGTTTTATCCCACCGGAATGGCCAAGCCTATTCGAGTCCAAGGTGTCTATGTATCAGAACAGGAAATCGATGATTTAGTGGAATTCTTAAAAGTACAAAACAAACCGGTGTCTTTAGAAGACCCCTGGGAAAATACAATAACCGAAAATGAACAACAGACAGATGACGACCCGTTACTGGCCGAAGCAGCAAGGCTTTTTATCGAAAGTGGGCAGGCTTCCATCTCTCTCTTGCAACGTCGCATGAGAATCGGTTATAACCGTGCCGCACGTATTATTGACCAGCTCGAAGAGAAAGGCATTGTCGGCGGATACGAAGGGAGTAAACCACGCGCGATAAAAATGACTTGGCAGGACTATGAAAAAACCTTTGGACTTTAAACCGGAGAAATTATAAATATTAAATAATAGTTGATAAATGTAAATCAATCCTTTAAACTGTTAGAATAGAAGGAGGGGGAAGTATTGGAGAGTATAGGTGAAGCTCTAAAAAATGCACGCCTAGAAAAGGGTTTTACCTTTGAGCAGATAGAGAATGATACAAAAATTCAGCGGCGTTATTTGGAAGCGATGGAAAATGAACAATGGGAAATACTGCCCGGGCAGGTTTATCTGAAAAGTTTTTTTCGAACCTATAGTCGTTATCTGGGCTTAAGCGAAACATATTATTACCAACTAATGAATGAGCAGATTGCCAGACCATGTCCCAAACATAATAAAAAAAGAGTGAGTATAAACATATCTTCGCAGACCAAAATGAGGATTGTGTTAACCTTACTGGCCATTTTTTTCTTAGCCGGCACTTCTTATTTTTATCAGCAATATTTAGCATTGCCTGAATTTCCGGAAGTAAGCGATAATACACCGGTCGGCAATGAAGCTGAAGAGAATAATCCTTTACCCGCACAGCCGGATGAAGAACAAGGCAATTCAACTGAACCACCCGCCATCGTTGAAGCGATGACCTTATCCTTGAAATGTGTCAATTCACCCTGCTGGGTTCGGGTTAAAGATGGTAGCGATAAGACAATCTATGAAGGCACGATGGAAGTTGAACAAGAATTAGAATTTAAGGATCTGCAAAAGTTCACGATGAGACTCGGATTTGCCCAGAGTATCCTAGCCAAAATTAACGGCATTGATTTAGGGTCGCTCGGGGAAATGGTTGTCACCAAGACGTATGTATTAGAAAACAATGAAGTTAAAGAAGTAATTACTCAAGAGGATCAACAAAGAGAACAAGCGGAAGAACAGAAAACGCCAAAACAGGAAGAACCGCAAAAACCACAAAACACAGAGAAACCAATAGAACCAAATCAACCGAGTGAAGCAACAGCAGAAGAAGAAGCCGAAGAATCTGAAGAGCCTGCAGAATCGGAAGAACCTGCTCAAACGGAACAAGCGGAACAGCCTTCCGAATCCGCAGGAGACTCACTGCTGCCCAATCCTGAACATACTGAGCCGGAGCAAATTGCTTCAGAGCTAGCGGAGCTCCAACCGTATTAAATGAAAAATTCGCTTGCATAAACAACACCCCAAAAATCATACTACGATTAAAAAGATAGTTACATCCAAAGATGAACATGCATATATTTAGGAGGCTGGCAGTTAATGCACAGGCAGTTTAAAATAGTAACCCTTGGTTGTCCCAAAAACCTTGTAGACAGTGAACAAATCAAAGGGTTATTAATAAAAGCCGGTTTCATCCCTGTTGATAATCGAGATGATGCCGAAGTGATTATCGTCAATACCTGTGGCTTTATTGAAAGTGCCAAACAGGAATCGATTGATACAATATTAGCACTGGCTAACTATAAAAATGAAGGCAAATGTGCGTATCTGGTAATGTCCGGTTGTATGGTGCAAAAATATGCCGCCGAATTAGCAGAAGCCTTACCGGAAGTCGACTTGTTTATAGGCCCCGGGGATTTGCCGGAATTACCTCATCTCCTTGCCGAACTGGAATCAACAGAGAAAAAAATTGTTGTTTCCGAACCGGAAAAATTTCTCTACGATGACAGTATTGCGCGAGATTTTAGTACAATCAGGCCTTATGCCTATGTGAAAATAGCGGAAGGGTGTAATAATTGCTGTACGTATTGCGTGATCCCGCAGCTTAAAGGGGCATACCGTAGCCGCAAGATAGCTTCGATTATTCGGGAAGTCAATGACTTGGTGGCGCATGGGGTCAAGGAGGTCATCCTTGTCGCCCAGGATACAACCAGTTACGGCATTGATTTAGCTGGCGAAAGTCTGTTACCGGAATTATTACGCGAGCTCTGTAAAATACGCGAGCTCGCTTGGATTCGTTTGCTTTACTGTTATCCGGATTTTATTACTGATGAGTTACTATTAACCATCAAACGCGAAGAGAAAATCTGCAAATACCTGGATATTCCCCTGCAGCATATTGCCGACCCTGTTTTAAAAGCAATGGGAAGAGCGATGAGTAAGCAGACAATTTACAGCTTACTGCAAGGAATTCGCACAGAAATCCCGGAGGTAATATTACGTTCAACTTTTATTGTGGGCTTTCCGGGAGAAACTAAAGAGTGTTATAATGAATTATTGGCTTTTCTGCAAGATGTCAAATTTGACCGGGCGGGTTTTTTTGCTTATTCGCAAGAACCCGGAACTGTTGCCGCTATATTACCGGGGCAAATTAGTAACAGTGAAAAGAACAGAAGAGTGGAAAAGGCGACCAAAATCCAGGAAAGAATTCATGCGGAAAAAAATGCAAGTCTTGTGCAACAAAAACTAACCGTAATAGTGGATGGCGCAAGCACGGAATATGAAGGCCTTTGGGAAGGAAGAACACGAGGGGATGCTCCGGAAATCGACGGCCTTGTCTTCTTTAAACCGACAGCGACGCTTCATCCCGGAGACATTGTAACGGTCAAAGTCACGCATAGTGAAAAATATTCATTAATAGGAGAGATTTGGAATGAATCTGGCCAATAAGCTTACCTTATCAAGGATATTTTTAGTTCCCATATTTATGTTTGTTCTCTTAATCCGCATTCCATACGGTGAATATATTGCCGCCGCAATTTTCATCATTGCGGCCAGTACAGACGGATTGGATGGCTATATCGCCCGTAAAAGAAAACAAATCACCAATTTAGGCAAGTTGATGGATCCTCTTGCTGATAAGCTTCTCATAACGGCGGCCCTTATTTCTCTTGTGGAATTAGGGATTATTTCCGGCTGGATTGCTTTTGTCATTATCGGGCGGGAGTTCTTTATCACCGGAATGCGCACGATAGCCGCTGCAGAAGGGGTTATTATCGCTGCCAGTAAACTGGGAAAGATTAAAACAATTACGCAAATTGTCGCAATTGCCGCCTTATTATTAAACGATTTCCCTTTAAGTCTGTTGAACATCACTTTTGGTAAATACATGATGTATGTCGCCGTCTTCTTTACAATTTGGTCCGGCGTCGATTATTTCGTAAAAGCAAAAAAGAAGTTGAAGTTGAAAGAATGATAATGATTAATTCATTGATTAAATTATTAGCTACCGGTTTCTATACGGGATATTTCCCCTTTTTCCCCGGCACGGTGGGTAGCCTTGCCGCTGTTCTCTTAGCCTGGTTCTTTCATTGGGAGCTCTGGCAAATCACGATTTTCTCCTTGCTCGGAATCTTGATCTGTGCCAAAGCGGAAACACTTTTTGCCGAACATGATCCCGGAAAAATTGTGTATGATGAGTTCTGTGGCATGTTTCTTGCTGCTTGGGGGGCAAGTACCCCAATCCAGTTTTTAGTTGCCTTTCTTTTATTTCGCTTGCTTGATATTGTTAAACCATATCCCATAAATAAAATACAAGAATTACCCGGCGGTTTGGGGGTAATGGCGGATGATCTGCTTGCAGGTGGTCTAGCCCGTATATTATTGGCCATTTTCATCGTTTGCGGGGTCCTGTAAGAATGCTGGTGCTACATTTGCTTTGAACTATTCTAAGAGCATTCTAAGAGCGTAATAAAAGCATTTTATCTAAGAGCATATTTACTAAGGGTATATGTGACTTTTGGCTCGTCGAAAGCAGACGAGCTTTTTCTATTTTTCTTCTTTTCTGCAGACAAGGTTTATTTCTTCCAGCCATTCTCTAGGGAAAAAGGATTTGCCCTATGTTATAATGATTTATGGTGTTATAGGACAGAAAAAATGACCTGAGAAAAGACATTAAAGAGTGGACAGGAAGGAGGTAAGTCATGTCACAGAAATTAACGCGTATTTTCACAATAATTGTTATTAGTATTGCAACCTTAAGTGTTTTAATCGGAGGGACTTACTTCTACGAGAATTTTCTCTACACTAATCCTCTGGAAAAAACAGTTGAACAAATGAAAGCCGTAGAAGTATTTGAAGTGGAACATACAAAGGACCGGATGATGATCAAAGTGCAGTTTAATCGGGAGGATAAGTTACGTCCCAGTTTTTATCAGTTGTTAAACGAAGTGGAACAGGTCAATAACATTGACATTAATAATCTCGTCATCAAAATAAACAATAACTTTGATCAAGAGATCGCCTCCTTTATGCAAGCCTCTAAGTTGCCGATTTACGAAGCTTTAAGCACCGGTGAGTATACCGAATTACCGGAAAAACTTGCTTCGTTAGCGGAAAATGAAGAATTAACGTATGAATTGGACCTTGATCAGCAGTATATTTTCCTGACGGCTTACAAAGACGATCAGGTTGGTCATCAAGTGATCAAGAGAACTGAAACACCCTTTAGTGTATTTACTACAATGGGAGAGGAGTATATCTAATGAAAAAAGAATTAATAATCGGATTAGTACTGGGAATCCTCTCCTTTCTCCTATATCGGGGTTATGATCTTACGCCGTTGTTTATTATGGCCATCTTAGGAGGATTCCTCTTTGTTATTTCCAGAAAAAAGGGTCTCTTAAATCTGGAGACACATCAAAAAGTTGTTGAAAATATTAATTTTTCTTTTGAGGATATTGGTGGTCTGGAAACACCAAAACAAGAATTAAAAGAAGCGCTGGAATTTTTGCTCAAATCTACGGAAGTAAATAAAATGGGGATCAGACCCATTAAAGGGATTCTTTTAACCGGTCCTCCCGGTACGGGAAAAACATTACTGGCCAAAGCTGCCGCAGGTTATTCAGATGCAGTTTTTATCACCACATCCGGCAGTGAATTTATCGAGATGTATGCCGGCGTTGGCGCGCAACGAGTGAGAAGTCTCTTTAACCGGGCGAGAGAGATGGCAAGAAAACAAAAAAAACACCGGGCAATCATCTTTATCGATGAAATCGAAGTGCTCGGCGGAAAAAGAGGAAGTAACACCAGCCATTTGGAGTATGATCAGACCCTGAACCAACTGCTGGTGGAAATGGACGGCCTTAATGCGCAGATGGATGTCCAGATTCTTTTAATCGCCGCTACGAATAGACCTGATTTATTAGATAGTGCCATCTTGCGTCCCGGACGTTTTGATCGTCAGGTGAAAGTTGATTTACCTGATAAAACCGGTCGTTTGGATATCCTCAAAATCCATTGTACAAACAAGCCATTGGGCGGGGATGCCGATTTGGAGGAAATTGCCGCTAGTACTTATGGCTTTTCCGGTGCACATTTGGAGAATGTAGCCAATGAGGCGGCCATTTTAGCTTTAAGGGAAGGCAGTAAAGCAATCAGGCAGACCCATCTCAGAGAAGCCGTTGATAAAGTGATTCTTGGTGAGAAACTATCCAATCGGGCCAAAAATGCGGAAATCCTGCACAGAGTGGCAATTCATGAAGCCGGCCATGCCATTATGAGTGAAATCCTTATTCCCGGTTCGGTTGATCAGATTACGGTTACTTCCCGCGGAAATGCGCTCGGCTATGTCCGTCATACGCAAAAAGAGGAACAAATTCTCTATACCCGTTCTGCATTGGAGAAAGAGATCATGATTTTATTAGCCGGTTCAGTTAGTGAAGAGATTTTTTTGACCGAAAAAAGTACTGGTGCGGCCAATGATTTTCAAAAAGCGATGGAGCTTACCCAAAAAATCGTCTCAACAGGCTTATCTAAACTAGGGGTTATCTCGACCGAACTGTTACCGGAGAAAGAATACTATGAGACCTGTCAGGAGATTATTCAGACCTTGGAAAAAAAGGTCGGCGACCTCTTGCGGGAAAAGAAGAATCTCTTCGGGCAACTGGTTGACGTGCTGAAGATAAAAGAAAAGATTAGCGGAATGGATGTGAGAAAGATTTTAGCCGCCTAAGGTCAGTCTGCAAGAAAAGTCAGTCTGTCATTGATTTATCCGTAGTTTTTTTGTACAATAAGGCAAGAACAGGAAAGGACGGGTGACCTTCGGTGCAGGCAGAGCTTATTTCTGTGGGAACAGAACTCTTATTAGGACAAATTCTCAACACGAATGCCCAATTTTTGGCGCAAGAATTAGCCTCACTAGGCATTAATGTTTATTTTCAAACGACGGTTGGTGATAATCGCCTACGTCTGTTGCAGGCATTGCAACACGCCACCGACCGGGCAGACTTGATTATTCTGACAGGGGGTCTGGGACCCACGGAGGATGACTTAACAAAAGAAACGCTGGCGGAATTCTTGCAGCTTCCTTTGGCGGTTGTACCGCAGGAATTGGAAAAACTGCAAAAAATGTTTCAAAGAAACAACTTGCGCTGGACCGAGAATAATGCCAAGCAAGCTGCTTTTATCCCCGGATCGGTTATTTTAAATAATGACTGTGGCACCGCTCCGGGGATGGCTATCTTAAATAGGAACAAGGGATATCTTGTTTTTCCCGGGCCACCTGCCGAATTAAAGCAGATGTATTACCATTATGCAGTGCCCTGGCTGAAAGAAGGTTTTTGCTCTGAAAAACTGGAGAGAATTTATTCAACTGTCTTAAAATTTACCGGCATAACAGAATCAGGCTTAGAAAACATCTTAGCAGATCTTTTTCACGCCCAAAAAGAAATCACGTTAGCTCTCTATGTGAAACCAGGTGAAATTCAATTAAGGGTTACTGCTAAAGCTGCCAGCAATACGGAGTTTCAGGAAAAAACGGGCGCTCTGCTCACGGAAATTAGGAAACGCACTGTGGGCTTTCTTTTTGCCGAAGCCGGTGAGACGATGACTGAAATTGTGGCCGAGTTATTGCAGCAAAAGAAGTTGACCATCAGCACCGCCGAATCATGCACAGGTGGAATGCTCGCTGCTCGATTGACAAGTATTCCGGGCTCCTCAGCATATTTTAACGGTTCCATTGTGGCATACAATAACAGCATCAAAGCCAAATTACTGGGGGTTCCACAGGAACTATTAACTAAATTTGGCGCGGTCAGTAAAGAAGTCGGAAGGGCTATGGCTGAAGGAAGCAGGAAAATGACGGGTAGCGCAGTAGGTATCGGTATTACCGGAATAGCCGGGCCCGACGGAGGAACAGCAGAAAAGCCGGTTGGCTTAGTATACATAGCTTTAGCTACGCCTGAATACACAATTTGTCAAGGGCATCACTTCAACGGAGATCGTGAAGCTATTCGGCGCAGAACCGTTTCCAAAGCACAGTATTTACTCTGGAGGTATTTAAAAAACTACGCAAATGAAGAGAGCTAGGTTCGTCCTCAAACGCAGGGAAACAGCAAAATTGGTTTTAACACTTCTGACAGCCTGTATACTGGCTCTTTTCTTTATGTCATTATGCGGGAAAATGCTCTTCCCGATCAAAGCGTTTGATTTTCTGATCTCTCTAGAGCCTTCCGCGCACGGTGTAACGGAGGTAAAAATCCCTCCTGTGGGGATAATTTCCGCAGACACTCATCTTACTCCGGTTAAAATAAAGATAACCCTTGATAATATCAATTTTAATTTTCTGCATGATTTAATCTCCCAAAAAGATGAAAGCACAGCAGTTGAACCCGGGGAGACCAAAAAACTGGTGGATACCGAAAATTTAATGGATTCCACGCAACTGATGGATACCATTAAAAACGAGATCGAAAAAAATGCCTATCGGTATGCTCTGCGCTTAATCCTTTTGGCGTTATCCGCCGGTGTATTAGCTTCATTAATCATTAATGGGAAAAGAATAAAGCCGCTTTTTGGAGGCGCTGCCTTTACGATTTTTCTGGCTCTTTTCCTCATTGGTTTAACTTATTACACTTATGATCCACAGAAATTTCGCAATCCGGAATTTCGCGGGGCCTTACAATCTGCGCCTTGGATGATCCAGATGGCGGAAAATGTCTTGCAAAAATATGATGCGCTGGGTGACCGTCTAGAGATAATTGCCACAAATCTTTATCAGCTTTATGAAGGAATTAATGTGCAGGAAACACTCTTAAATGCGGTAGAGGGAAAGGAAATATCCGTTTTATTAGTCAGCGACATACACAATAATGTGGCAGCGAATAATTTTATCAGGCAAATTGCCGAAAGTTTTTCGATTGATTTGTTTATTGATACGGGAGATCTGACAGATTATGGAACGAAGCTGGAAAGCTTGCTCACCAATGGGTTAAATGAAATAGGGCAACCATATTTATTTATCCCGGGGAATCATGACTCCCCGGAGATTATCGAGTCACTATCCGCTTATCCGCAGGTGACCATTGCCAACAATCAAATGGTCGAACTGAACGGTTTAAAAATATTTGCTATCGCTGACCCGCTATCTGAGAGTAAAGAAATGGATCGCTCCTCGCAAGAACAACAACAGGTATTTCAGCAACTAATCCGGGATTTATGGAAGGAAGTAGCTGCGCCGCCGGATTTAATTGCTGTGCATAATCTTCAGGATGCCTCACCTTTAATCGGACAGGTTCCATTAATTGTGCATGGCCATACGCACCGGCTGAGTATTACAGAAGAGAAGGGTACGCTTATTATTAACCCCGGGTCGGCAGGAGGAGCCGGCATCAGAGGTTTGCAGGCCCATCAGGAAATACCATACTCGGTTATTCTGCTCCATTTCCGCAAAAATAGCAATGAACATAATGATGGAACCGATGATGAATCCGTGAGTACGGAACAAAGTAATCATGATTATATTGTTTATGCCGCGGATATTATTAAGGTATATAACCTCGACAAAAGCTTTTCTTTAGAAAGAAAATATATTCAATAACAAAGGAGTCCGATGATGAAAGAAACTTATTTTGGTGAAATTGCCGTAAGCAAGGAAGTGGCGCGAGCTTTATCAGAGATGGGCTTTGAGGAACCTACTCCGATTCAGGCTCAGATTATCCCCTTAATTATGGAGAATCAGGACGTGATTGGTCAGGCCCAGACAGGAACAGGAAAAACAGCCGCTTTCGGTATTCCTCTAATCGAGCGGATTAATCCCAAACTTACAGCTGTGCAAGGGATTATTTTAACCCCCACCCGCGAATTAGCTATTCAGGTCGCCGGGGAAATTACCAAGATTGGCCGGTTTAAAAAAATTAAAGTTTTGCCGGTTTATGGCGGACAACCGATTGACCGCCAGATTCGCGCACTAAGAATCGGCGTTCATCTGGTGATTGGCACTCCGGGGAGGGTCCTGGATCATTTAAAGCGGCGGACTTTAAATCTTAGTCAGGTAAAAATGGTTGTTCTTGATGAAGCAGATGAAATGCTGGATATGGGCTTTATTGAGGATATTGAAGCGATTCTTGATAAAGTGCCTGCGGAAAGACAAACCATGTTATTTTCAGCCACAATGCCGCCTCCGATTCAAAGACTAACAGAAAGATATTTGCATAAACCTACTTTTGTAAACGTGAACAAGGAAACATTAACCGTGCCGCTAATTCAGCAATATTATTACGAAATTGCCCAAGGGACAAAGGTAGATGCCCTTTGCCGGATTCTCGACTATGAAAACTATGATTCCGTCATTATTTTCTGCCGTACGAAGCGCGGGGTTGACGAACTGGTGGCCAACCTGCAAACAAGAAGCTACTTTGCCGAGGCCTTGCATGGTGATTTGACGCAGGTGCAAAGAGATAAAACGATGAATGCCTTCCGTAACGGTGATATCGAACTACTGGTGGCTACTGATGTGGCGGCCAGAGGACTGGATATTGAACGGGTCAGTCATGTGATTAATTTTGATATTCCTCAGGATCCGGAAGCGTACGTGCATAGAATCGGACGAACCGGCCGAGCAGGAAAGGAAGGAAAAGCACTTAATATCATCATCCCGCAGGAATACCGCCATCTCAGAATGATCGAGAAATTAATCAAAACAAAAATCACCAAAATACCTGTACCAACTGTTCAAGAGGTAGTCGCACAACAAAAAGAGGTCATCCAAAAAACCATTGAAGGGATTTTGCAGGAAGAAGATTTACAAGTATACAAAAACATCGTTGCAGATCTAACCAATTATTTTAGTCCGGTTGACATTGCGGCCGCTGCTTTAAAACACGCTTTAATGCAGCATGGCACAGAGTTAGCCGAAATGGACTTTATGGGCGATTTTGGCAATACGGGTGCGCGGAAAGGTATGGTGCGACTCTTTATTACGATCGGAAGACAGCAAAATATCACGCCGCGTGATTTGGTAAAAATTATTTCCGATGAAACGGGGATACCCCCCAAAGCTGTCGGCGATCTAAGTATTTTTGATAAATTCAGTTTTGTGGAAATCCCGGAAGATGACGCATATAGAGTAATTTATACGTTGGATCGTTTAACCATCAAAGGACGAAAAATTTCTGTGCAATTAGCGCGTGCGAAGAGTTGACAAAGTATACCAGCTCAGTTATAATAATATCGAACACATGTTTTGTGTAAATCTAATACGGTAATTAAGTAGAGGAGGATTTGCATGTCTGATAAACAAAAAGCGCTGGAAATGGCTCTTTCATCAATCGAGAAACAATTTGGGAAAGGCTCCATTATGAGGCTTGGAGAAGCATCCGCAAAATTAGCTGTCGAAACAATTTCCACAGGGATTTTAACATTGGATATGGCCCTGGGCGTTGGTGGTGTACCTCGGGGGAGGGTTATTGAGATATACGGGCCAGAATCATCAGGAAAGACAACAGTGGCCTTGCATATTATCGCCGAAGCCCAAAAAGGTGGGGGAGTGGCAGCTTTTATTGACGCCGAACATGCGCTCGATCCACACTATGCCCGTAATTTAGGTGTTGATATTGATAATTTGCTTATTTCGCAACCGGATACCGGTGAACAAGCTTTGGAAATTGCCGAAGCCTTAGTTAGAAGCGGGGCAATTGATGTAATTGTTGTTGATTCGGTGGCCGCTTTAGTACCCAGAGCAGAGATTGAAGGAGAAATGGGCGATGCGCACGTCGGCTTGCAGGCACGTTTAATGTCACAGGCTTTGCGTAAACTTACCGGCGCTATCAGTAAATCAAACACCATCGCCGTATTTATTAATCAAATCAGAGAAAAAGTCGGCATCATGTTTGGTAATCCGGAAACTACGCCCGGCGGTAGAGCCTTGAAATTCTACGCTTCTGTCCGCATGGAAGTGCGAAAAATAGAAACATTAAAACAAGGAACTGATATGGTTGGCAATCGCACGAGAGTGAAAGTAGTGAAAAATAAAATTGCGCCACCTTTCAAACAGGCTGATTTTGATATTATCTATGGTGAAGGCGTATCCCGTGAAGGCAGTATCATTGATCTTGCTGTAAATATGGATATCATCGAAAAAAGCGGCACATGGTTTTCCTATAATGGCACACGTTTAGGACAAGGAAGAGAAAATGCCAGAACATATCTTAAAGGAAATGCTGATATTTCTATGGAGATAGAAAACAAGATTCGCGCAAATTTTGTTCCTACCGTATCCCCATCCTCTTCTAATGATGCGGCTGAATAGAATTGTGGTTATATGAATGAAAAAAGTCCGAAAAAAAATCCGCTCGTTCTGGCTTTAAAAAGATTGACCTATCGTGCCGCCAGCTGTAAAGAAATTGATGATTATCTGACCAAAGCCGGTTTTGATTCCACCCAAAGAAAAAAAGTACAGCAACAACTAATAGAATGGCGTTATCTTGATGATCGCAAACTGGCCGCCTCTTTAAGTGCGGAATATCTTCAGCATAAACACATGGGTTATTCCCTGATCTATCAAAAGTTGCGGCAAAAGGGAATATCCCATGATGATATTATGGCTGCCCTCGAGCACTACGATGAAACGCAGGAACTGGCAGCAGCCGAGTATTTAGCGGAGAAATACCTCATAAGGGTGGGAAAAGCTGAACCGCCTGAACGTGAACGTCTCAGCATTATCAAAAATGCTTTGGCCCGTCATCTCCAACGTAAAGGATTTTCTACAGCCATAATTTTAAAAATAATTAATGACAAGTTTCCTGATTAAGATAGTTCCTGATAAATAGAGAATAACCAACTGACAACCTGCATAATGAAAATAGTGTTACTTCAATGCTTGACAGCTTTACTTTAAAGAATTAGAATTAAAACTGGAGAATAAGGTTTACTATTTCTGCCAATCAGGATTTAGTATAGATATATATATTTATTTATAATGTGTATATTACCCTAAATCCCTTAAACGGGTTTTTATAATATGATAGATGACATCTGAGGCATATTGTAAATTCCGATTTTAGATATTGGCAGAAAATTGATAACCGAGATTCTTCGGTTATTATTTATTTTTCATGAATTGGAGGTGAAAGTGATAATTTACGATTTACTTATTGCTATTGTAGCTATCTGCGTAGGATCATTGACTGGCTATTATTTTCGGAAAAGAATAGCCGAAGCAAAGATAGTCTCAGCAGAGGAAGCCGCCAAAAAAATGCTCGATGATGCGGATAAAGCTGTGGAGGCTAAAAAGAAAGAAACGATTCTCGAAGCAAAAGAAGAAGCTCATCGCATCCGTTCGGAATTAGACAAGGAAACACGTGACAGACGAAATGAGCTTCAACGGTTGGAAAGACGTTTGTTACAAAAAGAAGAGATGTTAGACAGAAAAGCTGAGTCGGTGGAAAGAAAAGAAGAAAACATTCAAGCCTTGGAACAAGAACTCAACAATCAGAAAAAGGTGGTAGCTGATACTTTACAGCTACAAATGACTGAGCTACAGAGAATTTCTAATTTATCTTTCGACCAAGCCCGTGAAATACTATTAAATAGAGTAGAAGAAGAAATCAAACACGAAACGGCAATGCTTATTAAAGAATATGAAAACCAGGCCAAAGAAGAAGGAGATAAACGGGCGAGAGACATTATTTCATTGGCAATTCAACGTTGTGCAGCAGATTATGTTGCTGAATCAACAGTTTCTGTTGTAGCTTTACCCAATGATGAAATGAAAGGCCGGATTATCGGCCGCGAAGGTCGGAATATCAGGACCTTAGAGACACTTACCGGTATTGATTTAATCATTGACGATACTCCTGAAGCGGTTATTTTGTCAGGTTTTGATCCTATTCGAAGAGAAGTGGCCCGTACTGCCTTGGAAAAACTGATTTTGGATGGCCGTATTCATCCTGCTCGTATTGAAGAAATGGTTGAAAAAGCACAAAAAGAAATCGATCAAAAAATCAAAGATGAAGGTGAACAAGCAACCTTTGAAACCGGCGTTAATGGACTTCATGTAGAGTTAATTAAATTATTAGGACGTCTTCAGTATAGGACGAGTTATGGACAAAATGTACTTAAGCATTCGATTGAAGTTGCTCATTTAGCGGGCGTCATGGCAGCGGAACTAGGCGTAGATGTTGTGTTGGCGAAAAGAGCCGGACTACTCCATGATATTGGGAAAGCTGTTGATCATGAAGTTGAAGGTCCTCATGTGACGATTGGCGCAGATCTTGCCAAAAAGTACAGGGAATCAAACGAGGTTATTCATGCAATTGCGGCTCATCACGGAGACGAACCGTTTAGATCCATTGAAGCTGTGTTAGTGGCAGCAGCTGATGCTATTTCAGCCGCACGGCCGGGGGCAAGAAGAGAAACTCTGGAAGCGTACATTAAGCGGTTAGAGAAGCTCGAGGAGATTGCTAATAAATTTGAAGGTGTCGAAAAGTCCTTTGCGATTCAAGCAGGTCGTGAAATAAGGATTATCGTTAAGCCGGAGAAGATTGATGATGTTACATCTGTTACCATGGCCCGTGACATCGTAAAATCAATCGAAGAAAACCTCGATTATCCCGGTCAGATTAAAGTAGTGGTGATTAGAGAAACCAGAGCTGTAGATTATGCAAAATAAGCGACCTATATGGTCGCTTCCCTTTTTCTTTTGCGGATTTCACCTCTAAACCCTGATTCTATGACTTCATAGAACAGCTGGAATTTTCAAAGACTAAAATGAGCAAATAGCACGTCAGTCATTAACGTTCAACAATTCAACATACTTACTGCTCATTCTAGACAAGGAGGAAGATCATGTTAAATGTCTTAATGATCGGAGATATAGTTGGTCGTCCGGGGCGTAAAGCCGCCAAACATTATTTAAATGAAAACGCCAAGCGGTATGACTTTATCATCGCTAACGGGGAGAATGCCGCCGGAGGGAATGGAATCACCCAAGATATCCTGCGTGAGCTTTATAATGCCTCGATCGACTTCTTCACAATGGGTAATCATGTTTGGGATAAAAAAGAAATCATGCAATTTATCGACCATGAACCGAACTTAATCAGGCCGGCGAATTATCCGCCAGAAACTCCGGGTCGGGGCAGTAACGTGTTTAAACTAAGGCAGGGCGTTAAAATTGGCATCATCAATCTATCCGGACGTGTCTTTATGCCACCGTTAGATTGTCCTTTCCGTCTTGCCGAGCAGTTGGTAGAAGAAATGCGGAAAGAAACACCGGTGATAATTGTTGATTTTCATGCTGAAGCGACTTCGGAAAAAATGGCGTTTGGCTGGTTTCTTGACGGAAGGGTCTCGGCCGTATTAGGTACACATACGCATATCCAAACAGCAGATGAACGTATTTTACCGCACGGAACCGGCTACATAACAGATGTGGGAATGACAGGACCGCATAATTCAGTTCTCGGGATTGATAAAGATATTATCATTAATAAGTTTCTGACGCAGTTACCTGTCCGCTTTGAAATAGCGGAGGGAGAGATACAGTTTAATGGAGTAGCACTGCAAATTGATGAAAGCACCGGAAGATGCGCGAAAATTACCCGCATTCAACAAATAATTCCCGGCGAATAATCTGTCGATAAAGCGTAAATTTTATTGAAAATTAGAGTATTATTTTTTAAAAGAGAAAGGAATTTTTTCAACCATGTAGAATATATAAATTAGTGTAAAATATATAGTATATTATTCATTACGAGGGAGGTTACAAGAGTGGAAGTTCTGAAGGTTTCAGCAAAATCCAGTCCAAACGCTGTTGCAGGTGCATTAGCAGGCGTTATCAGGGAAAAAGGATGTGCAGAAATTCAAGCAATTGGTGCAGGTGCCCTAAATCAATCGGTTAAAGCAGTGGCTATTGCGAGAGGATTTGTTGCCCCAAGTGGCATAGATTTAATTTGTGTCCCTGCCTTTACCGATATCGTTATTGACGGTGAGGAAAGGACAGCAATTAAGCTCATTGTGGAACCTAGATAACTTATACTATTTATTAACTAAGACCTGTTAAATTACAGGTCTTTTTTAGTTTGCCGAAAAAACCTATTCAATAAATCATATTGCAGACCTTTATTTAATAGAATATAAGAAGTATATTTATAGATAAAGGTTTGGTGAACAGTAATGCTGATTGTAGACGGCCATTGCGATACCTTGTTGGAATTGTATAGAAATACCCGTTCGTTTTGGGAGGAAAATAAGAAAGGGCATCTTGATTGGCCCCGTCTACAAAAGGGATTACTGAATTTGCAATTTATGTCCATCTATATTGAACCGCAGTATAAACCATATGGCGCATTATGTCGAGCCTTGGAACTGATCGACTATTATCGTCATCTTTTGCTTGAGGGAGAGGGAAAACTATCTACCGTCATGACTAAAAATGATTTGCAAAGCTTGAATAACAATGAGCCGCGCTTATCTATTGTTTTATCGATTGAAGGTGGAGAAGCGCTCGAAGGAAAGCTAAGCACATTACGGATTCTCTTCCAATTAGGGATTCGTTCCATTACTTTAACCTGGAATCAAAGAAACCAGTTAGCTGATGGGATGGGGGAAACAGTGACTAAAGGAGGGTTAACTACCTTCGGGCGGGAAGTCGTGCGGGAAATGAATAGGTTGGGGATGCTAATTGATATCGCTCACCTCTCGGAAGCCGGGTTTTGGGATGTGCTATCTTTAAGTGAACGGCCTGTTGCGGTTACGCACGCATGTTGTGCTGCCCTGCATGAGCATGCACGTAACTTAACAAATGAACAATTACAGGCTTTGGCAGAAAATGAAGGCATTATCGGCATAAATTATTGTCCCTATTTTTTAGGTAAACAAAAAAAAATTACGATCGATCATGTCATTGCGCATCTTGAATATGCGGTCTCCGTGGCAGGGATTAATCATGTGGGGCTGGGTTCGGATTTTGACGGAATTGATAAGGTTCCGCAAGGGCTGGAAAATGTAGCAAAAGTACCCGCCTTAATCGAGAAAATGCTCCAGCGCGGCTGGCATGAAGAAGAAGTAGAAAAAATTATGGGAGGTAATTTCATCCGTGTATTGGAAACTATCTTACCGGAGCAGACAAATAAAGAAAAGTGACCTTCATGTGCACACCACCGCTTCTGACGGGAAATATAAGCCCCGGGAGATCGTGAGGTTGGCTGCCGGGAAATCCATCTCTTTTCTGGCCATTACTGATCACGATACTCTCTCCGGTTTACAGGAAGCTCATGAGGAATGCATCAAATACAGGCTCAATTTTATTCCAGGCGTTGAATTGAGTACAAGCTATGAAGAAAACGAAATCCACCTTTTAGGTTATAATATTGATAGGACAAGCATTCCTTTAAACGCCGCTTTAACTAAATTGCAAGATGCCCGCAAGCAGAGAATCGAAGGGATGATCGGGAAATTAGCGGACGGAGGTATCCCTATCACGATTCAGGCTGTGCAAAACAAATCTGCCGGGAGCAGTATCGGCCGGCCGCATATTGCGCTAGTCTTAAAAGAATTAGGGCTAGTATCGTCCATTGATGAAGGGATCAAAAAATATTTGAGCCCCGGCTGCCCGGCTTATCTTCCAAGGCATCGCCTTTCGCCTTTTGAAGCAATTGATTTAATTAAGGAAGCCCACGGAATTCCGGTCTTAGCCCATCCGGGCATTAGTACCCCTCTAGAGCTAATCCCCGTATTAATTAACTATGGTCTGAAAGGAATTGAAGTATTTCATCCCAAACACACCGCCAAGCAAATCGCTTTTTATTTACATTTGATTGACACCACGGCAAAATCGCTGTTGATTACCGGTGGATCTGATTTCCATGGTTATGAAAAAACTGATCAGGCCAATTTCGGTGCGATGAAAGTACCTTTACGTACTATCAGAGCGCTCCAGAAGCTAAAGGTGCAGTTAAGGCAAAAAAAATACTCATAAAAATAACCTCAAGAGGGAAAGAATAGGAAAACACTCTTTATGAATATACATAAAGAGTGATGAGAAACGAGGTGGGCTGATTTGTCTTGTTACAACGATTATGCTTATTTTCAAAAGAAAATCAGGGATTTAGAAAATCAGGTAAATCAGCTTAGAATAAGTAGACGGGTCTTAATGAATCTCATTGAAAAAATTGAAAGTGATAAAAAAGAAATTTTAGGCCAGTTAGAAAAGGAAAAACACAAGTTGAAATTGAATAATCAAAGATACGCTAAATGGCTTATGGAAAATAACCATCGTTATATGGAATTAATCCACCAAGTAAAAAAAGCAAATGACACCATAAGGGAGGATTAAAGGTTGGCAAAAATTATCCTGATTTCCGGAGGAGTACGTAGCGGAAAAAGTTCCTTCGCTGAAGAATTTGCCCTCAAAATGGACAGCCCTGTTGCATATCTGGCAACGGCGCAGGCTTTAGATGAGGAAATGACGGCCCGCATAGAAATACATAAAGAAAGACGCTCTCCGGAAAAATTTTCTACCTTTGAAGAACCATATTTTATTCAAGACTTGCTCTTAAAGCATCAGCACAAATTCCGGACCTGGTTACTGGACTGCCTGACCTTATATGTTTCCAATCTTCTTTTTGCTCAGGTTGATCCGACAAAGATCACTAATCAGTTTATTAGCACCAAAATTGAACAAGAAATTCTGAGTCAGATTAAAACATTGCTGGAGACCCTAGCTGGTTTAAAGATCAACTTTGTAGCCGTAACGAACGAAGTAGGCTGGGGGCTGGTTCCCGCTGATTCTATTAGCAGAGCATATCGGGATATTCTAGGGAGAGCAAATCAGCAATTTGCGGCCGCTGCTGATGAGGTGTATTTGCTGTCCATGGGGCTGCCACTGAGACTGAAGTAGGAGATAACAAAAAGTATGGTTGAATAAGATTAAACAGGAAGGGGAGGGCGGAATGAGAGGATTCATTATTGCGTTAACTTTTTTAACCCGTCTGAAAATAGGCTCGAAGCAGCAAGTTTTAACCGAAGATTTTAGTAAGTCCGTCTATTATTTTCCGCTGATTGGTTTCTTAATCGGAATTATCCTGTCTCTCACGGCGGTATTCGGAAGAGCAATACTAGAACCACAAACAGTTGCCGGAATAATATTAATTCTTGAAGTAGTCTTAACCGGTGGAATACACTTAGATGGATTATGCGATACCTGTGACGGGGTTTTTGCGGGAAAGGAACGTGGGAAAATACTGGAGATTATGAAGGACAGCCATGTGGGAGCAATGGGGGTCATCAGTCTCTTCGCGGTATTACTTTTAAAATGGCTCTTCCTGGCTGAGGTTTTGGCGTGGTCAACGCAGTTCTTCTCTGTCCAATCATATGTGCTTATTTTGATGCCCTTGCTTGGACGTTGGGCCATGACCTGTGTGGTTTTTCTGTATCCTTCAGCCCGGGAAGAAGGGTTGGGAAAGCTTTTTAAAAAGAACCTGAATACGCCCGGCCTTTCCTTAATCTCCATCTATTGTCTGGACATAATCCTCATCCTATATATTCTTTTTGCGCATTTCAGCGCTCAGATTTTACCGATCAAAGAGCTGCTTTTAATAAGCATGGTCTTAATAGCGACCTTTTGTACTGTCTTTGGCATTGCCAAGCGTCTTAATCAGCTCTTAGGCGGTCATACCGGTGACACATATGGGGCGATCAATGAATGCACGGAACTAGCCTTTTTAGGTTATTGTCTTCTTTTTAGTGGTATCTTGAAACAGTTCAATTTCTAAAATCATCCTTTGGAGGAGAATTAATGGCTTTAAAAATTATTTTGGTGCGGCATGGATTAACTTCCTGGAATCATGTGCACCGTTATCAAGGACATACCGATATTGTCTTAAGTGAAGACGGAATAAAACAAGCCTATGCGTTAAAAGAAAGGTTTAGCAATACTCCTGTTGAGGCAATCTATAGTAGTGATCTCCTTCGCGCAGTGAAAACCGCCGAGATTATCAATGAAGCTCATGGGTTGCCATTGCATACCTGTCCGGAGTTAAGAGAAATTAATTTTGGCATCTGGGAAGGACTTACTTTTACCGAGATAACCAAGCGATATCCGGAATTGAGCCAAAAATGGCTTACTGGCCCACATCTCGTTAAGCTCCCTGAAGGTGAAAATGTGGCCCAAGTACAGGCTAGGGGAATGGAGGCTACACAACAAATTATCGCGAGCCATCCGGACGGACAGGTTATCGTGGTAGCCCATGGCGTAATTATTGCAACAATACTGGGGGGCTTATTAAAAATACCTTTAAATAAACTGCAGGAATATAAGCAGGATAATACGGCCGTCTCCATTGTGTCGATTTCCAAGAGCAATGGGAAACAGATTTCCTTGGGATATCAGGCTAGTTTAGAGACTTTTAATGATTTATCTCATCTGGAAAGCAGTTAAAGGAGGATTCTGCCTTTGTCATATCCAAGAAACAAGCGCAGTAAATGGGTGACGATCTGGAATATCCCCAAGCTTTTAAAAAGAACCTGGTTGCTCTTTAAGGATCCTGCTGTATCGGAAGGAAGGAAAGCATTATTAATTATTGCTGCTTTAGCATATTTGTTTTGGCCATTGGATATTATTCCTGATTTGCCCTTCCTTGGACAGCTTGACGACCTCGGAGTGATTTTTCTGCTCATGAATTGGTTTGTCCAAAAAGCCCCGCCGCGAGATCCTGAAGCAATCGAAACTGATTATTACTATGTTGATGATGAGCAGAATTCTACAGAGAAAATGAAAAATAAAAAAATAAAATAAAATTTACTTGACCCAATCAGGGCATAGTATGTTATAATTCCAATAATATAACCGAATAGATTATTGAAGGAGGAGGTAGTATCGTGAAAGAAAACGATTTTTCGGAAAAAATCAACGGGCTATTCGAAGATAAATTTTCCAAAGTGGGTTTAACATTTGACGATGTTCTGTTGGTACCGGCACGTTCTGAAGTGCTACCCAGGAATGTTGATGTTAGTACCCATCTCACCAAAAAAATCAAACTAAATATTCCCATTATGAGTGCCGGTATGGATACGGTTACGGAATCAAGGATGAGTCGCGCGATCGCCAGAGAAGGCGGAATTGGGGTTATTCATAAAAATATGTCCATTGAAAAACAAGCAATGGAAGTGGACCGGGTGAAACGTTCCGAACATGGGATTATTACTGATCCGGTTTTTTTAAGTAAAAAACACACGATTGGTGAAGCACTGGAAATTATGGAACGGTACCATATCTCCGGTATTCCCATTACCGAAGGGCCCAAGCTGGTGGGAATTATCACCAACCGGGATATGCGATTTGAAACCGATTTATCGCAAAAAATTGATGATGTCATGACGAAGGATAAGCTAGTGACTGCCCCCGTCGATACTACACTCGAAGAAGCCAAAGAGATTTTAAGCAAACATAAAATTGAAAAACTGCCCCTCGTCGATGATGACTTTAATCTGAAAGGATTAATCACTATTAAAGACATTGAAAAAGCTATCAAATATCCTAATTCGGCTAAGGATGAAAACAGCAGACTCCTCGTGGCGGCAGCTGTTGGGGTTTCTGAAGATACCTTTACCCGGGTGAAGGCTTTGGTAGAGGCAAAAGTTGATGTTATTGTTGTCGATACGGCCCATGGGCATTCCATGGGGGTACTCAACACGGTGGAAAAACTCCGTGAAATGTATCCCAACCTGGAAATTATCGCCGGCAATGTAGCAACCGCAGAGGCAACACATGATTTAATAGCCGCCGGTGTTAATGCCGTAAAGGTCGGAATCGGGCCCGGTTCAATCTGTACTACAAGAGTAGTCGCGGGCATTGGTGTACCACAATTGACCGCCATATTTGAATGCGCCTGTGAAGCAGCTAAAGAAGGAATTCCAATCATTGCCGACGGCGGAATCAAGTATTCCGGCGATATCACCAAATCCCTGGCCGCCGGAGCCAGCGTTGTCATGATTGGCAGTTTACTGGCCGGCACTGAGGAGAGTCCCGGTGATGTGGAGATCTACCAGGGCAGAAGTTATAAGGTCTATCGTGGGATGGGATCGTTAGGCGCGATGAAGGACGGTTCCTGTGACCGTTATTTTCAGGAAAACTTGCAAAAGCTGGTTCCGGAAGGAGTCGAAGGACGGGTACCTTATAAAGGGTCTGTTGCTGACACAATTTATCAACTAATCGGTGGGCTCAGAGCAGGAATGGGTTACACAGGCTGCAAGAATCTGCAAGAATTACGCACCAAAGCCCGCTTTATTAGGCAAACTTCGGCCGGTTTAAGAGAAAGCCATCCCCATGATATCCAAATCATCAAAGAATCACCTAACTATACACTTTAATAAGTATTTTTAATATCCGCCCCCTTTTCTGAATAGTAATTAATAAAAAGGAAAAGGGGGAGATTATTATTGCGATTATTTATTTATCGAAAAATAAAATGGCCCGTGTATTCTTGTTTTTGGTTATTATAGCAGCGACATTTGCCATCTTTCCGATCCCTCTAAAAGAGGCGGCACATGAGGTAATTAGTGTACTGGCGGGCAATAAACGCTTACCAATTTATGCGGTAGATACATCGGAAAAAAAAGTGGCCATCTCTTTTGATGCCACCTGGGGAAATACACGTACGCCGAAAATATTGCAAATCCTTGATGAATATGGCATCAAGACGACATTTTTTCTGACGAACATTTGGGTCAAACAATACCCGGAATTATCACAAGAGATTAAGGAAAAAGGACATGAGATCGGTTTGCATAGTGCTAATCACCCCAACTTAACCGAGCTGTCCGAAAGTAAAATTAAAGAAGAATTACTAGGCAATGCCGAGTTGATCTTTCAAACAACGAATTATACGCCAACCTTATTTCGACCGCCGTTCGGAGCCTACAATAATCTGGTGATTAATACGGCCGAACAGCTAGGGTTTATACCCATCCAATGGAGTGTTGATTCCTTAGACTGGCAAAATCTTACGGCGGAAAAAATTTTCCAAAGAGTGACGACGAAAATTCATCCCGGAGCTATTGTGCTCTTTCATAATGACGGAACAAACACCCCGGAGGCTCTTGTTTCTATCTTGACATACCTGAAAAAGGAAGGGTATACGGTTGTCCCAATCTCGGAATTACTATACAAAGGAAAATATGACATTGATCACCGCGGCTTTCAGATTCATAAAGAAGATGAATAAGGAATAAACCTAACATATCTAGGAGGCATTGGTTTCATGCAGAAGACAATCAGGGATTTAACACCCTATGACCCCGGCTTAACTACGGAGCAATTAGCCCAAAAAATAGGGAAAAGGATCATCAAATTATCAGCAAACGAAAGCCTCTGGGGCCCGTCTCCGAAGGTTTATGATGCTCTGCAGCAATCCTGTCCACTGCTAAACTACTATCCAGATGGAGCAGCACAAGAATTAAAAAACCTGCTTGCCGCAGGATGGCATTTGTCAGAGGAGCATTTTTGCTTAGGCAACGGTGCCGATGAAATGATTTTCTTGTTGGCAAATACCTTTTTAAACCCGGGTGACGAGGTAGTGATTCCCGTACCAACATTCAGCTCTTATGCTTCCGCCACCCAGATTGTCGGTGGTCTATCGAGGTTTATTCCGCAACAAGAATTAACTTTTCGGCTGGCAGAAATTGCCCAAGCCGTACATAGTAAAACAAAAATGGTTTTTCTCTGTAATCCCAACAACCCGACGGGTACTTATTTTACACAAAAAGACCTGGAACTGTTTCTGGAGAGAATCCCCGCTCAGACACTGGTAATTTTGGATGAAGCATATTGCCAATATGCCACCAATGAAGATTTTCCTGCCGCTAAAGGTTTAATTGAACGGTATCCAAATTTGCTTGTGCTGAGGACATTTTCCAAAGTTTATGGCCTGGCTTCCTTGCGGATTGGTTATGCCGTGGCAGCGCCGAAACTGATCAAGGAACTGGAAAAAGTCAGACAGCCTTATAATATCAATACAATTGCGCAATTTGCCGCGGCAATAGCGTGGCAAGACGAGGAATACCTTCACAAAGTGATTCAGGAAACAGTCCGCGAACGAGAAAAGGTCATAGCGCAATTATGTGGGCTCGGCTTTAATGTCTTACCATCACAAGCAAACTTTTTACTGGCTCAACATAAAGAGACTGAATTAATTGTTGAACTTCTGCTTAAGGACGGTTTATTAGTACGCCATACGGCCTCTTTTGGGATACCGGACGGGTTTAGAATTACAATTGGTCCAGCGACACTGATGCAAGACTTTTTTGATACTCTGACGAAAATAATGCTTACAATTGAGCCATAATGAGTTTTTGATAAAGATTTTTATCCTCGATAACCTTACCTATACCTAACGCCACAGCATTTAGTGGATCTGCGGCGAGATGAATAGGTACTTTACTTTTTGTAGAAATTAGCTTATCAAGATTTTTGAGCAGAGCACCACCGCCGACAAGGGTTATCCCCATCTGCAAAATATCCGAGGCTAACTCCGGAGGGGTTTTTTCTAAAGTATTAGCAATAGTATCAACAAGAGCACGAAGTGGCTCTATAAAAAATTCCGTCAGCTCTTTTAATTCGATTTCGAGAATCGTCGGCAAACCGGTCGCGATATTTTTCCCTTTCAGAACATATTTTTTCTCAGCAGGAGGGGCTATCGCGTATCCGGCTATTTTTTTCATCTCTTCGGCTGTTTGTTCGCCAATCTCCAGGTTGTGCGCTTTCCTTACTCCTCTGATAATCGCCTGATTTAAAGCATTTCCACCGGACCGTAAAGTTCTCCCGACCACAATACCGCCTAAAGAGATAATTGCCACTTCTGAAGTGCCTCCGCCGATGTTAACCACCATATTGCCGTGGGGTTCTTCCACAGGTAAATTTGCCCCGAGGGCAGCCGCTACCGGTTCTATAATCAACGCAACATCTTGAGCTCCGGCTTGTTTGCAGACTTCGAGAATAGCTCGCTTTTCGATTTGCGTAATGCCCATGGGAGAGCTGATTAAAACGTTTGGCTTCACTAATGGTTGTCCTTTAAAGGACCGGTTGATAAAGAATTTTAGCATCTCCTTGGTCGCCTCGAAATCGTCGATAATGCCATTTTTAATCGGTTTGATGGCGCTAATTTTTCGATGGGTTCGCCCAATCATTTTCTCCGCTTTTACTCCCGCGGCAAACAATTCTCCCGTGATTGGATCAAATGACACAACCGATGCTTCATTACTGATTATTCCCTTACCCTTCACATAAATAATAGTATTTGAAGTTCCAAGATCTATCCCTAGATCTCTCGTGCTATGCAAATGCCTCCTAACCATTGCCTTGCCTCTTTTCGTCCATAGAATTATTTCAAAAAAGATATTGCATCTAAGATAAAAATATGGTTAAATTATTTCGTTATTATCAAATTTAAAAACGTGATATAACAAATCCAGAAATAATTTTCAGAAAGGCGGTGCTACTAAAATAGAAATTATCGCACAACAACAATGGGACACGCCATTATACACAGCATTAGTGAACTACACTAAAGAAGGTACTATTCCCTTTCATGTCCCCGGACATAAACAAGGAAAAGGAACGGCGGAATTAGAAAAACTCATCGGGTCGGCTTGCTTAAAACTAGACATGACTTGTATGGAAGATCTCGATAATATCTGTAATCCGGTTAGTGTCATTAAAAAAGCCGAACAACTTGCCGCGCAATTATTTCGTGCGGATAATGCCTTTTTTTTAGTAAATGGTACAACCAATGGCATCCAAGCGATGATTATGAGTGTATGTGAACCGGGTGATAAAATAATTATCCCGCGCAATGCGCATAAATCAGCAATTGGTGGTATCATCTTAAGCGGTGCCGAGCCAGTTTATATTGAGCCGGAAATAGATGATTTCATGGGAATTGCGATGGGGATTACGCCGGAAAAAGTAGCACTGGCTTTGCAAAACAACCCGGAAGCCAAAGCCGTCTTCGTGATTAATCCAACATACTATGGGATGGCTTCTGAACTGCAGTCAATCGTCAACATTGCCCATGCCTTTGGCAAACCGGTGATAGTTGATGAAGCTCATGGCGCTCATTTACCGTTTGATTCCCGTTTGCCGCTTTCGGCCATGGATGCCGGCGCCGATTTGTCCGCCTGCAGTATACACAAACTAGGCGGCTCTTTAACCCAGAGTTCTATTTTGTTTCACCAGGGAAATCTGATCAACCCCAAAAAGGTGAAAACTATCCTTAACCTGACGCAAACTACCAGCCCATCGTATATCCTGTTGGCTTCTTTGGATATTGCGCGTCAGCAATTAGCGAAACATGGGGAAGAACTGGTCTCCAGAATGTATGATTTAACGCTCTGGGCCCGTTCGGAAATAAAAAAAATTGATGGTCTCTATTTAATGGATGATGAATATTGGGGAGAACCGGGCTGTTTCGCTCAGGATCCGACCAAAATTGTCGTTAATGTGAGAGGTCTTGGGCTTTCCGGATATGAAGTGGAAAAAATCCTCCGCAAAGTCTATCATATTCAGGTTGAGCTTTCCGATTTATCCAATGTTTTGGCTTTGGTTAGTTTTGCGGATGACCGGCAAAGCCTCAGTAAACTAATCAATGCCTTGCATAAAATCGCGGATGGCCGAAACATCAAAAATGTTATTAAATACTCATTGCCGATACCCAAGCTTCCGGAAGTTGTCGTTTCACCTCGGGAGGCGTTTTATGGGGAAACCAGACCAATCATTTTTGATGAGGCGGAAGGGGAGATCAGCGCTGAATTAATTATGGCTTATCCGCCGGGTATTCCCATTATTTGCCCCGGAGAGAGAATTACGCGGGATATCATTGATTATGTGAATATCTTAAGGAAGGAAAAAGCGGAAATACAGGGAACAGAGGATCATGAAGTGAAAGTAATCAAGGTCTTGCAACAACGAGTGCATGTTGAGCAACAAACAAATTATCCATTAAGTCTAGCCTAGGCAGAACTGCCCGGGCTTATTTTTTTCCTGCTTATTTCAGCATAATTCCTAAAGCTTCATATTCCTGATAGCCGACTTGTCCGTTTTGCGTAAGCTGATTGTACTCTTGCAGTTTTTTGACGGCTTGCTCCGTGCCCGGACC
This sequence comes from Peptococcia bacterium, assembly GCA_050951585.1. Taxonomy (GTDB): domain Bacteria; phylum Bacillota; class Peptococcia; order DRI-13; family DTU073; genus UBA3937. The sequence continues at coordinate 240,420 of JBMNJI010000006.1, read as the reverse complement.
AAATAAGCCGTCAGCCGCTCCTTGATAAAAGCCTTTCAAGATAAGTTTTTCCTGAATATAGGTTACTGCAGGGGATTTCATACCCACATGCAGTTTTTGGATACCACCTGACATGTAACTGAAAGGGTTGCCAAGTACAAAAACATTTGTTCCGTGTTTAATCCATGGATAAATTGTTTCCACATCTTTATTAAACATCCGGAAACAACCGTGACTAGCTAATGAACCAATCGACCAGGGCTTGTTTGTCCCATGAATACCATAGACTCCCCATGGTACATTTAAACCCATCCATCTGGTCCCAAAGCCATTTCCCCAATTAACCGATTTGTTCACTATTTTCCAGTGTCCAAGGGGAGAGGGGGTATCGGATTTACCAATGGCAATCGGAAATTGGGCATAAGGATGTTGGTCGTTCATCACGATTAGTTTGCGGCGGAAGACATCAATCACAATACTGACCTCTCCGCTGGGCGGAGATAATTTCGGGGCGCTTGTTTTAATTTCTTTGCTTTCGATCATTTGTGCGAGTTTCACCCAGAGATGATATTTTACTAATCCGTCTACAGCTAAGCCAAGCTCACTTTGAAATCTTTTAATCGCCTTAATTGTCTTTTCATCATACTGTCCGGTAATCTGTCCCTCATAATAACCAAGGATGGAAAGAGCCAGCTGTACTTCGTCCATAGAGAGTTCCTGATCGGAAAAGTCAGGACAATAATTGTTTACGGCAGAGACATCATGAGGACAAAAGATCAGAAAAAAGAATAATATAAGCGAATAAGTAGCTCGAGTCATCTTTATTCCTTTCTCAGCTCTCTTTATTTTTTTAGCTATCAACATTTATTTTCCCACAAACCAGCAAGTTCATACTATACTATTATTTCCCATCAAATCTTCGCTCATTGGGTAACACGTTCTCTCCACTCTTTTTCATATAGTGTAATACGATGTTGAAGAAGAAAGAGGGAGCAGAGAGATGCTGAGCCTTGGACTTGTTCTTTCAGGTGGCGGCGTGCGTGGAGGAGCCCATATCGGTGTGTTACAAGCCTTGCATGAAGCGGGGATCAAACCGGCATTTATCTCCGGTACAAGCGCCGGCTCGATCGTAGCCGGGCTCTATGCCTATGGTTATACCCCGGAAGAAATGCACCTTATTGCACGAAGATTATCCAGAAGGTGTTATGATATTGATTATGCCGGCATCATATCCTCCGTCATCAATTTATTTATCGCAGGAAAACCCACCATCAGCGGACTGATCAAGGGAGAATATCTGGAACATTATTTTTGCCATTTAACCAAGGGGATTAAAATTAGTGAAGTGCAGATGCCACTTGCCATCACCGCTGTTGACATTAATAACAGTAAACTTGTTGTTTTCTCCTCTTTAGCAACTCCGTTACTATCGAGTGATGATTACGTCTTTCTTCATGATGCACGCTTAGCGGAAGCGATCAGGGCCAGTATTGCCATCCCCGGAATCTTGCAACCCAAAATAATCAAAAAAATGCGATTGGTCGATGGCGGCATCAGAGCCAATCTACCGGTGGAGATAACGCGCCTCATGGGCGCACAGAAAGTGATTGCCGTAAACCTAAGCTATAACGGTAACCCGGTGCCGGGGGTTGACGATATTCTGGAAATCTCCTTACAATCCATCGACTTGATGATCTATCAAATAACCAGGCCGAGTATTCAATCCGCGGATATTATTATCAGCCCGAAAATAAAATATGTCCAACAAGGTGATTTTCAGAAAATAGATTACATCATCAAAAGCGGTTACGAGGCCACGGTAAAATTACTGCCACAAATAAAGCGATTATTATATAATTAATTTGGTATGGTATAATATAAGGGATTATGCTTCTTTAGAGTGAGGGATCTAATTAATGAAATTTTTCATTACCACCTTTGGTTGCCAGGCAAATGAAAGGGATTCGGAAACTATTGCGGGCTTACTGCAAAACATGGGCTATGAGCAGACTGATCAACCGGTTGAGGCGGATATCCATATATTTAATACCTGCTGTGTCAGGGAAAAAGCCGAAAATAAAGTATTGAGCCAAGTGGGAGAGCTAAAAGTCTTAAAGGAACAAAACCCGGATTTAATTATCGGCATCTGCGGTTGTATGGTGCAACAGGAGGGAATTACGGAAAAAATTCGTCAGCGGGCTCCGCATGTGGATTTAATCTTCGGCACGCATAATATTCGGCAATTACCGGAACTAATTACCAACATTCAAAAAACAAAGCAAGCACAAGTTTCTGTCCTGCCGGACACGGCTGAGATTGTGGAGGGACTGCCCGCATACCGCCAGTACCCTTTTAAAGCCTTAATCAATATTACATATGGCTGTAATAATTTTTGTACTTATTGTATCGTTCCTTATGTGCGTGGACGGGAAAAGAGCCGCAAGCCGGAGAATATCCTGACCGAAATCCGTCAGTTGACCGAGGAAGGAGTAGTGGAGGTCCTTTTACTGGGGCAAAATGTGAATGCGTATGGGAAAAACCTGGACGATGCCTGCTCTTTTGGCGAACTTTTAAGGCGAGTGAATGATCTTCCCAAATTAAAACGCATCCGTTATCTGACTTCCCACCCGCGCGATTTTCAGAAAGAACTGGTGTACGAAATCGCCGGTTTAAAAAAGGTCTGTCCGCACTTCCATTTACCGGTGCAATCCGGCAGTAACCATATTTTACGGCGAATGAACCGGGGTTATACCCGGGAGGAATATTTGGCCATTATTGAAACGATTCAGCAGCAGATGCCGCACGCCAGTATTACCACAGATCTCATTGTGGGCTTCCCGGGCGAAACAGAAGCAGATTTTCAGGATACCCTTGACCTGGTGCAAAAAGCACGGTTTGATTCAGCGTTTACTTTCCTTTATTCCCCTCGTTCGGGAACACCGGCAGCACAGATGAAGGAACAGATACCCCTGGCCTTAAAAAAAGAACGTTTACAGAGATTAATGACGGTCCAAAATGAAATTAGTCTCTCGAAAAACCAGGCTCTGGTCGGACAAGTTGTGGAGGTCCTGGTGGAAGGAGCCAGTAAAAAAAATCAAGCCATCCTGGAAGGCCGAACCAATACAAATAAAACAGTGCTTTTCCCCGGAACACCGGATTTAATCGGGAAATTCTGCACGGTCAAGATCAATACTGCGCAAACCTGGGTTTTAAAAGCCGAATTAACACAAGCTTGAGATGATAGAGGAGGGGAGAAAGAAATGAGCCGACAAGCTCCTGCAACCCCCATGATGAAACAATACAGCGAAATTAAAAAACAATATCCCGATACCATCCTTTTTTTTCGTTTGGGCGATTTTTACGAAATGTTCAGTGATGATGCCCTGCTGGCTTCACGGGAATTAGAGATTACCTTAACCGGTCGTGATGCCGGGCTGGAAGAAAGAGTGCCCATGTGCGGAGTGCCATACCATGCCGCCGATAACTATATCAACCGACTGATTCAAAAAGGCTATAAGGTGGCTATTTGCGAACAGGTGGAAAACCCAAAGCTGGCCAAAGGAATCGTGAAAAGGGAAGTAATCCGTGTGATTACCCCCGGAACAGCCTTTGATGCCCAATTAAACCAAAATGCCGGTAACACTTATCTGGCCGCCCTTTACACTGAACCGTATGCCTATGGGCTCGCCTTTTGTGATGTATCCACGGGAGAGTTTTGGCTTTGCCAGTTTAACGGGGCGGAAGGAAAAGCAATCCTCTTTGAAGAGTTGATCAGAATTAGCCCGGCGGAAATACTCATCCCCATAAATCCCAGCAATAAAGAAGCCAATACTCAAAACAAGATTTACGCTGCTTTAACCGGACTGGAAAATACCATGCTTACTAACTATAAGGAAGAGGCGTTTACATACAGTAATGCAGTTTCACTTCTTTGCAGTCATTTTCAGGAGAACTTTCTCACCAGTAATGAGTATCAAAGCAGGAGACAAGCTGTTTCGGCAGCAGGGGCCATTCTGCGCTACCTGCTTGAAACACAAAAAGCAGCACCCCAGCAAATCAGAAAAATTAGGCTCTATTATCCGGAAGCTTATCTCACCATTGATGCAACTACTTTTCGCAATCTTGAACTAACAAGAACGCTACGCTATGGTGAACGGAAGGGCAGTTTGCTCGATCTTCTGGATAAGACAAAAACAGCTTGCGGCGCCCGCCTTCTGCAACAGTGGCTGGAAAAACCCCTCACCGACAAGCTGATGCTCGAAAAGCGCCTGGATGCAGTGGAAATACTCAGCAAACGCTGGTCGGAAAGACAAAGAATCCGCCACAACCTGGAAAAGGTTTATGATCTGGAAAGACTGATGACCCGAATTCTATATGGACGGGCCAATCCCAAAGAATTAATTGCTTTTAGGGATTCACTGGCGGTATTGCCCGAATTGGCAAAACTGCTGGACTGTTTCTGCGAAGCCGAGTATTTGGTCTCTTTAAGAAAGGGCCTGGATGTATTGGAGGATGTGCAACAGACCCTCATTGATGCCCTGGAAGAAGATCCCCCGCTCAATCTCAAAGACGGCGGGGTGATCAAAGCGGGATATCATCAGCAAGTTGATGAATTACGCGAGATAAGCATTAACGGGAAGGAATGGATTGCCCGTTTAGAAAACGAAGAGAAGGAAAAGTCCGGGATCAAATCTTTAAAGATTGGTTTTAACAAGGTTTTCGGTTATTATTTCGAAGTGACCAAAGCAAACTTAAGTTTGGTTCCGCCCTATTTTCAAAGGAAACAGACCTTAGCAAACGGCGAGCGTTATGTCACGGAAGAACTGTTACGGCTGGAAAGCCAGGTCTTAGGTGCGGAAGAAAAACTGGCATCACTGGAAGAAGAGATTTACCAGCAATTATTGAAGGAAATCGGGCAAACCGCCAAACGTGTGCAAGAAACCTCACACATTTTGGCTCAGCTTGATGTGTTGCAATCCTTCGCCGAACTGTCCATTCAAAACTCCTATGTGCGTCCCCGACTCCTTGCGAAAGAGGAGAACCTGTTACAGATTGAGGATCTGCGCCATCCGGCTGTGGAAAAAATGTTACCGGAAGCCGCCTATGTGCCTAATGATCTCCTCATGCCTGCACAGACCGATTTTTATATTATTACCGGCCCCAATATGGGTGGGAAAAGTACATATTGCCGCAGTGTGGCGCTGACGATTATCATGGCGCAAATCGGCAGCTTTGTTCCCGCCAGAAGCGCAGTGATTTCACTACGTGACCGTGTCTTTGCCCGCGTGGGGGCTAGTGATGATTTACGCAGCGGACAGAGTACTTTTATGGTGGAAATGAACGAAGTGGCTAACATTCTCAATCACGCCACGAGATTCAGTCTGGTCATTCTTGATGAAGTGGGCAGAGGAACAAGTACTTATGATGGATTAAGCATGGCCTGGGCCGTTAGTGAGTATTTAATCAAGCATGTCGCCGCTAAAACCCTTTTTGCCACACATTATCACGAACTAACCCGTCTTAGCACTCAGTATGAAACCGTAGAAAACCTATCTGTTTCCGTGCAGGAAAAGGGAGAAGAAATCATTTTTCTGCATAAAATCATCCCCGGGGCGGCGGATAAAAGTTACGGTATCCAAGTTGCCCGACTGGCCGGACTACCATCCTCAGTAGTACAGCGGGCAAAAGAGATCTTGCGGGTGATGGAAGAAGAGAAGCAATACACCAAAAATATGCTTAAGACAAGAAATGTGACCGAGGGTGACTTGACAGAGCAAAATCTGGCGAGAGAACTGCAACAATTAGAAAAAGAAAAAGAAAGGATAGCAAAAGATTACCAGGATTTAAAAGATGCTCTTTCCAGGATGGACATCTTTTCGATGACGCCGCTGGAGGCGCTAAATAAGCTATCTCAAATACAGGAGCTGGTCAAGAATGCCTGAAATTCACCTCCTTGATGCACTGACAGCCAATCAAATAGCCGCGGGAGAAGTGATCGAACGTCCCGTTTCCGTTGTCAAGGAACTGGTGGAAAACTCCCTTGATGCGGTCGCCGCGAAAATAGTAGTGGAGATTATGAATGGTGGGCTCACTTTAATCAAGGTGACCGATAATGGTTGTGGGATGTCAGAGGAAGATTTGACTTTGGCTGTGCAAAGCCATGCCACCAGTAAAATACGTACCATCACGGATCTCGAACATATTAAGTCCCTTGGTTTTCGTGGTGAGGCTTTGCCGAGCATTGTCTCGGTTGCCAAAGTAGAAATAAACAGCAGACGCTTTACCGATCCGGTGGGAAGGAAACTGGTCATCAGTGCGGACAATCCCCCGCAAGGTGAACCCACGGGTGCACCGGTCGGTACTTCTATCGTCGTCTCTGATCTGTTTTACAACACGCCGGCGCGGAAAAAGTTTTTACGTTCCGAAGGATATGAAAGTGGACTGATCCACGATTTATTAATAAAATTTGCGCTGAGTCATCCGGAGGTTAGTTTCATCTTTTACCGCGACGGCAAAGAGATCCTTAATACGTCGGGGATGACAAGTTACAATGATTTGGTGGAGCACTTTTATGGGATGGAGGCGAAAGAAGCCCTGATTGAAGTCAGCGGGGAACTACCGGGCGGGAGCATTTCGGGGGTGCTGACTTTACCAACCTATCATCGGATGAACCGCAAAGGGATAAATTTTTATATCAATCGGCGCAGAGTCTATGCCAAGGAACTGTCGCGCGCTCTCGAAGAAGTTTACGAAGATACGCTTCCGAAAGGACAATTCCCCCTTTGTGTACTCAATCTACAGCTTGATCCTGCCACGATTGATGTTAATGTGCACCCGAGCAAGCTGGAAGTTCGATTACGAAACCCCCTGCTGGCCAAAGAAATGACCCTGCTCTTAAAAAGTATCTTAATTGCCGAAAAGAAGATTCCCCATTACTTTAACAATCCAAAAAGCGAATGGGCGGACAATTTCTCTTACGAAGACAAATTAACGACCACGCCCCAGGATGTCTTCGTGCACGAAGACAAATCCTTATTTACCGGAGTAGCAAATCCCGGTAACATTAATAATGAGGCAAGAAAGGATGCGCCGAGAGAGGATACGCCACACCGCCAAACGACACTTGCTTTTCAGGAGGCGGCTGATTTGGTAATCCCACCGCCAGTTTCTCCAGATGCCGACAGAAAGGAAGAGCAGGGGAATAATGCTGCCCTTATTAAGGCCAGCATGCCGATCTCCGTCAACTGCGCAGATTCTCAGCCAGAAAAAAGTAGCTGGCCACAACTAAAGGTAATTGGTCAGTTATACAATACTTTTATTCTCGCTGAAGGCACGGAAGGGCTTTATTTGATTGATCAGCACGTTGCCCACGAAAGAATTATCTTTGAAGCATTGTTGACGAAGACAGCCCGGTGCACACTGGACAGTCAGGTCTTGTTGCAGCCGGTGACTCTTCATCTTTCCCTATTAGAAGAAGAAACCGTTCTCAAGTATATCATTCCTTTAGTCGAATTAGGAATCATTATCGAGCATTTCGGTCCACGCACTTACCTGGTACGGGCCATCCCGGCCGGAATCAGCATGGAACCGCAGGATTATTTTTATTCACTCCTCGAACACTTAGAAAACAGCCGGGGAACAACTGAGATACCGGATTGCAAGAGAGAAGTCCTGATTCATACCTCCTGCAAATCAGCGATTAAAGCCAATACGAAGCTAACACTGCCGCAGATGGAACAACTGCTTAAAGACCTGAGCAAAGCGGAAAACTATTTAACCTGTCCCCATGGTCGACCGATCATTTACAAAATAACCCAACAGGAAATCCTTAAGGCATTTCACCGTCTTTAGCGTTCCATACCCCGTATTTTAACATCGTCTTTTATTGCATTGTCTGAGGTGAAGAGATATTAAAATAAAGAGAAACTGGTAAAGATAAAAGAGGATAGAAAAGAGAGGTTAACTGGATTGTTTCCTTTAGTAGTAATTCTTGGCCCAACAGCGACGGGAAAAACAAAAATTAGCGTAGAGCTTGCTTTAAGATTGAAGGGGGAGGTTATCTCCGGAGATTCGATGCAAGTATATCGGTTTATGGATATCGGCACAGCCAAGATTACACTGGCGGAGACAAAAGGGGTGCCCCATCACCTACTGGATATCAAAAACCCGGATGAACCCTTCAGTGTGGCCGATTTTCAAAAAAATGCCCGCGCAAAAATTGCCGAAATAGCCGGCAGGGGGAAACTGCCCTTTCTTGTGGGAGGAACGGGACTTTATCTTCAGTCCGTGATCGATCAATATGAATTTGCAGAACAGGAAAATGTGCAGGAGTACCGCGAGGAATTGCTTGCCCTGGCGGAGAAACAGGGGAAGATATATTTACACCAGTTGCTGGCCCAGGCGGATCCTCCGGCCGCCGGAAAGATTCATCCCAATGACTTAAAAAGAATAACCAGAGCCTTAGAGTATTACCATTTAACCGGTCAACGGATTTCCGACAATAAAGAGGCCCGATATTCTTCTCTTTATCAGGTTGTCCTGATTGGTCTAACAATGAAGAGAGAACTGCTCTATCAGCGGATTGAACAACGGGTTGATGAGATGATGGCTAATGGATTCCTGGAGGAGGTAAAAACCCTGTTGGCGCGCGGGTTTAAGGCAAACTTGCCGGCAATGCAAGGTTTAGGATATAAACAGCTGGTTGCTTATTTGCATGGTGCGTATGATTTGACGGAGGCCATTAACTTAATTAAAAAGGAAACGAGGCATTTTGCCAAAAGACAGTTAACCTGGTTTAAGCGTGACCCCCGCATACAATGGTTTAATGCGGAAGAAGCTGAATATAATTATGAAGAGATAATATCACAAATGATGCAATTAATTGGCAGGACTATTCAACACTAATGTAGAACTTATTAAAATTAGGTATAAATTGATGACGATAGCGGAGGGATTAGAGTGAACAAACAACAATTTAATTTACAGGATGCCTTTTTAAACCAAGTTAGAAAGGATAATATTCCAGTTACCATATATTTAATCAATGGCTTTCAATTAAAAGGGAATGTAAAAGGTTTTGATAATTTTACCGTTATTATAGATTTCGAGGGTAAACAACAAATGGTCTATAAACATGCCATTTCAACCATATCTCCATACAAACCGGTTAATTTTCATCTGGATGACGCACAACTGCAAGAATAATGAAGCACCGGATTAATTAAGCACCAAACGATACTTCCTGCATAAATAATGGGTAGTAGATTAGAATTGCAGGATGGTGGTGACAGACCTATGCCGATTCGTCTTTCTTTTCATCCCCAGAAAAGAAATGAACCGCCGCAAATGATTGTCCATAAACCGATACATACTGACCGAAAATTAGCAAATATCTACTTATTGAATAATCAGGCCAAAAACCATTTACATAACGAACAGGACACTTTACAGCAAAAAAGAGTGACAGAATTACTGGAGGATTTAGATAATCTGATTGGTCTGGATACGGTGAAAAAACTGATATATGAACTGCAGGCCTTTTTGCAGATTCAACGAAAAAGGGAAAAAGAAAACTTACAGACAGATATACCTGTGCTACACATGATATTTAAGGGTTCGCCCGGCACCGGAAAAACTACCGTTGCCCGGATTATCGGAAATCTCTTCAAAGAGATGGGACTTTTAAGAAAAGGTCACGTCATTGAAGTGGAAAGAGCGGATCTGGTGGGCGAATACATTGGACATACGGCGCTGAAAACCCGTGAACAAATCAAGCATGCTTTAGGCGGTGTTCTGTTTATTGATGAGGCGTATTCACTGGCTAGGGGCGGAGAGCGCGACTTCGGCAAGGAGGCCATTGATACGCTCGTCAAAGCCATGGAAGATTATAAAGATAATCTGATTCTCATTTTAGCCGGTTACAGAGAGGAAATGAATGAATTTATCGAGTCAAATCCTGGGCTATATTCACGTTTTCCGCTCCATATTGATTTCCCTAATTATACGGTGGAGGAACTGCTCGCCATCGCGGATCAAATGCTCAAAAAGCGGGAATATCAATTGACCGAAGAGGCGCGCAACGAGTTGGAAAAAATCCTCATCGCGAAAAGAACGCTGTCTGCGCCCGAACATAATGGCAATGCCCGTTTAGTAAGAAATATCATCGAAAGAGCGATTCGACACCAGGCCGTGCGTTTGATTAATCAAACGAATCTTACCCGCAATGATCTGCTCTTAATCACCTGGCATGATCTACACCAATGTGCGGATAGCGTTTAGTGAAAAAAATGAAAACAAGGCGAAAAAACAACAGGGAATCCGTTTTGTTTTAAAAACATACGGATTCCCTTGGTCTTCCCTTTACAGCAAAAACAGGGTCATGGCAAATCGATTAATAACGCGTGTGCCTTGATGGCCGGAACATATCCAGTGTCCCTAACACCACATGCGCCAATCCGAATCCTGTGAGACCTGCCCCCATTCTACCGCCAACTAAGGCGCCTATTCCGGTAACTGTTGCGCCTAATCCGGTTAAAACCAGACTAGTGGTCTTTTTCATCAGGATTCACCTCCCATAGTTTATTATTTGTTGCTTCCGTACATTTATGCCTTATGATGAGATATTAAGTCAGATTTACATCCTTGTTTGAAAAAATAATTTCAGGATAAAATAACAACGAAAAGCTGAAAAAGCGACTTAAATATAATAAAACATATGGAGGGCGAGGTTATGCCTCTGAAAGCGTGTCCAAAATGTCAGCATCGGTTTTATCAAATAATGGATCAGTCATCAGAGCAATCAGGAAAATTAGCCACAAAAGAACATTATGTCATGTGTTCTTCATGTGGGACTTTATTAGGAAAATTTCATGAGGATGAAAACACTCAATAAAATATTCAATAAAACATTTTAACCAGCTTCTGCTGAAGAAGTCACTGCACGTTCTAGAGCCCTTGGGGGCTCATTTCTTTTTATTGGGTTTTGTGCTATAATTCATCTGGTATGTTGTGGGGAGGCGATCAAGAATCGATAAAGAAAGCAAAAACCCGACCCTAAACGATGTGGCCGCAAAAGAAGAAACCACGTTATTAGTCGGATTTAAAGAATTAAAAAATAATCTCTTAGGCGGAAAAGAATCATTAGAAGAATTACATGCCTTAGCAAATACTGCCGGAGCGATAATTAAACAAGAACTCATGCTAAAAATCAATAATCCGGACCCTTCTTTTTATCTCGGAAGGGGGAAGGTAGAGGAGCTTGCCCTCATTGTACAACAGGAGGATATTGATCTTGTCATCTTTGATGATGAATTGTCCCCCAGACAGCAACATAATCTGGAAGATCATCTGGACTGCCGGGTTATAGACAGAACGGCATTAATACTGCATATTTTTGCCCAGCGAGCCAAAACAAAAGAAGGAAAACTACAAGTAGAATTAGCCCAGTTAAAATACTTACTTCCCCGTTTAAGAGGGATCGGCACAGAATTATCCCGCCTGGGAGGTGGTATTGGAACCAGGGGCCCCGGTGAAACAAAACTGGAGTCAGATCGTCGCCATATCAGAAGAAGGATTGGCGAACTGCAGAAAAAAATTGCCCAGATAAAAAAGCAACGGGGGATTATCAGGCAAAAAAGAACACAAGAGGAAATTCCCGTTGTGGCGCTAGTCGGATATACCAATGCCGGTAAATCAACAATTCTCAACACGCTAACCGGCGCGGATGCGCTTGCCGAAAACAAACTATTTGCGACCCTTGACCCCACGACAAGAAAATTAACCCTCGGGCAAGAGGATGTACTGCTAACAGATACCGTCGGCTTTATCCATAAGTTGCCTCACCAGCTTATCGCTGCGTTCAGAGCCACTTTGGAGGAAATCAAATATGCCGATTTACTATTGCACGTCGTCGATGCCTCCAACCCGGCCATACCGGCCCAGATCGAAACGGTTAACCGAGTCTTAAAGGAGTTAGACTCGCTAAACAAACCAACGATCATGGTCTTTAATAAATGGGACTTAGTGCAGGATCCCTTGGAACTCCATCCACTGATTAATCGTAATGCGCCGGCTATTGCCATTTCTGCGGCAAAAAATTATCAGCTTGACGAATTATTAAACTTAATCAGCGCCAATCTCCCCGCACAGCCACAGCTGGTGCATCTGCTCTTGCCTTTTGCCCAAAGTAATCTTACCGGTTTACTTTATCAGGCAGGAAAAGTCGCCGAAACAGAATACAGGGAAGAAGGGATTTATTGTGCGGTCTATCTGACAGAACAGTATGTCGAGCAATTTAAGGACTACATGCTGCCAACTTCCGGCCGTAAATCAAGCAAAGAAGGGGAAAATACCAATGGACAAGATTAAAAAAGAGCAAAGTTATTATACATATATACAACAAGAATACCAGGTTGACGCAGAAATCATCGCCAAAATGGAGGAAAGCATCCAGGCGTGTAATCATGCTTTTGCCGAGATACAAACAATTGTCGAGCTTAACCAATTAAAAGTATTACGGGCCTTTCAAAATAATCAGGTGACGGATTTCCATTTAAACGGTTCCACCGGTTACGGATATGGTGATGAAGGCCGCGATAACCTGGAAAGGGTCTATGCTGATGTTTTCCGGGCGGAAAAAGCCCTGGTCCGTTCACAGCTTGTTTCAGGTACCCATGCACTTGCCGTCGCGTTATTCGGTAATTTAAAAGCAGGGGATGAATTGATTGCGGCAACAGGGAGTCCATATGATACGTTACACAAAGTAATTGGCATTCACGGTGAAGAAGGATCATTAATCCAAAAGGGCATCATTTATAAAGAAATAGCTTTGACCGCAGAAAACAAGATTGATCTTGAACGTGTGTTGGCCAGCATTACTCCGCAAACCAAAATTGTCACCTTCCAACGCTCCAAGGGATACAGCTGGCGTCCTTCCTTTGATATACAACAATTAGCCGTAGCGATACGGACAATCAAGAAACAATTCCCGCAGGTCATCTGTATGGTTGATAATTGTTACGGCGAATTTGTGGAAGAAAAAGAGCCCCTGGAGATTGGGGCTGATTTAATTGCCGGCTCACTAATAAAAAACCCCGGAGGGGGGTTGGCCTTAACAGGCGGTTATATCGCCGGAAAAGCAGCTTTAGTTGATAAAGCTGCGATTCGCCTGACTGCCCCCGGGATCGGGTTAGATGTAGGCTCAAGTTTAAATTTTAGTCGTCATGCCTATCAGGGCCTGTTTATGGCCCCGCTCATCGTCGGAGAAGCCATTAAAGGTGCCGTTCTCGCCGCAAAGTATTTTCAAACGCTGAATTATCCGGTCTTTCCCGAATATAATGCCAAAAGAACCGACATCATCCAAGCAATTAAAGTCGGGAGCCGTGAAATGATGATTGCTTTTTGTCGCGGAATTCAACAGGCATGCCCGCTTGATGCACATGTCCGACCGGAGCCAGCCCTCCTGCCCGGTTATACCGATGAAGTAATAATGGCAGGGGGGACCTTTATACAGGGATCCTCAATTGAACTGAGCGCTGACGGTCCAATTCGTCCTCCTTATATTATCTATCTGCAAGGAGGTTTATCCTTCGCCCATATTAAAACCGGCTTAATCTTAGCAGCAGATGAAATGCGGAAAAAGGCTAAAGATTAATGCACTTTGCGAATCAGCCCGATCACTTTTCCTAAGATGTGAAATTGCTCAAGGTCCCTGATGATAATTGGTTCATAGCTTTTGTTTTCCGGTACAAGACGCACATAGTTATCACCTTTAAAGAATCTTTTGACTGTGGCTTCATCATAAATCAAGGCCACCACAATATCTCCGCTGCGAGCGTCCTGTTGCTTTCTGACAATAACCATGTCCCCATCAAGAATACCGCAATTGATCATACTATCACCGGTTACATTAAGCATGAAAACTTCCTCAGAGCGTGTAAAATCAAAGGGGAGAGGGAAAGTATCTTCAATATTCTCAACCGCGAGGATCGGCATGCCGGCCGTTACACGACCAACAATCGGCACATTAATCATCTCTTTAGTGATGCGCAAATTGTCATCTAAGACTTCAATCGCTCTCGGTTTGGTAGGATCTCTTTTAATATAGCCCTTTTTTTCTAATTGATTTAAATGGTTGTGTACTGTAGAACTGGAACTAAGTCCTACAGCCTTGCCGATTTCTCTTACAGCCGGAGGATATCCCTTAGTTTTGATTTCCTGCTTAATAAAAGCCAGAATAGATTTCTGTCGTTCAGTCATCGTTTCGCTCATAAATATACCTCCTTAAAAGAAATAATCGTCCTTAGCAAATTGTACCATATATTTTTTTATTTTGCAAACGCTCGTTCGAATTAAAAAATAAAAAAGAAAAAATGGCTTGACTCCGAACATAGGTTCTGATAATCTATATTTAGAACATTTGTTTGGAGGATGATTGTAATGCGTAAAATAAACAATCATAAGCAGAATCGTACTGAAAAGAGAATTCGGTTCATCATGGCTATAATACTTCTCATCGGCATTATTCAAATCGTGTTACCCTTAATGACGAGCGCAAATACACCAACAACTTATATCACGCTCATCGTGGAAGAAGGAGACTCACTCTGGGAAATAGCCCAAAGATATAAAAATGACAATATTGACATACGGCAGTATATCAGTATCATCCGTAAACACAACCAAAAGCAGGAAGCGTTACTACAGCCTGGCGAGGTATTGGAGATACCGGTGTATTAATAACTAAGATAATTCGTTACTGAAAAGCTTATTTCAGGAGGAAAATACAATGATGAAAAAATGTGAACTGGATGAACAAAAAGAATGCAATAACTGTGGCCAATGCGAATACTGTGATTTAGATCCGCACAAAATCTGCGATAATTGTTGCAAATGTCTTGGTGACGCCGACTCACGCGCGATAAAAATCATCGGGATTGTTACCGATCATGATAAGGCAAAAAAATATCATGAATAAAGGTGGGGGGTCCCAAGGGGGCCCATTTTTTTTACCCATATTCTTCGTTCCGTTTCACTTCCGATAATAGACATTATGTAAACTAGATATTTTTAAAGCTAGTTTCTATTATCTCTTTTATGGGGCCCTTATCCTTTCATCAACTAAAAGGCTCTGCTTCCGCATTTTTGTTTGCGCATAATTTTTTTGCTGTTTCGTCTCAAAAACGACCTCTTAAAATGCCCCAGAATCGATTAGTTTTATCTCGGTAAGGTGTTTCTATGTCTACTTAAAAACACTATCTTTAATCTTCTTTATCTCTTCAGGTTCTTCTAGTATCTGATCTTTATATATGCGGGTTTTACTAAATTTTAATGATTAAATAACCAGTATTGTAAAAAGTCTTCACTGTTGGCTATTTGTATGCCTACCCGAAATGGTTTGCTTTTTTTCAGTTCATAGATCACTTTATCAGTCAAAACTTGATCAAATATACCTTTTAAGAAATCAAAAAAAACTTTATTAATAACTTCATCATTAACTTTGGATAAATCAATTTGCCTTTTGACCAGACGATATTTTATATTAATGATACCGTTTTTTTCAAATTCATTTTCCCACTCTGGGATCTCCAGACGTGCGAAATCCGAGAATTCAAAGTCAGGGCAGTTATCATTAAAGGTACCGGCATTATCTTCGCCGTACCAGATAGAGTCATGTGTTTGATGGTATTTAACCAAATTTTCAGAATTGTATGCCGTATCAAAATTTATTGTTATCACACCGGAAAATGGATTACAATATATGGCAAATGTAGATATTGTTGTTTCAGCTTTCTCCTTTTTGAAATTCTTTAATGCATTTAGACAAAATTTGTAGATTTTTTGGTAATATTCATCAAACAGGATCATTACTTCACCCCCAGCTTTTCTCGCTATCTTTATTCTATTACATTATGGTTGAAATTGCTATCTCTTTCACAATATTTTTAAATCATTTTGAGATATACCGGCTAACCTTTGTAAAGCAAAAAGTTTATCCCTACTGCCTATCTTACTTTTTTCTAAGGCTGAACGAAGAATAGCGATGGAATGCTCCATATCACTCTTGTTTACCGGAAAAGGATAACCATCTTTACCGCCATGGGCAAAAGAATACCTTACCGGATCCTGAAAAGTGGCCTGCACACCATGCGTAACTTCCGCTACCATCGCCAGGGCCCTTAAAGTACCCTTCCCTACCCCGGGTTCTTCCAGGAGTGCTTCATAACTATGCGGCGATTTTTCATAGATCCGATAGAGCACTTTGTCCAGACGATGGGCTGCCGGAATTGGATGATAAGAAGGTAAACTTACTTTGACAATATTCTCTGTCTTTGTTTTCAAGGAAACATCATTTTGATTACTCCATAATGACATTTGTTCATCCACCGTTTTCAACTGTCTCTTTTGTTGCTTTTTTTGTTGCTGAAGTAAGTCTATAATATGTAAAATCTGTTGTGGCTTTTCAGACTGACATAATTCAATTGTCGCATTCCGCACAAGCACATTTTGACTGGAGACCAGATTAAGCACATTAGGGCTATTAATTCCACATATCCCACGATGGGGATTGTTGACATAGCTTTCCAAACCGTCACTAAGCCAATGATAGCGACGGGCATATCGCTGTTCTTCATTCATCCCTTGCTGCACAATGGTCCAGTTCCCTTTTCGATTAAAGATAAAAAAATGATGGTACAAATCATACCCGTCTTGTACAGCTGCAGAGTCTACCTTGGCTACGAGACGACTTGTCCGCTGCAACGAGTGCAAGTCATTTGACAAACCGTACTTTTCTCCGGCCAAAGCGATTTCCACAGGGGTTTGGCGTGATATTTTCCCTTTTCCGCCGGCAAAGAAAAGACCCAGTTCGCCTTGTAGCTCTTTTAAACCTTCTTTCAGGGCACCACAAACTACTGTCGTTAAACCGGAGGAATGCCAATCAAAACCTAAGATACAACCAAAGGTCTGAAACCAGACCGGATCGGCTAAACGGCGCAATACTTCGCCTGTGCCATATTCATAAACAATTACTTCCAGCATTACCGCAGCAAGCTTCTTCATTTTGGCAAAAAGCCAGGGCGGGCATTGACCACCGTGCAGAGGAATCTGGGATATTCCTGTTCGCAAAACACTCACACTCGCTTTTCGTGATCTAATGGTTTACTTATCTATAAGTACAGAACATATGTTTCGTTATGTAAAACGGAAACTTGTGAATACTACTGAAATTATTTAATTTTTTTACTGGTACTTCCGAAAAAAATGAAGTATTGTATTATATAGATGATGCTTTTAAGCAGGAGGTGCAAGTGTAACATGCAACATGCTCTTTTTATCTATAATCCTGTCTCAGGGAACCGCAATATCTTACATCAACTTGATTATATCATTCAAACAGCCCAAAACAAGCACATCTGTATCACCCCGTACCGTCTGGAGGAGACCAATGAACAATTATTATTAATCCTGCAAAGAAATTGTTTTGATCTAATTATTATTTCTGGCGGTGATGGTACACTCAATACAGTTGTCAATCTTCTCTTAAAGAACAAATATCAATTACCGGTTGGTTTTATCCCTGCCGGCACCTGTAATGATTTTGCCAGAAGTCTGCAATTACCGGTAAATATCGCTGATTGCCTGGATATCATCAGGGCAGGTCATATTACCGGTGTGGATGTCGGATTAATTAATGACGAACAATATTTTTTGAATACTTGTGCCGGGGGACTCTTCGTCGATGTCTCCTTTAATACTGACGAGGAATTGAAAAGGAATTTTGGACCGCTGGCCTATTATCTTAAAGCCTTGGGGCAAGTTGCCCATAAAAAATCATTCCCATTAGAAATTTCAACAGATACAGAAAGTTTTACAGATAAAGCTCTATTATTTTGCATTCTTAACGGAACGAATGCTGGTGGGTTCCCGAATATCCTGAAAGATGCCAATTTATCCGATGGAATGATGGATATTGTTATCATCAAAAATTGTGCCCATATTGATTTAGCTAATCTGTTCTTTCGCATTCTAAGCCGGGAACCCGTCAGCAATAAATATGCCGTTCGGTTTACAAGCAGAGAATGCACCATAGCAGGACCGGATAATGTCTTATTAAGTGTCGATGGAGAAAAGGGTCCCTTATTACCGGTGAAAATAAAATTCATTCCCCAGGCTTTAAAGGTTTTTGTGAAGTAAATAATTAATACAGTCCGTAGATAGGAGTTGTCAGATCTTGAAAAAAATAAATATCAAGCTTAGCTTAGACTTGCTATGGCTTATCATGCTTATTATTCTTTTCGTCAAGTCGCTTGTTTTGTTGACATACATAGATAGTTTCATTTTTCTTAACCCGGCTTCCATTCCTTATTATATTTGTTTTATTATTCTTCTCCTCTCTTTTGCTTTTCTCCTTAAAAAACGGGCGCGCGGCTGGTTCTTACTATCCTTAGATTTTTTACTCACCTTTATTATGCTTGCCGACTTATGGTATTATCGCGGCGGTTACGGTACTTTTCTTAATCTGCACATTCTGCAGGAGATGACAAACCTGCAAAATCTGGGGGAATGTGTACAATCATTTATTTATCCGCAGGACTTTCTCCTTGCCGTGGACCTTCCTGTTCTTCTGCTGGTAATCCGTTTAAAAAGATTTTCTGTTTTATTTCAACAAGAACGGAGTATCCTCCTGTTTACCCTGTTCTTCCTGTTTTCCTCAGTTTATATTAGCTATGTTCCTTTTAATTATTACGTTTTCGGTAAACAAGATTCCCGCATGAAAATATTTCAGATTTGCTGGGCCCCTAAACAAACGATCGCTAATTTATCCCCCATCGGCTTTCATGTTTACGATGCCTTTAATTATTGGAAGGAATGCCAGCCCCTGCCTATTACTCCCGAGGAAACGATGGCAATTAAACAATGGTTTGCCGATAAACAGGAACATCTGCCTGATAACCAGTATCAAGGTATCTTCAAGGGAAAGAATCTCCTCTTGATCCAGGTGGAATCACTGGAGAATATTGTGATTGGCAATAAAGTCAATAGTCAGGAAATTACCCCTACTCTGAACAGACTATTAGAAGAGAGCCTTTATTTCTCCAACATCTATGAACAGGTATTTAACGGTACAAGTTCTGATAGTGATTTTATGGTTAATACATCAGTTTACCCTGTCCGTAGAGGCAGTACCTTCTTTCGTTTCCCGAAAAATAGCTATAATTCTCTCCCCAAACTGTTAGAACAAAACGGGTATCAAACTATCTCACTGCATGGAATTGCCGGCGGATTCTGGAACTGGATGGAGGCACATTATGGTATTGGTTTTCAAACTTGTGTTGACAAGTCCTCCTTCAATCTTGATGAAGTCATCGGACTGGGTATCAGTGACGGTTCATATCTGCGTCAAGTGGTACCAATGCTTGAAAAATTAACGCAGCCCTTTTATGCTTTTACTGTTACAATGAGTAACCATGGCCCTTTTAATTTACCGGAAAGATTCAGGGAGTTAGACCTGGCCCCTGAACTGGACCAAACAAAACTTGGGGGATATTTTCAGAGCTTACGCTATACTGATCAACAAATCGGAATATTTTTAGCCACCTTAGAAGAAAAAGGCTTACTCGATAATACCGTGGTCGTTATTTATGGTGATCACGGAGGAATGAATAAATTCTATAAAGACGAGGCAAAAACAACCCCTATCCCCGAAAGCTGGTGGGAACCCCAGGAATACAACCGCATTCCGCTCTTAATCTACTGTAAAGGGATGAAAGGTGAAGAAATAAAAACATTAGGTGGGCAGATCGATATTATGCCTACATTAACCTACTTAATGGGTATTGAGGAGCAAAAAATTGCCTATACAGCGATGGGCCGCAATCTCCTCAAAACGAACAAAAACTTTGTTGTCCTCAGTTATGGTGATGTCCTTGGTACCTTTGCCAACGAGGAAGAAAAAAATAAGGCCATCAAAGGCCTTATGGAAATCAGTGATCAAATCATTTGTAGTAATTACTTTGGCAAATACTATACTGAATATCAAAACTAAGCATCTAACTTCATATCGCCAAATTTAATCCATCCTTTTTTGCGCATATATTCGGAGATCGGTAAAGTGATAATGATCGGCAAAATAATATGCATTAAAAGCATCGAGACGAGAACTTCGCCCGATACACCCATTGCTTCAACGGTACCAAATTGACCTACCAGGCCACTTGTACCCATTCCTGCCCCTTCCGGCACGGTTTGCAGTTTAAAGATTGTGGTTGAAAACGCCCCTAAAATAGCACTGGTCAGGGTGGGCGGGATCAAAATTAATGGATTTTTCACGATATTTGGTATTTGTAGCATTGATGTCCCCAGCCCTTGTGATACTATTCCTCCCCAGCCGTTTTCCCTGAAACTAGCCACGGCGAAACCGACCATTTGCGCGCAACAACCCACACAGGAAGCACCGCCGGCCAATCCGGACAACCCCAGCATAATGGCCAGCGCGGCACTGGAGATCGGTGCAGTTAAGGCTAAGCCCATCACCACAGAAACAAGGATCCCCATGGGAATGGGCCTTAATTCGGTCGCCATTATAATGAAATCACCTAACGCCCTCAAGAGGAAATTAATACCGGGGCCAATTAAGACGCCAGTACCTACTCCGGCTAAAATAGTCACAATGGGGGTAACGATTATATCTACTTTTGTTTCCTTCGAAATTGCTTTACCACATTCGGCACCAATGACAGCAGCGATAAAACAACCGGCCGGTCCACCTAAGGAAGCCCCCGCCATCCCGGTAATTGTTGAAGCAAAAAGCACTAAAGGAGGTGCCTGCAATCCATAGGCTACCGCTACACCAATTGCTGGGCCCATCATCGCTTTAGCTTGTTTTCCGAAATCAACCAAAAAGGCAATACCCGCCTGCTCGCCGATTACTTGTAGAATTAGTCCGACAATTAGTGATGAAAAAAGCCCTAAAGCCATCGCCCCTAATGCATCAATCCCATATCGTTTTAATGAGAACTCAATATTCTTTCTTTTAAGAAAGCTAGTTGATTCATTTGTTTTTTCCATGGAACAAGATCTCCTTTACTCCTTTTTTGCCTTTATGGCACAAAAATTGCTCTTAAAGTTTAATACTTTTTATCTTACCATTCTTTTCTAGCCAAGACAAGGAGAAAATACATACCACTTTCATCATAAATCTTTTCATGGCCTTACTACTTTAGCAAAACTGGATATCCAATAAACCTTTCGCTCTACGATTTATGCGCAAAAAATCAGGGACCGCAGATTAATCCGATCATCGCGGTCCCTGATTTTCAATTTTATTAATACAAAATTAAAGCATTCTCCCGTTATGAATTGTCACACTCCAGTTATGATTATAATTGTTATCCCAGTTATTCGCGCCATCATGAAAACAAAAGTGCAGCGGTGATTCATTCGGTACGATATTGGCCGTCCAATAATTGCTTTCTCTCTCCATTTTTATATCCTGCACATCCTGCCAATTAGCACTATGACCGGTCCCCACATGCAGATAGAGGTTCTCGGCGTCATTTTGCGCTAAAAGCCCATTATAGGTAATCGTGACTTCTTCATTCATCGTAATAGGCATTGGAGTGATGCTGACGCCTTTATCAATCTCTGAGGTCATTCTTTTTTCTATTCTTCTTTGCGGACCAGGTATTTTAAACATTAAGTTATCTCCTTTCATAAAAAGTACACTACTATCATTATTATTGTTGTTTAAACGGCGATTTATAACTGTAAAAATAATCTTTATAAACAGTATTCGGGCATATTCTTCCTTTAATCATCTTAGAATTTATTAATATTTTTTCCTCACTGCCCGTAATATGCTTTTAAATATATCTCTTTTAATTCGCTTACTAACGGCATCCGTGGATTTGCTGTGGTGCTTTGGTCTTCAAAAGCTTTGTCCGCTAACTCATCCACCACCTCCAAGAATTTACGCTCTTCTATTCCGGTATCTTGTAACGTTGAGGGTATCTGTACTTCTGTCAGCAGATTGCGTATTGCTTGAATTAAACTATAGACCCCTTCTTCCACCGAATGGCAGGAAAGCCCAATATTTCTAGCGATTTGAGCATACTTTTCGGCGGCAACATAGTATTCGTATTTGGGAAAAGGATTAAATTTTGTGGGTACCGATGCATTATAGAGAATTACGTGCGGCAGTAAGATCGCATTAGCCCTGCCGTGAGGTATATGAAATTCTCCGCCCAGTTTATGGGCGAGACTATGATTAATCCCCAAAAACGCATTGGAAAAGGCCATTCCGGCGATACATGAAGCATTGTGCATCTTCTCCCGCGCCTCGATGTCGTGATTATTCCGAAAGGAACGAGGCAAATACGAAAAAACAAGCTCAATTGCCTTCATCGCTAACCCATCAGTATAATCCGAGGCCATTACTGACACATACGCCTCTATGGCATGCGTAAGCACATCCAGTCCCGTATCGGCAGTGACACTTGGCGGAACACTCAAAACAAAATCGGGGTCGATGATGGCCACATCCGGAGTTAGTTCATAATCGGCCAAGGGATATTTAATTCCTCTTTCGTTATCCGTAATCACCGAAAAGGAGGATACTTCCGAGCCGGTACCTGATGTAGTCGGGATCGCAACAAGCTTAGCTTTACGCCCAAGAACGGGATACTTGAAAACTCTCTTGCGAATATCCATAAACTTTAAGTGCAAATCCACAAAATCTGTTTCCGGGTATTCATAGAAGAGCCAGATCGCTTTTGCCGCATCAATGGCCGACCCGCCTCCTAAGGCGATAATCACATCAGGCTGAAAATGATTAGCTGTAGCAAGTCCTTTTCTGATTGTATCTACTGTCGGATCAGGTACAACCTGATCAAAAATTTCCGAGTGAACATAATTCTGCCCTGTTCTTTTCCGCAAATGATACAATACCTTCTCCACGTATCCTAGTTTACTCATCATCTCATCAGTGACAATCAACGCCCGTGATATATCCGGCATTTTACTAAGATATTGCACGGAACCGGATTGAAAATACACTTTGGCGGGGATTTTAAACCATTGCATATTATATCTCCTTTTGACCACCCTTTTACGGTTTATTAGATTGACGGATGATACATTAGCAGTAGTACTGTTACGGCCAAATGAGCCGCACCCCAAAGTAAGGGAAGGCATGTTCGTATTATAAATATCCCCAATGGCACCATGACTGGACGGTTGATTGACGATAATCCGACCGGTATTTACCCGAGCGGCAAATTCCTCGATTATTTCTTGATTATGAGAATGGATCACTGCCGAATGGCCCGAGCCACCAAAATTAACCATCTCTACTGCCCTCGTGATGCCTTCCGACGCATCTCTTACCTTAAAGCAGGCTAAAAGTGGACTTAGTTTCTCGCGGGAAAGAGGTTCCTCCGGTCCAACCCGCTCAATCTCGGCAATAAGGATTTTTGTATCTTGCGGGACATTTAGCCCTGCCATTTGGGCAATTGTATATGCTGATTGACCCACTATTTTCGGTGTAATATTCCCATGTTCGTCTGTTGCCATCGCTCTGATGGCATTCTTCTCCTCTTCATTGAGAAAATAACAGCGATTTAGTCTCAGATAATCAACAACTGCCTGATAAATCTCTTCGTCAATAATTACAGCCTGTTCTGACGCACAAATCATGCCATGATCAAAGGTCTTGGATAAAATCAAATCCGTAACGGCTCTCCGCAGCTCCGCACTTTTTTCGATGTAACAAGGAACATTGCCTGGTCCTACCCCAAGAGCGGGTTTTCCGGCGCTGTATGCTGCTTTAACCATAGAGGAACCACCGGTAGCCAGAATTAAGGAGATGCCGTCATTCTGCATTAAATTTTGCGTTGCTTCGATCGCGGGTTCTTTGATCCATTGAATGCAATCTTCCGGAGCCCCGGCACTCACAGCGGCATCCCTCATTATTTGCGCGGCGGCCGCACTACACTCCTGCGAAGCTGGATGAAAAGCAAAAATGATCGGATTGCGGGTTTTCATCGAAATAATCGCCTTAAATAATGTTGTTGACGTAGGATTAGTAACCGGAGTAATTCCGGCAATTAACCCAACCGGTTCAGCTAAGTCTATGTATCCCTCCTCATCATTGTCTTCAATAATACCAACGGTTTTTTGATACTTGATGCTATGATAAATATATTCCGAGGCAAAGAGATTCTTAATAATTTTATCCTCGTAAACCCCTCTTTTTGTTTCCTCCACTGCCAGGCGCGCTAACCGCATATGATTAGCCAGCCCAGCCAAAGCCATCTCTTTGACAATATGATCAACCTGCTGCTGGCTTAATTTAATCATCTCTTTTAAGGCTAATTTTCCTTTTTCAACTAATTCCTCAATTGTCTTCTTCTTCATCACATCGTGCCTCCTGAAAAAAGTGATCTTGATCTTCTTTCATCAAATGATTTATGAATAGTTTGCTTGTTAGGGACAGTTTTCATGCCCGATATGCCAAAAAAACTAAAAGCACTGACAAAGTCGGCAGACTCGGTCAGTGCTTAAAAATTGTTATGTTTATTAATGCCCATATATCGTGTTTTACCCGGCCTATTTCCGTTGGGCAAATCTTTTCGTGTTTATCCCGCGATCTTCACACCATTCCCGGGTGAAGCCGGTAATAACAACAGGCGCTTTCTGTAAATCGCCAATATTTTGGGCACCGGTTAAAAGCATGAGGGTTTTCAGTCCATCGGTCAGATGAGCTAAATGTTCTTTTAATGCAGAAGAACCTTTTTTCTGCAGAATACGCAGAAAACTTCCCGCCATCCCAATTGCCTCAGCGCCCAAAGCTAAAGCTTTGATCACCTCGAGAGAGGTGGTAATCCCGCCGGAAGCGAAAATGTGGATTCTGGGAACAGAATTAACGCTCTGCAAGCTGTCAACAACCTCCAATAAGGAAGTTGCCGTAGAAAGACCCCAGGACCGCAGAAAATCAAGCTGCTCGCGGGGAACACGTTTAAGCTCAATTGTGGCAAAGTTTGTCCCGCCACTTCCGCCCGTATCAAGGCCTTGTACCCCAAGCTGAGCCAATTGGAGAGCAGCTTCTCGGGAAAGGCCATTGCCAACTTCCTTCACAATTACGGGCACACTAACATGTCGGCAAATCTCTCTGATATTATCGGCGAGCCCTTGAAACTCCCGATCCCCTTCCGCCATTGCCAATTCTTGTACCCCATTTAAATGCAATTGCAAAGCGTCAGCTTCAAGCATTTCCACTGCTGCTAAAGCCATCTCTGGTCTAACTCCGGCTCCCATATTAGCAAACAAAACCCCGTTCGGATTTGCTTTCCTGGCAATTTGAAAAGTTTTCGCGATCCGATTGTTCTCATAAGCAACCGTTTGCGAACCGACTGCCATGCCCAGACCAAACTCGCGGGCAATTTCGGCCAGTAAACGGTTCACATCAGCCAGCTCTTCCACTCCTCCGGTCATGGCGTTAATATAAATCGGAAGCATTAAGCGTTTCCCAAAAAGAGACACCGTAAGGTCTATTTCATCCGGATTATTCTTTAATAAGGCTTGATGCACTAAATGAATGTCTTCCCATCCCGCAGATTGTGGTCCACATTCTGTTTCCAAAGCATAATGTAAATGCTCCAGCTTCCTTTTTTCTCTCAAATTACTCACATTAATCAACTCAGATCATCTAAAATAAAAAATTTATTTTTCTGCCTTCTTCGTTTTGCCAAGCTTTTTAGTGCTTTCATTATTTACTACATCTTCATCGGGATCATTACTCTCGTTAGTCTTTATCTCAACTGCTTTGGGGGCCTCTTCAGTTTTCGTCTTCGCAACTGCTTTATTTTCTTCTGTCTCATTTTTAAGATTGATTGTTTTCACTAAATCTCCGATTGTCACATTATCATCAGCTTCGCTCTGTTCATTCAGGAAAGTAGTTATTTCCTCTTTTTCTTCATCCTTCACGATATCCTTCATACTCAGTTTAATTCTTTTGTCTTCTTCACTGATCTGGACAATCTTCACGTTAATTTCCTGTCCAACTTCTAAAACGTCCTCGACCTTATTTATTCTTTTCTCAGAAATTTGCGAGATATGAACTAATCCTTCCAGGCCGGGTTCTAATTGGACAAAGGCCCCAAAAGGCAAGATACGTACAACCTTTCCTTTCACAACTGATCCTTCCTCGTATTTACTTATTCCTTCCATCCACGGGTCCGCCGCTAACTTTTTCAAGCTCAAAGAAACCTTCTCTTTTTCATGGTCAACCTTTAATACATATACTTCAACATTATCCCCTTCATGCAAAACTTCTGAAGGATGATTGACCCTTTTCCAGCCAAGCTCGGTAATATGCAACAAGCCATCAATCCCGCCAATATCCACAAAAGCACCGAAGTTCATGATCTTCTTGACAATGCCTTTTCTTGTTTCGCCTTCTTTTATTTCTTCCCACAGTGCTTTTCTCTTTTGTTCGTATTCTTCATCGAGAATCACCCTTTGGGAGAGAACAACTTTCTTTTTCTCCCGATCTAATTCTAAGACCCTCACCCGTAATTTCTTCTGCAGAAAAACGCTTAAATCTTCCACAAAACCACGTTCCACCTGGGATGCGGGAACAAACCCTTTTATCCCAACATCTACCAATAAACCGCCTTTAACCACATCAGTAACGGTGGCTTCGAGAATGGCTCCCGTTTCTTTAGCCTTTTCAATTTTATTCAATGCTTCTTCAAAAAAAGCATTTTTATGGGACAATAATAAATTCCCTTCGCGGTCTTCTTTAATCACTTCTACCATGATTTTTTGCCCAAGTTGCAGATATTCTTTCGGATTAACTTTAACACCGGCAAGCTCCGCCACAGGAATAATGCCTTCAGATTTCCCCCCGATATCGACCAATACTTCATCGTTATTGATTTGTACTACAACCCCCTCGACCATATCGCCGGGCTGATAGCTTTTTATATCATATTGGTCCTCATTAATTTTATTCATTTCCTCCATTTGCTCAATGACCTCCTTTATTATCCAGTCAGGTGTTGATGACCCTGCTGTTACCCCTACATGAAAATTTTCCTGAAACCAGGAGCGCTCCAATTCTGACCCACGTTCAATAAAATAAGTAGGAATTCCTTTACTTCGACAGGCTTCAGCAAGTTTCTGGGTGTTAGAACTGTTTTTTCCGCCAATCACAATCATTAAATCAACATCCTGAGCCAGCTTCGCTACTGCCTCCTGACGTAAACGTGTGGCCGCACAAATTGTGGATAACACCTGTAAATCAGGCACATTTTCCTGTAGATAGCGGATAATTTCAGCGAAACGCTCTTCTTTTTCTGTTGTTTGAGCGAGTACTGCCACTTTATCCGCGAGGATGCCTTGCTGCCTGACCTGATCCAGTTCCTCCAGGGAAGAAATAATCACGGCTTGATCTCCTGTCCAGCCTTGAATCCCCTGCACTTCCGGATGATTTTTATCTCCAAAAATGATGACCTGATAACCATTTGCCTGAGCTTCTTTCGCAACTGTTTGTGCTTTACTGACATGGGGACATGTTGCATCAATGATGCGAAAGCCTTGCTTTTTTATTAATTCATAAACATGCGGTCCAACCCCATGAGTTCTGATTAAAACCGAAACAGGCCTGGGCTGGTTTTCTTCGTCATCGTTATCTCCAAAATCTCTCAACTCACTAAGCCCTAACTTCTGAAGACGCTCGACCTCCCACTTATTATGAATCAAAGGGCCAATCGAGGCTACTGTGCCAAGACGAGCAGCTTCTTCGGCTAATTCAACCGCCCTTTTTACCCCAAAACAAAAGCCCGCATAATCTGCTACGATGATTTTCAACTACGTTGCACTTCCTTTGATAAACTTAACATCTTTTCCCTGACTGCTAAGCTAGCCTTTTCAAGTTCCTCTCCACTTACTTTCTGTTCAACTAATTCATTAAAATACATTGGCTCACCGATTCTTACTTCTATCTTACCCCGAATTGAAAGAGGAAATGTTGACCGGGAGCCCAGCATCATAATAGGGACAATCGGTGCTTTAGCTCTTAAGGCAAGCAAAGCCGCGCCAGGTTGAAATGGAAGTAATTCGCCTGTTTTGCTTCTTGTCCCTTCAGGAAAAAGGGCCAACACTTTCCCATTGTTGAGTATTTCCGAGGAGGTCCGCAAAGCATTTCTGTCCGGGCTTCCACGTTTTACCGGAAAAGCATGAAGCCACTTAATAATCTGACGAAAGATAGGAACATTGAATAACTCGGTTTTAGCCATAAAGTGAACTTCGCGGTTTACTGAACAAGCTAAAATAACCGGATCCCAATAAGAAACATGATTGCCTATCAGTACAAGCGGGCCTTGTTGCGGTATATTCTCTCTCCCGATAATTGTCCAACGATTGAAAATCCGCAAATAAAGCCGCATGATAATAATCACAATTTTATAGAACATCTTTTTTATCCCCCATAGTGTGTTTTTGCGCTATTTTCCGTTGATATATTGCTAATACCTCCGCCATTACTTCATCAGGACTCATCGTGGTAGTATCGACAATCACCGCATCTTGAGCAGGCTTTAAAGGACTTGAAGATCTATGCTCGTCTAAATAGTCACGCTGAGCTAATTCTTCTTTAATAGATGCGTAATCCTGCTCATATCCTTTCTTTTGCAGCTCTAGCAACCGGCGGTAGGCCCTTTTTTCCAGGGAAGCCACCAAAAAAATCTTACACTCTGCATCGGGAAGAATAACGGTTCCGGCATCACGACCATCCATCACAACATCCGCAGATTCGGCCATCGTACGTTGCATTTTGACCAATTCCTCACGAACACTTGGATACATCGCTACTTTGGAAACATTCTGGCTAATTATAGGAGCCCTTATTTCCTCCGTCACATTTAATCCGTTACAATATATTTCCTGCGTACCATCAGGATTACGATTAAACTCAATTTTTGTGGATGCAGCCAAATAATGAAGAGCCTTTTCATCATCAAAAGAGAGCATTTGCTGCAGGGCCAGATATGTAATTGTCCTGTACATGGCCCCCGTATCAATATACAGAAAACCCAAATAATTAGCCAGCATTCTGGCGATGGTGCTTTTCCCTGCTCCGGCAGGTCCATCAATGGTTATTTTAATAGAAACTCATCCTTTCATTATATTCATTTATAAATCAGGTCGCAAGATCACCGCTTCATTCAAATAAACATGTTTAACCTTCGTGCCTTTGGGTAAATAAGCATGAATTAAGACACGAAGGCAACGCTTAAGACCATGCGGTACGTCAGCCTCCACACAACCTAAAAGCGGAACGTTATCCAACCCCATTAAGCGAGCTGCTTTAGCAGGAAATTCGGCGTTCAAATCTTGAGTTGATGTAAAAATGATACTAACGAGGCGGGGATAGCCCTCATTATTAGTATCGCCGTCATTTATCTTCTCATGTAACACATTACCGTTACAGATTTGTAATCCATTCTCTGTCAGGAGCGCTTGAATCAGTTTTTGTGTTTCTTCCAGGATTTGTTCCGGTGTATTCGCCATAACTGTGGTTGCTCCACGGATTCCATATAAAAACATCGTACTCTTTTCCTCCATTATTCTGTATACGGAGCAGCCCTATGTCCTAAACCAATCGCTACTTCATTAAGATGGAGCAAACCAATCCCGAGAAAAACCGCCACACTAATATGATCTTGTTGTCGGGCTATCCCTATTTTTCCACCAACATTTAATCCTAAAGCCTTGGGCATAATCTGCGTAAGGGCTTCACGGGCGGCACCCGCCACCGCTCCTTCATCATAATGATTTTCTTTAATGACTTTTTCTCTTTTGGCGGCCACAATCGCTCTTTCAATAATCACTTTAATTGAATCTATATAATCACCGCCAATATCGACTGCGACAGTTCTAATTCCCAAACCAGCATATTCTCTTTTTAACCGGATTTCTTCTTCTCTGCTTTCTGTTAAAGCAATTTTAATTGCCGCAGAAGCCACTTTTTTGGAACTGATCATAATTTGCATCATCCTGTCTTTTTTGAGTATTGCTCATTTCTAAATTGGATTTTATTATAAAGAGAAAAAAATAGCAACTATTTCAACCGTCACAACCGAGTGCAAATTATCTCATTTAGGGTTCACTTAGCTTACCAATAAGAAAACCACCCTTGGCAGGTGGTTGTTTTTCACTATTATTTAGCGTCGTTTACCGAAATAAACCTTTAAACATATTGAGGAATTTTTGCGCTGCTTCTTTGTCCCCGGACTCAACACAAGAATACTCTGTTGAGACAACTCCGTTAACGTTTTTCACAGTTTTTGATTCTTCTTTGGAATAAAAGATGTACTCCCACCCGTTACCGGCTGCGAACGCTGTAAATGGAACAACCTGTAAGCCGAGCATTAGAACAGCCATTGCAGCAATTTTCTTTGTACCCTTCATTCAAGAATCTCCTCCTTTACTTTTCTAGAACAACTTACTATATGGTATTTATACCAAATAGTTCTAATTATATGTTAGTTTATGACTTTTTATAGAAAATTTCAAGTGAATAATCAATAACAATTGTAATAAAGCTAATGACAGAAACTACTGATTTTCTGGGCTATTTCATTCTAATGGGAGGAAAAAAACATCTTCCGATTCCGGTCACAACTGTACCAAGTTCCGGACTAATAATATTCATAGTTTTTTTACTTACTTTTATCTTCACCGGATGTTGTTCATTCGGATTATACAAATTTAACAGATCGCCGTTCGTCACATTGAGTGTAATCTCTTTCCTTAAAAAATTACCGGCATTAACCCCATTTACTTCAATCTCAACATCAGGTCTGCTTTGATATTCAAGCAATTCTAAAGTGATACTGTTCCATGGTAAAGACGAGATATTACCGGCCTCGCTATTTTCCGCCAAATAGAGAATTCCGTTTTCATTTATTCGTTCCCCTTCAATACGTAAAGCCAGATTAAGCCGAGCAGCCATTCCAGGAATCAGAAAAATTGCTTGAATAAAAAGAAGCGTAACAAGTAATACTATCACTCCAAAAAAGGAGATCCTCTCAACTAGGATAAATAACTTTTCCACCTTATCCATTGCCGGTTGCCACCTTCATTAGTTATCTTATCTTACTAAGATAACCAAAATAAAGAAAACTTAGCTTGCGCCAAGCTTCTCAAGCGCTGGCGCCAAAAAAAAATACCACCTTTACAGGTGGTATTTAATCATATTAGTTTTATTTTTTAAAAACCAAACCCGCTCATGATACTGCCGGGATTGAATCCGCCGAAGCTACTGCCGGAATTAGATCCGCCAAACATATTTCCTAATCCGCTGCCACCCATAATATCATTGATCATGCTGCTGGGATCAAATCCGCCAAAGCTGCTGCCGGATTTCGATCCGCCAAACAAATCTCCAAAACCGCTGTCGCCAAAGAAGTCGTCCATGCCAAAATCTAAACCGGAACCGAAATCATTACCTATTGAACCCAATATTTCATCAATTTCAGCTTCAAAATCCGGGAAACCGCCTTGACCGATCCCTCCCAATATTGACTCAATATCAGGAATCATGCCAAATGATTGGTCAAGCTTATCGTTGACAATTCCTTTCATTTCATTGAGGATGTTTGTGACCATTTCGTCACCGGCATATTGATCGCCTAATTGATTAAGCTGCTGGAAAACTTGATCAAATGCACTATTTACATCGCCTTTCGCTTGGTTAAGAATTCCGTCAAGATCGATTTGATCCATGATATCATTTATGTTAGGAATTTGACCTCCATTACTGGGGTTTTCATATTCAGTATCCGTAGCCTCAAATCCGCTATTAAGATCCTCGACACTTTCTATTTCATTTCCACCATTCAGAGCGTCCAAATTCTCCGCACTATCTTGAGTTTCCACACTTTCTTGTTTTATATTATTATTCTGTGCATTCAGTATATTCTGGCTATTCTGCTTGCTCGAGGTGCTTTGCTTTTTATTCTTATTGCCAAAGCCCAAACTACTTCCAAAGAAATCATCGTTAAAGAAAGAAATCCCGCCCAAGAAATCATCATTAAAGAAATTGCCAAAACCAGTATTCTGGAAGAATTCGCTTGGATCAACATTCTCATCAGTTGTCCAAGTTTTTTGGTCTTCATTTACTGTCTCGCCATTCACAACTGTCTTAGTATAATACTGTCCAAACCCGTAATAATTCCCCTGCCCATTTCCATTCCCAAAATTGAAAGATGCAGCCATCGCCGTCATAGGTACACATGACAAGATAAATACCAATCCGACCAACAAAGCAATCCTCTTATTTCTTTTCATCGTTTTTTCCCTCCTTATAATTATTAAGTAGGAATCAGATTATTAAGAACTAATTGAATTGTATGTATCATCTTCCTATTTTTAGTTTAGGATGCAAAACCTCACTTTTCAAGTAAATAATGAATAGCAATTCAATAATAAGTCCTATTCACAAAGCTTTTTTAACGCCAATACTTCCGGCACAGTTAAATAGCGGTAGTCGCCGGTTGACAAGTTACCCAACTCAAGAGTGCCAAAGCTGATCCTTTTTAAGGAAAGAACCGGGTGTCCTATTTTTTCACACATTCTTCTTACCTGTCTGTTTCTCCCTTCTCTGATTGTAATCTCAATTAAAGTTTTCTGCGGGGTTCTATTGATGATTCGGACATCCGCGGGTTGCGTTATACCATCTTCCAATTCTACGCCATTTTCCAACACTCGTACTAGTTGATTCGTGACTGAGCCTTGTACACTTGCCAGATACGTTTTGGCGATTTGATAACGGGGATGGGTAAGTCGATATGCTAAATCTCCATCATTCGTTAATAATAAAAGCCCTTCGGTAAAATAATCAAGTCTGCCTACCGGAAAAACCCGCTCCTTTATCCCGGGCAAAAAATCAGTAACCTTAGCTCGTCCTTGCGGATCGTCTAAGGTAGTCACTACCCTTAATGGTTTATTAAATAATAAATAAATCTTCCTTTTTTCCGGTTGAACAACCTGCCCATTTACTGTAATCATATCCTGTTCCGGTTCGATTTGCGTACCCATTTCAGTTACTACTATTCCATTTACCTTGACAATACCCCGCCTGATCAAATCTTCGGCTGCCCGGCGCGAAGCAACTCCGGAACGGGCTAAATATTTCTGTAGCCTTTCCAGCTCTTTCACCACCATTTCCAGATCCTATCGCTGTAAATAAACCAATATCCATGTCTTATTTTACCACAGCACCATACATATACATCTATCATTTTTAGACTTTTAAATACTATCTTATTATCCGTGTTTTTGATTGTGTTACTGGATCTCTTTTTCTTACCCAAAAACACGGCTCACAATATATACAGAAGCCGCAAAAGAGACAATATCTGCGAGCAACCCGACACCGAGAGAATATCGATATTTACTGATCCCAACAGCTCCAAAATAAACAGCGAGAATAAAAAAAGTCGTATCAGTACTGCCTTGCATCGTAGAGGCAAGGCGACCAATATACGAATCCGGTCCGTAGGAATTAATTAATTCAGTTGTAATGCCTAAAGCAGCTCCACCTGATAAAGGGCGCAAAATGGCAAGTGGCAATATGTCAGGTGGCAGGTTTAATAACTGAAACAGTTCGCCACAAGATTGCTCAAGCAGTCTGATTACACCAGTCTGTCTAAAAATACCAACTGCCATCATCATCGCAACCAAAAAAGGGATAATCCTGACGGCTAAAGAAAACCCCTCTTTTGCCCCTTTGACAAAGCATTCATATATTTTTACGCCACGGAATATGCCAAAAGTAAGTATAAAGAAAATTAAGAACGGAATTAACCATCTGGAAAGCTCATAGAATATCTTCTCCACTTTTGCTCACCCTTCGCTTTAACAGTGAAATAGTTTTCTTCTGTTAAAACTTCGCATAATATAATCAGCTAATAAAGCTGCCGACATACCTATTATTGTGGCAAAAAGTGTTGTACTGACAATCTCCGTAGGATTTGTCGAACCCGCTGCGATTCTAATTCCAATCACTGTAGCCGGCAAAAGCGTTATACAGGAGGTATTTATGGCAAGAAAAGTGCACATTGCTTCACTGGCAATATCTTTATGAGGATTTAAGCTTTGCAGTTCCTGCATCGCCTTTAGCCCGAACGGAGTCGCGGCATTTCCCAAACCAAGGATATTCGCGCTAAAATTCATTAAAATAAAACCCATCGCCGGATGATCCTGGGGTACGGAAGGAAAAAGAAATTTTGTGAATGGTCGCAGAAGTTGCGCAAAAGCTTTAATAAGCCCGGCTTCCTCCGCCACTTTCATTAACCCTAACCATAAACTCATGATGCCAATCAATTCAAAGGCGTACTTCACGGCGGTTTGCGCCGCTTGAAAGGCAGATTGGGTCACAATTTCCGGCTGTCCCTTGAGCCCTGCCAGGAATATTCCGGCAAAAATCAACACTAACCAAATAATATTGATCATACCTGAAAGCTCCTCTTATATCGTCCAATCAGATTCCCCGCCGGTTTCAGCAACAAAATACAAAAACAGGAGAATATTGAACCATAGTATTATTAAACGTTATGAAAAAAGGAGCGTTTTTAGAACATGACAAAACCATGCTTTCATTACTATTCAACTTCTACTTTGGACCCGACAAATTCGGAAGCATTATTTGGATTTATTGCCTCCGTATTTTTTTCATTTTTCTTTTTCATTATTTCCTGAAGCTGCCCCACGACGTGAGTCCCCATTTCAACTATACGATCCATAAAAACTCCTTTTTCATTTACCGACATTAGGCGAATTTGCCCGTTGCCAACTACTAAAAAACCTACCGGTTGCACAGACACACCCGCACCACTCCCACCACCAAAGGGGAAATATCCGGAATTGCCCTCTCCTTTTTCTTTTCCTCCACATGCCGCAAATTCACTTCCTCCTGCGGCAAAACCACACGCGACACGGGAAATCGGAATAATAACATTGCCATCAGGAGTCTCAACGGCATCACCGACAACCGTATTAACATCTGTCATCTCCTTAATGCTTTCCATCGCTGTTTTCATCAACCCTTCGATCGGATGATCACTCATAAACAAACCTCCTTCGCATACTTTTTGATTGTCCGGGAATGAAGTAAATTATAGAATAAGATAATCATAATATGACCCAGAGGGAACTCAAGTATACAAGAAAAGTCCAGAAGGAAATAATTCAATTGCTGATAATTAGGGATGACCTTCACCTCTTTTTCCGTGCCTAGAAGATTAAAAAAACCATGCAACCAGCTATGGAAAATTCCTACTATCCACCAGGCAAAACCAACGGCTATAGCAGTCTGCGCCGCATCAGCCATACTAAGTTCAGTGTATAAATAGAGTTTTTTGATTTTAATGGGTCGATTCATGATGCGTAAAATAGCATTTGCTTTTCGCCGTGAAGGAAAAAAAGCACTGAAAGGCGGCCGCTTAAGAATATTACCAGGGGTTATCGGGATAGTAGTCTGATCATTTTTTTGAAAGTAAACCGGGATAAACCAGATTTTTACCTGAAACTCCGTCTTTTTGACAGAAGACTCGCGAAAGTAGTGTAACCGTATTCTTATCGGGATAATCATAGCGCAAATAAATATAATTAGCGCTATGATGAACAGAGCGTTCTGCATGGAATACCTCTTTTAAATCATTATTTCCCTTACGATATCAACTTTGTGTCAGAATATCCCTCCATATTAGTATTTCCCAAAAGCCTACACGTACACTAGAAGTACATATTAGAAAAGTCTGCTCTGCATACAAAAAAGCCTGGGGAAAGACATTTCCCCAGGCTTTTTAGAGATTATTAGTTTTACTATCTTTAAGCAACATGAAGCGCCCCTTGGCTTCTGCCGCAAGCTGTCCATCTTCCAGCAAGGCCTGAGCCTCAAGATCAACTAAAGGTCCTTTTCGCTTCACGATATGGGCCTCAAATTTTACCGGTCTTAACACCGGGATATTCCGTCTGAAACGAATCTCCAAACGAGCGGTAAAAGCCGGTTCCTCAAGTACCCATAAGCATTGCGACATTACTTCGTCAAATACTGTGCTGATGATGCCACCATGTAAAACCCCTGGATACCCCTCATATATTTTCGGAGGGCAGAAAATGGTGCTGATTTTATCTCCTTCCTGAGTAAACTTAAGCTTTAACCCGGCCGGATTCTGTTCGCCACAGGCAAAACAATAATGATCATATCTAAATTTTTTTGTCACTAAACTAATACCTACCTTTTCACGATACTTTGGCATCAGCACCTGGCGTGGGTAATTCTTCAATGTTCTTTAAACCAAAATATTTGAGAAAATCTTTCGTCGTTCCATAAATGATGGGGCGACCCGGTCCTTCCTTCCGTCCAATTTCATGAATTAATGTACGTTCCACCAAGGTATTAAGAGCACTATCACTCTGCACGCCGCGTATTTCATCGATCTCGCTTCGCGTAATGGGCTGCTTGTATGCGACAATCGCCAATGTTTCTAAGGCAGCTTGCGTTAGATTGCTTAAACGGGGCTTAACAAGTCTTTCAATATATGGGGCATATTCCGGCCTCGTTACAAAAGAAAAACCTCCGGCGACTTCAAGCAAACAAAACCCCCTTGCTTCTTTTTCACAATCAGCTTTAATCTCCTTTAACAAAGCCTCCACATCATATGGGGAGCGTTCGAGGATTTCCGCGATTGCTTTAACCGACAATGGCTCATTAGCCACAAACAATAAGGCTTCAATGGCATTTTTAGCTTCATCAGGAAATAAGGGCATCAGCTAATTCGCTCTCCTTTCTGACTGTATATTTTCTTCATTAATATTTTCTTTCATTATTCCCTGCTCGTTCTTTTCCGTCTGCAGACTCTGCATCCTAAAGATATATATATCATCAAACATTCCCTTTTGCTTAACGTAAATCTGCCCCGTTTTGATTAATTCCAGCAACGCTAAGAATGTTACAATTACCTCTTCCTTACTAACCTGGCAGCCAGTAAACAGCTTAAAAAACGAAAGCCCTTTTCCACCTGGTGCTTCCCGTAATAAATTAAGAATACTTTCAATTTTATCCTGAATCGTCACTTCTTCACGGCTCACCGAGACGAATTCAAGTTTCTTCTCAGCTTTCTTCAGAACCTTAGCAAATACTTGCATCAGGTCATTCATCGACAACGACCCTACCGGATTAGCCGGGCGAAACGTTTGCAACAACTTGGCATCATCTACTTCACGCCAGTAATATTGGGCTTGCCGTTCTTCCAATTCGCGGAAAAGATGAGCTCTTTCCTTGTATTCTTTATATTCAAGAAGTCTTTCTACCAACTCAGCGCGTGGATCTACCCCGTCATCACACTCATCGGTTGATTCCGCAACAGGTTTGGGCAAAAGCATCCGTGCCTTTATGGCCAGTAACGTACTAGCCATTATTAAAAAATCACTGGTCAAATCAATATCCAGTTCATCGGCCTTGGCTAGATACTCTAAATACTGCTGTGTAATCATGGCTATCGGAATATTGTAAATATCCAGCTCATTCTTCTCAATCAGATGTAATAGCAAGTCCATCGGGCCTTCAAACACAGGCAGTTTTACTTGATACGTCATTTATCTTCACCACTTCAAATTTTCATGGCTGCACGAACCAGTTCCATCGTTTCTCGGGCGGCTTTCCTTGCTCTTTGACAGCTTATCTCAAGGATTTCGTCCAATAAAGAAGGTTTGTCGGCATAATACAGCCGTCTTTCACGTAGCGGCGTTAATTGCCGATCAATAATCTCCGCTAGTCTTTTTTTACATTCGACGCACCCGATTTTTCCCTGACCACAAGCGGCACGTAATTCTTCTACTCCCGTGGCATTATAGATGTTCTGATAAGTATGCACAATACAAACATCCGGATGTCCGGGATCACTTTTTTTAATCCGCGCCGGATCAGTCACCATCATTTGGACCTTTTCCCAAATTTCCTGGGTTGACGCCGAAAGCGGAATATCGTTATTATAACTTTTGCTCATTTTCCGCCCATCCACCCCCGGCAGCATGGCCACCTTCGCCAGTCTTGCCTGCGGTTCGGGAAAAAGATCACACGCGTAGAGATTATTAAAGCGACGGGCTATCTCCCGGGCAAACTCCAAATGCGGCAATTGATCTTCGCCTACCGGTACAACATTAGATCGGTAGACCAGAATATCAGCCGCCATCAGCAAAGGATAACCAAGAAATCCGTATGTGGAGATATCCTTTCCCTGACTACCCAGTTGTTGTATTTGATCCTTATAGGTAGGAACCCGCTCCAGCCACGATAGCGGAGTGATCATCGATAAAAGTAAGTGTAACTCACCATGCTCTTTCACCCCGGATTGCACAAAGATAGGGCTTTTTTCCGGGTCCAAACCGGCACTAAGCCAGTCTAACAGCATCTGGCGAATGTTCCCCTGAATCTCTTCAGTATGATCAAAAGCCGTAGTTAAGGCATGCCAATCCACAATGCCAAAAAAGCATCTATATTCATCCTGGAGTTTAACCCAGTTTTCAAGCACGCTTAAATGGCCGATATGCAATCTGCCGGTGGGACGCATACCACTAAAAATCGTACCTTTAACCATTAAATCATAACCTCCGTTGCAAACAAAGTATGTTGTAACTATAGAATGGCGAATATACCGGTGACAGTCATGATAATTTCATACAAACTATCAACCATTGGCCATAAAAACTTATCGGTAACACCTGTGACAATAATCAGGATCAAAATAATCGGACCGTATACTTCCAGTTTATATATCAAATCATGCATGTGATACGGGAGAATCCCTGCCAGAATTTTTGAACCGTCCAGAGGAGGTACCGGAAGAAGATTAAAAAGAGCAAGGGCAATATTAATTACAATTAAATAATCCAGGGCGTAAATAAAGAAGATGTCTATCTGGACATTCCTAATTAGATTGTACAATATTGCTCCGATTAGCGCAATTAATAGATTAGTGAGCGGTCCGGCCAAAGACACATACAGCATCCCTTTCTTTTTATCGCCACGAAAATTCAACGGATTAACCATGACCGGTTTCGCCCAGCCAAAATGGGCAACAATTAACATTAAGGTGCCAACAGGATCTAAATGGGCCAGAGGATTTACCGTTAAACGTCCCTGGTACTTCGGGGTAGGGTCCCCTAACCTGTATGCAACATACCCATGAGCAAATTCATGGAAGCTTAAAGCAATTAAAATTGCCGGTAAGCTGAGCATTAAATTCTGCCAAAAATCAGGACCAAACATCCATTCTCCTCCTTTAAAAACTCATGGACCGGATTTACTTGCTATCCGGTCTTGTTAAGTTAATAATCTCTAGTACTAGATAAATTACTAATAGTACGAGCACGCTTCTGATAAAAAAATTAAGACCACGACTTTGCACAAAAAGAGAAATGAGAGGTGGACTTACGAATAAAATCAAGACCGCGGCACCAATTAAAAGGAATAGTTTCTTTCTCTGCTTCATCCGCTTGCCAGCCCTTTCAAAAGAATAATCCAGTAATTATTGTATTCTATTTTGCCGGAATAATCCAGTAAAGATGAAAGCATCAGGTAGAGCCGCTTTTACTGGCTTAATCTTTCCGGAAGAAGGTCGTTCCGCACTAAATCCGCATAAGTTTCCCGGGCGACAATCAGGTCGGCTTGTCCATCCTTCACCAGGACTACCGCCGGTCGCGGCAAACGATTGTAGTTGGAGGACATGGAATAATTATAGGCACCCGTACTTGAGACGGCTAAAATGTCGCCATTTTCCAGCTTCGGCAGGTTAATGTCCCAAATCAACATATCGCCT
Source organism: Peptococcia bacterium (assembly GCA_050951585.1). Lineage (GTDB taxonomy): Bacteria > Bacillota > Peptococcia > DRI-13 > DTU073 > UBA3937. Next base: position 200,557 of record JBMNJI010000006.1, on the reverse strand, counting down.
GATTCACAGCATTTTCCGGCAATTGAAACTACTTCTGAAGCTGTCTCATTCATCTTATTGGCTACGGCAGCTTCGTACTTAGCCTGATAGAGTGCAGGGCGGGGATTGTCCCCCATCCCGCCATCGACCGCCACATATTTGCGTATGCCGGGAATATCTTTGATCGAGCCAACAGTATACAGTGTTGTCCCTGCGGTGCCAACAATCGAACGACCAGGTTCAATAATGACTTTGGGTACTTTCATTTGAAAGCTCTCGGCTTTTTGCGCCACTGTCTGCATAATTATTTCCGTAAAATCACTGACCGGTGCCGGAGCGTCGCTTTCTTCATAATAAATCCCAATTCCGCCGCCCAGATTCAATTCGGAAAGCTCCCGGCCCGTTGTGGTTTTAATTTTATGCATAAAATCCATCATCACTTCTGCGGCATGACGAAAAGATTCTTTTTCAAAAATCTGTGAACCGATATGACAGTGCACACCTTTTAAGTCAACGTTATCCAAGGAAAGAGCTTTTTGGACTATTTCCAACGCCTGTCCTGTCGCAATGGCCTGGCCAAACTTCGAATCAATCTGACCTGTCCGAATATAATGATGAGTATGGGCATCAATACCCGGGGTAACTCTTATAAGGATTTTGGCCCGGCAACCCTTCTCCCGGCAAAGGGTTTCCAGTAAGGCCAATTCATCCGGATTATCCACAATAAACCGGCCAACTTTACGATCCAGCGCCAAAACTATTTCCGCCGGTGCTTTATTATTGCCGTGAAAATAGATGCGGTCCGCCGGAAAACCAGCTTCAAGCGCAGTATATAATTCTCCGCCGGAAACCACGTCCAGCCCCAGTTTTTCCTGGGCAATGATCCGCGCCATCGCCTTTGTCATAAACGCCTTGCTGGCATAAATCACTTCATTGCCGGGATATTTCACCATAAAATGTTCATAATAACTACAGCAAATCCGCCGGATCTGTTCTTCATCCATCACATATAAAGGGGTCCCGAATTCTCTTGTCAGTTCAACTGCATCACATCCGCCGATGCTTAAATGCCCTCGCTCATTGATCTTCATGGTGCCATGTAATCTCATCTCTAATTACTCCTCTCTCTATCCATTCATCGATGCAAATCAGATTATTGCGCGAAAAATATTATAACCTAAAAAATTATATTACTTTATGGTAACATATTGGTTTTACATGGTCAAGGAATCCTTACCGGCTTCCTTACCACCTTCACAGCTGGCGACTTCACAGTTTACCGTTTCGTTACCAGCATCACTCCCTGAGGTGGCACTTGTAGAGGCGGAGCTTGTGGAAGCAACACCTGGGGAAGACGCGCTTGGTGAAGGAACAGAATCGGCTGTCCCTTTTTGAATGGGCTTACGGCGCGCCTGTAACAACTCCAAAAATGCTTCCAAACGCGTATTGATTCCGGCTTCGCCCGTTTGTTCGTCCACATAGATATTTAAAACCGGAATCCCATAGTTCTTGCTAACCTCCGGGAAAATATTATGGGCCACAATCTCAGGCATACAAGTTAAAGGAGCAACCTGCACAATCCCATCAAACCCGGCCTGAGCAAAAACCACCCCTGCCCCGATCGTCTCCTGTCCGTGTCCGCCGACGAAATGACCCAACCAGGGACCGGCAAAATCCCGAAAGCTTTTCGCTTTTGCCTTAAGAAACAAATGTTCCCTGATCCAATCGCTTAAATAAATTGAGCGGTGGACCTCCGCCCCCATGTATCCTAATTTTTTTTCTATTCCTATACTGGCAAATGGCTCAAGCAATGTGTAGATTTCACCAACTAAACCGATCTTCAGCGTCGCTTTCTCTTCATCTTGCGGAATATGCCGCATCTTTTCTCTGGAAAGGATATAGCTTTCTTCCAGTTCGCCAAAATTTTTGGCCTGATCAATAATCACCAGCGCGTTTTGAAAAATCTTGTCACCCGTCCCCTTAACCACTTCACGCGGTCGAATCTCTTCCAGTAATCTTTCCAGCTTATCAACGGCCAAGGCCTTTTGATAACCAAAACGCACTGCTTGAAATACCCTCCACCAAGAGGCATTCCCGACAACTTTTTTTATCTGCCTCAAAAATTGCCAATAGCCGGTATCCGGAGGTTCGATAATGAAAGAGTCGTATTGATAACCTAAATCCTGCAAAATTTCCTTTTCTAATTGGGCATAAAGACCGAAACGGCAAGGGCCCGCCCCTCCGGCCATGATAAATACCTCCGCCCCCATTCTCTTTGCTTCAATTAGGTTTCCGATATTAATCTTAAGAGGCAAACAGGCAAATTCAGGTGAATGCTGTACGCCTAATGTTAAAGTATCTTTGGTAATGGGCGGTGGTACGATTACTTCCAGCCCAATATAGTCGAGCATCCCTTTAAGAGCGACCCATGTGTTGCCCATATGCGGAAAAGTAATTTTGATGATAATCCCTCCTCCACTGAATGATATCGATAAATGCCTCAATCCGGGTGTTTAATCCGCCTTCCCCTGTGTGTTCGTCAAGCACTACATTGAGATATGGTACCTTTTGAGCGGCCAAACGTCTCATAATAAAATTATCAATAAAAGAATCAATACCACAGCCAAAGGATGATAAAATAATCACCCCTTTTTTTCCTGCGTAATCAAGAAAACGAAAAACGGCACCCATTAAATTACGTCCATAGGTCCAAAAAACGGAGCGCGGAAATTGTTTCAGCCGGAGTTCTCTTTCTTCCTTGGATAAAAGGGCGCTTGTCACCACCTTACAGCCTAAATGCTGTAATTTATCCATAATACCCATATTGATATATTGGTCATACACGTTATAGTCATGACCCAACAATAAAACCGTCAAATCATCTTTTTTCCTACCACTATTCGTCATCTTCCTGCACACAGCAGAAGAGGATTCTGCGCAACCTGCCAAAGCCTTACTTCTTAAATTCTCTTCATAGTCCTGTTGTTCCTGCAAGGCCTCCCGCCAGGCTTTATTTATTAAGCGGCGATTGCCGGTAAACGGAGAAGCACATTCGAGAATAAACTGCTCCGCTTGCGCGGATTTAACCAGATTAATCACCGGCATGATTAAGGCAGGATGAGCAAGCTTACTGGCTTTAAGCATATCGGGTAAGCCCATGAATTTCGGACAAATAAAGGCCTTTTTTTCCACACTGACCATCCGGGGAACAAATAAATAGTCAACTCCGGCCTTACTTAATTCGGCAATGTGTCCAAAAAACACTTTTACCGGCAGACAGGTTTCATCAACCACATGTTTGATCCCTTCATTCAAAATCTCTTTATTTGTTTCCGGCGATACGATCGTCTCTACCCCAAGCTCCCCGAAAAATGTACGCCACAGTGGATAATAGGTGTGATAGTACAAAGCGCGCGGTATACCAACTTTATCAGACATCCTCATTCTCCTTTGCCATCCTGATTCCTTGTGTTACGCCAATGATCAAGAATTAATTGCAAAGCTTTTGTCGTAATCTGAGCACCGGTTTCCGGACTATCTCTTCCTTCCATTTTGCCGATATCACCAACGCCAACAATAAATGGTACTTTGGAGCCTAATGTATTTAAGACATCCACTGTATCTCCCGTCACAAACGAATGAGGTGAGATGACTTTACCTTCTTTATCAACTTGGCTTGTCGTCACCTCTTTGTCTTTGGTAACGGTACAATTAACAGTAGTCCCCTCGATGTTTTCCGTATTCGAAGCCACGGCAACAACCCCGATTACTTCGATGGCGGGATGATTAACCACATATTCAAGGGCCTTCTCTCCTCTCCCTTTTTTGGTAGAGCCGCGATCATCAAACATAACGACCACAGGATCATAGGGGGTTATTTTTATTAATTCGACGATTTGCTCGCCGCTGAGTATGGTGGGATTACCCGCAGATGCCGAAATACATCGTCCGCCAATCTGACGCGTCGCCTCTTCCACTGCCTGTCTGGCTATTTTGTCGCCATCTGTCACCATAATCACTTTTTTACCTTTTTTCATCTCAGATCATTTCACCTCAACATCCTTCCCGGGAAGCTACCAGGGAGTCCGCCTTCCTTCCTGAGAGTTCTAATTAGGCTTTGGGTTGGAAAAAGGTTGCCGCGATTAAGCCGAAAACAATCGCCGCCGCCACTCCGACGGCAGTTGCTTCAATTCCACCGCCGATCGCCCCTAATAGTCCTTTACTATCGACACCTTTAATCGCTCCCTGGGCCAACGAATGGCCAAAACCGGATAAAGGTACTGTTGCCCCTGCCCCGCCCCAATCAACCAAAGGCTGATATAAACCAAGCGCACTGAGTACCGCACCGCCGGTAACATACCCAACCAAAATATGTCCCGGCGTGATATTAAAGGGTGTTAAATCCATGATCAGTTGTCCGATGACACATATTAATCCACCTAAAACAAAAGACCTGATCAGCATTTCCATTTTATCAAGCACTCCTTTGCTACTTTTCTAAAACAACTCCATGGGCAATGCAAGGGATAGTTTCCCCCTGATAAACACTTAACGGGCTTAACAGCGCACCTGTTCCAATGAAAAAGATGCGCTGATAAGCTCCCTTTTGCATCTTATCCAGTAAATGAGCGGTCAGCACTACGGCGGAACAGCCGCAACCACTACCGCCTGAATGAGTGTCTTGCTTGGGGTCATACACTAAAACACCGCAATCATTCAGTTTTTCTGTTGAATACCCCTCTTTTTGCATTAATTCTTTTAAGAGCGTATGACCATATAAACCAAGGTCACCGGTGATGATTAAATCATAATCCTCCGCCTTGCGTCCCAGGTCCTGCAAATGCGTTTTGATCGTATCGAACGCGGCCGGAGCCATGGCACTGCCCATATCATTACTATTACTGACTCCCATATCTTTGATTTTCCCGACAGTGGCATGAGTCAATTTAATACCGTCTCCCAGTCTTTCCACCACACATGAGCCACTGCCTGTCACTGTCCATTGAGCAGTCATGGGACGTTGGGTTCCTAATTCAGTCGGGGCACGGAACTGCCGCTCCGCAGTATCATGGTGACTACTGGCCGAGACCCCAATTCGCTCCGCAAATCCACCTTCCAGGAGAATGCCCGCCAAACACAAGCCTTCGGCCATCGTTGAACAGGCGCCGTATAATCCCAAAAAGGGAGCATTCAAAAAACGGGCCGTAAAGTTAGCAGAGATAATTTGATTTAAAAGGTCTCCCGCCAGATAGAAATCCAAATCACTAGCAATTAGTCCCCGTTTTTCTAACGCTAATTCCATGGAAAACTGCATCATCTTTTGTTCGGCCATTTCCCATGTTCGCTCACCAACTAAAGTATCTTCGCAAACCATATCACATTTTTCGCCTAATGGTCCTTGGCCTTCCATGGGACCAACCACCGCTGCGGCCGAAGTAATAACGGGCACAGACGAAAACTGAATTGTTTGTTTGCCGATTTTCTTTTGGGCCATGATTTTTCTCTTCCACCTTTATCCTGCTTAAATTGATTAATTACTTTAAAAAATAATAGATTAAGCCCACAAGCATCGAGACCATCGTCCCGTAAACAAGGACCGGACCGGCAACGGTAAAAAGGCGGGCCCCAACCCCATAAACAAAACCTTCCCTTTTAAATTCCATCGCCGAAGAAACAATGGAGTTGGCAAAACCCGTAATTGGAACAATCGAGCCTGCGCCCGCTATTTTCCCTAATTCATCGTAATATCCCAGCCCCGTTAATAATGCACCCAAGAAAATCAGTAAGGTTGAGGTGGCACCGCCGGCTTCTAATTTCGATAAGCCTTCCTGCATAAATACATTCATCATGACCTGTCCGGTTAGACAGATTGTTCCGCCAACTAAAAAAGCCATAAGCACATTCTTCACGATGGTTGTTTGGGGGGCTAACAATAAAGCCGTACTCTGGTACTCAATTTCTTGAGGTAAGGAAATCCTTTGCTGTTGCCTTTCAATCTCCTTCCGCAAGCCGTTATAATGCTCCTTCTCAGCTCCGGTCGCTCTTGACTCCCAAAGCAACACCTTCTGATGTTCCTTTTGCATTTCCTGTTGCAGCTTCGTTAGGTCCTGTTCTGCCAACAAGCACTGACGCCTTATTAATTCTTCCCTTTCCTTTATTTTTTGCCGAATCTCCGCTTCGTCCACTTCGCCAGCGCCCCTTTCTTCACCATTAAAGCAAAAATTACATTTATTATTCTTACCTTAACTAAAAATAATAAACAGGGCGATTAACCCTGTTTGTGATTGTTTTCTGTCTGACCTTTATGCTGCTTTTTATGAACCGATCCGGATACTGTCCTCATTGAGCAGACTGCGAAATTTTTTCAAGGCCTGTCTTTCGATCCTGGACACCTGAACCTGGGAAAGCCCCACTATTTTTGCAACCTCCATCTGTGTTTTATCTTCAAAAAAACGGATGAGAATAATTTCGCGTTCTTTCTCCGACAGTTTGTTTAAGACTTCCCGGAGCGCGAATTTTTCAAACCACAGATTATCCTCTTTTTCATTGCTTAATTGATCAAGAAGATAAATCGGATCCCCATCATCCTGATATAAAGTATCATGTATCGAGGAAGGGATTTGTACCGCTTCTAAACTGGCCACAATCTCCTCCATGCTTAACTCGACTTTTTCGGCAATTTCCTGTAAGGTTGGCTCCCTTTCCAATTCCTTGGTTAAGGTGTCCCGGATTTTATTGATCCGGTAGGCGTTCTCTTTTAAGGAACGGCTTACCTTCACCGGATTATCATCACGTAAAAACCGCCTGATTTCACCGATAATCATGGGCACAGCATAGGTAGAAAACTTCACATTATAAGACAAATTAAACTTGTCAATTGCCTTTATTAAGCCAATTGTGCCGATCTGAAACAAATCTTCCAACTCGTATCCCCGATTGGCAAATCGTTTCACAAGGTTAAAGACAAGCCGCAAATTGCAATTGATTAGTTTCTCCCTGGCTTCGCCGTCACCCGCTTGAACTTTTAATAACAGCTCCTGCATTTCCTCATCTTTAAGCAACGGAAAACGAGGTAGATTCATTTCCGATAATCTGACATTCATGAGATATCCCCTTTATGATACCGCAATTTTTTTATGCTCAGAATTCAACTCTTTGCTTAAGATAACCCGAGTCCCATGATTCTCCTGTGATTCGACTTTCACCTCATCCATAAACGATTGCATAAAAACGAAGCCCAGTCCGGTCCGCTCCGGATCTGTTGAAAATGCCGGTTCCATAGCCTTCTCAATATCTTTGATCCCAATCCCTTGATCAATGATTTCGATAATAATTTTCTGATTCTGGAGAAGGCCAATAACTGTGATCAGACCATCAGGTTTATTCCCGTAACCGTGAATTACCGCATTGGAAACAGCTTCGGACACTGCTACTTTAATTTCCTCCAAATCATTTAGAGTCAGCTCTAATTGCGAAACAAGCGCCGCAATAGTAATTCTGGCTAGAGCGACATTTTCGCCTTTGCTCGGGAACTCCAGTTTAATACTATTATTAACTAATTTATCCATTTCTATGCCCCCTTTATTGTCTTTTTTTCTAACATTTGCCAGGCAGCCTCTTCTGTATTACATACCGGCATTAAGGAAAGAATCCCGGAAACCTCAAATATTTTCTTAATACCCGGTTTGGCACCATAAATAACCATTTGTCCGTTACTTGCTTTAATCTTACGAAATCTTCCCATGATTACACCAAGCCCGGAACTATCAATAAAAGTAGTCTTTTCCATATTCAGTAGCAAATTTTGACTATTGCTTTCCAGCATATTTTGGTCAATCCTTTCTCGGTATTCATTGGCTGATACCAGGTCGAACTCTCCGCTAATATGTACAATTAAAGTATTGTTCTTAATATTGAGACTGATGGACATTAATTTCCCTCCTCTTTTTGTTTAAAAACCTTTACATAATATTCTCGATAAACAATCGATTTCCTCCTATATTCTGGAAATTAATTTTAGGAGGAGACAAAAAAGATTGCTGCACAGCTTTACCTGCCTGGCCGTACAACAATCGTTTCGTCTTAATATTTTCCTGTTTACTAATTGATTCTTAGCAAAATATGCTCATCATCTCAATCGTAAATAAGGCCTGCCTTTGCGGTTTTACTCGCCGCTTGCTACACTACAAAATACTTTCTTAACCATTTTCCAATAAGACCCTTTGCTAACATCTTCATTGGCTACTAAATTAGTACGCTGTATAATTTCACCATTCTTTAAGATCGAGATATGTCCGAGAAGTTGCCCTTTTTTAACCGGAGCATTAACGATAGGCACTAACTCCATCTCTGTGCTTAATGTTTTTTCCTCTCCTCTGGGTATGGTGATTCCCACTTTTTGCTCAGGGACTGCCTTAACCAGATCGCTGATCCCTTTACCCACTCTGATTTCACCGACCACCTCATCTTTTTGATGATACTCCTGAAAACAGAATTGCGAGAAGCCATAGTTAAAAAGGGTCTGCGTTTCGGAAAAATGACCTTTCGCCTCAGGTACTCCCATGACCACGGAGACCAATCTTAAATTGTTGCGCAGACAGGTCCCGATAAAACAGTATTTTGCATCCTCAGTCCAGCCGGTTTTAAACCCGTCTGTGCCAGGATAAAACCAAAGCAGTTTGTTCTTATTATCATATTGAAAAGGACGTTTTGTCTCTTCACGAATACGATAATGTTTGATGGAAGATATTTCTAACAGCTGCGAAAAATTCAGCGCATAACGGCCGAGGATGGCAAAATCGGCGGCAGTTGTATAGTGCTCCGGATCATGTAAACCGTTGCAATTCACAAAATGAGTATTTTTCATGCCAATTTCAGCTGCTTTTTTATTCATCATCTCCACAAACGCTTCATGTGAACCGGCCACATGTTCCGCTACCGCAACGGCCGCATCATTACCGGAGGCCAGCGCAACACCTAATAACAATTCTTTGAACGATAATTTTTCCCCGGCAGATAAAAAAATCCGCGAACCGCGATAGGAAGCGGCATTCTCACTGGCTGTTACCACATCATCCATTTCCACTCGTCCCGCTTCCAGCGCTTCCATAGATAAAACAAGGGTCATTAACTTAGTCATGCTGGCAGGATACAATACTTGATGCGGATTTTTTTCAAAGAGGACTTTTCCGCTATGGGCATCCACCAAAATAGCCGATTCGGCAGTTAAATTAAGCTCAACACCACATACTGGCTGAGGAAATAATATGATCACAATTAGCGAAACAAAAAGAAATAGCAGAATAGTTTTTTTCACTTGTCTGAGCAGCATCGGACCGAGAGACAAAATAATCACCTCCGGGTTCTGTTTAGGTTTATTTTTTCCCTACAATGGACAGAAGTATGTACAGAGAAAAATAACCAATCCGAGGTGAAGAAAAGCATGGAAACAATATTTGCGCTTTTGATTACTGTGCTGTTGGCCACAAGTACCTTATACCTGCTGATCGCCTATGTAATTATTCCCCTCATTAAAATTTCGAAAGACTATGCCCGCTTAAAGCAAAAATGAGGCATCTTTAAACTTTTGCGCTAAGAGTACGCCTAGTAATCATGCCGTCCCTTTTTGGAGATGATGGCGTAAATCAGCGGATCTTTGGGCACCGGAGTCGCGGAAAACTGGAAAGCCGAGTTAATCAGCGCTCTGACCTGGGAGATTCTCTCTTCAGCATTGTAGTATAACGTCACCAATGGCTCCCCTGCCCGTACAAAATCACCTCTCCGCACATGGATTTTGAGCCCAACCGCCAAATCAATCACCGCCTCTTTCTGCTCACGTCCTGCCCCCAGTAACATGGCGGCAACCCCAAGCTGCTCTGCGTTAACAGCAGCCACATAACCCGTTTGCTCGGCCCGCGCGTTTACTACTTCCTGCTTCCCGGCCTGCGGCAAACGCCCTAAATCAGTAACCACATGGGGATCACCACCTTGCGCCTCAATCATGGCGGCGAATTTCTCCAGCGCGGCACCCGATTCAAGTTTTTTGGTCAATAAGTCCTGGCCTTCTTCAATCGTCGCCACCTTCTCTGCCAATAAGAGCATTTGAGCCCCCAGATACAGGCATAATTCCCATAAGGGGCCTTTATTTTTCCCCTGTAAGGTCAAGATGGCTTCCTCTACCTCCAAAGCATTACCAATGGCTTGTCCAAGGGGCTGATTCATATCCGACACCAAAGCGACGGTCTCCCGCCCCACTTGTTCGCCGATTTCTACCATGGTCTCGGCTAAACGATAAGCCTCTTCTTTTTTCTTCATAAATGCACCACTACCTGTTTTCACATCTAAGACTAGCTTATCTGCGCCCGCGGCAATTTTTTTACTCATGATACTACTGGCAATAAGGGGAATAGAAGGAACAGTCCCGGTAACATCCCGTAAAGCGTAAAGTAGCTTGTCGGCAGGCACCAGATTACCGCTTTGCCCGGCCACCGCTAAATTAATACTGTTAACCTGCCTGATAAAGGCATCTTGGGTCAGTGTCGTACTCAGACCGGGGATGCTTTCCAGCTTGTCTATTGTGCCACCCGTATGTCCTAAGCCCCGACCGGACATTTTAGCCATTGACACACCAGCCGCCGCCACCAAAGGCCCCAGGACAAGCGTTGTTGTATCGGCCACCCCGCCCGTACTGTGCTTATCAACTTTAATGCCCTTAATGGAACTTAGGTCAACGGTCTCCCCTGATTGAACCATGGCCATGGTCAGGTGAGATAGTTCAGTGCTGTTCATCCCTTGAAAATAAATGGCCATACATAAGGCGGCCATCTGGTAATCGGGTATTTGTCCATGGACATAATGATGAATCAGAAACTCGATCTCAGCCTCTGTTAGTTCTTCCCCGTTTCTCTTCTTGACAATCAAGTCAACGGCTCTCATGGTAAAAACTCTCCCTTCCGCAGTAACTCAACGCCGCATGATTCTTTATTTTTTTCCGAACCAAATCCGGCTTAAGAAGCTTTCCCCCGGGCAACGGAATGACAAATCATATAGCTCACTTAAGGTTGCGGCAATATCAGCAAACGAATTTCTTATCCCCAGATTATAGTCGGCGCGAATCCCGCTGCCGAAAACTAACAACGGAACATATTCCCTGCTATGGTCGGTACTTGGCGTGGTAGGGTCATTACCATGATCCGCCGTGATTATCAGGAGTCCATTTTCCTGCTCTTTTTCCACCAAAGTAAGCAATTCACCTAAGTGGGCATCCGTTTCTTCCAGTGCCTGGGCATAACCCCTGGCGTTATTGCGATGTCCATAAACGGAATCAAATTCCACCAGATTGGTCATCACCAGACCGCTCGCTAATCCCCGCCAGGCCTGTAGTGATTTGGCGATTCCATCCAGGTTGCTAATCGTTGGCAAGCTGCGCGTAATCCCTTTCCCTGCAAAGATATCGGCTATTTTCCCTACGCCAATTACTTCTTCCCCTTTGGACTCTAAAGCATCCAGTACTGTCGGCGCCGGTGGCTCCAGGGAATAATCATGCCGATGCGCTGTGCGGGTGTAATTCCCGGGATTACCGATAAACGGTCGGGCAATGACCCGGCCGACTGCCCATTTTCCGGTCAGTATTTTCCGGGCCGTTTCACAGATGGCATATAGCTCCGTCAGCGGAATGACCTCCTCATGGGCCGCAATCTGAAAAACGCTGTCCGCCGAGGTATAAACGATCGGATAGCCTGTCCTTTGATGTTCCGGACCAAGCTCCTCAATGATGTCCGTTCCGGAAGCCACCTTGTTGCCCAATACTTTTCTCCCGATCGCTTTCGTAAAAGCGTCTATCAGCTCAGCCGGAAAACCAGCGGGAAAGGTAGGCAAAGGGTCTTTCGTCACTATCCCGGCAATCTCCCAATGCCCTGTCGTGGTATCTTTGCCGGCTGACAGCTCAGCCATCATGCCATATGCTGCCCTGGCTTTTAATTGGGTATCTAGTCCCTTAATGGGCGTGATTTTTCCTAACCCCAAACGAGCAAGATTCGGCAGTTTTAGGCCATTCACTGTTTCCGCAATATGGGCTAAGGTATTGGAACCTTCATCGCTATAGAGATGGGCATCCGGTAAAGCACCAATGCCGACACTATCCAAAATTAATAATAAAGTTTTCACTTAACCACCTCATTTAAGACTTGTCTTTCCATGTGCTAAGGTGTTCATTTGTTCAGCAAGAGACAGCTCTTTAAGCTCGGGGATGAGCCTTTTGATAAATTTCTTTAATGCGGTTTCTTGTTAAATGAGTATAGATCTGGGTCGTGGCAATATCCGCATGCCCCAATAGTTCCTGAACCGAACGCAAATCAGCGCCGTGAGCCAATAAATGCGTGGCAAAAGAGTGCCGCAGGGTATGCGGCGTTATCTCCTTGTCAATCGAAGCCTCCTGCGCCCTCTTCTTAATAATCTTCCAAAAGCCCTGCCGCGTCATTCCCCGCCCATGATGATTGAGAAAAAGACTTTTTTCCAGTGGATTTTTAAGGAGAAAAGGACGGCCTTTCGCAAGATAACGCTGCATACTTTCGTAAGCAAGATCTCCCACCGGTATGATTCTTTCTTTACTTCCTTTGCCCATGCAACGCACATAGGCAAGGTCCATGTTTACTTGGGCAATTTTTAAGTTAACCAGCTCGGAAACCCTCATCCCTGTTGCATAGATGAGTTCCAACATCGCTTTATCCCTTAGTTCCAGAGGATCAAGTCCATGTGGTGTCTGCAAAAGACGGCCTATCTCCTCTTCATTGAGAACATGGGGTAGTTTTTTAGCTAACTTCGGCGTTTCTAAATAAATTGTCGGATCTGTCTGTAAGTGGTTCTCCTGACATAAAAACTTAAAAAAGCTCCGTAATGACGCCTGTTGCCTGGCAATACTGGCCGGTGATTCCCGGTTCTTTTTTAAAAAGTAGATATACGCGGAGAGCATATGCTTATCACATTGTTCTATTCCGAGGATCTGCTGTTGCTCTTTTAAATATTTACTAAGTTTTTTTAAGTCTCCCTCGTAAGCCACCAGCGTATTTGCAGACAGGCCTCGTTCTACCTGGAGATATTCAATAAAATCACTGATCAACCTGTCCAAAATAAAATCGCCCCCTTTTATGGAACATGAATATACTTCCACAAATTAAGGGGATTTCCTTTTTTCCGTTTTTGAAAACTAAAGAAACCTAACTTGAATACCTCGATTACCCGTCGATTTTTTCTTCATTAATATCATTCTGTACTTTCACCGGTTGGGTAAAAATGTCCTCCTCCAATTCTCCGGAAGGAACAGCTGCCGATAGCCCCCACCCTATCCCAACAATGATGAGAATCCCCACTAAAGTAAACAGTAATTTCTCTTTCCACCTGGTGATCGTAACAATTACCATACCCCTCCCCCCTTTATACTAATATACTTATTTCACAAGCAGATAATTAGAATAAAAAAACCACCGCGAAGGTGGTTTTTTTACACTTAGTTTACTTAAAGGGGTTTTTAAGGAAATTTGTTAGCGAAGCTGATAAACCTAAGGAAGCAGTATTGAATTTTGGTACGATGCTGTTCAAGTTGATTTTCGGAATAGCAAAGCTGCAACTGATATCCTTCCATGAATTACCGAAACAATTAAGACTCAATAGAGTATTCGTTACCGGTTTAAAAGAGATTTTCCCTGTTTGCACATGAATTATTCTTTTTAAATCCGTATTAACATTACTGATTATGGGAGTAACATATTTAATCTCCCCGGTCTTTATATTAATAATCTTTTTCGCAGGATTTTTCTCCAAAGTAAGGATACCTGTTTGGGCAGGTTGGGATTTATGACCATTATTATCTACGGCAATTACTTGATATCTATATTTATCCAGATTATTTACATCACGATCAACATAGTCTGTATCAACTGAGGTGGCGATTAATTTATTGTTCCGATATATTTTGTATTCTTTGATGCCCGAACATTCGTCCTTGGAAGCACTCCAGGTAAGATAGAAGTACTTTTTACCATTGGCATTTTCTTTTACCGTTGCCATTAGGTTACCCGGTTTTGTCGGTATATCTCCTTTGTTAATTATTTTGGCAGATCCGGTTGCCGCAAAAACATTCAGCGAAAAGCAACAGAGAATTGTCAGCGTCACTAGAGTAAGCAAAGAGAAAAATTTTCCTTTCCCATGTTTAAACAAATAAATAACCTCCTTAAATATCACTCGAAAATTTTTTATTATTATGCTTGCTCAATGATGCCTTCTTGATTTATCCTCCTTTCCCAAATATTATTAATATTGTTATTGATTATATAACAAAATAATAAAAATTACCACCCATATTTGGATAATATTGTACATAGCTTTTCTCTTCAGGGTTAACGTAAAGGCAATTCGTGCATAATAAAGATATGAGTGTAAACTACTCTACCATCAAAAATCGCTGTATCGGAGGAAAGTAAAGCTATGGAAACGAATCAAGAAAAAAGCAATCACCCCTTAACCACCGGTGACGAAGTTCTCTCAAGAAATTGGAAACAAACAACAAAAGAAAATGAGAAAGGAACTTGGACAATCTTTCCCGATCTTTGTAAAGGTTGCGGCCTCTGTATAGAAAAATGCCCCACACGGGTAATCTCCTGGTCCGAACAGCTTGGTTTTATGGGCACACCTTCCGTAAAAGCGAGAATGGAAGGTTGTATTGTCTGTGGTCTCTGTGAAACTGTGTGTCCGGAGCCGGCAATACGTGTGGAGCGAAAAGCAAAAAAAGCTACACCACCAACACAAGTGGTATAGCTTTAATCTTTATCTTGATGTACTTTTTTTGTCTTGATTTTACTAACTTTTATTTTAAGAGATTAACAAGTCTTGACGATAAAGCAACCGTAGCAAGCTTTGTTAGATTACTGCTCAATGTACTGTTAAAATTGAGATTAGGAGCACTAATGTTACCGGTGAGATTGGTATTATTGTTTTTAAAGAGATTTGTACTGTTATTGGAAAGCCAGTTATTAGAGCTTTTTACAGCATTACTTAATTCGCTTATTGTAGCATTCGTCCCCGCTAATTTGTCTTTATTATAATTTAGAATTGAGAGCTGATTGTTTTTTGGCTTTTGCAGATTAATTACCGGGATGCTTGTGCTTTTCTTTAGTGCGGAAGATTTTATTGGCACGTAAGTGACATTACCTGTCTGCACATTAATTATTCTATTGTATCCATCTAGCATGCCACCACTATTCTTTATTTTTGTTACTGAAGGTGTAACTAATTTAGAATTACCGTTCAGATCCTTCACCACTTTCTGAGGATTATTTGTCAAAGTGATGACGGGGGTTTGACTAGGTTTCGAAGTATGGCCTTTATAATCCTTGGCCACAACCTTGTAGATATATTTTTCGTTCTCATCAACAGTATAATCGGTAAATTTTTGATACGGAGTGGAGACCACTAATTTTCCATTACGATAGACATCATATTGCTGGATGCCGGAACAAGTATCCTTCGAAGCGCCCCAGGTTAGATACACATATTTATTGCCTTGCACACTAATCAGAATTTTCGCGGATAGATTAGGCGGAGGAGTTGGTGTATCACCCTTATTTACTATGGTCGCCTGACCGGTCGCCGCAAGTGTAGCTACCGGAAGACATTGCAATACCATGGTTAAGGCCAGCACAATTGCTACCATTTTTTTGTTCCCCAGTAAGTTTTCCCGCACCCTCTTATTCATTTTCGAAAACCTCCCAATATCTTCTTGTAAAGTAATTTTCACCATATAATTGAATTTGTTAGAATATTTTCATCTTCTTTATTATAGTACCGGCTGGAATAAAATGCAAATAAAGATTTGATAACATTGCAGATCATACCGGCCCGATCTTCCTTCCTTTAAAACAAACTAAACCCGGAATCGTTCCCGCCGATTTCCAAGCTAATTTCTGCACTGCATAATTCTCCGACTTTATTATTGTTACTGCTGGTATAAAAAGCGGTGACACGATAATCGTAGGTACCATCTGTTTTTATCTGCTTATCTTCCAGTTTAGTTTTCTTGGTTTTACCGATTTCTTCCCATTCGCCACTGTTAATGCGACGATATACTAAATAATACTTTATTTTATTTTTTCCTGTATAATCCCACTTTAAACTTACTTTCTTTTTTCTTAATAAGCTATTGCGGTAATCAGCCGTAAGGTTTTTAATATAAGTCTTTTTGGCATTGGCGTTTTTCAGTTCAAAGAAAGCAAAGGTTTGGGCATCGCCATGTTGAACCCCGTTACTATCATATAGTTTATAATTTTTTTTCGGTTTTACACCCCATTTGTAATTGGGAGGAAGCGAAGTTTTGTATGATACATCTTTTCTCGTAATATTTTGTTTTGTCTCTTCTGTATCAGTATTTTTCTTTGTGGAAAAATTGGCATTGAAATCAATTTTAAAATTTGGCTTTTTTAGAGTATCATTAAGCTTTAAATCTAATGAAGGAGCCGCCAAAACGACCGTATTAGAAAAACAACACAGTCCGAAAATACTCAATACTATTAACACAGAGACAAGCTTTCTCATTTTTCTCCCTCCAATTCCGCAGAATCTCCCGATACAGAATTGTTCAGTCTATTCTTAATATTATTTTACTTCTCTTTGCGGAAGATATCAAGTTGATTTATAAAAAGATTTCCGCTGCTTATTGATCATTTACCGTAAAATTATATTCTTGCTCAAATATGGTATCCTTTAAGTTAATCTGCCATTCCGCCGATTGAACATTAAATTTGATCGATTTAAGAACCATGACATTATTTTCCTCTACCTGATCTGACAGCAAAGCACGTTTCAAAGCCTCCTCTGTCGTCAATTTTGCTTTTTTAGGCTGTGGAACTATCAGCACCGAAACGTTTTTTGCCTGAGCCTGACCAGGATAAGATTGTAAGACGACCCCGTCAACCTCAAATTGCACCTTTTGCCCAATTTCAATATTGCCTGTGACATTGGAAAGCCAGATTGCATCATAAAATTCATTAACACCACCTGTAGCACTAAAATCCTGCCTTTTTGTACTAACTAATAAAATATTATTGTCCCTTTTATTCATCACATAGTAACCATCACTCTTTAATTCAGCAGATGCTAACTGCTTAATACTCGGTCCGGTAGGCAGCCAGCTATAGTTCAAATTGAGCTGAGGGGTCTTCTTCGGGTGCCCGCTATTTTTCTGTGTTGTTTTGCCTAACACCATTAAATCTTCAATAAGATAATTTTTTGTTTTATTGACCAGCCTGACTCCTAAATCCCATTTTAGTTTTACAGGAGCTTCAGTCGAATATAGGCGTGTAATATATCCATCATTAGCCAGCGAAATGCCTCTCAGCTCACTAAGGCGTTTTTCTAAAGAATCTATTACGGAAGCATTGAATTTCAGTAAAGGGGCAATACAGCTATCTGTTGCCCCCAGGACAGCCAATGGGAAACACTGTAAGGCGAAAATTCCCAATGTAATTATCGACGTTACTTTTTTACGAATATTATTCTTAATCATATCTGACCCTCCGGAATTATTTAATAGACAGGCAAATTTTCTTATCATTTATAATTTACATCAACTATCTGTAAATTACAAATAATACTTGCCTGTCGTTTTTACACTCTTGTCGTCTCATTTTCCCTTGTAATTGAGATCGAATACTTAAGATGAAATTACGACCTGGAATGGATAATCAATCCTGGCCGTAATTGCCCATGATCGCTTCATTCTTATAGAAGCGCTCCTTCAAACCATCGATGGTTTTTGGAGATACTCCTAATTCGTTAGCCAACTCCATCTCATTCTTATTCGCGGCCAGACCGGCAATAAAACGATGGAAATCCACGCCCACTTCATCGCACAGAAAGTGCATACTTGGCTCTACGCCCCAGGGAGGTCCGGAAAATCCTTGCTGTAAAGTTGTCTGCCCCGTTTCATATTTAGCTGTACTTCCCTCTCCGTCTAGTGAAACGAAACGGGCGGAGCCCAATTCAGTTGGAATAAAAGAATCCCCCTTTGGTACTTGCCCTTGTAAATCTTGCTCCCGCTTCTTCATCTCTGGATACCCCCTACTATTCTTTTCCGTGATTTTCTATCTATATTATGTGCAAAAATACAGGAATTAAGCTCCCGAACGAGTTTATTTTCATACTACCGTCTTGTTTCTATGAGGACAGAGTTTGTACTAATAGCTTTATAATCACCGGCGAAAAATACCCTTCAATCAGCGCAGCACCGAGCAGTAAAAGGGCAAAACCGAGCATGAGAATCAGGTATTTTAGAAATGCCTCGGAAAGGCCATATTCTCTCTGCTGACGACCACGAATTAAGTATAGGGAAAATTTAATGGCGGCAACCGCGCTCAGGATATAGGCCGGTACCGAGAGTAGATTGGGCGGAATTAAAGCCAGCAAGGCCAAGATACTTCCCGGCCAGGCATTGCCAAAACAAAAAAATTCGAGCGTAAAACCTAAGACAAAACCACGGGTAAAAATAATCACTAAAACCAGCGGTAAGCCAATAATCGTTAAGCCCAAGATAAATATTTTCCCTAAATTGAAGATGTTTTTAATTACTGCTTGTCTTGCTGAAACTGCAAAATTAAAATCATCACCAAATTGGGCGGTAATCTCCTGAAATAAGCTCTGCATAAAGGTCGTTTGGTTTTTTTCCAGTGTAAGCATCCCCCAAAAACCAAATAATAAGCCAACTAAAAAGCAGGACCCCACCAATAAGTAGAGCCACCAACTGCTGTAAAAATGTTGCGCTAATTGAACCTTGATCTTTTCCACTTCAAGCTCCTCCCTTTCTAACTCTACATTATGAAAGGGGAGCCTTGTTTATGACAACTAATACTCATTAATCATTAACTGCGCTAAATACTGAACCGCCAGTACATCCTCCAATGCATTACTACTGGCCGCGACTAAAGTAATTCCGGTCTTACCGGCTAAGGCGGCCATTGCTAAAGCTCTTTTTATCCCGGCCCGGGCCGGTTCCGTTCCCTTCATCCTGATCGTCCGGGCGACTGTTGCGGTTGTCAGGGAACCACCCAGTTGAAAAACCGCATCAAAGATCACGCCACCGGCATCTGTTACCGCGACAGCTACTTTATCGCGCCAGTCAAGCAAACGGGCTGTTTCCGCGCCCATATTCGGCAAAATTGCTTCCGCCTCCATGTTTTCGGAGGCAAAACCGGCCAATACAGCCGACGCATTTTTTCGTCTATGCTCATCCGGGCCACTGCGCGGTTCCGTAATCACCACCAGTTTGGCCGCTTTTTGTTTGGCCTCCCTTGCCGCAGCCCGACCGATCGAATAGGGATTAATATATGGAAGGTTTTTCCCGCTCGGGGCGGCACCCCAAAAGCCACAGCCACCGGCTTCCCTAATTGTTTCCAGGGTGGTCGACATATCGATAACATCAACCAGCACAACAAACCGCCCTTCCCACACGGCATTAACGGCACCGGATAAATTATAGGCTATCTTTAATCCTTCCATAGATTCCTCCAGCCCCGGGGACCATTTGTAATTCGCCTCGCCGCCCTTTGATGATCAAATGCGCCACTTTTTCTCCGGCAACCTCCCGTAGCTCACTTTCTGCAGCATGATGCAGGATATTCATTTCCGTTTTAAAATACCCCAGTAATTTATCCCTGGTTTTTCTCCCTAAACCCGGGATGAACTCCAAAGGAATCTGATAATAATACTTCCCGCTCTGCGCTATCCCCTCGCCCCTATCATGATCCAACATTATCACAGTATCATGATCCTGACCCTTATCTTTATTTTGACTCTTGTCTTTACCTTTACCTTGTTGCCATGCCCCTATGCTGATAATTTTATCCAATACGCCAACAACAAAATTTTTCTCTTCTCCACAAAAAGGACAACTGTTTCTAATTCAACTCCCCCGATAAGCGTCAGCTTATCCCGATACCGAAAGCCGCCTCTGCTCTGCTCAACTAATTCACCGGCATTCACTAATGCTTTCAGGTCCCGTAAAACTCCGGCTGTTCCGCAATCAACTATGCCGACAATATCAATACCTTTTCTCTCCACACATTCTTTGAGAATATTGGGCAAAGTCAATTGCGAACTGGCGGTTATTTTTACCGCTTGACCGTCACCGTCCCGCCCGATATGCACATGCAAATCAAGGAACGCCGGATGTGTGGTTTTTACCTCTATCCCTTGCGCATTATTCATCCCTGGATAACCTTCTCTCCAGCATCAGCAGAGCCAGAATTGTTTTGCCGTCTTTAATAATCCCCGCCTTGATCATGGCAAATGTTTCGGCTAAAGGAAATTTCTCATAGGTGATTATTTCATCAGGGTCCGGATGCGCCTCCTCTTTCACCAAATCCATGGCCAAAAAGAGATGCATCTTTTCATTACTAAAACCGGGAGCTGTATAAAAAGTCCCCAGCTTTTCCCACTTTTTGGCGATGAAGCCTGTCTCCTCGGCTAATTCCCGCGGGGCAGAATCAGCCGGGTCTTCGTTTTGTTCCAGTTTTCCTGCCGGGATTTCATAGAGTACTTCCTGAACCGGGTAACGGTATTGTCTGACCAGGATTACTTCATTTTGCGAAGTAAGAGCCACAATTGCTACGGCTCCCGGATGGGTCACCATTTCTCGGGTGGAGATATGCCCATTCGACAGTGTAACCTCATCCACACAAAAATGCAGAAATCTACCTTTTTCCTCAACTAATCTTTTGTTAAATTTCTCCTCCATTTGCCTGCCTCCTCACATGATTGCCCAACAAAAAACATATACTAAATTATACCAATGCAAACATCCTGCCCTAATCATCAACGAAAAGGAGTTGCTAACATGATTATTTCTCCCCAAGGCTTCTGGTTATACGGGAAACCGCAGGAAATCCTCCAACAACTAAGTCAATTAAGAACGGACTGCTATTATGTGCAAGATCTACTAGAAAAGCAATTATCCAGCGTCAATGGCCCTCTGCCTGGCTACTACATCGCCAACCGCCGCGGCGGCTAGAAAAAACGCCGGATCTTCAGTAAAACTTCTCCCCATGGAGGAAAGTGACAAGCCATGTTTTTGCGCGAACCGGATCCCTTCCCACCCTTGCCCCCAGAACAGTTGGTATCGTTCCTCCCGGATTTGCCGCAGCTGTTGGAGGAGATATTCTTTTTTGCCGCTACTCAATTCAGGCAGGACAAGTCTCGTCAGCGCCAGGGAAATGTCGTTAAGGGCCGTAAGCGTGTGATGGCTTATTCCGTAATGACGTTCCCGCCCATCGGCAAAACTCAGGCGGGGAATAGTATACGATTGGCCAGATAAAACCTCAACGGCATTAATAATCTGTCCTAATTCCAAGGCCGTGGTGCCCCATTTCGTATTTGTCCCCACAACACCCGGTCCCATTAAGACAACAATGACCTCAGCCCGGAGAATCTCCTTGGCCGCCAGCAAACCACTGTATAAGTTTACTGCTTCAAGATCGCCACCATAGGCATGTCCCACTGTTATTGTACCACAAAGCAACTGCATTTTTTTGAGAGTTCGTACCGCTTCACTCAAAGCAAGGGGCAAGGCCCCGCCATCTGTCATCACATAGGCAATGCGCAGATTTTCCCGCACTGCTTTTAAACCACAAACACAAGGAACGAGCATACTATGCAAGGAACCTGAGATCACCGGCAGCCCCTCCAGACTTTCCGCCCGCAAGAACTGCCCGTGGGCAGGGCTGTCTTCTTCCTCGACGGCACATACTTTTACCTGAAAAGGCGTATAGCGGACTTTCATGATATGCCCGGGCGAATCCATCGTCGCCTTGCTGCTCGCCAGGCGGTTTTTTTCTGCTCCTGTTGCACAAGAATAAAGTCCCATCACAAAATGATAACCACCACTGCCTAACCCCAGATCTACGGCCGTTGTATTCAGAAGAACCACATCCCCTACTTTAAGCTCACCGCATTGCTGTGGAAAAGCGTAAGCATTGTTTGAGACCCCATTTACCAAAACCCGCAGCTTGTACAACTCCTGACTTTGATAAATTATTTTCGCGACAATTCCTATTGCTCTGTTAATCATCTTTTCACCGCCTAATCAGGCTACCCCTGCCCCATTCATCGATCCTCTTAAACCAGGGATTCTTTTCTATTAAAATCGATAAGGAATATTTTTCGGTCACCACATGCAGCGCAATCAACAAAAATAGAAAGATTAATCTGACCCATAAAGGTGTGGCAAGCAGCAACAGTCCGCCAATCATCCCGAGGACATTAGAACCTGTGTCACCAAGCATCGCCTTGCCTTGCAAATCATATGGCGCATAAGCAAAGATTACGCCTAAAGCAGCAAAAAGCAAAGCCCGCTCCGGTACGAAGAGAGCCGGCCAAATGAAGAGAAAAATAGTTCCTTTTAAAGCGCGGCCAGGCCTTAAATCAAGCAAGTTAATACTATTCACGGTGAGCACAAGCAACAACCAGTCAAGAATTATTTCGATTTTTTTCCCGCCGGACAGAAAGACAACCCAGCCGGCAATACTGCTGATTAATATTACTTTAACCAGTCCTGTGCTCAGTTTTTTTTGCAGAAAAAAGTAGCGAAAATGTGGAAGTAACCCCCGCGGATAACTGCTCCCGGATAGATCATCTATTAAACCAGCTACGGCCGCTCCCAGGATCGCCAGTAAAAAAAGCGGTACCGTACTTCTTTCTTCAGTCCATAAGCAAGGGAGTATGGTTATACTAAGAACCAGCGGAAAGATAACCCCGGTAATCGCCGGTATCCTCTTCCCTTGCCAGTTGTCCCTGACCATACCACTACGCAGAATCATCGCCACAAGATAAGGCAGTATTCGCCATGCTGCCAGATAAGAAAGCAACAAAATCCCCAGCTCAAAAAGAAAACTGA
Source organism: Peptococcia bacterium (assembly GCA_050951585.1). Classification (GTDB taxonomy): domain Bacteria; phylum Bacillota; class Peptococcia; order DRI-13; family DTU073; genus UBA3937. The sequence goes on along the minus strand of JBMNJI010000006.1, from coordinate 177,645 downwards.
TTTTAAACCCTCTTTTCTTTATTCTTTATTAACATGCCTTTTGGCCCACAGTACCCGACAAATATGGTAAAACTGTCTCCCGCGATGCCAAAAACCATGCCAATCCTTACCGGGTGGACAATGGGCTAAATCAAGCGGTATCTCGAGGACACGATAACCACGCCGCAAAGCATCAATAGACATCCCGATCTCCAGCCCAAACCCTTCCGAAAAAGGAAGGATGCTCTCCAAAACCTGTTTTTGGGCTGCTCTTTGCCCTGATAGAGGTGCCTCTACCATAGCTCCGGTAAGATATTTTATCCCGCACTGGGCTGTTTTACGCGCGATCCCAAAGCCCCCGCCTGCTTTTTCTTTAGGAAAGACAGCCACAGCGATGTCCGCTTTTCCCTGCAAGATCGGTTCGATTAATTTTAATGTTTGACCGGCACTACCTTGCAAATCTGCATCCACCAAGAGGACAATCTCTCCCCGTAAGGATGCAAGTCCAATCGTCAAAGCTCTGCCCTTCCCCTGATTACGGGAAAGACGGATTACTCTTGCCCCGGAAGCAGCGGCTACCACTGCCGTATCATCACCCGAACCGTCATCAACAACGACAATTTCACCGATTTGCTCCCAATTCTCTTCAGTAGCCCGTAAAGAATGAATTGTTTCAGCCAAACGGTTACTTTCATTATAAGCAGGAATAAGTACACTAATCATTTTTAGCCACCTTGCGCAATCTGCAAAAATAAAGAGACTAAACCGGGAATCTCTTCCCCCTTGTTTTGTTGTTCCGAGAGCCCAGCATAAATGGGTACTTTGCTGTCCTTTAGGCGCGCCATTAATTCCTGTTTTTCCTTCCCCTCACCCCAGACAACAACCGAGTCGACGGAAAAGCTATCCACCATAGCACATACTTCCTCAAGACTCAAATCAAGCAATAATTCCGCTCCGGCAAGTTCCAGCCCATTGCGGATTAAATCACTGGCAGTGTCTTTGCTGAGCGGATTAACCACCAAGGCAATCCTTTTCCCTTTTAAACGGTCCTTTAAGATATGGGAGAGGGTATTCTCAGCATAACGCTGATAATCATTAATAATGGCTTTTTGCTTTTTTATTTCCTCACGAGTTATTGACAATTCCGATTTTAAACCGTCATAGTCTTCTTCTAGACGGGTGATCAACAGCTCCTGTTCGGCTACAATATTCCGTACTATGCTCTCCCCTAAAACACTACTGCCAATAATCACCCCGATCCCAAGAGCCATAAATACGGCAACTAATGAAGCAATGTGGTATTTGAAATCAACAATCATGTTAAATCCTCCTCGGATTAGATCTTCTGCGCCGAGTTTTCTTAAAAACGGAAGAGTAATTTAACTTTTAGCCAAAGCAGCCTGGTTAACTGCGACAGAAGCGACGAAGTGGAAGCTATAATCACCAGCGGCAAACAAGCCGCCAGAATCACTTTGATGACCGCGCGCAGGTCAGATTTCCCCGGATATAATTTACTGACACCTTTTGCGTCCACTAATATTTCTCCTACTTTGATCCTTGTTAAAACCGTACTGGCCATGCCCGGCCTGCCTTTTTCCAGAAAATCAATCATGCTCGTATGTGTACCAACTGCGACAAGCAGTGCGGCTCCCGCCTGGTGCGCGAGGAGCATCGCGGCATCCTCACTGGTTCCCGGCACGGCAAACTTCTTTGCTTTTAACCCCAACTGCTCCAGCCTGGCAATTCCCGGCGCATACCCATTGGCATAAGCATGGACAATCAGCTCGGAACCACCCAATAATGCTTTATCGCTGACGCTGTCCATGTCACCAATAATGATGTTCGGAAAATAGCCGAATTCCCTTAGGGCATCAGCTCCCCCATCAACACCAATCAGGACGGGCTTAAGATCATTGATATATGATTTAATCGCGGCAAGATCCGCCATATATCCCTGTCCCCGCACGACAATCAGCACATGCCGGTCTTTCAGCTTTGTCTTTAACGGCGGCAAGGAGAGATTTTCGATAATCAAATCTCTTTCCTGTCCAGCCATCATTAAGGTATTATCAATAAAACTGCTTAAACTAAGAGCCAGTTTATCTCTGCTTCTTGCCACCGCCTCCTGAATTCTCTCTTTTGTCTGTCTGACCCCCCAGCCAAACTTTTTCTTGTCCACATAAATTTCGTTTCCCTTTATCTCCATATACTGGTCGTCCCGCAAGCTCATCAACTCCGGACCAACATTATCCAACAGCGGAATATGATAATTCAGTAAAATCAACGGGCCGGGATTGGGGTAATTGCCGGTAATAGAGGGACTGGCATTCACTACCGCTTTGACCTTCGCTTTCACTAGTGAGAAGGCAGATACTTCGTCCAAATCAGCATGATCAATCACGGCAATTTCCTGCGCTCTGATCCGTTTGACCAAATGCTTTGTTTTTTTGTCTACTCTGATTCTTCCTGCTAAAACCATTGTCAAGTCCTCAATTATTTATTCATGTTCTTAGTATGTTCATATCTCCAAAAAAAACATCAAAGAGCCTCCTCCCGATACTTAAATCCCCGCCCATTTCCATGCTAATCGCTAATCCCTCAGGCTTGACGTATTTCCATAATCCAAAAAGAGAAACGGAACTGCAAAATGTTACCTCCAGAACGACTTTATGACCTTTGTTCAAAAAGAGCGAAGGAAGACGCAGCGGTGAGGGCGTCAACCCTAAGTGGGGAGGGGGGCCCCCACATCGTCATGCATTGCCCGAACTCAAGGATGAGTGAGCTCGATTCCTTTTAGTTATTCGGAGTCTGGATGTTACATTTTGCTGGAACGTTACTACTATTCACCAGCTAATTAGGGTTGATTCATTTCCGGGTGTGCAAAAATGCTACCGTCGGATCTCTCCAACAGTAGCACTAGTGCTCTAAAATCTATTCTTTTTTAGGTCTTACCCCAACAATTGACTTAGAGCTATTAATTAATGAACAAATTTTAAGTTAACAGGCATTAGTGCCGATCCGTAGCTTATCGGCCACCATCGCAATAAATTCCGAATTGGTTGGCTTCCCACGTTCTATGTTAATGGTGTAGCCAAAGAATTTATTCATCATATCCACATTACCGCGGTCCCAGGCCAATTCAATGGCATGCCGAATCGCTCTTTCGACGCGGCTTGGAGTAGTTTGATATTTTTCGGCGATATGCGGATATAATTCCTTCGTGACAGCACCCAAAAAATTGATTTCGTTAATTACTAGAAGAATCGCGTCCCGAAGATACTGATAACCTTTGATATGGGCCGGTACACCCATTTGATGAATAATATTGGTTACCTCCAGGTCAAGATTTCTGGAACGGATTAAGGGTTGTTGATAACCAATAATAGCAGGTGAGGAAGAACTGGGCTTTACGACCGGAACATTTGTATCCATTAATTGACGCATCCGGTTACCCAGTGTATCCAGGTCGAAGGGCTTTAAGATAAAATAATCAGCTCCTAATTCAATGGCTCTCTGAATCATTGTTTCCTGCCCAAAAGCAGTTAAGAGAATAGTTTTAGGCCTTTGCAAATAATCCGCTTTATTCATTCTTTCCAGCACACCAATCCCATCTAAATGCGGCATAATAATGTCAAGAATTAAAATGTCCGGTGATTCGCTGGTGATGAGGTCAACTGCCTCCAAACCGTTACTTGCTGTGCCGACAATTGTAAAATCATCCTGTCTCTCGAAATAATCATGCAAAATATCTACAAAGTCCTTGTTGTCGTCGGCTATTGCTACCCTAATTTCCTTTAACATACCAAACCTCCCTTTATATTTTTTCTCTTAACTTCCATAAATTACATTTCGACAATTGACTTTTATTTCCTGCCAGTAATATTAAATTTTTTTTAGAAAATATCAAGCATTTTCCTTTCTATTGTGATATCTTTGCTTATATTTCGGCAAATTAACCGACGATTCAGTAATTTTTTATAATATCTTTTCTTAGCATGACAATATGTAAAGGCAAATCCTGAGACCTTAATCCCAGGATTTGTTTGTTTTCATTGATTAATTCTGCTTCAAAAAGCATATTTTCTATAAAAACACCATAACCTCTTGTCGGATCATTTACAAAAACATGTGTTACCGCCCCGGCAAGCTTTCCGTTTTGAATAATCGGACTGCCACTCATCCCTTGCACAATCCCTCCCGTAGCTTGCAACAATTCCTGATCCGTGATACGGATAATCATGTTTTTTCCGTCTCGTCGCCCTAGCAGGATTTTTTCGATTTCAATATCATATTTTTTGATCTGCTGCCCATCGACCACCGTTAAGATCTGCGCTTTCCCGAGAGAGAGCTGATTAGAAAAAGCGACCGGCAACGGATTGGCATAATGCTCGTTCGATAGTTCCCTGTTTAATGTTCCATAAATGCCACACATGTCATTTTTTTCAATGTCGCCAAACTCAGAGTTTTCGAGGAATATACCCATTTTTTCACCTGGCGTACCCGGTTTTCCTTTTTGGATATTCTCGACCGACACCGCAAGGATTTTGCCTTCTTGGATCTGCAGTTTCTGATTTGTTTCACTATCGGTAATGACATGGCCCAAAGCGCCAAATTTTTTGGAGACAGGATCAGCAAAGGTTAAGGTTCCCACTCCCCCTGCATTATCTCTGATAAACAACCCAATGCGATAAGTCTTGGTATCTTCACAAAACTGCGGATACACAACGCGCTGGAGCTGCTTTCCATCCCGGATAATCCTTAGCTTAATTCCTTCCTGTGGGTTTGGGTTTTCGGCAATTATTTTGCCCACTTGATCGTCAGAAACAACTTTAATCCCATTGATACTGATTAAAACGTCTCCCACCCGTATATCGGCCTCCCGTGCGGGAAAACTCACCTCATTATTCTGCTTAAGCACCGGAGAATACCCAATAACCAAAACACCTTCCGTTCTTAATAAGACACCAATGGAATGACCACCAGGTATTAAGCGGATATCCGGCACAACATCAACATTAATTCTCTTCAGCGGAATTAAGCCAAAAAGTCTTAATTCGAGACTGACATTGCCCGGTTTTACCCCTACCGGGGCATTGACTCCCAGGGAATAATTAGGGTTAATTCTTTCTTGTCCTTCGAGGCAGAGTAATTTATTCCCTTCACGTACATAAACATTAATGACCTTTTGCATAATCGGCGGCAGATTGTGCCATAAATCCAGAGGCTCGCCAACCGTAAACCGCTGCCTTTCCTGCAGATAATAATAACTTTGTAACTGAGGGGTCATAAAAACTGAGATTAGAAAAAATACTAATAACAGTAACGCAATTTGCTTTTTGTTTAATACCCTCAATTCTTTTGTCCTCCTATACTCCGGTCAATCCCTCCTCAATGTTTAATGAATTTTGCTCTTCAAATTGAAATATTAGTATTTGACTCTTCATTAAATAAATTAACCGAAAACAAGCTTTTTTATGTTGTGATGATTAAGATAAATAGTACCTATAACGACAAGTTTACCCTCTTTTAAAAAGGCAAAAAAAAATCCTGGCTTCTGCCAGGCTATTTCTGATCTGATTTATTTTCCTTTCCGTTTTTTTTCCTGTAAAATTTTTTGCGCATAATTTTTTAAATCGGCGGTCGGATTTTCACCACCAAGCATGCGGGCCAGTTCCTCAATTCTTTCTTTTTCCCTCAATTCATGAACCCGAATATACGTACGCCCGTTCGTAACTTCTTTTAACAGCACAAGATGCGTATCGGCGACTGCCGCAATTATCGGCGAGTGGGTCACGCAAATCACCTGCTGACTTAAGCTTATTTCCGCCAGCTTTTCCGCTACTTTTTGAGCGGCATTTCCGCCGATCCCCGCATCAATCTCATCGAAAACTAATGTCCCGATCCCGTCACTTTTGGCAAGAATCGTTTTCAGAGCCAACATAATCCGAGACAGCTCACCACCGGAAGCAATTTTTACAACAGGCAATAACGGCTCGCCGGGATTGGGACTGATGAAAAACTCCACTTGTTCAAGTCCGTAGGAAGCAGGCTCAAGAGGAGAGAAATTCACAGCGAAACGGATGTTCGGCATGGCTAGATCAACTAATTGCTGCGTAACCTCGGCTTCTATCTTTTGCCCCAGGGCTTGTCTGCTTTGCGATAATAACTCCGCCTTCAGCTGATATGCGGCTGTATCTTGCTGATATCTTAAAGCCAACTCTTCTTCCCGTTCCTCGCTGCCAAGCCACTTCTCCAACTCATGCGCCATAGTATCACCATAAGCCAAAACAGCTTCCAAATCCCCGCCATATTTTTTACACAAGTCCTGCAGTAAGTGCAAACGCTTTTCGTTTTCTTCAAGTTTCTGCGGCGAATATTCGAGCCCTTCCAAGTAATTTCTAATTTGAAATGCGGTGTCTTCTAATAAATAGAGCGCCGGCTCCAATTGCTCTGCTAATTTTTCTAAAGAAGAATCTAAGTGCTTAATTTCCTGCAAATCAGCCAATGCTTTACCGGTCAGGTCATAGGCAGAGCGCCCTCGTTCTCCCCCGAACAGTCGTTCATGCGCCTGCCCCAGGTTTTCGCTGATCTTGCCGGCATTAGCAAGCACATTTACCTCCCTGGTTAATTCCTCAAGTTCCCCTTTCCGAAGATGCGCCTGCTTAATCTCCTCGATTTGATAGGTCAAAAAGTCAATTTTCTGTAGCCGTTCCTGTTCTGATGCTCTTAGCGCTTCCAACTCCTTTTTTGTCTTCTGACATCGCTCATAGAGCATTTTTACTTCTTCCAACAACTGCAAATGTTCCGCTCGGCCAAACAGGTCTAACAGCTGACGGTGCTTATCCTCATGTAAGAGAGCCTGATGATCATGCTGCCCATGAATATCAACAAGCGCTAAACCAATTACCCGGTATTGCCCCAACGTGAGAATACGTCCATTGATCCTGCAGATATTACGGCCATTAAAAGTCAGTTCCCGACTCAAAATCAAGGCATTATCTTCGGCCTCCAGTTCCAGTTCATTGAGAATCGTCCTGACCGGATGGTCTTGAGGCAGGGAAAACACGCCTTCCACAATGGCTTTTTCCGTCCCCGAGCGAATATACTCCGTTTGAGCCCGGCCTCCTAATAGTAATGATAAAGCACCAATAATGGTCGATTTCCCGGCCCCGGTTTCCCCGGTGAGAATATTAAAACCGGATGAAAAATGGATATTCAATTCTTCGACGAGGGCAAAATTTTTTATCGAGAGATATTCAATCATTCCGGCACCTACTCCATCAGACTTTTAAGCATGTTTAGCATAACCTTAACTTTCGCTTTCGGTTTGATGACCAGCAGGATCGTATCATCACCCGCTAAGGTCCCCACAATACCTTGCCACTTCAAGCTATCGATCAGCGAAGCGATGCCATGAGCATTACCCGGATGTGTCTTCACCACAATCAGGTTTTCACTATAATCAATCTCTGTCACCAATTCCTGCATCATCAGGCGAATTCTTTCCTGATTATGCACGATGCCCGGCTCAATAGGCAGACCGTAGACATAGGTATTATCCTTTTGGGCTACTTTGAGCAACTGGAGCTCTTTAATATCCCGAGAAACAGTAGCTTGTGTAACACTAAAGCCGGCATTTCTTAAGGCATCCGCCAATTCTTCCTGCGTCGAGATATTCTGACTTTTGATAATTTCCTTTATTTTTCTTTGTCTTGCTGTTTTCACAGCATATCCTCCCTTCCACATGAGCAAAAACTATATTAATAGACCGAATGTCCTGCTGTTTTTATTTTTTCGCGCAAAACAGCAAAAAACCTTTTTTCTTTTATCCGGACCATTTTCACATGATAGGCAGCCTTCGCTATGATAATTTCATCTTCTTTATTCAAGGGAAACCCATTCTGTCCATCAATGGTGAGCATTGATTCCGCCTGATTGATAATGCTTACTTTGACCGTTTTGGAGGAGGGCAAAACAAGCGGCCGCGCCCCTAATGTATGGGGACAAATTGGCGTCAGGATCGCCACATCCAAATCCGGATAGACTATTGGCCCCCCCGCTGATAAGGAATAGGCAGTTGAACCCGTTGGGGAAGAAATAATGACTCCATCGGCTTTATAGGTAGTCACAAATTCCTCGCCCACAAAAATCTCTAAGGTTATCAACCGTGCTAACGGTCCTTTATTAATAACAATATCATTTAACCCTGTAAAAGTTTGAACGATTCTCCCCGCCCGTTTCACTTGCGCCTCCAGCATCATCCGCCTCTCAATCGAATAAGTACCGTTGAGGAGTTTCTCTATAGCATGGTCAATCTCACTTAATTCAACTTCTGTTAAGAAACCCATCGTTCCCATGTTTATCCCTAAAATCGGAATATTCAGCGGGGCAAAAAAGCGGGCGGCTCGTAAGATTGTCCCGTCACCCCCTAAAGTAAGCGCACACTGGATATTCTGACAATCCTTCTCATCCAAAAAGGGCGCTTCGATTCCTATGGCTAAGGCATCTTTCTCGGGAGCGAATACGGCAATTCCTTTGGCGCGAAACTTTTCCACTAATTCCTTTCCCATCGCTATAGGTTGCATTTTTCGGTAATTGAGGATTAAACCAACTGCTTCAATCAATCTAACCTACCTCCTCCATCCTGATCCGGGTTCGCAAAAGCAAGATGGGCTTTTCTCACGACTTCCGGTACAGACGGACTAAAGGTCATTACCGTTACATCCTGCTGTTCGTCCGGCCCGGTCTGCCGATCAATCGGTGATTCATCATTAACTCCGGCATGGTTTTTCTGCCACCAGATTAAAAACTCGATATTTCCCTCCGGTCCCCGGATCGGCGAAAAAGTCAATCCTTGCACCAATAAAGGGATTTCCTTACTAAAAACGATAATATCTTCAATGACCCGCTGATGAACTAAAGGATCTTTCACCACACCTTTTTTGCCAACCAGTTCTTTCCCGGCCTCAAATTGCGGTTTAATCAACGCTACAATTGAGCCTCCTTCCTTCAGAAAACTAACTAACGGAACTAATATTTTCCGCAAAGAGATAAAGGAGACATCAATAGTGATCAAATCAACTAACACATTGATTTGTTCCTTCGTCAAATAACGGGCATTCGTTCTTTCGAAAACTACCACCCGCTTATCCTGACGCAAAGACCAGGCTAATTGACCATAACCTACATCTACGGCAAAGACCTGCCGAGCGCCATGCTGCAAAGCACAATCGGTAAAACCACCTGTGGAGGCCCCCACATCCATCATAATTTTACCGGTTAAATCTATGTGAAATGTCTCAATCGCTTTAGCCAGTTTGAGCCCACCCCTGCTTACATAAGGCAGAAGATTGCCGCGTATTTCGATGCGGTCATCACATTCGACTAAGGTACCCGCTTTTTCGGCCTTACAGCCGTTGACAAATACCTCTCCAGCCATAATTAAGGCCCGCCCTTTTTCACGGCTGGCAACCATTCCTTTTTGCACCAAAAGCTGATCAAGACGCTCTTTCTTCATCTGGTCCATCCCATCCTTAACGCAGGTCAATTATCTTCACAAGTTCATTAATTATACGTCATTACTTCCCAAAAAATTTCACCAGGGGTATGCTTTTTCTTTTGGCCGGCAAACTAAATTGCTCCATTATTTTTTGCGTCATTGTTTCCGGGGTAAGCCCCACCAGTTCACGCAAAAGCTCGGGTTTACCATGCCTGATATATTCATCAGGTAAAGCAAGCATGAGAATATCCTTCTTCAATTGCCCGTTTTGACAAAGCAGCTCCAAGACGCCACTGCCAAAGCCCCCTGCCTGTACGTTTTCTTCTATCGTCACAAGATATTTATGTTTAGCTACTTCCGCTAAAAGCAGTTCTTCATCCAAAGGCTTGATGAAACGTGCATTAATTACCGTGCTTTTAATGCCATGCTGGCCCAGTAATTCCCGCGTCCGGATGGCCGGATAAACCATCGAGCCTGCGGCAAGAAGTAAGACCTCCGCTCCTTTCTCCTCCGCGACAATCTCCCCTTTTCCCCAAGGAATCGGTTGATACTGATTAGATAAGGGCACCCCAACCCCTCTACCGCGCGGATAACGGATCGCCACTGGTCCGGCTTCATATTGCAGCGCCGTGTAGAGCATCTGCCGCAATTCCTCTTCATCTTTCGGGGCCAAAATGGCCATCCCCGGAAGATGGCGCAAATAAGCAAAATCAAAGGCACCATGATGTGTTGGCCCGTCTTCACCTACCAAACCGGCCCGATCAAGGCAAAAAACCACCGGGAGCTTTTGCAGACAAACATCATGGGAAATTTGGTCATAAGCCCTCTGTAAGAAAGAGGAATAGATGGCCACTACCGGTCTTAATCCTTTTACAGCCATTGCCGCCGCCATCGTTACGGCATTCTGTTCGCCAATCCCCACATCAAAAAAGCGATCCGGGAATGCTTTGGCAAATTTACTTAAGCCTGTTCCATCCGGCATCGCGGCAGTGATGGCCATAATACGCCGATCTTTGGTCGCCAGGTCCACAATCGTCTCGCCAAAAACAGCCGTATAATCCAAAACGCCGGAGTTTTTTTTCAGAAGCTCCCCGGTCTGCAAATCAAAACTGCCCACGCCGTGAAAAACAGCGGGGTTTTTGACCGCCGGCTCATACCCACGGCCTTTTTGCGTAAGAACATGCAGTAACACCGGTCCTTTTAAAGTTTTAGCTTTTTTAAGCATGACTAAAAGATTGGGTAAATCATGCCCGTCAATGGGGCCAAGATAAGTTAAACCCAGTTCTTCAAAAAGCATCCCCGGAACCAGCAGATATTTTAAACTGTCTTTAATTCTTTCCGCTGTCTTCGCCACAGAAGGCCCAATGGCCGGCACTTTTTGCAATAATGATTCAATATCCTTCTTGCGGCGCGTGTATAATGGGTCTGACCGCAACCGGCTTAAATAAGAGGACATGGCCCCCACATTTTCGGCAATGGACATTTCATTATCATTTAAGACAACTAATATATCTGTTTTAAATTGACCGGCCTGATTTAAAGCCTCGTAAGCTTCTCCCCCGGTCATGGACCCGTCACCGATAACGGCGATCGTATGATAATCCTCGCCTAAACGGTCGCGCGCCAGCGCAAAACCTAAGGCCGCCGAAATAGAAGTACTGCTGTGACCGGTATTAAAAGCATCATGAATGCTTTCCTCTCTTTTCGGGAACCCGGATAAGCCCCCGTACTGCCTCAAACCGGAGAAAAGCTCTTTTCTCCCGGTCAGGATCTTATGGACATAAGACTGATGTCCGACATCCCAAACCAAGCGGTCTTTAGCAGTATCAAAAACACAATGCAAGGCTAAGGTTAACTCCACAACGCCTAAATTCGGCGCGAGATGTCCACCGGTCTGCGAGATGGTTTGTAACAGAAATGTACGGATTTCCCCCGCCAGCTTCTGCAGCTCCGTAACCTTCAGTTTTTGCAAATCTTGCGGCATATTTATCTGTTGTAATAATTCCACAAATAACACCTTACCTTACCCTACCCTTAATAAACCTAAGAAACGCGCTTCTCAAGATAGCGCACCAACAGCTGTAAAGGCTCTGTCCTTCCCGGAAGTTCTGCCAGGGCCTGCACGGCTTCTTCAATCGTCGCCTTGGCCAGAATCTTGGCTTGCTCAAAGCCATAAAGTGCCGGATAAGTTAACTTAGCATTTTTGGCATCACTGCCGATCGGTTTTCCCAAAACCGTCTGTTCCCCTGTAATATCCAATAAATCATCGGTTATCTGAAACGCCAGCCCGAATTTCTCCGCATAAAGGGTTAAAGCGGCTAATTCCTCTTCCCGAGCTCCGGCGAGAATCGCGCCTGCTCGAATGGCCGTCCGAAAAAGAGCTCCTGTTTTATGTGTATGAATATAAGCAAGGTTTGCTTCCGATAGGGCGAATTCTTTCTTTCCTTCTGACTCTATATCAACTACTTGTCCGCCTATCATCCCTTCTGTGCCGATGGCAATTGCAATTTCCTCCACAACTTGTAAAGCCCGCTCCTTATCCGGAAACTGGCGGGCAAAACGCAGTAAAACCTCAAAACCGTATGTAAGCAAGGCATCTCCTGCCAACACGGCAATTCCTTCGCCGAACACCTTATGGTTAGTTAGTTTTCCCCGGCGATAATCGTCATTATCCATGGCTGGAAGATCATCATGAATTAAGGAATATGTGTGCAGCATTTCTAAGGCACAAGCTGCCGGCAACAAGGGGAATTGCGCTGCTTCCTTGCTCACCGCTTCCGCCGCGGCTAAACAAAGAATTGGGCGTAACCTCTTCCCGCCCGCAAAAATACTATACCGCATAGCTTGATGAATAGTTGCCGGATAGCGATCTTTGGCCGGCATTAACTGTTCCAGTTCTTTGTTCACAATTGCGGCTTTCTCTTGTAAATACTCATGTAGATTCATTCTTTTATTCAGCTCCGTTTTCTTCTTTGAGATCGGCTAATTCGGTAAGTTCCCCCTCCTGTAGTATTTGTACCTTGGCGGCCGCACGGTCCAAATATCCCTGACATTTTTTGATCAGTGCAATTCCTTCTTCAAAACAAGACAAACCTTCTTCGAGTGGAATCTCCCCTTTTTCCAAACGGGTAATAATCTCTTCTAACTTTTTAATACTCGCTTCATAACTTTCTTTTTGTTGCTCCTGGGCCATTCTCTCATTCCTCCTTTGCCAAAACAGTGCACTCTAAAGCCCCGGCATACAGCCGTATCTTCACCTTTTCATCTACGGCGGCATTCTTGGCATTAGTTAAGATGTGACCATCTGCGCCTAGACAAATACTGTAGCCCCTTGCTAAAGTGGACAAGGGACTTAAGGAATCTAATTTGGCAGCATAAACCGCTAAATTAGCCTGGGTTCGTTGCAGGATATTCTGTAATTTACTATGCAACTGCTCTTCTTTTTTATTGACTTCCTCACGGTATTTATCCAACCAACGATCCGGTTTTTTGATAATCCGTGTCTCCGTAAGGTAGGTTAAACGCATTCTTTCTTTATTCAGGCGGGCATTCAGCAGATTAAATAATCTTTCCTTTTGTTTGGCAAGCATCAGGACAATTTCCGCTTTCACAGGCACAGCAAGCTCCCCCGCCATCGATGGAGTTGCTGCCCGCACATCAGCCACTAAATCGGTCACGGTAAAATCAATTTCATGTCCAATGGCGGAAATAATCGGCTTGGCGGAATGAAAGACCGCATCGGCCACAATTTCCGAATTAAAAACAGCTAGATCCTCCGTAGAACCGCCACCCCTAGCGACAATGATTAGATCCAGATCATCTCTCTCGCTCAAGACTCTAATTCCTTCGGCAACAGTTTCGGCCGCCTTTTCTCCTTGAACCAAAGTCGGATACAGAATGACCGGCATCCCGGGATAGCGTCTTTGCACAACCCTGCTGATATCCCGAATAGCCGCCCCAACTGCCGAGCTCACTACCCCAACTCCCGTAGGTAAAACAGGTAACGGCCTTTTCCGTTCAGGCGCAAAGTAACCTTTTTTCTGCAGTTTTTCTTTTAGTTCTGCTAAAGCAATACTTTGCAAGCCAAGTCCGGCCGGAATCATTTCTTCGGCGTAAAACTGCAAAGAAGTCTCTTTAGGATAAACAGAGATATAGCCTCTGACCAGACAATCGAGGCCATCACGCGGTGTAAACTGCAAACTGCCGGCACGCCCTTTAAACATGACCACCCGCATATTGCTGTTTTGGTCCTTCAAAGAAAAATAGAGATGTCCGGAACTATGTTTTTTAAAGTTCGTAATCTCCCCGCGCACCCAAAGATTGGAGAGAACCGCATTTTGCTCAAAGATATTTTTGATAAAAAAGCTAAGCTCACTTACCGAGTATATTTTTTTGTTCATACGTTGCCTCCAGCGTATTTTGCAAGAGCATCGCAATCGTCATTGGCCCAAGTCCTCCGGGAACCGGCGTTATCCAGCCGGCTCTTTCGCAAGCAGTATCAAAATCCACATCGCCAACCAGTCTCCCATCAGGTAAGCGATTCGTCCCCACGTCAAGGACAATGGCTCCCGGCTTAATCATCTCGCCGGTAATAAAGGCAGGCTTACCAATCGCCACCACCAGAATGTCCGCCGTCCTGGCAATTGAGGGTAAATTCTGGGTATAGGAATGGCAAAAAGTGACTGTAGCATTCTCTTTTAATAATAAAGCGCCCATCGGCCGACCGGTAAGAATGCTGCGACCAATGATCACTGCTCTTTTCCCTCTAATGTCCTTGATACTCTTTTGAATTATGTATAAACAACCATACGGAGTACAGGGTTTAAGATACGGATTCCCCGTCCAAAGTTTTCCGACATTTTCCGGATGAAGACCATCCACATCTTTGAGCGGATTAATGGCCTCGATCACCACTTTTTCCCTGATTTGATTCGGCAACGGCAACTGCACTAAAATTCCGTGCACATCTTGCGCCTCGTTTAATTGCCTGATTAATTGTAATAAATCCTCCTCCGAGGTAGTATGAGGCAAACGGATTACCTGAGACTTAATCCCGCATTCCTGACACGCTTTGGCTTTATTATTTACATAAATCTGTGAAGCCGGATCGTTACCGACTAAAATTACGGCTAAACTGGGGATAACCCCTATGGCGCGCAGTTTGCTGACTTTGATTTTGATCTCCTCACGGAGTTGCTGGGCGATGGCTTTTCCATCAATAAGTTGGGCTGGCATTTTCTGATATACCTCCATATTCTGTTTATTCTTTCACCTAACATAAAAGAGACTTCTGGCGATCAAACTAACCCCTACCGCATTATCGCTGCTATAGGCGGATTCCGCAAAATACAGCTTTGCCCCAACAGCCATATGCTCTAATCGTTTTATTAAGCGGCTTCTGAGATAATTATTCGCCATCACTCCACCAACTAATAATACCTTGGTTAAACCGGTTTCCTTAATGGCATTACGCAACACCTTTTCCACCGTAACAGCGAGACAATTTTCAATTGCTCTGGCAATTTCACGCGGAGCAATCCCTTCCTTCAGCAATTCTTTAGCGCGGGTCTCTGCTCCGGAAAAACTCATCTGGTAGCCTTGCACAGATGATGGAATGGCAATTTCCACCTTATTTTCCCCTTCAGCGGCCAGCTTTTCCAGGTATCGCCCTGCCGGGAACGGATACCCTAACGCAACCCCCACCCGGTCCACCAACTGACCGGCCTGGATATCGGTGGAAGAGCCTAATACGGTTATCTCAAACTGCAGCGGTTGCCGATATTTTAAACGGACTTTTAGAAGCTCGGTTGTCCCGCCCGAAAGATGAAAAGCGAGAAATTCTTCAGCTAACTGCTCCTGACAATGCCACATCCCCGCCGCAAGATGACCTTCCTGATGAGTAGTTTTGACTAACGGAACTCTCAGACACGCCGCTAAACTCTCGGCTAACGAAAAGCCTGCCCGGAATACCGGCAAATAAGCATCTTCACGAGGTGAAGGTTTCGCACTAACAGCGATCGCTTCTATTTTTTGCTCTTTTTCTACCTTTGAAAACAGTTCCTGCATCGCCAGAGGAAGGTTTTGAATATGATAAAAGAGGGCTGTGGATTGCCTCAGCCCTTGTGCCCCTGTTGATACCGGCAAAACCATCCTTTTTTCGCTTAGTATATTTTTATGCTCATCTACCAACGCAAGTGAGGTCGTATAACAACTTGTATCAATTCCTAAGAACACATCCCAACCCTGACCTTCTTCTAGAATTTTCCCATTCTGTGCTAATCATCTCTGGCCGCTTGATGTTTTGGCAGTTCTTTTAAGACTTTCCCCAAAATACCGTTTAAAAAACGAGGTGAATCATCTCCGCCATAGATTTTGGCCACCTCTAAAGCTTCATTAATAACCACGGCAGGAGGAGTATCGTCCGCACAGATCATCTCGTAAAGGGCAATACGTAAAATATTCCTCTCAACCGGGGCAATTCTCTCTAACTGCCATTCAATGGCATATTGATCGATAACCGTATCAAGATATTGCTGGTTTTCCACTACGCCATTAATAAGCTTCTCCCCAAAGGCCTTTACCTCGTCGGCCACATGATATTCTTGAACAAGTCTCGCCAAAATTTCTCCAGTTTCATTTTTGCCTAAATCCCGGGCAAATAGTGATTTCATGGCTAATTCACGCGCTAAACGTCTGCCCAAAAAGGATCCTCCCTTTTCGTGATAATCAACGATTATCGTTTTATATTTTTCTGAATCGACCTTATCATCGATTTACCGTGATCTTAATGCCCTATCTTTCTTTAATAATTCTTTCAATGACTTCTTTTAAGCTTTCATTATCATCAATTCTTTTCCCGATGGCATAACCTAACCCAAGGCAAAGAGTAATAAACAGCGTCTGCCAAAAACCGACTTTAATAACCATCAGGCCAAAAACCAAACCGGCGATCAGGCCAAGCACTTTGCCCCGATGTTTAAAGATCTCCGCTAAAATTTGTTCAAGCATTAGCTCCCTGCCTCCTATTCCACTCGACTGATTTTCGGTGTTCTGATGTCCGAACTGATTTTGACAACCTGTACTTCTATCTCCTGCAGGCTTGTCCCTGATGTGCGCAAAAGGTACTCTTTTACAGTATTCTGCAGATCACTGGTGACCTGGGGAATATGTATATCAGGAATTACCTGTACTTTTAACAGCAGGGCGATTCCCTCTGCGGTTAATCTCAGACTGGGTTTTACCTCTCTAACTCCCGAAACACTGCTGGCTCCTTTCAAAACAAGCTGTTCAAGCGCAGACAAAGTGATGCTAATCTGGCCAAAATCTGTCTCATGCAAAACGGAGAATTTGACCGGACGTCTGCCAATATTTTTAACAAAACAGATACAACTGAGGATAAAAACTACGGCTAACAGAACACCATAAGCCCATTTTACAAGTGGGTCGGAAAAAATCAACTCAAAATAGGAAAAAGGCATCGGCCAACTAAAAAGAAGCATCAGGAATAAGCATAAGGACAACAAGATATATCCTAACAATAGTATCCCAATAATGAATCTATTTCCGGTATTCGTCATCATAATCCTCCTCATATCTGTCTTATTACTAAAAATAAATCTCTGATCTGCTTATCTACTTATCTACTTATCTACCTGTTTGTTTTCTTTGACATCATTGGGGAAAGTCACCCCTTGCACATGGACATTTATTTCAATCGCATTTAACCCGGTCATACTCTCGATGGCCTTTTTCACATTGTGTTGAATCTCATGGGCAACTTCGGGAATTCTTGAACCAAACTCCACAATGACATAAACATCAACGGCGGCTTCCTTTTCGCCGACTTCAACCTTGATGCCCTTGGACGGATTCTTTTTCCCAACAAACTCCGCAATCCCTCCAACAATGCCTCCGCTCATTCCGGCAACCCCTTTTACTTCAGATGCTGCCAGACCGGCAATGATCGCTACTACCTCTTCTGAAATTTTGACACTGCCTTCATCAGTAAGAATGGCTTTTTCCGACAATTCGTTTTCTACCATTTTTATGCTCCCCTCCTATTATACAATGAATATTATAACAGAACCACTATGATTTAACAAACATTGACAGGTGTGAATTGAAAATAATCCTTAAAAAAATCTTACTTAGTTTTGGGAATAATCACCACATCCTCCCACCGGCACTGCGAAATTTTCGTCACAATATCGGCAATCCGGGCAATCTCATCCTGCCGAAACCCTTCCGAAGGTACAATAACCAGCACCGAAGGTTCCTGAATGACCGCAATCGCGTCTGAAAATCCTTTCGCGATTAAGGCACTTTCAATTTTTGCTTCCCGACTAATGTTTTCAGTCAGACCAATTAACTTTTCCTGAGCGTCTGTCCTAATCTGCGCACTCGAATTATGATGATCAATAATTTCATTCAGTATTTCTGTTTGTTCACTGAGCGTTCTTTGGCGCTCCAACCGGTATTCACTAAAAAAATCATTTGCCGTTAATGCTTGCTCGTTATTCACCTCAGGTACTAATGTCATCAACGAATTAGAATCGTCCTTTGTTAGTTCATTTGGTATCTCGCTTGCGCCTGTTACCGACTCCTGCGCAGTCCTGTTTTCTTGTTTTAAAGCATGAAACGAAAACCACAAAAATGATAAACAAAAGACAATTAAGCCAAAAGTGAGAATACTTTTAAAGCGAACATATATTGTAGTCATATTCCTACCTGCCTTTCATGGGAAGTATCATGACACGATGTGCCGGCAAAGCAAATAAGGATTGCATTGCTTCGCTCAAAAGCCTTTTTATTTCAGGATTCACTGCTCCTTCCGCCATCACCAATACCCCCTTAATTTGCGCATTTTTTTCCCGAAGAACAAGTGGTGTTTCTCCTCCCTGCGCAAAAACGTACTTAACTTCTTCCTGTGTCTCACTTGTCACTCTCTTACCCCCACCGGCATCCTGTTCCTCAACAACAGAGACTTGATTCTGAACATTGCGCGCCAAATCTTGTTCCGGACCTGCCTCTAAGGTTACTGCAACGCTCACCTTGCCAAAGCCTTCACCCTGATTCAATATTTCTTCGGCCTGCCGGGCAAACTGTTTTTCCAATTCCAGCAAAGGGGTTAGATTCAACTCTGCGCTTTCGGCAAGCTTTTTCTGCGACTGATCAGACAAGGGGCGTTCCTTTTTCTCACCGAAAAGAAAACCCGGCAGAACCATTAACAAGATTCCCACTAAAACCAGACAAAATATTCCCCAGATACCGTATTTCCCTTTAGGGTCAAAGAATGACCAATATAGCTCGTTCATGAGCAAATGTCCACCACACTTTCCTGGTACTATCTAACTCAATTTTCCGTTAATTAGACTGAACCCTGACTTGATTTTCTTTTAAACCAAAATAGCGACAGATTGTATATACAATCTCTTCTTTCAAGACCCCCTTATTGCTGATCTCCGGATTATTTTCATCCGAAGGGCCTTGAATTTGAATAGGTTGAACCAAAGAAACCCTCCTTTCTCCCTCTGTGTTTTCATTTGTCTCCTCCATCCCGACTGTGGGGGCTGTGCTGTGCTCAAGAATAACGACAATCTCCTGAATGGTGTCCCTTAAGATATTTGTACCGCTTTTTTCTAGCAATACTTTCACCTCCACATTTTTTAGGCCGGTGACCATCCGAAGCATTGCGGCAATCTGTTGCTCTGTCCTTTGCCGGAAACTCATACCCGTCTCTTTCTCCGCGAGCGTCACATTGGCAATCAGTTCCTCCTCATTAATCCGGTTCATCAGTTGTAATAACGGGTTTAAGAAAGAAAACAACACGAATAACCCCAAAGCCACCTTGATAAAAGGCTGCATGCTCTTTGAAGGCAAGAGCAATTGCAAAAAAGTTGTGAAGAGGAGAATCACGACAATATTTCGTACTATTTCCGTGAGGACTTGCATCAATATCACCTACCCCAAAACCTACCTGAGTCAAAAATCTACCTGAGCATGACGGTGAAATTGGCCATGCCCACAATAATCGCCAGGGTCATGAAGAACATAATCGCTACAGAAGCCACCACAGCAAAAGTTAAAAACAGACAAGCCGCCATTTCTTCAAACGTATTTACTAAGAGGGAATCGCCCAGTGGTTGTAATAAAGCTGAGGCAAAACGATAGATGACCGCGAGTGCCAAGATCTTCAAGACCGGGAAAAGCACGAGCGCCCCTAAAACTAATACACCGCCTAAACCAAGGGCATTTTTTAAGATCAGAGACCCGCCGATGACCGCATCAAGAGCATCGGCAAACATACTGCCGGCAACCGGGACAAAAGCACCTGTCATATATTTCGCCGTACGGAGCGTTACACCATCAATGACGCTGCCGGCGACACCTTCTACCGTAATCACCCCGATAAAGAGGGTCAGAACAATACCGATGCCTACTTTGGTTAATTGCTTGAAAAATGAAACCAACTGCGAAATCTTAAATTGATCCGAAAGATTATTGGCAATGCCCAGGACTGCTGTTAAGGAGATAAAAGGAAAAACAAGGTTCTGACAGAAAATTGACATAGTGCTTAGAAACACCATTAAGAACGGCTGTAATAAAGATACTGTCGTTAATCCTCCCACTGCTGTAAGTAAGACTAATAATACGGGCATGAGCACCTGCATAAAGCCAACCATTTTTTCAATTACTCCTAAGCCGGTACTAATTGCCAGCTTGAAAGAGCCGGCCGCTAATGTAATTACAACCAGAAAACAAACGAAATAAGCAACTTTTGCCACCGTCCCTTGCTCGAAAGCCGATTGGAGAATAGAGAGAATGGCACAAACCACAGCAACCAGTAGCAACTTTCCCAATAACGATAAATTCATAATGACTTCACGCCAAAAATACACGATGATCTGGCGAAACATTTCCTGGGGGGCCAAATCAATTTCCCCAGCCGCAAATTTAGCGATAAACTGTTTTAATGAGCCTGCCGGGAAGAAGTCCCCGATTTCCCGGTCTACCTCCTGTAAGAAACGCTCTATTTCGCCAAGATCTACACAGCGTTCCTGTTCCTCCAGGATCTCCTGCGGTGAAAGCACCGAGGGAAGATTTCTTGCCTCAACCAAATTAACCGCTTCAGCATTTACCGGGACAAAAAGCAGCAACTGCGCCCCAAACACGATCAATATTCCCAATATTTTTTTCCATCTCATTTTTCCACCTCAAGAAGGGATCAGACGAAGCACCGATTCGAGAATAGCCATGATAATAGGCAAAGCAAGCACCATAACCAGTATCTTGGCCGCTAATTCAATTTTTGTGGCAATAGAGCCTTCGCCCGCATCTTTACATATTTGAGCACCAAACTCCGCAAGATAGGCAATGCCCATGATCTTCAACACCGTAGTCATATAAAACATATTTATTTGGGCACGCCTTGCTAATTCTTGCATCACATCCAGCACATCCCCGATTTTACTCAGGGCAAAAATAAAAAGAATCAAACCGGTGGCTAAGCTGACAAACACTGCTGCTCCCTTATTGCTTTCTTTCAAAAAAACCGTCAGAATAGTTCCCGTTAAACCAATTCCCACCACCTGCAATATCTCCATACTTTGTACATCACCTGCCTAAGCCTCGCTTTTCATGTCATACGTTATAAAAAAAAGACTCCCTGAACCTTATCCAGTAATTCTGCCAGGAGTTGAATGACCATCATCAAGGCAATAGATACACCGGCTAAAGTAGCAATAAATGAATATTCTTCTTTTCCGGCCTGCTTCAAAATGGTATGAAAAATCGCGGTTAGTATCCCAATCCCTGCTATCTGGAAGATTAATTCAATATTCATTAGTCTCTTTCTCCTTTAATTCTCCTTACAGTATTTGCTTAAATCAGAATCAGCACCAGAAACGCGCCCAGACAAAATCCTAGATACTGCCACAATTTTTGCTTTTTTGCCTGCTCCTCTTCAGCTTTTTTTTGCACTGTATATAATTGTCTTCTGGTGAGTTCAATGTTTTTTAACTGCTCTTCTTTCGCCGTTTTGCCCAATCCTTGACCAAAAAGGGTAAGGACTTCACTTTCTTCTTTGGTGAGAGGCACTTCGGCTGTTAAGGCGGCAATGCCTTCCATCCAGGCTTCTCCGGCAGTTGCGGTTTTATTGTTTCGCAAAGCGCGCGCCGCCTGCAAAAATAATGTTTGACAAAAACGATTACTTTGTCGACCTACTTTTTCTAAAGCAAGCGGTAAAGGAGTAGCGGTGTAATTGATCTCTGTTTCAAGCATGGTCATTCCATTTTGCAAAAAGCGAAACAACTCGGTTCTTTTTTTATAGAAAAAGGAGATCTTCACACCGCAATATGTACAACCGAGAAGAATGCATAAAGCGCCCAGGATTTTAGCCATGCTCGCTCATCCTTTCGAGGCTTTTCCCGTCCAGTATTTTTTCCAGTGTGCCAACTCCTTTGCGCCGGCTCAAAATAATAATCCGGTCAAAAAAATGCCAATTTAATAAAGCTTGCAGGTTCGGCCTGTCTTTTAGCTCTTCCACTCCATTACCGTGTACCGTGGTAATCACGGCTACCCCCGCCTGCAAGGCCTGATACATTGCCTCCACGTCCTCACTTTTTCCTACTTCATCCGTCACTAAAACATGCGGCGACATCGCTCGGATTAACATCATCATCCCCTCTGCTTTAGGGCAGGCATCCAAAACGTCTGTTCTCATGCCGATTTGAAACTGCGGTTCGCCACGATACATGCCCGCTACTTCTGATCTTTCATCAACCAAACCCACATTCACCCCGGAAAAACTTAGTTGCGGTACCCCATTACTAAGCTGTCTCACCAAATCCCGCAGTAAAGTTGTTTTACCGCATTGGGGCGGGGAAATAATCAGCGTATCGTACACCCTTCCTTCACCTTTGATGAGCGAAGGTAATACTTGATCGGCACAACCGAGGATCTGTCGGCCGATGCGGAAATTAATCCCCGATATATCCGTTAATGTTTTAAGATGACCCTTCTCGACAACAGCTCTCCCGACAAGGCCGATCCGATGACCGCCGGGAATAGTGAGATAGCCATTCCGAAACTCTTCCTCCCAGGCATATAATGAGTTTTGACTTAAGATCTGGATTGTTCTTTGGAGATTCTCTTTGCTTATCCGCACGCCTTTTTCGGCATTAGCAGTAATTTTCCCTTCGGAGCTGATAAACACATCTCCGGTTCCGACACGAAAAAGCAGTGGTCTATTAATCCGCAACCGAATTTCTTCAATCTCACCGATATATGGTGGTATTGCTTCAGCAATCAGCTCTTGTATTTCCGGAGAAAGAGCCTGAAACCAGCTCAAAGAAGAAATGGCGATGGAACTGTGATTTTCCTTAAGATTATTCTTAATCAGAATTTTGGTCATGTCTTTCACCTCATCAAGATAACTTGGACAATATAATATATTGTCCCATCGCCAAATATATGCAATAAATATATTCATTAAAAAATTGATCCCTAACAAAGAAAAGACTGTTGCTACAGTATGTTACCGTAACAACAGTCTTTTTAACTTGTAAGATCTTTTCGATCGCATCAGTAGAAAATTCAAGGGCTCCTATCTAAAGAGCTCTTGAAACGGCTCCAGCGCTCGATCGAGAATACCGTGCAAATAGGCTATTAAAACACCATAATTGACAATCGGTATCCCGGCGGCTTGCGCCTGACTAAGACGATAAAGCATTGCCCGGCGATTGAGCATACACCCGGCACAATGCACAATCAAAGCATACTCAGAAAGATTATTAGGAAATGAATAACCACTCGCATGCTCAAAAATGAGCTTCTTTCCGGTTTTTTGTCTTAGCCAGCGGGGGATTTTTACTGTCCCGATATCATCATCCTGACGATGGTGCGTACAGGCTTCCGCAATCAGGATCTTGTCCCCGTCCTGTAGTTTTTCCACCGTCCGGGCCCCTTTCACCAATTCTCTTAAATCTCCTTTATAGCGGGCAAAAAGAATGGAAAACGCGGTTAGTGGAATATGCGCCGGCGTATCCGCGTTTACTTTTTGAAAAACCTGCGCATCAGTAATCACCAGACGCGGCTGCTCACTGAGTTTTGCTAAAGTATCTCTTAAATTAGTATCCTGACAAACAACGGCGATGATCTGATGATCGAGCATTTCGCGCAAGGTTTGTTGCTGGGGCAGAATTAACCGGCCTTTAGGAGCTGAGGCGTCAATTGGGGTTACTAATACCCCTATTTCCCCGGAATGCAGTAGATCTGCCACAAGCAAACGCTCATCTGCTTCCGGCAAGGCAAACTGCCCAAGAAATACTTTTAATTCCTGCACCCCTTGCCCGGTCTGTGTACTTACCGGGATGATTTTCAGGTCTAACTCTTTTTCGATCTCCGCAACTTTGGCGCTGATTTCTTGCGCTTTTTTTGCGGCTTCCTCCTTGCCGGTGCTGAAGAGATCTATTTTATTTAAGACACCAAGTATGGGTATCTTCTTCCCTTTTAAATGTTGAAGAATCTCATGGTCATATGTTGTGAGACCAACTGAAGCATCTAAAACTAATAATGCAAGATCAGTTTTATGTAAAACCTCAATTGTTTTCCTTTTACGCAATTCCCCTAACTCACTGGCGTCATCCAAACCGGCAGTATCAATAAACACTACCGGGCCAAGAGGAAATAACTCCATGGCCTTGTAAACAGGATCAGTCGTCGTGCCCTTAACAGGAGAGACTAAAGCAAGCTCCTGTTCGGTCAAGGCATTAATCAAGCTTGATTTTCCCGCGTTAGTAATGCCAAAGAGGGCGATATGTAAACGATTGGCTCTTGTTGTTTCATTCATGCTCTGTAAATTGATATTCATCCTCTTCCTGATACTCCTTTTTTCTGCTGTAATTCGCTGCCAAAAAGCACAAAACGCATGAAATACCCCTTATACGTAAAAAATCCCCGCATAGACTATCGAGACTAAAGCAACGGGGATTATCTTACTTTTAAGATATATCAATCAAATAACCGCATTTACTTTTTTTCTGATTCGGGAGCATTATTGATCATCTGCAGATTACTATCTTCGTTCACATGAAGCAATTCATCACAATTCGGACAAGTAATTTCTGTCACATCATCATCTTCTAACAAACAGGAATCAAGGTGTAAAACCTCATGACAATTCGGACAGGCAACTTCAATATAATCACCGTCACAGCATGGGAAAGAACATTCCTCATCACACTCTTCAAAATCCGCGTCATCGCCATAAAGAATATCTTCCACATCCCCAAGATCCTCATCAAGTGCCTCTACATAGCTTTCGGTTTCCTCAACGGCAACCGCCATCTCCCTCAGAACATCAATTACTGCGGTAAATATCTTTCCTTCTTTACTATCCTTCTCCAGTGCTAAGCCTTCAGCCAGCCCTTCTAGATAAGCTATCTTCTCTTTTAAGTCACTCATTTATCTACCTCCCATACATCATTGACCAGAAACAAATAACGTAACTATAATATGTCCTATGCCCTGCTTACATATTCTCCTGTACGGGTATCAATAATTAACACATCATCTTCGTTTACAAAGAAAGGCACCTGCACAATCAGACCGGTCTCCAGGGTGGCCGGCTTACTGCCTCCGGTTGCCGTATCACCTTTTACACCCGGTTCGGTTGCCACAACTTTCAATTCAACCTGTTTGGGTAAATCCACGCCAATAACCTGTCCTTGATAAAAGAGAATTCCGGTAGTCTCGTTCTCTTTAATATACTTCGGAGCATCTTCCAGTAAGCTTTCCAACAAGGAGATTTGTTCATACGTCTCCGTATCCATGAAAACCCAGCTATCTCCCTCTTTATAGAGATATTGCATCTCTTTCCGATCTATATGTGCTTTGGGGAATTTTTCTCCGGGACGGAAGGTTTTTTCGATGACGGACCCTGTCTTCACACTGCGTAATTTACAGCGCACAAAAGCTGCCCCTTTCCCCGGCTTAACATGCTGAAACTCCAGTAATTGTACGACATCCCCATCTAACTCAAATGTAATCCCTGTCCGAAAATCAGTTGTTGAAATCATGATTAGCCTCCTCAATTATTTTACTGTAATTTAAAGTTTTTAGGTGACCTCGTTAATATATCACATCCACCAGGGGAAACAAAAACCATATCCTCAATCCGGATTCCACCCCAGCCTGGTAAATAGATGCCCGGTTCAACTGTGACAATCATCCCCGGTTCAAGAATCGTCTCATCCCGTGGAGATAAACTAGGAGCTTCATGAATTTCCAAACCTACTCCATGCCCTAACCCATGTCCGAAATAATCGCCATAACCGGCGTCAGAAATAATCTGCCGGGCAAGGAGATCTGCTTCATTTGCCCGCATTCCGGGCTGAATGTGCTTTAACGCTCTTTCTTGCGCCTCAAGCACCACTTGGTAGATCTCCTGTGCCCGGGCATCTGGTTCTCCTAAAAACAGTGTTCTGGTCATATCAGAGTGGTACCCTTGATATACTGTGCCAAAATCCAGCACTACCATCTCACCGGCATGCAAAACTTTATTGGTTGCCACACCATGCGGCAATGCCGCACGCTCACCTGAGGCAACAATTGTCTCGAATGCGTTCCGCGTACCGCCCAGACGCCGCATAAAGAACTCCAGCTCAAAAGCGACTTCTTTTTCGGTGATGCCGGGCCGTAGATAATCCAGCAGATGTAGGTATGCTTTATCGGCAATTTCGACGGCTCTTTTAATCAATTGCAATTCTTCGGCACTTTTCACCTTTCTAATTTTCTTAGCAGGATTCGGTAAAGGCACGAAGACAATCCCGGCAATTTCTTCGTTGAGCCGCGCATAAACCGCTAAAGTAAGCTCATCTTGATCCACACCTATTTTGTTAATACCATCTTGCTTTATTAGCTGCCCAAGGGTCTGAAATACAGATTGCTCCTGGATTACGACCTCAAAGCCGTTAACCTCCGCCCTTGCTTGTTCCCGATAGCGGAAATCAGTAATGAAATAATTTTGCGCATCGGCCGTAATTAGTAACCAGCAATTTGTACCGGTAAAGCCGCTTAAATATAAACCATGCACAGCATCGGTAATCAGGTAAGCATCCAGTCCTTGTGCTTTAATCAGCTCTTTTAATTGAGCTAAGTGAGGTTTATTCACCTTCAGGCTTAACATCATCAGCTAAGAAATATGCTGCGGCATCTAAAGCAAACCGATACCCGGGCACCCCTAAACCTGAGATCTGCCCCTGTACCACATCGGCAAGCATTGAATGCTGACGGAAACCTTCCCGCTCATAAATATTGCTGATATGTACTTCCATGGCCGGTTTATTTACAGCCTTCAATGCGTCTCTGATGGCCACACTGGTATGGGAATACCCAGCCGCATTAATAATCAAATAATCATAACTTCCCGCATCTTGGATTTTATCGACTATCGCGCCTTCACAATTAGATTGGAATGTTTCAACTTCCATCCCTATTTCTTGCCCATATTGCTTCAATTGCTGATTTAACTCATTGAGAGTAACATTTCCGTAAATTTCCGGCTCTCTTTGCCCCAGCAAATTAATGTTTGGTCCATGAATAACACATATTCTTGGCATTATTACCCCACCCCTCATCAATTTCTTAATGATTTTACCACAAAAATGAGTATTTTTACAATACTATTTCCAAAGTTCCCCCCCTTCATGCGTAATTTGTCATTTCCCCTCCCATAATTTACGAAGCATCCCATCTCTTCAATTACTAGACTTAACTAATGATTGTTAGATACCAGAACACTATTTGTTTTTGAAAAAAGATCATCGCTAAAAAACCGAGCATTAAAAAGGGACCAAAGGGAATCCGGTCTTTTCTCGTTTTTATCCTGCAGATAATCAGCATAATCCCAACTAAGCTTCCCAATAAAGCACCGATAAACAGCGCATAAATAATTGACGGATAGCCTAACCACAGTCCCATGGCCGCACATAGCTTTATATCGCCGCCACCCATTCCGCCACCACTGACTACGGCAATCACAAAGGGAAAAGCAAAACCAACAGCCAGCCCCAGTAACAACAGGCCAATACTAATCTCCCTGAGCCAAAGATGATAGATAATGCCACCCACCAGCAGTACAACAACCAGACAATTCGGAATTAAATAATGTTTTATATCAATCAAAGTCAACACTAAAGAAAAGGAAAACAGCAACATTCCCGCGATGCTTTGAACAGTAATCATGCCTTGATAATGCCACATGATCAGTACCCAGCCCAAGCCGTTAATCAATTCAACCAGGGGATACCGCCACGGGATTTTTTCCCCGCAGTATCGGCATTTTCCACCTAAAAAGAGATAACTGAACAAGGGGATAAGATCTTTCGCCTGTAATTTGTGCTGACAGCTTGTACAATGAGAAGAAGGAAAAACAATACTCTCGTCTTTCGGGATACGATAAATACACACATTTAAAAAACTACCGACAAGCAACCCAAAAAGAAAAGCATATAACAGCATAACACCAAGATTCAGATTCATAACTAACTCCTTCTGTAGATAATCCCGACTCCTTCTTCATCGTTAAATCCATGCTGTAAGACAAAATCAGCCTTGATTAACAAAACTGACGAAATTCTCTTTATCATGACAGAATTTCAAACCTGTTTCCATGGTAATTTTATCGGTATAGATCAGGTCACGCAACGCCGAGTCCATCGTCTGCATCCCCCAACGGCTTCCGGTCTGCAGCACTGTATAAATTTGATGAGTCCGCCCTTCCCTAATCAAGTTGCGTATTGCGGGAATGCCGAGCATTATCTCGGTCGCCAGAATACGGCTTTTGCCGTTTGAATGCGGTACTAATTGCTGGGTAACAACAGCCTGCAGAGTTGACGCCAACTGAATCTTAATCATTTCCTGCTGATTGGAAGGAAAGACATCAATAATACGTTCAATGGACTGCGCAGCACTAATCGTATGTAAAGTAGAAAAAACCAAATGCCCTGTTTCAGCCGCAGTAATAGCCGTGGAAATTGTATCAAGGTCACGCATTTCACCAATCAGGATGACATCAGGGTCTTGTCTTAAACAAGCTCGTAATGCCCCCGCGAAGGAATATGTATCCGACCCTAATTCTCTCTGGTCAACTACACTTTTTTTGTGTTGATGTAAATATTCAATCGGATCCTCAATCGTGATAATATGTCTCTCTTTGTGCGTATTAATCATATCGATTAAAGCAGCAAGGGTTGTTGATTTTCCGCTTCCGGTCGGACCGGTAACCAGAACCAGTCCGGAATTTACCTCGGCAAGATCAATAATTGGCTGCGATACTCCTAGGGTTTCAATACCGGGAATATGGTATGGTACGGGGCGAATAGCTAAACTGGGGCATCCGCGTTGACGATATGTATTGATCCTGAAACGGCCGACACCAAAAAGTGAATAGGAAAAATCTATTTCCCCTTTTTCCTGCCAATAGATAAATTGTTCTTCATCCATCAACGCTCTGACAGCTTCCATCGTATCGTGCCTTGTTAACGGTCCAATCTTATCATCATCGGTCCACCGGATTAAGTTACCGGTAATACGAAATACGGGCGGGGTACCTACAGAAAGATGAATATCAGATGCACCCATGTTAGTAGCAGTTTTCAAAATCGAAAATATGTCCATCTTATGTTGCTCCTCTCCGTTTTATATAATTGTTATAATGTTCTCTATCTAAACACTATTCGACATTATCTCTTAACTTCCTGCACTAATTATAGTTATTTAAAAACATTGTAATTTTGTCTATAATTTCCTGAAAATCAAGGTCCGACGTATCCAGACAAAAATCAGCACATTTATATGTGTCTTCCCGTTCCGTCATTAACTTAACAATTGTTGTGTAAAGATCCCCTTTTTTTAATAAAGGACGATTACTTCTCTTTTTGACGCGTTCATAGATTATTTCCGGACGCGCAGTGAGACAGATTAAAATGCCGTTTTTGGCGAGAAGCCGGATGTTTTCCGGATCTAAAATTGCGCCTCCCCCTGTTGCGATAATGACATTTTTCTTTTCGGCCAGACGTTGGATAATTAGTTTTTCTTCAGAACGGAAACGCACTTCCCCGTATTTATTAAACAACTGACTAATAGACATACCGGTAACAGCTTCTACCTCATAATCGCTATCCAGAAACTCACGATTCAAGATAGTAGCCAGTCTCTTTCCAACAGCGGTTTTCCCGGTTCCCATAAAACCTATTAAGACAATATTTTTTTCCATCACCAGTTCACCACCCCAAAAATAATCCGCGCTCTGAATGCTCTTAATCCTGACTACATCATTAATATTCACTGGGGTAAATATTAATATCTATTTTCGATATGTCGGACCAGCTTTCAGTAACCATTCAAAAAACCGAAATACTTTTGTCCCGACAAACTCCTTTTTGGATAAGGCAGGGGCCAGGATGGTATAACAGCCTGCTCTGTTTCCCCCTAAAACATCCGTAAAAACCTGATCTCCAATCACCAGAACCTGATCAGCACTATGACCGATTAACTGCAAGGCGCGTTGAAAAGCCTTTTTTCTTGGTTTAAAAGCTGAGGAAACATAGTAAATATCATATTGCCGGGCAATATTTTCCGTTCTTTTTCTTCTGGCATTAGACAATAAACAGATTTTATACTCTAAAGACAAAGCTTCTCTTAAAAAAAGGTCTGCTTCTGCCGTGATACAATCAAGATTCCAAGGAACAATCGTATTATCTAAATCAATGATAATCCCCCGCATCGCTAATTTTTTATAATTGGCAAGATTTATCTCGCTAAGAGAATTGATGACCAGGTCCGGCTTTAAGATCTTCATTTTACTCTCCCTTAATTACTATTACTATCTTATCATAAAATGGTAATAAAATCATACCAAAAATTAGTAATGATTTTATTACCATTTTTATAACATTTTTTCCTGTATACTTGGGAAAACAAGATTTACTTACCCCTAAAACTAGGTTATAATTAAAATGAAATTATATCTTTCCTTTTATATTTATATTTTTATTCTGCGCAGGCCTCAATTTGAGGCCCTTTTTCTTTTTTTTAAGCATCTATCAATAGTCTCATTCTAAGTTTAACTATTTTTAATCAATTTCTCCAAGGCTCTTTTTTCAATTCTGGATACATACGAACGGGAAATACCAAGTATCTTCGCGATTTCCCGCTGGGTTCTTCTGAGCCCATTTAATAAGCCAAAGCGCATTTCCACAACCTTTCTTTCCCGATTACTCAAATATTTGATCTTGGCTAGCATCTGTTCAAATTCCACATTTGTCTGCACCACATCGGGAACAATATCAGGGTGGGTTCCCAAAACATCAATCAACGTGATTTCATTTCCTTCCTTATCGATGCCGATGGGATCATAAAGAGAGACTTCCCCTTTATTTTTCTTGGTGGCACGTAAATGCATTAATATTTCATTTTCGATACATCGTGCAGCATAGGTAGCTAACTTAGTGCCTTTGGAAGCATCAAAAGTATTAATCGCTTTTATCAAACCAATTGTCCCGATCGAGATTATATCATCTTTATCATCGCCGGCTCCTTCAAACTTTTTCCCGATATGGGCCACAAGCCTTAAATTATGTTCGATTAACACATTCCGGGCATTAATATCTCCTTCCTGCACCTTTTGCAGGTACATACTCTCTTCTTCTTCCGAAAGCGGATGTGGAAAGGCATTATTATTCAGAAAATAAACCAGGAGCAAAAGACTATTAACCAGAGTTACTGCCGCAATAAGGAACGTTCCTATTCCAAGCATATTGTCCACCCCTCCTTTATAGTCATTCTAAATAATATTGTTCATCACCACGGATTGTGCCTGGCAGATTTACTATCAGTAAATAAATAATTGTTGGTAATATTGCCAAATTATCTTAGGCATAAGCTTGCTAAAATTACAAAAGATATGAATGGAATATCCAGAAAATCAAACAATCAAACCAGCTCAAAGGAGGATAAAAATCATGCCTAGAAATAACAATAAACCTGCGGTGCAAGGTGCGAAAAACGTTCTCGATAACATGAAATATGAGATGGCGGGCGAATTAGGAATTGCTAACTACAATAACATCGATAAAGGCAACTTGAGTTCACGCCAGAATGGCTATGTTGGTGGTTATATGACCAGAAAACTGGTGCAATTTGCGGAAGAACAATTAAAAGGAAATAACCCATAACCCATAGTAGCAGATTAACGTTAAAATATTCTTCTAAAACAAGTTGTATTCTAAAACAAATTAAAAAAGAAAAAACCGTGTGTTTACTGTAAACAACACGGTTTTTTAATATTTCGGATCAGATTTTTCAGGGTAAGCTAGGCAGTTTTACTCTTTTTTTCTGCCTTTAGTTCTGTCTTTGCTTCACTTTTGGCCGTACTCTTTCCTTCACTATTTTCTGTGCTCTTGACTTCATTCTTCACTGCACTTTTTGTCTCTTCCCTGACCTCAGCAGTACCATTAGGTGAATGAGTATCAGTACAATAAAACCCGGAACACTTGTAAATAATATTTATATTTTTGCCAATCAAACGATTGACAGCAGCTCCACAAGTGGGGCATTCGGTAAGGGCTTTTTCGGTAATTTTCTGGGTAATGGTAAATTTACCGCATTTAGGACAACGATAGTCGTATGTTGGCATATCTTCCACCTCCTTGTAGTAAGTCCTCATCATCATCGTGTTTCTACCCTCTTCAAAATTTTACTTATGAAAAGAAACACTGTCAAGCAGTAATCCCTTGCGCAGACTAGAAAAATTATTTTCGCTCAAGGTGCTTCAATAAGAGACGGGCGGCATAACCGGTAGCCAACCCGGTCGGAATGCCGGACAGGAGCAAAATCGGCAGATAATAAAAAATATAACCGGTTTGAATCAAAATTGCCGCCGCAAACAATTGCCCCACATTATGGGAGACCGCGCCCGCAATACTAACCCCCATGATACTTAAAGCCGGCACGTATTTAAACAAAAAAGCCATCACCAGCGTACTTAGTACAGCACCGGAAAGACTTAGATAAAACCCAACGGACAGAAAAGTTCCCACGAACAAAGAAGTAAATAATACTCGCAATACGGAAATGGCCAGCCCGTCTTTTAAACCATATAAGTACAGTACCTGGATCGTCACAATGTTCGCCAAGCCCAGTTTTATCCCCGGCAACGGGAAAGGATTCGGCAAAGACGATTCAAAAATCCCCAGCGCTGTGGCTAAAGTAACAAAGAGAGACAGATAAACCATCCTTTGCGTTTTGGTCATAAGCATCCCCTTACTTAACGGGTTATCGCATCAACTGCCGCTGAACCGTCGTCCGTTCCGACAGACAGATAAATCACCAATTCATTTGGTACACAGACTATTGAGGCACCGGGAGTATCGATCCAGCCTTGTTTAACACACACCTGATCGGGGCAAAAAGCTTCTACCACACGAACCCTCCCCTTTTCAATTTCGATAACTGCAGGATCTGTTCTCCCTTGAATACTGATTCTTTGCGCAGACGTGTCCGCCGATAATGGGAGCTCTTGCACTACTTCCCCGCCTGTTTTGATAATCACCCTTCCCTCAACAGTAAACGGAACAGAGGAATACCGAATGATCGCATAGGCAACAATGCTTAAGAGAATAATGGCTATTAATAATTTTGTATCAGCCTTTGTCATTAACGTTTTTCTCATAAACATATTCCTCCCCCGGTGTTAGCTTCAGTTTTCCCTTTAAGCCCGGAGTATACAAAATTTGATTTTCGGCCGTAATCAAAACGGCTTCCGCGTTTTTGTGCTGCGTAAGAAACGTCAGGGCCTGTTCGGGCTCCATAAGAAACAACGCCGTCGATAAAAGATCCGCCTCGCCGGAATCCTTCGTCACCACTGTGACATTCATCATTGACTCCGCAGGATAACCGGTGCGCGCTGAGAGAAGATGATGATATGTTTTTCCGGCGATTTGCTTGTAGCGCTGATAATCCCCCGACGTCACCGCAGATTCATTCTGCAATGACAGTATCCCGATTAAAGCCTGGGGATCACGCGGGTCCTGAATCCCGACCTGCCACCCCTGCTGCGGCGCTTTTTGGCCGATGACCCTGATATTGCCGCCGGCGTTAATAATGGCCCTTTCTATTCCGGCCTCCTCCAGGATCTGGGCCGCCCTTTCCACGGCATATCCTTTCGCCACAGCACCTAAATCGAGGGACATCCCTTCCTTTTTCAGAAAAGCGCTCTGCTCCTTTTCATCAAGGATTAAGTCGTTGCTATCCACTAGGGATAAAGCTTCCCGTAAATCATCAACTGTCGGTAGTTTTTGCTCCGGCTTTCCAAACCCCCATAAATCCATGACTGGTCCAATCGTGATATCAAAGGCACCATCAGTTAAAGCATAGTACTCTTTGGCCATCCGGAGCATGTGGAAAACATCCGGGTCCACAATCACCGGTCCCTTTCCGGCCATGTCATTAATCCGCATGATATCACTAGTCATCCCGCTAGGATTATCATCAGTAAAGCGGTCAGTTAAATCGGCAAGACGGCGCATTTCCCGGAAAGCTTCCGCTGTTGCTTGTCGTAAAAGAGTTGTATCAGTACCGTAAGTACTGATACTCACCAATGTATCCATTAAAAATTCTTCACTGGAATGCTCCTGCTCCCGGGGCCGGTTTAGTTGAAATAGCACACCAGCTAGCAGCGAAACCAGAACCAGAACGCATAAAACAATTATTAATCGGTTTTTTTTCATGCTTCACTCCTTGAAGTGATGATGCCTAAAAGTAGAGATGGTTATTTGCAAAGACCGCACTGTGAGCATTCATGAGGTGTTTTGGTTTTTGCCTCCTGGGCCACATTACGGTTGGCATTAATCGGCAGGATAATCTCCAAAGCATTGGTCGGACATTTCGTGACGCAAATCCCACAACTGGTGCATTTCTCATAATCAATTCTGGCAATACTTCCGTTCCCTTCGTCGACAACCGTAATCGCCCCCTGAGGACAATTCTTCTCGCAAAGCTTACATTTAATACAAGCTACTTCACAAACAGCTTTCGCATCTTTCCCTTTGGCAAGATTGCTGCAACGCACATGCACCAGTTTCGAAACCGGCACGACTTTTAAAACATGCTGCGGACAATTATCGACACAAATCCCGCAACCGGTACAAATGTTATAGTCAACTTCCGGCAATTGATCTGCGCCAAGCTTAATAGCGCCGAAAGGACAAGCCTTCGTACAAGTGCCTAACCCGATACAACCAAAGCTGCACGCCTTGGGACTCTTAAACATGGTGGCCGCTGTATGACAGTCTTCTATGCCTTCATAAGCATAAAGCAACGCCGCACAATCCTTTCCGCCATTGCACATGAGCTGGGCAACTAGAGGTTCCTGAGCCTCACCGGCATCAACGCCCATAATTTCCGCAATTTTTTCACGAACCTCATCTGCTGTACAAGCATTTAAAGGAGCCGTCCCGGCAACAATCGCGTCAGCATAACCCGAACAGCCGGGGAAGCCGCAGCCTCCACAGTTTGCTCCCGGTAAAACATTTATAATCGCATCTATTCTAGGGTCAACTTCAACTTTAAACTTTTTATCAGCAAAGCCCAGGACAATACCGAAGATTGCGCCTAAGGCCGCTAAACTTATAACTGCATAGATCATCGTTTCTACCTCCGCACTTTTTTATAGAAGACCGGTAAAGCCTAAAAACGCGATTGACATCAAAGCGGCAGTAACTAAGGCTATCGGCATGCCCTGCATACTCTTCGGAATATCCGCGTCCTCAAGTCTTTCCCTGATGCCGGCAAAAAGAATTAAAGCTACGGTAAAGGATAACCCGTTGGCAAAACCATTAACCATCGTTTGCATGAAACCATAAGTTTTTTGAATATTGATAATGGCCACGCCCAATACGGCGCAGTTAGTGGTGATAAGGGGAAGATATACTCCCAGTGCTTTATAAAGATCCGGACTGTATTTTTTAATAACCATTTCGACAAACTGTACAAGTGCGGCAATTACCAGAATGAACGCAATCGTTTGCAGATACTCAATCCCATATTGCTCCAAAACAAATTTCTGAACTATATACGTAATCACGGAAGCCAGCGTTAAGACAAAGGTTACCGCAACTCCCATCCCAAGCGCAGAAGAAAGCTTTTTCGAGACGCCTAAAAAAGGGCAACAGCCTAAAAACTGAGCTAAAACAATATTATTAACAAATACCGCCGTGATGATAATCAGGATCATTTCCTGCATTTATCCCGCCTCCTTCATTAATTACTACTCAACTGTTGCTGGGCAACAGGTTGATTAATAGTAGTTTTCTTGGTTGCTTTGACATCCTTCATTTTATTGAGGAAAGCCAGGATGCAACCTAAGGTAATGAAACCACCCGGCGGAAGAATCATAATAATCGCCGACTGTGCCGAATCCATCACAGGGTAACCAAAAAATGTTCCCGCTCCTAATACTTCCCGGAAAGTAGAAATGATGACTAAGGCCAAGGTATAACCTACGCCCATCCCTAACGCATCCATAATTGAAGGCATTACCCCATTCTTATTGGCGAAAGCTTCAGCCCTGCCAAGAATGATGCAGTTCACCACGATCAAGGGAATAAACACACCCAGGCTTTCAAATAGCGCTGGTGTATAAGCATGCAACAACATTTCCACCATGGTGACAAAAGTAGCAATAATCACAATATAACTGGGAATACGAATACTATTGGGGATTACTTTTCTTAACGCCGAAATAACAATATTTGAACCCAACAGTACTGCAGAAAATGCAACTCCCATCCCTAAACCATTTTCCACGGATGTAGTTATGGCTAAGGACGGACACATGCCTAAAACAAGAACAAATAGCGGATTCTCACGTAAAATCCCTTTACTAAACTCTTTCCACAAGCTCATAGCCCCAAATTACCTCCTCCAAAAAATACTTGTCTAACTTCTCGCTAATTACTGCACAAAATTCTCTGTAAAATGAGCACGCGCGATATTCACTCCGTTTGCTACGGCCTTTGAAGTGATTGTGGCAGAGGTAATTGCCAGAATCTGATTGTCACCTGCCGGTTCTTGCTTGACAACCTCTAAAGGTTCTTCGATGCTTTTCCCTTTAAAACGATCTGTGAAAAAGCTATCCTCGGCATTAGCACCCAGCCCCGGTGTCTCCGCTTGACTCAAAATTTTAATACCGGTTGTTTTCCGGGTGGCCATGTCAAAACCAACCATCAACTGAATTGTGCCATTATACGCGGAAGGCTCCACCAGATAAATCGCCCCCACGGGATTGTTGTCTTCATAAGCAATATGCAGCCCTTTGATGACAGGATCTGTCTTACTATCAAGATATTTGGCACTTTCATCAGCAATTACGTCTCCTTCAGGATAAACCTCCAGCAAACTGTTCGCTTTTTCAGTGACAAGTTGCTCTACAATCAAAGGCCCGGTCAATTGATAGACATAAGCGATACCCAAACCGGCAATGCCGGAAATTAGCAAGAGAAATACACCTA
Source organism: Peptococcia bacterium (assembly GCA_050951585.1). Taxonomy (GTDB): domain Bacteria; phylum Bacillota; class Peptococcia; order DRI-13; family DTU073; genus UBA3937. The sequence goes on along the minus strand of JBMNJI010000006.1, from coordinate 140,598 downwards.
ACTTCAAGATATTACGCATGTTTTTTCACACCCCCAAACACACGAGCTTTAGTATAGCGATCAATTAAAGGAGTAGCCAGATTCATTAATAAGATAGAGTAACAAACTCCTTCCGGGTAGCCGCCCATCAACCGGATAAGCACTGTTAAAAGGCCACAGCCTATACCAAAAATCAGCCGGCCTTTCTTGGTGATCGGGCTCGTTACCCAGTCTGTGGCCATGAAAAATGCCCCGAGCATCAAACCACCGGATAACAGATGGAAGAAAGGATCTGCTCCGACAACAGCCGTAACGACAAAAACAGTTCCCAGATAAGAGAAGGGTATGCGCCAGTCAATATGTCCTTTATACAGTAAGTAAAGTCCGCCGACAATTAAGGCTAACGCACTGGTTTCGCCCAGGCAGCCCGCCACATTACCCATGAACAATTGTCCTAAGGAAGGTAACTGCTCAGAAAGCCCTTCTTTGAGAATTCCTAAGGGCGTGGCTGTGGTCACGCCATCAAGGGGCGTAACCCAGGTCGTCATAGCTACCGGCCAGGAGGCCACCAGAAATGCTCTGCCGATTAAAGCCGGATTAAAAATATTACAGCCTAAGCCACCAAAAAACTGCTTACCGATAATGATTGCAACAGCCGAACCAATAGCGGCGATCCACAAGGGTATTGTGGACGGAAGACAAAAAGCCAGCAATAAACCGGTAATAACCGCACTCCCGTCACTAATCGTAACTTCGCGATGCATTATTTTTTGGGCGATTACTTCACTAAGCAGGGCCGTAATCACACAGGTAAGAATTACTGTGGCCGCAGCCATGCCGAAGAAATATACTGCCCCGACTAAGGCAGGTAAAAGGGCTATGCAGACATCGCGCATTGCTGTTGAGACCTTATTGGCACTATGCAAATGTGGTGAAGATGATACTATTAACAAATTCTCTTGTGTATTCATTATTTCTTACCCCCATCACTCTTGGCTTTAGCCTTCATAGCAGCAATTGCTTGCTTGGCCCGTCTAATATACTGAACCAGCGGAATGCGCGCCGGACAAACATACACACAAGAACCACACTCAATACAACTCAAAGCATTATTCCCTTCCGCCTCTTGCCATAAATTGCGTTTGGCCAGTTTTACAAGCGTTGTCGGTTCTAAAAAGAGAGGACAGGCATCAACACATTTCCCGCAGCGCACGCAGTTATACTCTTTTTCTTTTTTCGCAGTTGTCTTTTTTAATACAACTATTCCGGAACTGCCTTTGATTACCGGCACATCAGCAGTGAAGACGGTTTTACCCATCATCAACCCGCCGGCAATGATTTTTTCAACTTCATCGGTATATCCGCCGCTCTCGGCAATGAGATCACTGAAAAGTGTTCCCAGTCTTACCAGGTAATTAGCCGGCTTCTTAACACAATCTCCGCTTAAGGTAAGCACACGTTGAATTAAGGGAATACCCAGTTCAACCGCATCGGCAATAGCCGCTGCAGTACCTACATTATGCACGATCACGCCGGCATCAAGCGGAAGTCCCCCCACGGGCACTTCTCTTTTTGTACAAGCATAAATCAAATGTTTTTCGGATCCTTGCGGATACTTTTCCTTCAGGACTTGGACACGGATCTGCTTATTCTGAGCTAATAACCTTTTAAAGAGGGTGATGGCATCGGGCTTATTCTCTTCAATCGCAATAATCCCTTTTTCACAACCGGTGCTTTTTAAGATGTATTTTAACCCGGCGATAACCCTTTCCGGCTTTTCAACCATGAGGCGGTGATCAGCCGTGATATATGGTTCACATTCAACACCGTTTAAGATAATGTAATCCGCTTTTTTCCCTTCCACCGGAGCTAATTTAACATGAGCCGGGAAGGTGGCTCCCCCCATACCGACAATGCCTGCTTCAAAGATGATTTTGCGCAGTTCTTCCGGGGTAAACTCCTCCGGATGAGGATTCGGTTTTACTGTATCAGCCCACACTTCTTTATAATCATTTTCAATTACAATACAGTTCACAAAATTCCCGCCGGGGTGCGGTCTGTTCTCGATCGCAATGACTTTGCCACTGACGCTGGCATGGATAGGCGCTGTAACAAAACCCTTGCCTTCTGCAATTTTTTGCCCTTTTTTAACTTCGTCTCCTACCTGAACCAGAGGAGCACAAGGTGCACCGATGTGCTGAGATACCGGAAGATATACTATGCCCGGAACTTGAGCTTCGACTATTGGCAAGCCTTGCGTACCTTCCTTGTACCCAGACAGGTGAATGCCACCTTTAAAGGTACTAAAACTCATCTTTCTTTCACTCCCACTCCAAAATAGTATATTTTTATTTTGCATATAGAATTACATACACCTATTTTACCACCCACATATGCATAAATCACGCTAATCTTGTTTTTTAGTAAAATTTTTTTCAATTACCCCAAATTTTATCTGTTATCGTGACAGAATATTCATTTTTCTTTACTATTGCCGATAATCCGCTATTTTGTAAATTTCTTCGGCAATTTTTTTGAAAACAGGAGCCGCTTCTTCCCCACCCCTTAGCCCTTTAGAAGAACCGGAAATCTTTTCCTCCACCATTACGGCTATGGCTAAGCGCGGATTTTGCACCGGAGTGATCCCGGCAAACCAGGCAATAACCCGCCCGGTTTTATTGGCCTGGGCCGTTCCGGTTTTTCCCGCCGTCCCTCTTTCTTCGATCCAGGCTTGCTGCCCTGTTCCTTCTCTGACCGCCCCGGTTAAGCAATCCATTAAGAAAGCACATGTTGCCGGTTGTAAGACCTGTTCGCCGAGTTTTTGCGGAAAATCCCGAATCACCTCACCCTGATAATTACGGATTTGCGACACAATCCGATAAGGATAGTAAATCCCGTTTCTTCCGATAGTAGCATACAAATTAGCAATCTGCAAGGGGCTTACTAAAACTCCCTGTTGCCCGATTGAAGCATTAGCCAGTAAAGCAGAAGGTGAGTGTTCGCCAAGATTAAGATGAAAACCCAGTTTTTCGGCATATTCCACCAGTTTATCTCTCCCTAATCTTAAGCCCAGTTCAATAAAAGTTGTATTACAAGACTTGGTAACCGCGTCTTTTAACGTCATATTGCCATGTTCACGGGTACAGTTAATTTGGGTATGATCCGGAAAGAGAAATTTTCCGGGACAGTAAAACAACTCTTCATCGGTATTTAGTAAGTTCTCTTCTAGAACAGCGGCAGCGACCACCATTTTAAAAACTGAACCGGGAAAAAATGCCTCCCGCTCCGAACGGTCCAGTAATTCATCATAGCCCGTCAGATATTTTTCGATCATATTCTGATCAAAATTGGGGCGGCTGGCCAAAGCCAAGACATCACCGTTCATAAGATCAATTACCGCGACTGCTCCGCGGGCAATTTCCTGATCCATAATCTTTTCCACTATTTCCTGGCAGCGTCGGTCAATGGTCAAAATGACATGATTGCGCCAACGATCCGCTTCCTCCTGCTTGAGCATATACCCCAAACCCACCAGTAATCGGCCATTCGCATCAGCCATTCCCCGAAAAATCTTTTCGGGGCCAGAACCTCGCAAAGCTTCCTCATACTTGCCCTCCAACCCAGCCACCCCGATTTTATCGGTAATACGATATGCTGTCGGCAAAAAGCTATTCGTGGCGACAGTCTTTTTTTCATCAGCTAATTCCTGCCATTTTGGCGGACTGATACTATTCAAATACCCCACCAAATGCCTGGCTAACGAATGGGGTCCATATCTTGATTTTACCGGAATCACAACAAACCCGGCCGGCTTTTTCTCATTAATCTGCCGGACTTCTGCTGTTGTTAAATTTACTTTTAAGATGACCGGTACATGGCGCCCATAGTTCTCGATATTTCTTTGGATTTGTTGCCTTAATTGCAGAGAAGTGCCACCAATTATCTTCGTCATCTCAGAACATGCTACGGCGAGATCGGAGATCCCCCCGGGAAAAGCCACTAATGCTGGTCTGATCCCGCTATCAGTGAGTGAAAGCATATTCCGATCCAAAATCTCTCCTCGATAGTACTCCTCGGCGGAAAGAGACTGACTGCGCATATTTAAGGCTCTTTGCACTAGATCGCTCTCCTCTGCAAACCCATGCCCCTGAAGCACTTGTAAGGAAAAAAGACGCCCTATAATCAGAAAAAAGGGGACCAAAAAAACAAACATGATCCCCATGATTCTTTCCCTCATTAAAAAATCCCTCCCGGCTGTAGCTTTACCGAGCGGGATTGTTTTTAGTCATTCACAGTATCTTAGCAAATACCTGATTAATTTGCAGTTTCTTTCATTTTGAGAAATTCATAAGACCTTCCATTGGCATCTCCGGTTTGCGTCGCAATTATCCGGTCCCCATTTCTCTCAAACACAAAACTAATGCCATCACGATCAGTACATACTAATGAATAATCCGGCTGAATATCAAAATCCTTAAAAAAATAATTGGCATCGTGAATATACAATTTATTATTGAGATATGTAAAGGTCAGGGCCCATTTCTTACCTTTTATCCAAACCCCTTCGTACAACTCCCGTCCAGTACTATCCATATTAATAACTTCTGAATACACAATATCGGTATATTTTTCCTGGGCCTGCTTGTGGACAAAATAATAAGGTGTTACGGATATAAATGCAAGAAGGACAATAAACCATAACCTCTTAGGAACCACTTGTCCCTTTATGGCCTGTACTGCAACGAGCTGTGAACTGGCAGCAAAATCATGCACACTACGGCCTTTTTTATCCAGATAGATTAACAAGAATTCAAGTATTATCCCTAAAATTGAAATGATCAGACAGATTTTTATGATTGTTCTCAGAAGAATATAATAGACTGATTTTTTATGAAAAGAGATTTCCAGCCCAAAAATATGTTTCCCGGGAGTAGCCGAAAACGGCGAATAAAGAAAAAGGCATTCATATAATAACCAAATAACAAAGTATATCCCTAAATAACAGAGCAGGGTATATTGATAATCCTGAAATAATACTTCAAGGGGAAGATAACCAAAGGAAGCCAGTACAGAAAAAAACTCTATTTCGCCTGTTGAGTTGAAAATAGTATCCTTAATAAACACGGCAATTGCAAAAAGTCCGATTAACAAGACTACATCTATAATATTGGCAAACGTTCTTCTCCAAATACTGTTATACATTTGAACCAATCCCTTTCCGTGCGGAAATATTACGGCAACAACAATTTTTTGCGTCTTCTTTAAATAATAGCGTTTATACCCGTCTTTTCAGTATTTTGTATATTATATTCACCATTATCTACCGCAAATCCTCTAAATTATTGTCGTTTTTTTACCACCTGTCTCTGCTTACTAGATACACCGCTTCTTCTGATACAGATAATACAGTAATAACACTATTGAGACAGCAATCAGGAAAAGAAGCAAAATCCCTTTCTCTTCAGGTAATACAGGCTGCGTCTTTTTAGTGTTTTTTTGACTATTCACCATTACCGGCTCCAGCTTTAACTGTTCATTAACCGAAGTTAAAGATTCTTCCGGCTCCTCCAGGATGCTTTTCTCATGATACAGAAGATACTGCCCTGTTTTTGGATTAAAGATAGCCACATATCTGTGTACCAAAGGATCAGACTTGACCAGGGAAGAGACTGCACTGTTTTGCCGGTCCTTTTCATCATCCGGAACATGGCCGTTCCCAGCATGTTCAAGCGTGCCTTGGTCTTGGGTAACCTGATTATTCCCTTCAATCTTATTAGCAACGGTCTCACCGGCAGTAGCGGAGCTCTCTGGCGCATCCTTTTCCTTTCTATCCCCTTCCTCAAGTTCCTCTCCGTCTACAATCTCTTCCTTTGCATTCTCTTCCTCTGTATCCTCTTCCTCTGTATTCTTTTCATCCTCTTTACCCTGATCTGCTGTCCCACCTGCATTTTCGCCATCCATTCTTTCCTCTTCGTTAAGATTATCCAGATTATCCTGATAAGGCAAAACTGTGAGCTTCTTTTCTAAGGCAACAATCTCCAGATAACCATCCGACAAATCAGCCAGCACCGAATCCATTTTACTTTGCAAGAATTCTTTCGCGTACTCAATTAAAGATAAGTCGCTTTTCACCGTTTCTACAGAAAGTAACTCACCGGTTAAATAATTAAAAGCAACAACCGACCCATTTTGATACCTTACCAGCACATAAGGTGACGAACTGCGCAGGTTATGGGACATCTGAACGAGATTATAATTCTTGAAATCCTTAGGCAGAACAATGGGCTCTTTCAAATCGGCCAGCTTCCCGTCTGTGCCTAACACCGTCAGGTATTCGGCCTCACCCACCGTATCAACAATGACCCCGTCATAGACTACAGGCAAGAGCGGATCAAGCGCTGCTAAACGGCCATTTTTCACCAAGAGCTGCAAATCACGGGTCACTGTTTCTCCGTCATGGGTAATTTCCGAAAAGTTTTTGTAGGTCTTAATCCGGTAGTCAGCTTCATAGGTAAAGCTATGCAGTGGCTGGGCCTCTTCACATAGGCCAATTTCCACCTTTTCCTTGATGACCTCTCCCTCCGCTAAATCAACCAGTTTACCGGTAGCAGTCAGCCCCTGTCCGGCAAAGAGATGAAGAAAATGACCCGCTAATAAGCCTGATTTTCCGGATTGCACCCCCAATCCTGTAATCCAGTAATAATCCGTATTAAAGGTGAGCACATTACGACGTAACGGCTCCGGATCCACAACATAGTCTTTACTGTGTAAACCGTCTGTCACCACAACCGTTAGTGGGGTCGCATAATCATAGTTTATCGTATAGACACGCTGCCCGATCGGTTGCGCAAAAAGCATTGTGTCATTCGCCCAAACCGAAAAACGGGTATATTTATTTACCTTACCAAACTCGATATTCAGTTTATCCGCCCCGGCGGCATAGAAATCGGGTACAGGCAGTTCCTGAGACGTCAGCGCCATTATTGGCCTCATCATCTGCATTGCATCCGGCTCCATAGGAATAGGAATACCGCCCCGGTAAGAATTTATCGGGTTATAGGCCCCGGTTTCGTCTTTACCTTCTTGATAAGGCATTGTTGCATTTGAATAACGTAAATAAGGCATATAATTGTGAGTTAAACTGGTATAATTGCGATATGTTGTGGAAAAATAACTGCCCAAACTGGTATACGTAGAGGCAGTCTTCAATTGAGCTGTGGATACCAGCATCATCCCGGCAGACGACTGGGACTCCTCGGCGTAGATCTCGGCCGCTTTCCGGCCTTCCGCCCCTTCCACGTTCAGCACACTGTTATTATAAATACGTAAATAGGCAAAAGACCCGCCCGCCAGATTCCCGATAATGCTGCCGTTGTTGCCATTTGCCGTTACATTAGCAGCAACTATCAAGCGCGAGTTATCTCCGTATAGTTCGGCACTGGTCCGTCCTACTATTCCGCCCGCATAATCACCGGCGGAAACATTGCCCACATAATAATTTCCCTGTAAACGCGGAACATTCGCCCCGTCCAAATCCCGGTTAATATACATATACCCGGAAATCCCGCCCGCATTTTCCCCGGAGGCAATCACGTCGGCGTTGCTTTGACAATTATAGACAGCACAGGCCCGATGATATCCGACAATACCGCCAATATTGTTTCTCCCGTAGACAATACTATCCAAACAGAAGAAGGTCTGTGTACTCGAGGCACAGTAACCGTAAACACCCCCGACATTATCCGCTCCTTCCGCACCAATAATGCAATTAACCGCTCCACTTCCATTAATACCGCCAGAGCCCAAATTAATTCGTGCCGAAACCCCTCCAATGTTTTTATTATGGGATGCATTGGGCGGCGACGGGGCGGGCGACTGGGTTAGTTCCTCATATTGGGAACCATAGATAGTCGAAATGGTACTATCCAGTGCATAAAATTCCCAAGAGCCTGCCGTAGCCCCCATAACCCCACCAACCTCATAGCCGCCAAAAATCCGGCAATTCTTCACCAGCCCGTTACGGTTCCTATTCCCCGGTTTACCCATCAAACCCCCGACATAACACCCTGTGCCGATAACGGTGCAGTTTTCCGCGAGACTGAGGGTTGACCAATCAGTATTGTTACGCAACTGCCCGCCTCCTAAAATACCGCCCACATAACTTACCCCTTTTATGTAAGCGTTTTTTACGCTAAGCTGCTCATTTGTGATAACATCCCCGCCAATAATCGGATTGGCATAACCGGAAATTCCGCCTGCATAATTACCTGTCCCCGTAACAGTAACATTCTCCGCAATTGAATGGGAGATATCGCCATAAACATACCCTGCCAGACTTCCAACATAGTTTTTACCGGAAACCTCTATTTCTTGCGCGCTTAATTTACTTAAGATACTAATATAGGCTTGTCCAACCAGCCCTCCGGCGTATTCACCAGTGGTTTTTATTGTAACATTCTCCACGCTCACATCCGTAATACTGCCCATACAATAACCAATACACCCTACCCGAGTAGCAGATAAGCCATTAATACTTACATTGTCAAATGCTACCTTGTCGATGTTGCCCAAACAGTTCCCAATGATTCCAACATAGGACCCGCCTGATTTTTTATTAGTCAAACTAATGTTCTCAAATCGCAAACCGCTAACCCCTGCATTAACTGTATTAATAAAACTCTGCCCGGTCTCCGGAAAGTCAATCTTGATATTTCTGATGACCGAATATTCTCCTTCGGCGCCCAGATTTCCCACAATCCGGTTGACATTTACATTGTAAATAATATCCGCTCTATTGCCGAAATCAAGATTTCCTGTAATCCGGAAATTTTCGAAGTTGTCCTTTCTCTCTGCCATGACTGTTTGCCAGGTAGCTACGTCGGGAATATCAATATAAAACGGTTGTTCAAAAGTAACCTTGGCCAAAGCTTTATAGACCTGTCCCCCATTGTAGGTAATCCCATTAAGCTGATAACTGTCCAGATAACGTACCGGATTCCCCTCAACTGTACAAACCAACGTAGTCGATACATCACTTTCCGGAACTACTTGCGTATTAACATTTAAATAGTCAAAGCGGACATTCTCAATATTAAGGCCTGCTTCATGAGAAAGCTTAACCTGAATCATATGTTGATTGCCAACGGTAGTTGCTGTAACATCTTTTATCGAAATGAGCGGATTTTCATCCAACTTATGTTCTGTCTGATAAGGTAACAATTCACCGTTTGTATCATAGAGCTGCGGCAATACCCCGTTGTGGACCTGCCCATAATCAAAAGAGTCCCCTAATAAAATTCTCTTAATGTACGTCTGTGGATCACACAGCAACTCACCAGACAAGACCTCCGCCCCGTCAGACACAAGCGTTACCCCATCTGCTTCATAAGGTATCCCCCCGTTGATCCGTTGTCCGCTCCATGCGTACGCATTCAACATATCCGTTCGATTGCCCATTATTCTGCGCACATTTGCGGCAGTAGAAACGGAACTGTATAAATCACCCAGAACCAGGCTATTGACGGGAACGATTTCACTCTCCCCGCCGGGATAAAAGCCAACTATGCCGGCAATGTAATCAACAGTTGTGGTAATATCCACATCACTCCAGAACTTCTGGATCATGTTCCCGCTCCCGGCTCTACCTATAATCCCACCGGCATTCTGCACATTTGTCTCGATACTACCCACCGCATAACAGTTTTCTACTTCCGAATTATCAATATAACCAATAATTCCCCCAACACCATTGCCGGATTTCGCCTTTTCTATTAAAATATTTAATCCGTCCACATAACAATTCTTAATCATGCAATATGAACCCTGCCCCGCAAGGCCACCGGCTGTGAGAGTCGTAGTTGCATTTTTAATAATGATGCCGTTCACCGAACAATTTTGCAGATTTGCATAATTACATTGACCGGCAATTCCACCCACCATACTGCTCCCGCTTAGCCTGACATTACTTAAATGCACATTATCCACCAAGGCCCCGCTTTGCGTGTGACGAACAAATCCAACATAACTATCTGTCGGATTCTCTAAAATTAGCCTCTCCACCCGCAGATTGGAAACCGAACCTTTTAAATTAGTGATCACTCCTCCTAAGCCAATGGATAAATCAAGATTACGAATAGTATGCATCCCAATACATTTCATGTTTTTGTCATAAATACCGCCATCCAGTTTGCCGGTAAATTGATTAGCATCATTTTCCCCAATGCGGATTAATTGCGGCGGAGTATTATTAAAATCCAAATCCTCTTTCAAACGATAGTTCTGCTCTAAGCTATCCTCTATAGATGCCCAATCTTCAATTGTGCGAATTGGCTTAAAAAACTCTGCATTGACCAGACGTTCTCCTTTTTGATAGGGGCGCAAAGTCGTTGGACTGCTAGCGGAAACACCGTATCCGAAATAAAGGACATTGTAGCTGGAATAAAACTTAGTGGGGTTATCCAAGCGCACCAGAACTCGGGTAAGCTCATCCTTATCGACCTGACTACCCTCGATGATGGTGGCATCAAGATATTCCACCGCCACGCTCTTAATCGTATAGCAAGAAGGATTATTAAAAGTAAACCTTGCGATTGCGTAATCCTCGTACTGTTCCTCCACCATCACACTAGCAAGGTTTACGTTATTTGCGACATCTAACTCCGGCAAAGGAAGATAAGGTTGCGCCGGCATACAATCCGGCATTTTCAATTGCGGATAATAGCCCAGTAACACCGGCTCTTCTGTCTCAAACATATGGCCAAGTACGGCATCATGCCACAAAGGGTCATACAAAGTCTCCTTGGTTACTTTTCCATTATATGTATTCGTATAGGTGGAACTTGCCGAAATATAATAGGCACCCGTCTGCAGCATCCCACCCTGGCTTCCTACCGCCGGACCATAACGGAGATCATTTACGCCCCCAAAATATACTTCTCCTGTGGTAAAAGTATTCTTTACTCTCCCATTATTTACGCCCACAATCATGCCAAAATTGTTTGTACTCGGTGTGACCAGGGTCCCGGTCCGAATATTGACCAAATTAAAGACATTTTCCACCTGACCGGCTGTTTCGTTTCTGCCCACAATCCCGCCAAAAATAGATGCACTGTAGCCCCCATCCACCTCAATATCAGGCAGGATAATATCATTACCGTACACGTAACCGTTGCGTACCAAACCGCTGTTATATGGTACCACACTGCCATAATTTGTCCAAACATAAACAGGACATTCCAGATTGACCACAAAATTTTCAATTACGCCGGTCGCACTGTTAGTGCGACAAAAAATCCCCCAATCATTATGCAGATACTCGGTACAGCCTTTCACGTTCGCCATAATATTCTCCATACGCCCCTGCAAAACATAGACGATGAAGCCACGATAACGGATCGGATCAGTAAACGGGATCGTCAAATCAAGTACCATATTCTTGATGATCCCGGTTTTACCTAAATGCGAAAATAAATAAGTACCCTTGCTATTATGCAGCGTATATCCTTGAAAATCCAACTCGCCGTTAAAATAGTCTTCCCACCCGAGAATCGGGCCTGACGTCATATCAATATCATTCAGCACAATAAATTTTCCGCTTTTGTTGGTTTTGATCTTGTTAAAATCCTGAAACGAGGCCAGCCCAATAATGGGTTGCTCCGTGGTAAAAGAGGTATCATCCAGCTTGAACTCATGGTCACGCACCTTTACCCACAATTCGAGTCGATATTCGCTCATCGCAACGACCTGGTAGGTAAAAATATTATCCACCTCGGAACCGGCAGGCTCAATTTCGTATACCAAAGCATCAACCTGCTCTTCTTCCTTAAATACCTTAATGGTATAACGTGGCTCTTCAAGCAGTAACTGCTTCTCATCACTGATCTGTACCCGCAGTTTCGCCTGAAAATGCGCCTCATCACCGGTAATTTCGTCTAAACTTTGTAGCCCGATTTCTCCGGCCAGCTTGTTTTCATTGATAATTTGATAAACCGGTTTCAACTGATAAAGAGTCTCATAGGTTGTGTAATCATACCCTTTATTAAACTCGGTGGCCACAAAGGTAAAGGTATACATTTCATTTTCAATGAGTTTTGGAAAGACAATAGTCTCATAAAGGGTATTCGCCTGGAGAATGCTCATGCCCACAACCCGGCCATAGCTATCACTGACCAGCACATTGACATTGCTCACAATCGCCCCATCCGGATCGTTGATCATCACATCATAAAGCTCAATGGCATTAGAAACAGCAAAATATGAGGATATAATTACCTCCGGTTCCGCTTTCAACGTTTTGAAACTCTCCATATTATTAGATGTTTTAATCTCATGAATCTCCGTGCCTTGCTCTACCTCCGCCAGAATTGTAAGCGTATATTCCGTAGCACTCGAAAGGTTCTCCAGTTGTATTTGAAAAGGCTCGCCCTCGCCAGCCACGAACCGGGCTAATTCCTCCCCCGTAAGAGATATTGTCTGGATTTCTTCGCCATCAGGCCCGGTAATGAGCACCGTAACTTTATCCAGCAAAAACTGCAAACTTTGGTTAGTACGGTTTTTATCGAGGCTAATGCCTAATGTAGCCCCGCTATCGGTTAGCTCCGTAATCTCCGTAGTAAAAATGGCATAACCCAGCGCCGAAATCGGCAAGGTCGTAAAACGGATCCGCCCGATTTCCATATTCTCCTGTATTCCTTCTTCATTGTCCAGGTCATAATCGGCATAGACAACAGCCGAATAAGCCTCACCAGTGCTCAGATTTGTAAAGGCGATTTTGCCGCCATCTTCCGGCAGGGCGTGATGAGTTGCCGCATCAGAATCTTCCCCGCCTTCTGTCTTCCTGACCGTGTGAATTAAATTATCATTTAGATCATACAAGGCAATCCGGCAATTCTGCGTTTGCACCTCATCCTTGTTTTCAATATCGACCGTAAGCTCCGTATTGGCCACTGCATTGCCGGTGAGCCGAATATTCGCTTTCGGCGGTGCCTTACAGGTATGGGTCTCCCCCACAGCCGGCTCCGTCAAGGGCAACTCATTACCAAAACGGTCCGAACAGACAATTGCATATTGATATACCCGATTGGAGCGTAATACCGCCGGTGTTTCGTATTCTATTTTACTGCCATTCTGCATGGCACTTATCTGGGCAGCCTTGAGGCCATAGGCAGTATTATTAATCCGCACGGCAATTTTCGCCACATAGGGAATGGTGGTAAAACCGACTTTCCGGCTACTATCTATTGGGTCATCCGCAAAGCACAGCTCAATTAGTTGAATGCGATCATAGAAAATTTCTCCGTTTTGAAAGGCCAACGACATGGGCGCCAACTCTTCCAACGAAAGCGTGGAAATAGTCTGTTCCAGAATCTTTTCCTCAACCTTTAGTTTATATTCATTTAGATATGTGATATACCCGATCACCTGGTAATCCGTGGCAGGCGGCAAGGGACCGATGGCGAATTCTCCGCTCTCGGCAACCGTTTTTCTCATGATCAAACGTTCGTCACGATATACCTCAAAACGAATCCCGCCCGCCACAAGACTACCCCGTTCCTGAATAGTCAAAGTTGAATGTAAATCATAGATATCCGCTACAAAAGGAGCACAACTAATCTGGGGCTTTATGTATGTAAACTCCGGATCCGGTTCCGGCTTCGGTTCTTCCTTGATCAGATCATAGAAATAGATAAACTGTTCTTCCACGTAGAAAGTCTTGAACCCGAAAAGCTCCGTTTGTTTCTGTCCATTGGCATCCAGGTAAGTATATGTCCCATAAGCAGAATAGGTCATCCCGCTTTCTAAACCTGCAAAGGTTGCCACAGGCTGTATTACACCCTGTTGCGCTTCAGCATAGTCCGCATACGTCCATCTTTGCACATTCCCTTTCGGATCATGTAGAACAACCTGAATAACACCGGTCAGAACCCCTGTTGGATCGTGAATACTCAACGTTGTCTCCGCAGTTTTTTCGATCGGATTGACCCGGAAATCCGTCATGGTTACCCGCGGCTTATGGTAGGAGGGTTTTGGGAAATCAGCAGCATCCGGCTTCACCACAGGAAGGTTTCCCTTATCTCCCTGCTCCTCATCCTGGTATGCTTGGCTCTCTTCGTCATCCTGCTCTATTTTTTCAGACAGAGGAGCTTCTTCCTTTTTCCCGGTTTCCTTTCACCGGCGCGCTCTTTGAGCTTTCCAAGCTCTTTTAGAAAGTCAACATACGGATATTTCCGGTCGGCAAAACGCACCCAGGCCTGTTCATCCAGTTTGGTGATCTCCTTGTACTGAAACTGTCCTTCCTCTAGAGTATAATACCGGATTGTCTCCTCCTGAAAATTGATGATCCCATTCATCGGAATCTGGATATCGCCGCAAATGGTATGAACCTCCATTTGCTGAGCATTGATATACAATTTGTTGGCCAATTCAAGCAAAATAAAGGTCTCGGCATCAGCACGCTCTTTATCCGCGTTAAAGGATATCCCGTCACTTACATACAGCCCGTAATAACTGCTCACCCTCTCGAAATCTTCGGTAATGAGCTTGGCGCTATTATTGATATTCATTATGGCAGTCGCATCATTGACAAACAGTGGATACGCACTATTAAGCTTGTTTTTCCGCTCTCCAATATACAGATTGCCGCCCAACTCGTACAGTGGGGTCAGTGATTCCGCCTTAGTTGGCTCAATCACCGCCTTTTCGGGGGGAACATCATCGGAGAATAAGCTCTGCGTAATCCGATTATCGGTTAGCGCATAGGTGCTATTTTCCAATATCCCAACGGTTTTGAGCTGATAGAATTTGGCAAAAAGTAAAACAGCAATAATAACCACTGCTAAAGAGATAACCTTTTTCACCTAGACACCTCCGCTTTACTTCAACTCTTTCAGGGTTGAAGGCTGGGCAAATAGCATTTGTTCATGGCCATCCGGCCTATACATAATATCCGTTCCCAAATCGATTTTATAACCACTTTCGGCCTCTGCAATTACTTTACATACACCCGTATCCTCCAAGACGCATTCGCCGCCCTTCGCCGAATAAATCTCTAAACGCTGGTTATAGATAACGATCGCATAGGAAAATGGTTCTAAAGACACCGACTTCTCCTGCCAGTTGACAGTAGTGTTTTCCAAAAAAACATAGAGATCCTTACCATTATGTAAAAATCCTTTTCCTAACGGAATATGATGATAACCGCGCTTGGCGAAGATGCCATTATTATCTTGATATACCTCCGTAAAATAATCCAATTTGCCAAACCTATTGTCGGATGGTAAACAGGCGACCATTACCATTGGAAGGAGCATCCTCTCCTGATCCTTGTAATAGAGCGGTCCCATCTCCAGTAAAATCTCGCCTCCGTTACTTTCCAGCACCATTCCTTTTTCAGTTTTGTGGATCTGAGACGGGCCAGGATAATCAAAGCGATAACCAGTATCATAGAGATACAAGTCGGCTCTGATTGCCCGGCTATTAAGCTGAAAAATATATACTGCCACTGCTAATACAAGCCCCGCACAAATAAACATAATCGCCACTAACAATAATCTATCCTTATTTAATTTACTTTTTTTCCTTCGTAACAGCATTGAGTCCACTCCCCGTTTTTCTTCAGTTGACATTTAACATAACTTCATGTCTTTACTCAAATTTCAAAACTCTTCTCTTCGGTTCGCTCTGAAGCAGTCTGGAAACATCACGTAAAAAGAAAAAAGCAGAATAGACGGTGATAAATAAAGCTAGCAAACCATACACAGTGATCGTACGCCAATCAAAGCGTACCTCATGCAGAAAGCCAATCAGGATATTTCCCGCAAATAAAGCGGCAAAGATAACCGTATTATTAAATAAATCGAATAAAAAATTAACCGGACGGAAATGCAAAAGATTATAGAGAACACAAAGCGCAATAAAAAAGCAAATTTGCGCCGTACCCATTTCCACACAAAAAGCAACGGCGCTCATCACAAACAAAAAACGTAACAAGGCAACAGAAAGGAAGAGATTATCCTTAGTCTGCAGATTAAGGAATATTCCCAGAAATTTGAGCCTTTTCTGATGCCAGCGCAAATTTCGGCAAAGTAATAACCCGGTTATTCCCAATAACAAGCCAGCGCACAACGTGCTAATCACCAGCCACTTGAACTCGAAAAGCAACGGCCAAAAATTAGTCCACATGAGAACGCTCCTTTATTAGTAACGAAAATACATTATGTTTGTGACAGAAAAAACCCTGAATATTTTCAAGAGCATATTCTTTTTCTTCCCCGACAAAACTGACACTGCCCTCGATTTTGCCGATTACAGGCAAATAATCCTCCATGATGAGTAAATTATATTTAGCACTCTTCACACGAATAAGGTGAACATTCTGATAGACTTCCAAACCGTTTTCAAAACTGGAAACACGCACTTCCATGCCCAGTTTATTGCCAATGCTTTCTTGCTGTATTGGATTTTCTGTAATATCAACTTCCTTCTCTTCGCTTTCCAAAGATAACTCCTCCTCACCTTCCAAAACCTATCGCTTATGTTTTTGGTAATGACCCGATGTAAGAAAACTTGCGTTCGTCAGTATCATCATATTTTCCGGAAAGAATCGCCTCTACATCATCTAAGACATCAGCAATCCTGACAAACTGACCTGGTATACCGGTATATTGTTCCGAAACAAACATGGGCTGCGTAAAATAATTGCGCAATTTCCTGGAACGATAAAAAATGTTGTAATTCTCTTCCGATAACTCTTCAATCCCCAATACGGCCACAATCTTCTCCAATTCCTGATATTGAGAAAGGTAACGGATCACTTCATTCACCAGCGAATAATGGCGCTGCCCGACTTTTTCCACCGAAATGAGCCTGCTTGTAGTGTGAAACACATCAATGGCCGGATATAATCCTTTCTCCGCAATTTTCCGGTCAAGCACTACTTGTCCGTCTAAATGAGAAAGAATAGCGTTGACGGCGGCATCGGTTAAATCATCGGCGGGAATATAAATAGCCTGGAAAGAAGTGACGGAGCCGCTATCTGTTGAATTAATCCGCTCCTCAACTTCACTGACATCACTGAGTAAAGTAGTGGAATAACCATTATCAATTAAGATGTGCCCCAGCTCTGCTACTATTTCGCTGTTGGCCTGAATCATCCGGTACATATTATCGATAAATAAAAGGACATCCTGTTGCTTTTCGTCACGCAAATATTCAGCCAAAGTCAAACCACTGAATACTGCCCGCGAACGGGCCATAGGACTCTCGCCCATCTGTCCAAACGCAATGGACAACTTATCCAGCAAGTTGCTTTCCAGCATTTCATCATAAAGCTCTTTACCTTCACGTGAACGCTCCCCAATCCCAACAAACACCGAATTAGAACCGAAGCCCTTATAAACATTATTGATTAGTTCTTTGATCAAGACAGTTTTGCCAACCCCGGCCCCACCTAGCAAGCCCATTTTAAAACCCTTCTGCATCGGGGCAAAAAAGTCCAGCGCCTTAATCCCGGTCCAGAGAATATCCCCATTAATCCCGATTTCGGAGAGGTTGAGATTTTTCTGGTAAATATTCTTCCGGCAGGATGATTCAATCTTCTGCTCATCCAGCGGTTCGCCAAATGCGCTAAAAACCCTGCCCAAGACCTGGTCCGAGTACTCGATCTGCAAACCCCCTTCTTCCAGATTGACATCTAACCCTTTTCGAAGTCCATGCACACTGCTCAGGGGAATCGCTAACGCAACACTGCCATCTATTTGCGCGATCTCAAACCGGTGACGTTGCTCATTATGTTCCGTCCAAACGATATCCCTGATATTGATTTCCCGACTATCCAGCAAAATATCTATCCGTAAATTCGATACCGAGATGATTTTTCCGATCCTCATAGGTCATTTCCTCCAAACCCCTTCGTTTTCAGATAGCCGTCAAGCACTTTCTTAAAAGTCTTTTGTTTAAGGAACTTACGTAACTCCCGCAGTTCTTCCTCCTGCCATTCATCGATCTTTTTTAGGGACTCAGTAGTAGCATTTTGGCGCATAATATTTTCCGAAGCGAAGCTATTAACCGCCGCAATTTTCACCTCGTAGTTAAGATAAGAAAGGATCAAACTAAGTAAAAGATCTTGTATGTTGCCCTCGACCACAAAATCTTCTGTATATTGGTTCTTTGCCTGTTTTTTTATTGGGAACGGGAAGATTTGTTTTTTGTATAAATTAATATCACTGGCACTATAGTAATGGTTGTATATAACATTAATAGCGCTATGCCTAAGCTCCCGAATACTTCGCTCCAGTTGCTCTTCCACCGCGGAATAATTCGCTTCAAACATATCTCTAGTCATACTAAGCAAAACATTAGGACGATTTGCATGTAGTTTTTTACCGATCACAATTTTCTCTGAAGCATCATCTGCTACTAAAAGATTATCTACCTGGGCATTAATGCTGCCGCAAAACCCTAAATCACTGCCGATATAGATATTTAACGCAGGCTTGGACGGTTTGACCTTTAAAAGATGCTTGTCCAGAATAAAATTGCGATTGTTAACAATCATCTCGATCAGCCCGCTAACTTCCTGTTCCAAATAAAAATACTTCTTCGCTTTTTTACGGGCAGACTCAACATGCAATAAAGCATGAAAATTCATGGCCTTAACAACAAGCTTGATGTTCATTGAGGTACCACCACCAATTCTTCAAATAGTTTTACCATCTCCTGTGGACTACGTGCTTCAAATTTATATTGATTCATCCGCCTCAATATTTCATTACCAATCCCCATCTTTTCTCGTAAATCCCCGCTCATTTCGTCGGTATTCGCCAGTTCAAAAACAACACGTGTTTCTAAGTATGACAACAATTCCCGGCGCACTGTGGAACCCAACTTCTTTAGTTCTTTCGTCTGTACCGCGCCACCTAAACGGGAAACAGACAAGCCATAGTTAATAGCCGGTTTTTGCCCTTTTTCAAAGTTTTTCGCCGAAAGCACAATCTGTCCATCGGTAATTGAAATAATATTGGTGGATATATAATCAGTAATATCCCCACCTTTAGTTTCCATAATAGGCAAAATCGTAATCGAACCGCCATCCTTATGCTGACAACCTTTTTCAAGCAAACTGGCATGAGCGTAAAAGATATCGGCCGGATAGGCATCCCGACCAGGTACTCTTCCGGAAAGCAAACTAATCTCCCGATAATTATCGGCATGCTGCTTTAAATCATCAATAACTACCAGCACATCAATCCCTTGCCTCATATATTTCTCAGCAATGGAAATCCCTACTTGCGGCGTGTTGCGCAATACAGGTGCGCATTCATCCTGGAATGCCGCCAAAATAAGCGTGTACTCCATGGCCCCATGGGCAAGCAACTCACTGTAGACCTCTTTAACCTCTTTTTTCGTTTTTCCAATCGCGATATAGATACAAAACACATCGTTCCCCCGTTGATTCACAATTGTATCAAGGGCAATCTGTGTCTTCCCTGTTTTTTTATCACCAATAATCAACTGACGCTGCCCTTTTCCGATGGGATAAAGCAAATCAATCCCCGAAATACCCGTATAAAGAGGGCGGTTAACACTGGTGCGGTCCATAATCGGAATCGGTGGTGTTTCTATTTCAATTTTTTCCCGGTTACTAAAATACTGATTACGCATCTTATCTTGAGCAAAAATGTCGACAATATGTCCGATGGAGTCAGGAGAATAGAAGGCACAAAACAACTCACCGGCAGCAGCTACCTCATCACCCACATAAACCGGGGCGGCTCTTTTCACCAGCACTACGGTTACCGAATTACGTCCAATATTGTTGACATACCCTTCGGCCTTATCCCCAATAAAAACATGCTCACAAAAAGCAGCGTTTTCCAAACCGCTTACCTCAAGAATATAATCATGAACTCTAATGACGTGCCCCAACGCATAAATGTTTTTCTTTTGTTTAATTGCTTCAATTTTCTTCTGAATTGTCCCGCTTAAATATTCGTTCATCCGCATAACTCCCTTTTCTGTATCGAAAAATCATAAAGACTGTTCCATAAAATGATTTGCATGCCTTCACAAATACTACTGTCGTATTGCATCTTTATTCGTTCGTTCAACCACGTAAGATCTTCTTTACTTTCGCCGGTTCTGATAATCACCGCAGGATCAGAACGATAAGACTCCGTTTCAAGCCATTCAAAAAAGTTAAGACAATCAAAGGATTTACGAATAGTACGGAATTCCTCCAAAAGGCTATACTCATCCTCACTCAATATTTCTTCAAGAAGTTCTATTTGGTCCTGCTCTTCCAGTGTCGATATGCCAAATCGGTCATCAAGGGAAAACCGCGCTAAAATCTGTCTGCTTAGCGATGAATGCATATCTTCTTCCACCGTGTCGTATTGTTGAAGCACATTGTTAATGCACGAGCAGTGATCAAAATGAAAGAACTCCCGCACCAATCGGTAATTAGGCAAAAAGTTGGTATCTAGATAATTTCCCGGCGATATGGCAAAAGGATTAATCGACGTCTGAACATTTACCTGGGTTTGTACACTATCCTTAGCCATCTGTGCTTGTTTTTTTGCCAATACCTTATTTAGTTCGTGCAGTGTGTGCTCTTTTTTCTCAATTAATTCATCATATGCCGAGAGTTGCCGCACCACGTAATTCTGAGCAAGCTTGCCAACGTTCACCGCGATTCCTTTGAAAACAAAAAACAAAAAGCTATTCATTAATAGAATTACAATGATTACAGCAATAAAGACATCCAAAGCTACACCCCCTCATCTTTAAACTAATAGCGGGTTGTAAAACAACAAAATAAACACAAAGGCAAATAATAACAGTAACAATACCATTAACACCACAGCAACGATCATTACTGATTGCACTACATCACTCTTCGTTTCCGGATTGCGGCCTACGGCTTCGGCAACCTTTGAACCTAAAATACCGAGGCCAATTCCCGCCCCTAAAAATGTTAACCCGAGAATAATCCCAACTGCCATAATTGTCGAAGATAAGATGCCTTCCATTTTTTTCCCCCTTAATCCTTATTCCGGCTCATTACCAAAACTGGCTTGTCTCTTTTCTACCTGTCAGCTTTCCTGTTAACCAATCCGTTGTACTTTGCTGTGGATCCTCTGTCTGTGGTTCTTCATCAGTAATTATTTCATCTGCATTCTCTTCCTCAGGAGTCTCTTCTGTATTTACCTCTTCAGGATCTATTCCTTCGTTTTCTGATTCTTTAATGTCCGTTTCATCAGGATTTGTTTCTTCAGAGCCTGTTTCTTCTGCAGTCTCTTCGGTATTTGTCTCTGTTTCTTCCGTCTGATCAGATTAGGTTCGTTATTCCCGGAAGCATCATTCCCGGAATCATCGGTGCTACTGTCCATATTCATCACTGTCAGCTGCGTTTGGGCTACTATCCTCTGCAGCTTTGCCAGATGTATCAGATTCAGCAAAATCGTCGGATCTACGAAGTGGCTCATTGTCTGGTCCAGCTTTAGAGAATGAAGTACATACTTGAATCATCAATGTCTACTGCAGATGACGTTGTATTCATAATAACCACATTGACGTTTTTCAACGCAATCGGTTCACCGGCATATTCAATATCCTCCAAGGTTAGTTCCAAGACTGTTCCCGTGTTGTAGCTCAAGGAGGAACTCCAGCCATCTGGGGAAATTCCCGCCGCTACGTCATATTCTTCGTATCAACCTCTATCCCGTCAGCCATTAGGACAATTCTTCCCCCATCGATGACATATTCAGGATCAAGCTTCAAATTAAAGAAAACCTTATCACAGGTCAGACGTTCCAGCCCTAATGCGCGTTGCAATCTCAGCGGTCTGCACCTTTACCATATCAACAACATAATCCTCCGTACTTTCATAAGTACGGTAGCCAAGACTCACCACGTAAGACGTTCCTGGATTCAACCCGTATATTGTTGCCCTTGTATCATCAATATTTACCTGTATGCGGACTGTCTGCTCTTCCTTTTCCGCTTCATCAGCATATACTGTTGGCATTGCTTCCAAAAAAACCATCCCGAACGCGCCGGTCGGATCAAACACGGAGTAGTCAACAACAAGGGAGTTTACCTTCGTCATGATCCCGCGCAGGCTAAGTGTTTTCCTTAGTTCAGACCCTAGAGAAGACTGCCCGCCGGCAATACCGACACCGCCTGCGCCGCCTGCGCCACCTGCACCGCCGGCACCACCTGTGCCGCCGATTCCCCCTTTCCCGCCTGTGCCACCTACACCGCCGGTGCCGCCGACACCGCCGATACCGCCGATTCCGCCAATACCCCCTTTACCTCCTTTTCCGCCTTTACCGCCACGAATGACCAGTTCCTCCGGCATCTCGTATTCTTCCTCTTCTTCACTTTTGTCAGGCAATAAGGAATATTGATTGGTCGTGCCATAAATCTTGGTTAAATCAATGGTTCTCTCCTCAATCACCAGCTTTTCATTGGCGATATCAAATTCCATCTTCCCACAGATCAGAACCATGGGATCTACCGTTTTCATATTCACGTTATCATTCATCAATTGAGCATTTCCCGCCTTATTGATGACCACAAACAGATATTTTTCGGCATTCAGTAAATCATCACTGCTTTTTATAACCGACCCGACGAGTAAATACTTCCGATCGGCCAGTTTATAAAAAGCCGTTCCTGCAAAATCAGTTATTGTTGTCTCTTCAGACAGCCGGCTCACGCTTCCATCATGAAAAACCTGGTATCCCTTGCCAAAAACCTTTAATACAGCATTACTTGTCTCGTAAGCCACCGTGTTGTTTCCTAAAATATAATCGCGCTGCCCGGCTAGCTTTAAGTGATAATTGCCATCCAGGGACCGGGTTATCTTTCCTTCGATCGTTGTCGTAATCGGAAAGTTATTTTTATCATAAATGATACTTTCGGCGGCAATCGTGTAATTTGATCCCCCATGTGCCGCAACCCGGACGACCACAACCGTAAACACTCCAACGGTGATAAGGACGAGCAGGCCAAAGAGATTAAAAGCAATAATCGCCTTTTTATTCAGTTTTCTCATGCTCATCCCTCCTTCTCCTGCTCTTGCTTGTCTATTTGTTGTAGATAAGAACCTGCGGCTCCCTCAGTCTATTCCCATCTTTATAGAACTGTACCTGAATGTAATGTGTTCCGTTTTCAGTCAAATCGGTGGGCAACTCCAGAGAATAATATTCGCTTGCGGTACCGGCATTGTGCACTTGTGGTACAAAAGCCGTGGTAACAGTCGGATAAATGTAATTATTGGATGTATAAATCGAATACTGAATGGTCTGCACCGCCGCTAAATTCACTGAGTTATTAAAATGTAATTCTACTCGTTGATTATTGTTTGCTGACTTTACACAACTGATTTCGCCGAGAAAAATACCTTCATCATCCAGAGTGGTTCCATACGCTGTTTTAAGCAGATACTGTGAATTCGTCGGTGTTTCTACTTCACTGATATTCTCCAGATTGCCCCCATTGGTCATATCAGTAACCGCATAAAGCCTAATGATATATGTACTATTCTTTTGCAGCCCCCCAATCGTAAAATTAGTTGGCGTACTAACATTATAAGTTTGATCGGCAATTTCTTGCGGTGTAATGTTCTGTCCATCGCTATCGAAGAAACGAACGATGTATAACCCATCTACAATTACTTTATCCGAATCAATCGGTAATACTCTAAAGGTCAAATTATGCTTTCCTTCCTCATCAATAAAAGCCGTAGAAGTGATACCAAAAACGGGTCTTAACAAATCTTCCAGCTCAAACTCATACGCAAGCAACCCCAAAACATTTTCGGGATTGTCACGCTGGTCAATTCCCGCGTTCGCAACGGCGCTTATCGTAATACGGTATTCCCTGCCAAATTGGAACACTGTACTGCCCGGTCGGCAATAAAGATTTTTCGCCATATTTTTGTCGTAAGTAACATTTTCTGAAATGATGGTATCGCCTAGTAAATCCTCATACCGCCATAGCTGCTCCACAGTACCGTCTTCAGCCAGCAATTCCAGATCGTAAAAAATCTTGAAGCCCAGTACCTGATCCAGATTATAGGTCAACATTAAATATTTTGTATCATAGTTTTCAGCTGTAAATAAGATATCAGGATTAGTGATATTCACTGTCTGTAGAGTGGCAAACCGATAGAAAACACCGGATTGTTCTACATCGGGATCATATAAATATGTTTTGACACTGTTAATATTTCCCCAAACCCGGAAAGCGTAATTCGTCCTGGGCATGAGTCCGGTTAGCTTAACCAAATAGTCTGACTGTCCTGCCCCAATATTGCCTGTATAATATCGAGAATCAATCAGTTCATCTCCAACCCTTCGTTTCGTATAACTCAATATAAAATTTCCCATCATCAAGTACCATCCCGCCGTCAATTTGCAAGTTAATATCAGCCGTATTAAGTGTGACCAAAATATCACCATCAGAAACACTGGGAACAACAATCCCTAAGGCATAACTGACCGACGGATTCCCTTCTGCTGTTAAAATAGACTGTTCCGCAATAGCCTTCAGTGTAAGATATTCAAAGGATGTATTGTCACGTGCTCCGGCGTCTGAAAAAGCAAGTGCTATCGAACCAGTATTACCGACAATTCTGTTGGTGAAACTCAATTGGGAACCGGCTAATGATGTGGTAAAAAGAGAGCCACTGGCGTATTGATCATTTCGTAAAATGTTGCCAAAAGTACCCGGCACCTTATATTGTCCAATCGTTCCGTTAGGGCATAGCTGAATAGCATGGAAGGTGCTTGCCGTACCGAAACCCGATTCACCTGTATCATAGCAAAGAGAAGGTTTCAATGTAATTGTTTTTCCCTGGAACCGGTCTAACCTAGAAAACAACAGCTGTCCCGCAATAACCGGATTATTATTGAAATCAACATCTTCCACCGCAAGATAAAAGTACTCAGTTCCAGGAAACCCCGGCGGCACTGACTTCAACCTTTATCGCGGCAATCCGCCTAAGCTCATTATCCGGCACATTGTCAAGAATAATATACAAACGGTTACGTTCCTGGATCGGCTCAACCCTGAATGTAATGGCAGTACTAAGTCCGGATTTTCCTTCAAAATAGCGCTCAAATAACAGGCGATTTTCTTGTTTACTGGCATATTTCGAATAAAGATTCTGGGTAGCTGAAACAGTATATGCTCCTTGACTTAGATCAGTAAACTGTACATTTTCGAACACGCCCGATCCCTTAACTAGCGGAGTGGTCTTTCTTACATTACTGCCTTGTTTTACACTGAGCGCTCTGTTATCAAGCAAGGCCGCATCCACATCAGACAGCTTATATTTCCATGTAGCGCTAGTGTTATCGGAAACCCACGGATAGAATTCAAACTCGGGCCTTTCCTTTGGCGCATCAAGCAATTTGGAACGTAGTAACGCCCCGGCCTGGTAATCCTCCGGATATTGATATGTACCTTCCGAAAGTTTCAACATGGCAGTGTATGTGAAATAATATTGAGCACCTCTACTTGCCGCTGAATTATACCGAATATACCGCCCGTCTGACTCGCTATCCGGCCCGGTTCCGAACATCAAAACCAACTCCGGTATTTTGCCGCCTACAACAGGCAATGTATAAGAATTACCAACCTGCTGCGCGCCCAAAGTAATATCAGGATCACTGTTATATTGATGGTATTCGGCGGGTGAATACATGGTGTATGTAAAATTATTGGCTAGATCACTGTCAAACTTAGCCTTAACACGATAACCAATTACAGTATCATCTCTCAACCCATTAATTCTATCCACACCAAATAGTTCTGCTTTTCCGTTGATAATCGTGGTTACCTCAAGAGCATCATCTACCGGAGGTAACGGAGGTGCTGACTCCGTTTTATTAATTGTAACCGAATTGTTCAAAATACTGATTTCATTTTGATAATCGGTATAATCAGATGCCCCAGTCACCTGGATGGTATAAATAGCTGTCTCTAACTGTTCGGGGCGAAGCCCAAATGTTTCCTCCGAAATCTTTACCATATGATCATAGAAAGCCTCTTTTAACATACTTTCATACGGTTCCGGATTAGCATCATGCTGAGGAACAGTAGCTATCAAGTTCCTTTCCTCGGTAGTTGCCCCTGAAAATAATTTAAAAGTCAAATGAGATAAGGTATTGGCTTCCAGTTCACTATTTATTGCCGGCGGATTTTGCAACTGAAAATCTACATTTATCGCGGAGCTTCCATCACTGGTATTCTCTATAAAAATTGCTTGGAACGGATTGGGCGGCAACGTGTCGAAAATAAAGCTACCAATGAGCATTTGTTCCTCTGCATTCCCATCAAGAAGATCAACGCACCCATGAAGTGAAACCACATATGAGTCATTCGCCCGTAAGTTATTTACAACAAATGGGATAGCGTAAGTAGTAGCTGTCTCCGCAAACTGGGTAAGATCAGTTATTGGGTCAAGTGTTTTTGCAATATTGAGGGAGTTTTCATACATTATTGTAAGCGGTTTGCTTGAATTTACCACAAGCTCCGCCGATTGGGCATCAATATAAATAATCCCCCTGATACGCTCAAAAGTAACCTCTTCTGCTTCAAATCTTACCGTTGGGAAGCCAACCCCATCCATCCGGAACGTATTTGATAAAGTACTCTCATACTCAACTGTCTTTTCATTGTCATAAAACTCGGCAACAACCTTCACCTGATAGTTTTCGTTACGCCGCAAGTACAGGTTATCCAGGAACGCAGCAACGCTCCCCTTTGTTGTGGAGAAAAGCGTTTTAACCGGTTTGGCACCATCAATGACCGGTGAACCATAGATCTCATAACGGAAATTAGTGATTCCATTATGAACGTCAACGACAGAACCGACTTGCATCTCAAACGAAGCATTCTTTTTGTTAATGATCACATTGGGTACCCCAATACCTGGCGGGGTCTTTAACGTACAGTATTCCAGTCTTTGCCCATAGGTAGCCATTTCAATTCCATCACTGCTTTTCACATCAGTAAACTGGACCTGATACTTTGTATTAGCCGTTAAATTGCGGAACAACACAGTTTGACTGTCAGCAGCGAAATTGACATTTTCCACGCTGTGCGGTGTCCCATCTTCATCAAAAAGCTGCAAACTGGCTATATCCACCGTGGAGGAAGGCTGCTTCATCACGATAAAAGCAAGCTCCGTTTCGGTAGCATATGCCTTTTCCACAGTTAGGCCAATACTATCCGCCACAAACACCTTGTTGATAAAATCCCTGGTATATTCCTTATTGTTTACCGTATAGTCCGCACTAATGATTAAACGATACTCGGTACCGGATTGGAGCGTGTCAATCAGAAAGTTGAAATTCAACCCCGCATATGGCTCCGGACCAAACACAACCTTATTAGTACCTGTTTCCACAAGCTTTAAATTAACCGAATCCCCGAGCAGCAAATTCTCCTCATCCTCAATAAAAATACTGCCGCCGACACTGGTCGCCGTAACATTCCATTGGGATAATTCAAAAACAGGCAATTTAACCGGGGCAGCGGATTCCTCATCCTCGCCTCCACCGCCAACGGTCTCACCGGCGGCGCCATCTTCCCCCTTCTTGCCACTTTTGCCTTTGCTCCCTGATTCGCCATCTTCACCAGTTTCCCCGGTATCACCGGCTTGTCCGCCCTCGCCAGGCTCTCCGGGCTCTCCAGCGTCTCCAGTTTCACCATCTTTGCCGTCTTCACCATCAATGGTCGTAATTTTAGGCAACTTAATACGAGCGACATCCTTTTTTAAAGGAGTCACCTCAATATTTTCCTCGGCATCAACCATCATCTGGGCCAGCGTCAACTTCGTGATGTTGTAATACTTAATCGTCTTTTCACTAAGATTGACAGTTACCCCATCGTTAAGCTCGACAATACAATCGGCTGCGATCGTCTGGAGAACGGCCTCGTTATTCGCCAATTGAACCACATTTTCATCCACATAACTTACTTCAAGATAACCCTTAAATTCCCGTATATCATCCTTTGCAAAATGCAGTTTTAAAGTATCTGAAGCAAGTAGATATTTATCCTGGCTTAATTTCCACAGGAACTCCTTAAAGGGAATCGGTGTCCCCATATGGTCAAGGTAATAACTCTTGCCGTTATTTTGCATAATTGATTCTGGAGAAACATTGTAATAGTTGATTAAATCATCATTTAAAGTCGAAAGGTTCAAAACAACCCCATTTTTGAAGGCACCAAACGAGCCGTCGGCATAATGAAGAAAACTATCCTCAGTAGCGATAATCCGTTTGTTCTGAGTGTCATTGAAAGCTATACATTGTGGATACCTAGACTGATAGGTAGTTCCCGCCCGAAAATGATATTGAATACTTTTCCCTTCCACACTAGCTAAATCATTTTGATACTCCAAAACGTACCCATCCTGTAAAAAGGCACTTTTCGTGCTGTTGAAGGAATGAACGGCAAAAAAGATACCAAACGATATTAACAAAAGGGAAATAATTAAGATAAGAACAACGCTTTTATTCTTAATCATCCTTACATTTATCCTTTCCAATAAATGTTAGATAGAAATACAACGATAACGACAGATAATTATAGAATAATCTACAACAGTGGCATAAATAATTATAATAACAGAAATACTAAATATTAGGGTTCATTAATAATTATATGTCTATTCATGTGTAATTCTTTCATCTTGGTGCTAAAGATAATCTCGTTTTATTTTTCCTTGTTTTGCTCTGTCTTTTCGACAAAGGTAATTTCATTTAAGATATTCGCGATAATCTCCTCGGTGTCAGGTGTTTGCTGAATGGCGATTAATCCTTCTTCGGGATTAATAGTTGTAACAAGTCCTACATTATCGTAGCCTTCAATAATCCTAATTAAGGAGGCAATTTTTTCTTTCGGAATTTTCAAATAGACCTTATTATCACCATTAATATTCATTCTTCCATTTACTCCTATTTAATTTCGCTTTATCTTCAAATATTCCTGCTTTTTATTTCCTTTTTTCGTGTTTCTTTCTTCTTAACAAATCCCATGGCTTAACGGCTTGATTCCACTTTGACTCCGCACAATCTGCTGGGCGTGCGGGGCAACTTCAATGAATTGCCCCTCGTCATCAGTCATCAACTCCAACCGTTGCGTAAACAGCTCTGTTTCCGGTCCGATTATTTCTATTTCGTCACCAACGCGAAAATTATTCCGCTGTTCCACTGTCGCCAATTGACTTGCCGGATCATAATCACGAACAAGACCAACAAAATCGTATTCCCGAATATAATCCGAATCGGCAAGGTTTTGCGCCCCGCCTGATGGTTTGCCGAAAAAAAAGCCCTTCGTATAAGCACGATGACTGACCTTCAAAATCTCCTTATCCCATTCCTCATTGAAAGTATAACGCACCGGGTCGCGATAATACGCATCGATGGCCTTTCGATAAGCCTGCACCACCGTGGCAACATAATGAACGCTCTTCATTCTCCCTTCAATTTTGAAGCTATTTACCCCCGCCTCGATCAACTCGGGCAAATGCCTAATGAGACATAAATCCTGCGCGTTAAAAATATACGAACCCCGTTCATCCTCCTCAATGGGGTAATAATGCCCCGGCCGCTTCTCTTCAACCAAAGCATAATTCCAGCGGCAAGGCTGAGTACACTGACCACGATTCGCATCACGTCCGGCCATATAGTTACTGAGGAGGCACCGGCCGGAGTAGGAAATACACATGGCTCCATGGACAAATACCTCCAGCTCTATCTGCACATTCCGGCGTATCTCCTTAATCTCCGCCAAAGAAAGCTCCCGCGCAAGCACTATTCGCTTTACCCCTTGTTCCTCCCAGAACTGCGCACTGGCCCAATTAGTGGTATTGGCCTGGGTACTAAGATGAAAACTCAGCCTGCTGCCAATTTCCCGGGCAATTTTCCAGACACCGGCATCCGCAAAGAGGACGCCGTCAACGCCGCAATCCTCCAGTGCCGATAGGTAGTCACCCAACCCTGTCAAATCATCATTATGCGGAAAAATGTTCACCGTTACATAAACCTTCGCCTGGTGTTGATGGGCAAACTCAACTCCTTCTTTAATCTCTGCCAGAGAGAAATTACCCGCATAAGCTCTTAATCCGAATTCTTTTCCGCCAAGATAAACAGCATCAGCTCCGTAAATCACGGCCATCCGCAATTTTTCCAAGTCACCGGCCGGAGCTAATAGCTCAACTTTCTTCATTATTATCTCCCACCTTACCCCATGATTGATTCTGCCGAATATTTTCTTGTGCCTTAGGCGATTCTGTCTTATTTCGCACGCAAACCGTCACCCCATCACCGAAAGGAAGAGTCACTACGGTCAGTCCGGGATGCTCCTTGAGCATTTCCAGCAGTTGTCTTAAACGGACAACCATCGTTTTCTTGCGCCGTTCCGGCCAATACAGATCAGCAACCCACCCGTTCATCAGGACATTATCGATTACGAGCACCCCGCCCGGCTCAAGGAGCGGCCAAAACTTCTGAAAGAATTCCGGATATTGCCCCTTCGCCGCATCCATAAAAATAAAATCAAAGCTCCCCTCTAAAGAAGGAATGATGGCATTGGCATCCCCTAAAAGCGGCGTTACCATCTCAGTAACCTCTGCTCTTTGAAAATTCCGGCAAGCCCGTTCGTAGCGATTCGGGTCGATCTCCATCGTAGTAATGTGCACATTGCGTCCTTCATTAGCGGGGTTTAAAGCCATCCACAAAGTCGAATACCCGATCCCTGTTCCTAATTCCAGAATACGTTCTGCTTGTTTTATCCCCAGCAAGACCCGCAGAAACTGCCCGACCTCTGGATCAATCAACGGGATATAATCCCGTCGGCATTCTTCTTCAATCTCGGTAAAAAAGGAAGACTGCTCCGGGATTAGTTGCCGGATATAATTAACAATATTCTTTGGTATCTTAATCTCCGCCACTTCATAACCTCCAACCCGCCAGAACCCGCTCCTGAATATCTAGTAGCCCAACAAGCGCTTATTCTTGTTATGCTCGGCTAAGGTTTTCGAAAAAACATGCTCGCCGCTATTATCTTTCCGCGCCACAAAATAATAATACTTGGTATCCTCCGGCTCAAACACCGCACGCAAGGAAGCTTCTCCGGGACTGCCAATCGGACCCGGCGGAAGTCCCTTATTCCGATACGTATTATAAGGCGAGTCTATTTCCAGATCTTCATACAAGACACGTCCTTTTCTCTCGTCAAAAACGTACTGCAAAGTGGCATCGGCCTCCAGCCTTTGTCCAATTTTCAAGCGATTAAAAAAAACAGACGCAATAATCGGTCTTTCCTCATCCAGTACCGATTCACCCTCGATAATCGAAGCCAAAGTCACCGCCTCATGCATACTCAAACCGGTATTATTCTGCGGTAGCCGATTATATACCTCTTCAAAACGTTTGAGCATCATCTCGATTACCGCTTTCACCGGCGTCCCTTTGGCAATGGTATAAGTGTCCGGGAAAAGATATCCTTCCAGTCTTCGTTCTGTTTGCGGCAAATCCTGCACAAAAGACTGCGCAAATTCCCCGTTTTCAATCACATCCCAGAACTCCTCTTCAGTGGCAATCCCTTTTTTGACAAAAACCTGCGCGATCTGGCGTAAATGATAACCTTCCGGGATCGTGAAGGTAAGTGTGGCCACCTTTCCCTTGATCAGGTTTTCTTTGATCGTCAGGGCATCCATCGCCGGATTAAGTAAGTACTCGCCGGCTTTGAATTTACCGGAGTCCCCACACAAACGGACATAATAACTAAAAATCCGCTGATCCTTTAATAGACCTGCTTTCTCCAGATCCCGGGCAATCTGTCCGAAGGAACTGCCCGGTTGAACAGTAAACAGCTGATTTTCTTCATCATGGGGATTAACCGGCCCTAACGGATCAAAATGATGCCAGGCCAAAGCTGCCGCTCCAAGCAGAAGGCCCAATAGCATGACCAACAGCAAGATGATGTTCCTTATTTTTTTCCAGACTTTATTCCTCTTTGTTCCGCCGTTTTGTTTCATAAGTTATTTTCTCTTTCTCTATGTTTTTTTTGTTTTCTTAAACAGAACTGGCTTTAAGCCAACTGGTATTATTATACTATAGAACCGCAGATATCGACAAGGATTGCGGACGATCAACTGCTTTCCTGATAATGCTGTCAACGGGCGGGTAATAATCTCTGGAAACAACCTCTTCTTTGATGAGCTGTCCCTGCTCATCAAGTACTTGCCGTTCCACTCTAATCACACTACCGGCAATTCCTTTCCTTTCCACCACATATCTCCCCGGCGGAACGCTTCGATCCTCCTGATAAATAGTGGAATACGGTATCTCCCGTTCTTTAAATGTTTTTAAAATAACCTTTTTGCCTCTTTTCTGCTGACCAAATACCTTGCATGTTAATGTCCCGTTCGTGACTGTTGTTTTTAGTAAAATATAATGATCCGTATTGTTTTTAAAACGGAAATCTCTGCTCCCATATACTACAGTAGCATCTAACCCCGGTTTCACATAGCTGATGACCATGGAATGCGGTGCTCTTTCCACGATTTCCAAATCAGCCAGCAGAACAGCATTATATAAAGTGGAGGAAACCTGACAAACCCCTCCCCCGACTGCGGGAACAAAGCTATAGTTGTAAATAATATCTGCTTCATCATAACCCGCTTCTTTGGTCCGTGGTCCGACCACTTCATTAAAGGAAAAAACTTGGGCGGGCGGAATAAGAACATAATCCAATTTTCCACCGGCCAACCTAATATTGTTCGTTCTGCCCACCTTACCGGTATTAAAATAGGTGGTACACTTACTCACCAAACCCTGCACCCCGTACTGCGCCAATTCCAGCTGCGTTTTCGCGGGCATAATCTGTTCGGTAATTAAATACAGATGCAGATCTTTGGCCGCTTCCGTCATCATCCCATTCGGAAAATACTTCTTTTGCAACTCAGCTAACGCCGCACCGACGGCAATTCTCCGCCCTGCTTTTTCGGGAATTATTTGCACCTCATCCTGATCCGAAATGTAAAAAGCGGCATCCTCGGGGGCAAGATACAGTTCCTGCCCCACCTCTGTCAAGACGGCCGCTGCCTTCTCCTCCTTAATACAAATAGATAATGGTAGCTCAATCCCCTTCCTCCATAACCTCCACCGCTGTTTGAATCTCTCCAGCCAAAAACTCTCCCTGCCCAGAGAATAAGCTTTCTGCCAGATTATTTCCGCATCTACCTCTATCCCCATCGCGCCAAAAGTCACCTCTTGAACGGAATTATCGCCGGGTAAATGCAAATATATTTTATGTTCGGCCATCTTCCGGTTTTCTTCTTGGCAGATTTCCGCAACCTCAGGCTTATTTTTTCCCCCAAGCTCAATCCCGTTAAGGCTTACTCCGGATAAAATAAGCTGTTCATTAATCCCCCAGGCAGGTTTCAGGCCAAAAAGCAAATAGCCTGCGAAAACTATGAAAATGAAGAGAGGTCGCCAGATTCCTCTTGCCATCTACATACCCTCCATAAGCACAAAATCCTACTTATGGTATATTAATTCTACCTGCTTTTTAACACCGGAGGCAGGCCCTGAAATAAAGAAAGGAAAAACTCTTTCACCTGTATAGGTGTCGAGTCTTTCCTTATTTCGCTTTTATTTTCTACTCAAATCATTATTTCATAAATTTAAATTATAACTCCACCAAAGATCAGTAGCTTTGCTTATTTGTCTTCGTCCTCTTCAGGAAGATCTTCTTCCTGCTCAATGAGTTCCTGCCATTTCTGGGCAACCATTTCCCATTCTTCATCATCTTCAATATCAAAGAGAATCTCTTCCCCGTTCTCATCCTCGCCTATCTTCAAGATAATCGCTTCAGCTGCGTCTTCATCTTCATCTTCATCAACTTCAAGGGGCTCAAGGATTGCATACTCCACGCCGTCTATCTCCAATACATCGATGAGGGCAAACTCATGCTCTTCCCCATTCTCATCTACCAAAACCACATTTTCGTTTTCATCCATTTAATTCTTCCACCTCTTTCCTATTATCTAAAGTCATTGTAACCTGACATTGAGACCTTGTCAACTTAATCGAGTTAAATATTAGCATTAATAAAAAACTATAATTTATACATCAATCCGGGTACTCTTTTCTGCTCTCTTCCGGTCAAGGTAACCTTGCAGGATCAGCACTGCGGCGAGCTGATCAACAGCCTTTTTTCTCTTGCGACGGGAGGTATCCCCTTCCAACAAGGTACGCTGTGCCGCAACCGTAGTCAGCCTCTCATCCCAGTATTCAACCCCGATCGGACATTGCTCTGTTAAAAGTGCTACCAGTTTTTGCACTTCCTCCGCCTGAAAACCCAGGGTCCCATTCATGTTTTTCGGTAAACCAACTACCAGTTTAGTGATCCCTTTTTCCCGGATAATCTCCTGCAGCTTTTGGATGTCCTGGCTTAATCCGGTGCGCTGTAATGTCTCCATGCCTTGCGCCGTAAGCCCCAGTTCGTCGCTCACCGCTAAACCGATTCTTTTCTCCCCGATATCTAATCCTAAAATCCTCATCCAAGCTTATCCTCTTTTCGCCAGATAACTGCGTACCAACTCTTCCAGAAGCTCATCTCGTTCCAATTTACGAATGAGTGCGCGGGCGTTTTTATGGCTGGTGATATAGGCAGGATCTCCCGATAACAGATAGCCAACAATTTGATTGATCGGATTATATCCCTTTTCTTTTAAGGATTCATAAACCGTATTAAGGACCTCCTCTGCCGAAACATCCTCCTCAGTTTTTACGCGAAACATCATTGTCTGATCAAATTTTTCACTACTCATAAAACTCACCCCACAATTCTCCTGTGCAATATTATACAAAAATCAACGCCGGTCTCTACTTTTAATTTTTTTTTGGAGCATATATTAATAATTCTTGATAAATGTGTGTTTTCCTTTATTTATTTTCTGTAGGCAACTGCTGACGAACAATCTCGGTAGCTTTGGACAAAGCTTCATCCAGCTTTGCGACATCTTTCCCGCCCGCTTGAGCGATGTCCGGTTTCCCACCACCGCCGCCACCGGCTAACCTGGCAATTTCCTTGACGATCTTCCCGGCATGCACCCCTTTTGCTGTCATATCCGCAGTTGCGGCGACGATGAAATTTACCTTATCCTCGATTACCGCGCCTAGAACGACTATGCCGGTCTGCAGCTTGGCACGCAAAACATCGGTCATATTACGTAAAGCCTCGATGTCCCGCACCTGTACTTTACTGACCAATAAGGGGATACCCTCTACCTTACTGACGTTGGCCATGAGATTATTGGCCTGCACCTGAGCAAACTTATGCTCCATCTGTTCCAGCAGTTTTTCTTTCTCTTTTAATTCCTCCAGAAGTCCCTGGACCCGCTGGGATAATTCCTGCACCGGGGTTTTCACAAGAACTGACAGCTCCTCCAGCAACGCTTCCTTTTCGGCAAGATACTTCCGGACTCCTCGGCCTGTCACTGCCTCAATCCTTCTGACCCCTGCTCCGACAGCACCTTCGCTGA
This sequence comes from Peptococcia bacterium, assembly GCA_050951585.1. Lineage (GTDB taxonomy): Bacteria > Bacillota > Peptococcia > DRI-13 > DTU073 > UBA3937. The sequence goes on along the minus strand of JBMNJI010000006.1, from coordinate 105,047 downwards.
CAATTTTAAATAGACCCAGTTGACTGGTGTTGCAAACATGCGTTCCGCCGCATAATTCTTTGCTGAAATCGCCCATTTGCACGACACGCACTGTCTCGCCGTATTTCTCGCCAAAAAGAGCCATCGCCCCGGACTGTTTAGCTTCCTCCAGGGACATATTCATTGTGGTAACCTCCAACCCTACGGCAATCTGCTCATTGACAATACTCTCTATCTTTTGCAATTCTTCACCTGTCAAGGCGGCAAAATGAGTAAAATCAAAGCGCAGCCTCGCCGGTTCCACCACCGAACCCGCCTGGTGAACATGTGTTCCCAGGACAAGCTGCAAAGCTTTTTGTAATAAATGAGTAGCCGTATGGTTTTGAGCGGTCTCGCGACGAGCGGAGAAATCCACCACCATTTTGACCTTTTCCCCTATTTTGATTGTCCCGTTTACTACTCCCTGATGGATTATTTTCCCGTCAGGAAGCTTCTGGGTATTCGCCACGACAACTTTACCGGCTGAGGCAATGATCTCGCCGTGGTCTCCGACCTGCCCTCCTCCTTCAGGATAAAAGGAAGTATTTGCACAAAGAAGATAAACCTCATCTCCCTCATCAGCTGCCGTAACCAGTTTTTCATCCTTAATGATCGCCAACAACTCGGCTTCATCCTCGGTCTTACTATATCCGGTAAAAGCTGTCGCCGGCAGAGAACCGGCTAACCTGGTGACCAGCAAAGCTAAATCCCAGGCATTAACCTCCTGCCTTGCCGCGCGAGCCTTCTGACGCTGCATCTCCAGCGCGCGGTTGAAACCTTCCGCATCAACCTTTAACCCGGCTTCCTCGGCAATATCCTCGGTCAGATCAAACGGGAACCCGAAGGTATCATACAAGCGGAAAACTTCTTCCCCGGGGATAGTATCCAGCTTTTGCTCCTTGACACTATGCACAATCTCCTGCGCCAGCCGAATCCCATCATTCAAGGTTTCGTGGAACCGTTCCTCCTCAATCCTGATGACCTGGGCCACATAATCCTGCTTTTCCCCAATCTCCGGGTATGCCGTACCCATTAATTCTACAACGACCGGCACCAGCTGATACATAAAAGGATCATTAATCCCCAGCACCTTGCCAAACCGAATGGCCCGCCGCAAGATCCGCCGCAAGACGTAGCCGCGGCCTTCATTACCCGGTAAAACACCATCACTAATGAGGAAAGTACAGGAGCGGATATGATCCGCGATTACTCTGAAGGCAAAGCCCCGTTCATCTTTATAATATGTTTTCCCGCAAAGGTGCTCAATTGTCTGTAACAGCGGCTTCACTAAATCGGTGTCATAATTGCTTTCCACATCCTGTACTACGGAAGTAATCCTTTCCAAGCCCATTCCCGTATCAATACTCGGACGGGGAAGCGGGGTCATTTTTCCATCGGCATCACGATTATACTGCATAAAGACAAGATTCCAGATTTCCAGGAAACGATCGCAATCACATTGCCCAATCCTGCAATTTGGCCCGCAGGAATACTTTTCACCCCTGTCAATCAAGATTTCACTGCACGGTCCACACGGTCCGGTATCCCCCATGGACCAAAAATTATCTTTCTCCCCCAGTCTGATGATGCGCTTATCCGGAATCGTCGTCAATTCCCGCCACAGTGCATAAGCTTCATCATCGTCCAGATAAATCGTCGCATATAGCTTGTCCTGAGGCAGTCCCAGTTCTTTGGTGAGGAACTCCCAGGCATAGGTAATCGCCTCTCTTTTAAAATAATCCCCAAAAGAAAAGTTCCCGAGCATTTCGAAAAAGGTATGATGACGCGCTGTCCGCCCAACGGTATCCAGATCATTATGCTTGCCCCCGGCCCGTACACACTTTTGGGCCGTGGTGGCTCTGGTATAGGGGCGTTTCTCCAGCCCTAAAAAGACATCTTTAAACTGGTTCATGCCTGCATTGGCAAAAAGTAATGTCGGATCATTATAGGGTACCAGTGAAGAACTGGCTACGCGTGTATGTCCCTTACTCTCAAAATACTGCAAAAATTTTTCTCTAATCTCGTTACCACTAAGCATTTCCCGACCTCCTCAATTACTCCCTAAAAAAAGGACTCCTTTAAAAAAGAAACCCTCATCACTAACACTTCCGTATTAGGATAAGGCGTCTATCCCTTATTTTGCCATGAATACAACGATTTAATTATACGAAACCACGCTTTTTTTGTCAATTAAGGCATTCGGATAAACTACGAATATCATAACCACTTGGTTTTTGGAAGATCCGCAACCCGAATTCCGGTGCAACCGCGATGATGTGGTCAAATATGTCGGCCTGAATCGCCTCGTAATTGACCCATCGTGTATCGTCTGTAAAGCAATATATTTCCAGCGGTAAACCATTCTCATCAGGTGCCAGTTGTCTCACCATAATGGTCAAGCCCTTATGAAGATGCGGATGATTCCGCAAATAATTTTGAATATAAATGCGAAAAGTCCCTATGTTAGTTAAGTTCCGACCGTTCACTCTGGTTTCCGTATTGATCTTATTGACAATATTGTATTCTGCAATTTCCTTTTCTTTGTTTTCGATATACTCCGTTAGGTAATGAATCTTCTTTAGGCGTTCCAGCATTTCTTCCGTGCAGAATTGAATGCTCAATGTATCAATATAGATCGAGCGTTTTATCCGCCGCCCACCAGTATCTTGCATACCTCTCCAATTTTTAAACGAGTCGGAGATGAAGGCATAACTCGGAATCATTGTAATCGTCTTATCCCAGTTTTGCACTTTCACGGTGTTTAAACTTATCTCTATTACATCGCCATCCGCATTGCATTTCGGCATCTCCACCCAATCTCCAACACGAACCATGTCATTGGTCGCCAATTGTACCCCCGCCACAAACCCCAAAATGGAATCCTTGAAAATTAGCATGAGTACCGCCGAAAGCGCACCCAGCCCGCTTAAGAGAAGTAGAGGATTCTTATCTAGGAGAATTGAAATTTGTGTGATGCCTCCAACGATATAAAGAGCAATCTTCAATACTTGTATTAAACCTTTTATCGGTCTGGCTTTAGAAACCTCAAAGGTCATATAAATATCGTTCACCGCATTTAAAAAAGCGTTCAATGCTGAAATAATTACAGCAATTATGTAGAAAAGAGCAAATCTTTCAATCCAAACTTCGTAATTAGGAAATACTGAGGCAAAATAATGAATAATAATTGCCGGTACAATATGAGAAAACTTATGAAATACCTTATGCTCCAGAAAAGCATTACCCCATTGGAGCTTGTTTTTTTTGATTACATGTGTGATCAAGCGCATAACGATTTTTTTCGTTACAAAATTAGCCACCACACAAAGCAGAATAACCAGTACGATCATCATGGTCGTAGATAAATAAGCAGATACATCCTTACCTATCCCATAACCGATTAATAATTCTTGGATCAATTCCATAATTCGACTCCTTTACTTGAGATAACTCTAATTATTTATAATATATCCTATTATTACTTGATATATCAACCTACCAATTTTGCTATATTATACGTATAAAAAGCTGCCTGAGAAGAACCTTAAGCATGGCCGCCATAGGCACTGCTACCAAAAGACCGATAAACCCCCACAATTGTCCGCCCGCTAATAAGGCAAAGATAATCACTAACGGATGTAGCCCCACAGAATCGCCCAAAATACGGGGCGAAAGAATGTTCCCCTCAATTTGCTGAATCAAAACGATTAAGCCCAGTACATATAAAGCCAGCCATTTCGATTTAGTCAAAGCTAAAAGCAAAGCCGGTATAGCAGAAATAATCGCCCCAAAATACGGGATGATGTTCGTTACTCCCACCAGTGCCCCAATGAGCACCGGAAAATCCATCCCGATTAAATACATCCCCACTGTTGTAAGTAAACCAACTATCACTACCAATAGTAGACTACCCTTAATAAAATTACGCAGCACCTGATTAATTTCCTGACCCAAAAAAACTAAATCATCCCGGTAACGAACCGGAACAGTATTTAAAACATATCCGCCAAGAGCGTGATAATCCCGCAAAAAATAATAACTGACGATCGGCGTGAGAAAGATATTAAAACTTTGCTGGACGATCACAAGCAAGCTTTGCAGAAACCCATGAATAAAGCCTAAGGTTAATTGCTCAAGCCGCCCTATTGTATCATTGACTATCTGTTTAACCCCTGCGGGGATCGGAAAGCGACTGAAACCATCCTGCATCTGTTCAAGCGTCCCCTGAATATCACGGGCATAACCTGGCACGATTTCCACTACCGCATTTAGATCCGTGATTAAAGGCGGTATGGCGTAAAAAATCAGCAAGCCCAATAAACCAAGGAAAAACGTATAGGCAAGTAAGATTGCCCCCGTACGGGAAAGCCCAGCTTCTTCGAGTCTATCCACCACTGGAGCCAGGATATAAGCAAACAAAAAACCTAACACAAAAGGAATGAGAATCCCTTTTAAAAATGAAAAAAACCAGAAAAGCAAAAAAAATCCCACACCGACAATGAAGGGACGTTTCATTTTCGATAGATTAATGAACATACATCCGCGCCACCTGTTTGGGAGAATATCAAGACTTAAATATTGCAAGACTACGGCTTAGAATTCCGCAAGACTGCCGTCCTCCTCCACTACATACAGTTTTGCCTTGTTTTCCTTGCCATAAAACTGATATTCAATAAAACAATCCCAGCAATAATATTGCTCCACCCCTACCTTACCTACTGCTCTACTGCCGCAAGCGGGACACTTCACCTTCTTCACACCCTTTCATCGACGATAACCGTGTCCTTTCCCCAAGTGATGATATTTGCCGTAGGAATTACTTTTCTGCCCCTCAAAAGATCATTAAAATATCCGTCTGATAACTCATACCCCAGGATATTTCCGGCAGTTTCCTCCAGAAGAACATCAGTCAATACCCCTAGGACTTCCCCCTTTGTCGTCATTACAGCAGAGCTGTTTATACCGGCATTATCCAGCCAATTTGGTTCCCCTTCAATGGCCTGCCCTGCTTCAGCTTGCACTACTACCGCATCCCTTCCAATCCGTGTGATATAATCGCGGGCCAGATAAAGGACCCGGTTATCGAAAGAAACCAGATATAACCCTGCCAGAATCTCATGATTGACAATCTTGAAATTTGCCACATAACCCAACTGTTGCCCGCTCACAACATCAATTACCGGTAAATTTTTAAGCTCACGCCCTTTTCTCATAGTGTTATTATGGCCTTTTTCCGCACTGCCTATTCACAGATTACCTGATCAATAGTACCGCCACCAACCACCATATCGCCCTGATAATAAACAACGGCCTGACCGGGTGTTGCCGCTCTCTGCGGTTTCGCAAACATCACCCTGACCCGCCCATCTTCAAGAGGCGAAATAACGGCGGCGGCCGGAACAGCACTATACCGTATTTTAACCTGTACCTCCATTGCTGCGGTTAAGGCGGGGACGGCGATAAAATTATGCTCTCTGGCGTACAGCCCCGGCCGGAAAACTTCATCCTCCCGGCCCACAACTACTCTGTTGTGCTCAGGATCAAGGGCCACCACATACGCCGGATATCCTAAGGCAAGGCCCAGCCCTTTGCGCTGACCCACGGTATAAAACGGCAATCCACGATGCCGGCCGATCACCTCACCTTGCAAATTGACAAAATCCCCCGGGGGAAACGCTTTTAAGCCAAGTCTCTCCCTTAAAAAGTTTTTATAATTATTGTCAGGCACAAAGCAAATTTCCTGGCTTTCCGGTTTATCGGCAACCTTTAAATGTAAGGCGGCTGCTTTGGTTCTGATTTCTTCTTTGGTATACCGGGCCAGCGGAAAGAGAGTGTGGGCGAGCTGCTCCTGAGTAAGATTATACAAGACATAAGACTGGTCTTTCCGCTCATCTTCACCCTTCAAAAGCAGATACCGCTGTCGCTCCGGACTATAAATGACCCGCGCATAATGTCCGGTTGCCAGATAATCCGCCTCTAAGGCCAAGGCTTTTTCCATCAGGGCCGCAAACTTGATGTGGCGATTACAGGCAATACATGGATTGGGCGTCCTTCCCTGCAGATATTCCGCCGTAAAATAGTCGATCACTTTTTTCTCGAAGACATCCCGGAAATTGACCACGTAAAAAGGGATGCCCAGTCTCTCGGCGACCTGACGGGCATCCTGAATTGTCTCCAGCGAGCAACAGCCACCAGGGGTTCGCTCATCAGCCTGTGACCAAAGCTGCATGGTCATGCCGATCACCTCATAACCCTCTTCCAAAAGCAACGCCGCCGCTACCGAACTATCGACTCCGCCACTCATCGCCACAACTACTCTTTTCTTTTTCTCTCCGATCCCGTTATTATTCCCTGTATGGTCATTTGTTCCTTCGACTGCTTCCTGCTTGATCTTTTCCTCAGTTTCTTTTGCCGTCACCTTTTCAGTTACTCTCTCATTCACTTTCTCCGCAACCTTTCTATCAACGGTGGTAATTGCTCTAAGACATAAGCAACTTGTTCCTCCGTATTGTCTCTCCCTAAGGTCATCCTTAATGAGCTTTTGGCCTCCGCCCTGGACAGTCCCATTGCCAAAAGAACATGGGAAGGATTGACAGCCCCGGCACTGCAAGCGGAGCCGCTTGAGGCACAAATCCCTTTTAGATCAAGGGCCTGCAGGAGCGCTTCGCCCTCCACACCGGCAAACCGTAAATTCACATTAGTCGGGACACGCCCCACCTGCGGTCCATTTAACTTCGTATCCGGGATGTTCTCTTGTAATCCTTTGATGAGCATATTCCGCAATGTAGCCAGACGGGGCATTTCCGTGTGTAATTCCTGACCGGCTAACTCTGCCGCCAAACCTAACCCCACGATGCCGGCGACATTTTCCGTGCCCGGACGGTATGCTTTTTCTTGCCCTCCACCCCACACCAGCGGGGCAAGCTTTATCCCTTTACGCAAATACAAAAAACCCGTTCCTTTAGGCCCGTAAATCTTATGTCCTGAACCGGTCAGTAAGTCTGCCTGAAGTGCACCAATATCCACCGGCACTTTTCCGACCGACTGCACCCCATCAATATGCAAAATGACGCCCCGTTGCCGCGCCAGCTTACCAATCTCCTCCACAGGCTGAATTGTCCCCACTTCATTATTGACATGCATAATACTGATTAAGATAGTATCCGGCGAAAGTGCTTTTTCCAGTTCAGCCACACTTACTCTGCCGTCCTCGTCCACCGGCAGAACAGTAAGGCGAAAACCTTGCTGCTCGAGACTGCGACACGCCTCCAACACGGCGTGATGTTCCACCGCCGAAGTGATAATATGCTGGCCATTTTCCGCATACGCCCGGGCAATTCCCAGGATGGCCAAATTATCCCCTTCGGTCCCTCCGCTGGTAAAGATAATCTCTTCAGAATCAGCCTTGATTAAAGCCGCCACCTGCTCCCGGGCTTTTTCTACCGCCTTTTTTGCTTCCCGTCCGTAAAAATATAAAGTAGAAGGATTCCCGAATTTCTCCGTCATATATTCCATCACCAGCCGGGCTACCTCCGGCCGGACCGGCGTAGTGGCACTATGATCAAGATAGACTTTCGGCAAAGCTGGTCATCTCCTTTGGCCTTTTTCTCTATTATCACTCGCCTTTCTTTTTACTATCCCAACTAGTACACCAACAAAAAGCTCCAGCTCAACAGGCCAATTTCGACTACCCTTTCCCGGCAGTCACCTTGATTCTTTCTTTGGTCCCTGATCCTGCCCCATCCCGGATGGTTGATAATATTTGGTGTGCTTCAGCTCGGCCGGAAGGTAATCCTGCTTTACATAATGACCAGGATAATCATGGGGATAACGATACCCTTTTCCGGAGCCCAACTGCGCCGCCCCGGGGTATCCGGCATCCCGTAGGTGCATCGGCACCGCGCCATAATTCCCCTTTTGCACATCTGCCAAAGCCTGATCAATCGCCAAAACGCTGTTGCTTTTCGGGGCACATGCGATATATAAAGCGGCCTCAGCTAACAACAAGCGTCCTTCCGGTAACCCCACCATTTCCAAGCCACGCGCCGCAGCCTGGGCTACCACCAGGGCCTGCGGGTCCGCCAAGCCAACATCCTCGGCCGCATGGATCATAATGCGCCGGGCAATAAAGCGGGGGTCTTCTCCGGCGGCAAGCATCCGCGCTAAATAATGCAAAACCGCATCAGGATCCGAGCCACGCATACTTTTGATAAACGCCGAAATAACATCGTAGTGTTGATCGCCCATTTTATCGTAGACAATCGCTCTTTCCTGAATGGATTCCTCGGCCACGGTCAAATCAATGACCCTTATTCCTTCGGCATCAGGCAACGTGGATAATACCGCCAGTTCAAGGCCATTCAAGGCTAACCGCGCATCCCCCCGTGCCGCTTCCGCCAAATGGTTTAAGGCCTCTTCGGAAACCCGGCAATGGTAATTGCCAAGCCCTTTTTCGGCATCGGCCAGAGCCCTTTGTAATAAAGCCAGGATGTTTTCTTTACTTAAAGGCTCCAACTTAAAGACACGCGAACGAGAAAGAAGCGCCGCATTAACACTAAAATAAGGATTTTCCGTCGTGGCTCCAATTAAGACCAGTTTGCCTTCCTCAACAGCAGGCAGTAAAGCATCTTGCTGAGCTTTATTAAAACGATGTATTTCATCAATAAAAAGGATCGTCCCCTGATTATGGAATTTGCTCCGTTCTTCAGCTTCCTGCACCACTTTCCGTAAATCAGCCACTCCGGAAGTAACCGCGTTCATCTTGGTGAAATGCGCTTTCGTCGTTTGCGCAATCACAAAAGCCAGCGTCGTTTTTCCCGTCCCGGGAGGTCCGTAAAAAATTAACGAGCCCAATTGATCGGCTTCAATTGCTCTTCTTAAGAGTTTCCCCCGGGCCAGCAAATGTTCCTGTCCGACAACATCATCAATTTTTTGCGGCCGTAACCGTGCTGCTAACGGCATTCTGCCTTGCTGTGCCTTTTTTTCAATTGTGGAGAATAAATCCATCAGACATCACTCTCTAGTCTTATCCTTTTTCGCTTGCGACAATCGAATAAATTTCTACTCATGCGTTAGAAAAGAGCTGTTAACTTTTTGTCAACAGCCCCTGCCGCTAACCCATTTCCTACACATGCGGTGCCAGATGCATTCCGCAGTGATTGAGCCCTTTCATGAGTAAGGCAATTTTTTATGATCTAAGCTATTACTGAGCGGAAATTGCCTCATCCAAAATCCGGGTGATACTTGCTTTCGGCACAAAACCAACCAACCGGTTAATCTCTTGACCACCTTTAAAAATAATCATGGTGGGAATACTCATCACCCCATAATCGCTTGCTGTGGCAGAGTTTTCATCAACATCTAATTTACAGATTTTTGCTTTTCCCTGATACTCATCACTCAGTTCTTCAATCACTGGACCGATCATTTTACAGGGACCACACCAGGGAGCCCAAAAATCAACCAATACAGGCTCTTTAGCCTCCAATACCTCTGCCTTGAAATTTGTTTCAGAAAGATGTGTTACGTTCGGCATATTATTCCTCCCATTCACTTATAATAAGCTGCTATTTTCTATAATTATTATTTAACGTTAACAGTGTGTCAATCCAGTAAATCACGGACAACTTGCGCTGCTAAAAAAAGCCCCGCCACGGACGGGACATAAGAAATACTGCCGGGGACCCGCCGCGTCAACTCCTGCCTGTCTTCTTCTCCTGGTTTAAGGGGCAATTCGGTCGAATAAACCACCTTCACCCCCTTTTTGATCCCTCTTTTACGTAATTCTCTGCGCATAATCCGTGCCAATGGGTCTCCGGTCGTTTCGCTTATATCGCCTATTTGCAACTTGGTCGGGTCCAAACGGTTTCCCGCTCCCAAAGCCGACATAAAAGGAATGCCCGCGCCAAGCGCTGCTTCAATGATCGCAATTTTTCCGCTTACCATATCAATCGCATCAACAACATAAGAAGGATTTTCCTGAAAGAAAATCCTTACATTCTCAGGCGTCACCTTTTCACGATAAACAGTAACCTGCGCCTTCTCATTAATATCGGCAATGCGCTTTTTCAGAACATCCACCTTGAAACTACCCACCGTCGATAATAAAGCCGGAAGCTGCCGATTAATATTGGTAACATCCACCATATCAAAGTCAACCAGCACCAGATGCCCTACACCAGCTCTGGCGAGAGCCTCCACCGTAAACGATCCTACTCCGCCAACCCCAAAAATCATTACCTTGCTACCAGCCAAGCGTGCTAATCCTTCATCGCCCAGTAATAATCTGGTCCGAGCAAACTGATCCAACAGATAATCCTCCTATTATCTCGTCTCATCAAACAAACTACCCGCAACAAAGCCCTCTTAATAATTATGTATTCCCCGTTTCTTGCTCTGCTACACCCTGTCCTAATAACTGCTCCAACTCCTGGGCAGGCAAAGGCTTACTAAAAACATACCCTTGAATGTATTTACATTTTTGCTGGCGGAAGAAATCAAGCTGTTCTTCTGTTTCCACCCCTTCAGCGACTACCTCATAATTTAAACATTCGGCTAAGGAGATAATCGAAGTAGCGATCGCTGAATTTTTCAGATTAAAAGGTATCTCACGCACTAAATCATAATCAACTTTGAGAATATTAATGGGTAAGGTGCCCAAGTAATTCAAGGAGGAGTATCCGGAACCAAAATCATCGAGAGCAATTCTAACCCCGATACTGCGTAATTGGTCCAGAATGTGAATATTCCGTTCCGAATTATTCATCGCAATACTTTCGGTAATCTCAAGCTCTAAATACAATGGATCAAATTCCGTTTCCTCAAGTATTTTCACAACATCATGAAAAAAGTTTTTATCCCGCAACTGTTGCTCGGAAATATTCACGGAGATTCTTAAATTAGGAAAACAAGTCTCCTGCCACTTTTTTACCTGCAGGCAAGCCGTACGCAAGACCCATTTCCCGATTGCCACAATTAAGCCGGTCTCCTCCGCAATCTGAATAAACTTACCGGGATAAATCAGCCCTTTTTCAGGATGATTCCAACGGATTAGCGCTTCAACACCATTAATTCTTCCTGTTTCAGATTCAACCAAAGGCTGATAATGCAAAACAAAAGAATCATATTTTTTCTCTTCGACAATCTGGCGCAAGTTATTGGCAATATTCAGCCTCTCCGAAATATCCTTGTTCATTTCAGTGCTGAAAAAGTCATAAGAATTCTTGCCAAATTCCTTGGCTTTGTGCATGGCAATATCAGCATTGGAAATTAAGCTTTTTGTATCTCTGCCGTGGTTTGGAAAAATGCTTATCCCCACACTGATGGTTAAATATACTTCTCGTTCATAAATCACAAATTTATTTTTAAAAGCATTAAGAATATCATTCGCAATTTCCACAAACTCGCGTTCTTCGGTGATTCCAGGAACAGTAATGAGAAATTCATCCCCACCGGAGCGGGCAATAAACGCCCCTTCGGGTAGATTGTTTTTCAGTCTTTCGCTGACGGTAATTAATAAATTATCCCCGGCAATATGCCCAAGAATATCGTTAATATATTTAAATCTGTCTAAATCAACGAGATATATTGCCAGGTTACTGTTTTTTTTGTCACAGTTGACTAACTCCTTTTGCAGAAGCTCTTCAAACATTAATCTATTCGGCAAACCGGTTAATGAATCATGATACGCATGATGTTTAATTATTTTCTCGGCCAGCTGGCCTTTTTCCTGTAAGATACCCAGGACATAACTAACCAGCAAAAAGGTAATAACGAGGATATAGTCTTCCGTAGGGAATTGCGAACCAACAAGCAAATTATTAACAATAATTAGTATACTAAAAAGTACAGCTACCCCTATTCCCGTCATTTTGTCAAACCAGAGCCCGCACAGCAAAATCGGCAGGAAAAAAAGGACGTTGTAAATAATATTAGTTTCGGTAATAAAGGTATTATAAGCAAATAGTAACACACAGACTATGGTAATCGTGCTACAGAAGTACGCTTTTAAACTATACATCACGTCCCGATCCTTTTTTATATTACATGCCGCTATTTGATTTTTTGGGCTTGGCGTATTCGCAGTATGTTTTTCTGTACCGGTCGAATTATCCATTTATTAAACCTCCGAAGAGTTTATCAATATAGACAAAAACAAACTATAGGAGAATAAATCACCTAATGTTTAGAATATTCAACGCAGACTTCCTTAATTCCTGCTAATATTCTATTTTTCCTAAAAAAATTGCTTTCAGTATGCGATGGTACTGAAAGCAATCGCTTTTTTATGTCTGCAAACCCCACTATGCCGTGTCGCCGTTGTTTTGAACCTGCGTATGCAGGTGGGTGTCCTCCTGACTGCTTTTTGTGTCCCGTCAAAGCGGGCCTGCAAGCTACAACCAGAGTACAGACTCCCTAGGTAAAAGTGTTGGTTTAAAACTAATCGGCTTTATCACGCGCACTGTAGGGTTTAAAGTAAGTTGTCATTTGCTTTATTTATATACATGTTAACATAATTACACAATTTTTTCAAGTAATCTGCCCGTATATTCTTTTCACCAATATTTACCGGTGGCCAGACCTTAGTTTTTAATTCTGAGATGCAGTTCTTTTAATTGCAGCGGCGTTACCTCAGAAGGAGCCTGCAGCATTAAATCCATGGCGCTTTGGGTTTTGGGGAAAGCAATCACATCTCTGATGCTCATCCGCTTCGCCATCAGCATAATCAACCGATCTATGCCAAAAGCAATTCCCCCGTGGGGCGGCACTCCATATTCGAAAGCATCCAGTAAGTAACCAAATTTGGCCTGTGATTCTTCCGGTGAGATTCCTAAAACCTTAAACATAAGCTCCTGCACATTCCGGCGGTGAATCCTGATACTGCCGCCGCCTATTTCCACCCCATTCAAAATCAGGTCATAAGCCTTCGCCCTGACCCTGCCCGGGTCGCTCTCCATGTACGGAAGATCTTCTTCGACCGGTGAGGTAAAGGGATGATGCATCGCGACCCAACGCTTTTCCTCTTCACTGTATTCAAATAACGGGAAATCAACAACCCACAGGAAATTGAATTCCTGTTCATTAATCAGGTTAAGCCTGGCCCCTAATTCCAGACGAAGGTGTCCTAAGGCAGCGGCCACAATCTCCGGACTGTCCGCCACAAAAAGTAATAAATCCCCTGCTTTACCCTCCATTTTAGCCACAATCCGCTCAAGCTGTTCCGGAGTAAAAAATTTGGCAATGGGAGACTTAATCCCTTCTTCAGTAAGAATTAAATAAGCCAGCCCTTTCGCCCCATAAATCCCTGCTAATTTGGTCAAATCATCAAGATCCTTCCGGGAATAACCGGCACACCCCTTTGCATTAATTCCTTTGACCTGTCCGCCGTTTTCCAGCACCTGGGCAAATACCTTAAACCCACAATTCCGCACCTCATCAGCAATGTCCACTAATTCCAGCCCAAAGCGCAGATCCGGTTTATCTACCCCAAAACGGTTCATGGCCTCCTGATAGCTTAAACGGGTTAGCGGAGTCTTCACTTCAATCCCCATACATTCCTTAAATAACTGCGCAATCATTCCTTCCATGACGGTGAGCACATCATCCCGTTCCACAAAAGACATTTCGGCATCTAACTGGGTGAATTCCGGCTGACGGTCGGCACGTAAATCCTCGTCACGGAAGCAACGGGCCAACTGAAAGTATTTATCCATTCCGGCCACCATTAATAATTGCTTAAAAATCTGCGGGGATTGCGGTAAAGCGAAGAACTCTCCTTCGTGAAGCCGACTGGGCACTAAATAATCGCGGGCCCCCTCCGGAGTGCTTTTGGTTAAAACAGGCGTCTCAATCTCCAGAAATCCCTGGGCGTAAAAATAATCACGGATCGTTTTTACCGCCTTGTGGCGCAAAATTAACCCCTTTTGCATAATCGGGCGGCGTAAATCAAGATAACGATATCTCAAACGCACCATTTCATCAACGTCAACCTCATCATCAATGTAAAATGGTGGTGTCTTGGCCGCACTAAGAATCCGTAGCTCCCGGGCAATGACCTCGATCTCACCGGTAGACAGACTAGGATTAACTGTCCCTTCCGGGCGCGGGTTAACCGTTCCTACGACCGCAAGCACGTATTCATTACGCACAGTTTCGGCTTTATGAAACAATTCTTCCCCAATCTCCGGATTAATCACAACCTGAACAAGACCTTCCCGATCTCTTAAATCAACAAAAATCACGCCGCCATGATCTCTCCGCCGGTGGACCCACCCCATTAAGGTTACTTCCTGTCCAACCAGCTCTTTTTTGACACACCCGCAATAATGGCTTCTTTTTAAGCCGCTAATCGACTCACTCATCGCAATAAACTTCCTCCTTTTTACCTCTTTTGCATAGTTTCTCAAGCCTTTCCTAATTCCAAAAGCCTTGCCTAATCCTTTCCCAGTTCCTTTTTTAGATAGGGAACGACCTCCGGCCAGGGCAGGCATAACTGTTGACTTTCCAGCATTTTGCGCAATTGCACAATGCCTTTTTGCATTTCTTCCTCCCCGATGATAAGCGTATAGGAGGCCTCCAGCCGATGGGCTGTCTTCAACTGTGCTTTCAAGCTGCGTCCTTGATAATCACGCTCGGCAGGCAAGCCGGCCTTCCGCAGATCCTGCGCCAGGATAGCCGCCGCTTTTTGAGCTTCCTCTCCTATCGCCGCCAGAAAAATCGTTTTGCGGGCGGGCAGAGGTAAACTGACCTGTTGCTCTTCCAGGGTGAGCAGGATTCTTTCCAGGCCCATCGCATAGCCAATCCCCGGCAGGGAAGGTCCGCCACACTCTTCCACTAAATTATCATACCTGCCTCCGCCGCCGATCGCGCTTTGCGCTCCTATCCCTTCAGCCACAATCTCAAAGGCTGTCCGCGTATAATAATCAAGCCCGCGTACCAAACCGGGATTTAAGTTAAAAGAGATTTTCAACTCCCGTAAGTATTCCTGCACCTGCTGAAAATGCGCCTGACAGTCCGTACAAAGCATCTGGTTAATGGTGGGCGCATCCGCGACCAACTGCTGGCACTGCGGACTTTTACAGTCAAAAATGCGCAAAGGGTTTTTAGAATATCTGCCCTGACAAGTGGGACAAAGCTCCGCCAGTTTATCCTTTAAATAATTTTGTAAGGCCTCCCGGTACACCTTCCTGCATTGGGGGCAACCGACGCTATTCAGCTCCACGTGCAAATTATGCAAACCCAACCGTCCGTAAATATCCATGGACATCGCAATTACTTCCGCATCGAGGCCCGGTTCAGCGGCCCCAAAAACCTCTACCCCAAACTGATGAAATTGCCGGAACCGTCCGGCTTGCGGACGATCATAACGGAACATCGGCCCGATATAATAAAACTTCACCGGAAGCGGGCCGGTATGCCGCTTGTGTTCTAATAAGGCCCGCACGGTGGAAGCCGTGCCTTCCGGCCTAAGGGTCAGGGAACGTTCTCCCCGGTCGATAAATGTATACATTTCTTTTTCCACGATATCTGAGGTTTCCCCAACACCCCGTTGAAAAAGCTCGGTATGCTCAAAAATAGGGGTGCGGATTTCCTGATAGCCATATAATTCAGCTACTTCCCGCAAAACACTCTCTAAATACTGCCATCTTTCAATTTCCCCCGGCAGTATATCATTGGTTCCTCTTGGTCTGGTTGTTAACATGTCAGCTACCTCCTTTTTGCACATTTAACGGGTATAGATAAGGGGTATAAATAAAAATAAAAAAACACGTCCCCCCTGACTTGCTGGGACGAGTTTAACCCGCGGTACCACCCATTTTGAACAGCAAAAGCTGTTCCCCTTTTACAATAACGGCGTAAACCGGACAGACGCACGGTCCGTCAATTCCGGAGTGTCCTTCG
The DNA here is from genome assembly GCA_050951585.1 of Peptococcia bacterium. Classification (GTDB taxonomy): domain Bacteria; phylum Bacillota; class Peptococcia; order DRI-13; family DTU073; genus UBA3937. Next base: position 89,129 of record JBMNJI010000006.1, on the reverse strand, counting down.
TTAAACCTTTCTGGCCGGGTTCTCAGTCCTGACCCTGCCTTCCTGTGCAGAAAAATCTAATTACTCTCTCCGTCATCATTTTTACCCATTCTTTAAGAATAATGCTTCTGGGGAAAACTATTAAGCTCATTTGTCAGTTATTGTATAGAATTCGTTGCAGGTTGTCAACTTTCTTGCGGATTATTTCTTCGCTCCGCTCCAAATACATCAGGACATCTTTGGGATTATAAATATTTTCCAGCGAAAGGTCCGCCTGACGGACAAGCTTACTGCCTGAACCGACCCCAAAACCTAAAATAGTCTGCCTTTCCTCCATCATCTGGATATTATATAAGCAAGCCTTACCTGGTATAGTATACCCGACATTTTCCCCATGCGCAAAGATTTCTTTTTGCCGATAGAGATAATAGGGAATATATCCGGCCGCCTGTAAAAATCCGTGGGCGAGATTCATCATCAGAAGCCCTTCCTGAGAGACCGGCACAGCAATATTTTCCTGCCGGTAGTAGGCCGCCCGTTTCATGGCCAGGGCATGCAAAGTAATATTCTCCGGAGCCATTTGCAGAACCTGCCGCAACGTCTCTGCTAAAACGGTACAATCTTCACCCGGCAAACCAATAATTAGATCCATATTCACGACCGGAATCCCTGCTTCCCGGGCCAATTCATAGGCCTGGTATACTTCCTGCACCGTATGCTGGCGCCCGATGGAAAGCAAAGTATCCTTCCGCATTGTCTGCGGATTGATACTTAGCCGGGTGACCCGATGCTCCTTTAAAACGTGCAGCTTCCCACTATCTATCGTATCGGGTCTGCCTCCTTCCACCGTCAACTCCCTGTCTTCGGTAAAGGAAAAACTGTCTTCAACCGTCTCTAAAAGCCGCGCCAATTGTGCTTCAGACAATACCGTAGGAGTACCTCCGCCCAGATAAACCGTTTGCACCTTTACCCCGGTGTCGCGCAAGATATTTCCGACAGTTGTCAACTCCCGCTCTAAGCCGGCTAAATAGGCAGGCAGTAAATGTCCCCAGCGGGCAAGAGAAAAAGAGGGAAAAGAACAATAACGGCAACGGGTCGGACAAAAAGGGATCCCCACATACAGACCGAGCAGAGGCTCCTCCCCTGCCCTCGGAAAAAAAGGCCGCTGATATTCCGCTACCTTTGTTAAGAGCTCGGCTCGCTCCTCACTCAAAGCAAAATCAGACGTTAAATGCTTCTTGATCCGCTCTCCGGAAAAGCCTTCGTCCAGAAAACGGTGCACAATTTTGGTCGGCCTTACGCCCGTCAGAATCCCCCACGGACTCGGCTCCAGAGACAAGACCCGCACTAAAACGCGATGAAAGGCCAGCCGCAGCAAGCGTCTTTCCCGATTGCTCCGGTCCTCAGTGAACACCTCGGAACGAAGCCTTTCGCACTGCTTATCAAGGAATTTATCGCCACTTTGAAAAGTAACCGTAATCTCCGCCGGGGTAGCCTTCTTTTCGATCCGGGCCAGCAATTGCGGCCAATCATCCGCGGAAACATCTGCTGGCAGTATATCCGCCGCAGGTAGCTTAGCCTGAGCGGACAACTGCTCAGGCCCCTGCATATTCTCCGCCGGCAGAGCAAAGTACGCGCTTCCGTCCGCTTCTTCATACTTTAATCTGGGAAAATATATCCTGAGCAAGTCATGAATAACCCGAAAATCAGCAGACTCGGAGGATATAACCGTTAAACGCCGCACCGCTTTATCCCATCCCTTCACTCCGTTACCTGGCTCAGATACGGATTTCCCGCTTTTTCCCGGCCCATCGTTGATTGGGGGCCATGTCCCGGAAAAATGACAACCGCATCAGGAAGAGGCGCTAGTTTTGTCTGCAGAGAACTCATCATTTCGTTCAGCGAACCACCCGGCAAATCTGTTCGCCCGATCGTTCCCGCAAAGAGTGTGTCTCCGGTAAAGCAAACACCCTCGCCAACAAGGCAGACCCCTCCTTTGGTATGTCCCGGAGTATGTAGAACAGAAAAATGCAAACTGCCGACTTCCAGCGTGTCACCGTCATGTAAATATCCGTCAGGTGCCCCGTTGGTCTCTTCTTGCATTAAGGCGTCGTCTTCCTCATGAATAAATAAGGCAGCCCCCGTTGCATGCCGCACAAACTCATTTGCCCCCACATGATCAAAATGGCCATGTGTGTTCACAATAAGTTTGACCTTCAAGCCTAATTGCCCGAGCTCCCGCCTGATCTTTTCTCCTTCGGCACCCGGATCAATCACCAGCGCTTCCATGGTTTTTTCATCATAAACAAGATAACAATTAGCCTGCAACATTCCAACCGTAACTACTTTTATCTTCATGCTTCATCCCCCCAGCTAAGATTAGACAACGTCATCTAGAATTGTTTCTTGCTATCCAGCAATATTGTGACCGGTCCGTCATTTTCCATTGATACCAGCATCTCTGTCTGAAAAACGCCGGTGGCAACTGTCACGCCCTGTTCCCGGCAATACTCCACAAATAATTCATACAAAACCTGCGCTTCTTTGGGCGGTGCCGCTTCCGTAAAACTCGGTCTCCTACCCTGCCGGCAATCTCCGTATAAAGTAAACTGCGAAACGGCTAAGATTTCGCCTGCCACCTCTTTTAGGGATAAATTCATTTTGCCTGCCTCATCCTCAAAAATACGCAGATTAACAATCTTTTCCGCCAGGTAACGGCTATCATCTTCCCGGTCATTCCTGCCCACTCCCAAAAGTACTACCAACCCTTTGCCTATCCGGGATACAACCTTACCTTCAACGGCGACAGTTCCGACCTTGACCCTCTGCACAACGGCACGCATTTTTTCTCCACCCCGCTCCCATTTGCTCTTTCTCGCCCTTATTTTTTGGGAATTACCCGGAATACATCCGTCACATCTTTGTTTCGTTTGATTTTTTCGATTAAATGATTCAATTGAGAGATGTTGTGCACCTCCACCCGCAAATTGATAATCGTCAGCTTATTCTTGCTGATCCGTGCATTAACCGAATTAATATGCAGCTTCATATCGGCAATAATATTCATTATATCCATTGTTAAACGTGGCCTATCCATGGCATAGACCTCTAGTTCCACCTGATAAACACTCTCTTTCTCTTCCTCCCAGGATAGTTCCACAATCCTTCCGTGATCATCCTGCAAGAGAAACTCCACATTCGGACAATCCTTCCGATGGACTGAGACTCCTCTGCCCCTCGTCACATATCCGATTACCGCATCACCAGGCAGGGGATTACAGCAATGGGAAAGACGGACAAAGACATCATCCACCCCTTTTACCACAATACCGCGCGCCCTTTGCCCCGCCTTCCTGCCTTTGCTTTGCTTCAGCTCTTTTTGTAATTCGTCTAAAGGGACATCTGCCGGTACTTTTTTCGCATCTTTATAATAGTCGTCACGGATCCGGGCGATAATCTGACTGGCAGTTACCGTTCCTTCTCCCACCGTCGCAAAGAGGTCATCAATATGGTTCATACTAAATTTTTTAACCGTTTCTAATAAGCGGTCAGCCTTAAAGAATTCACCAGGATCGAGCCCCTGTTTTTTCAATTCCTTTTCCACACTATCACGGCCACGGAGAATGTTTTCATCACGTTTTTCTTTTTTAAACCACTGTCTGATGCGGTTTTTCGCTTGCGGCGTTTTGACGATCTGCAACCAGTCACGGCTCGGTCCGTTCGCTTGCTTTGAGGTTAATATCTCGACGATATCCCCATTTTTGAGCACATAATCCAAGGGGACGATACGCCCGTTAATTTTCGCCCCAACACAACTGTTTCCGATATGGGAATGAATCCGGTAGGCAAAATCCATCGGCACCGAACCTGCCGGAAGCTCAATCACATCGCCTTTTGGCGTGAAGACAAAAACCACATCAGAATAGACGTCAATCTTTAAAGCCTCCATGAATTCTTTTGTGTCACGCAGTTCTGTTTGCCATTCGAGAATCTTTCTGAGCCAGGCCAACTGTTTATCGTTGTCTTTGCTTACTGCTTTGTTTCCTTCTTTATACTTCCAGTGGGCGGCAATACCAAACTGGGCGGTCTTATGCATCTCCGCCGTCCGAATCTGGATTTCAAAAGGTTCCCCCAAAAAACCCATGACCGTAGTATGCAGAGACTGGTACATATTGGGTTTGGGCATCGCAATATAATCTTTGAATCTGCCGGGAATGGGTTTCCAGAGGGTATGCACAATCCCTAAAACCTCATAACAATCTTTGACCGTATCAACAATGACCCGTACCGCAATTAAATCATAGATTTCATTTAATTCTTTGCCCTGTTCCTTCATCTTGGTATAGATACTGAAAAAGTGCTTCGGTCTTCCTTCGATAGTGGCGCGAATATTGGCCTCTTTCACCTTTTCAGCGAGAATCTTAATCACCCGGTCAATATAGGCTTCCCGTTCATGCCGTTTCATGGAGATTTTTTCGACTAAACTATAATATTCATCCGGCTTTAAGTAATGAAAAGCCGTATCCTCCAATTCCCACTTGATGGAGAAGATTCCCAGACGATTCGCCAGGGGCGCAAAAATCTCCAACGTCTCCTTGGCAATTTCCCGCTGTTTATGTTCAGGCTGATGCTTTAAGGTCCGCATATTGTGCAAGCGATCGGCCAGTTTTATCATAATCACCCGAATATCCTTCGCCATCGCTAGAAACATCTTTCGCAGATTTTCGACCTGCTGTTCTTCCTTCGAACGAAAATCAATCTTGTTCAGTTTGGTCACTCCGTCAACAACCAACGCAATCTCCGGTCCAAACATTTTTTCAATCTCGCCCAGAGGAATAGGGGTATCCTCGACCACATCGTGCAGTAAGCCGGCCGCTAACGTAGGCGCATCCAGTTCTAAGGAAGCTAAGATCTTCGCTACCGCCAGGGGATGGATAATATATGGATCTCCTGAGTTTCTCACCTGTCCCGCATGCGCATTCTGGGCATAGGTATAGGCCTTTTTCACGAGCGCAATCTCTTCAGGGCTCATATACTTCGCAATTTGTTCTTCTAGACTGTCAAACAAATCTTGACATGCTTTATTGATCTTCTCTGACATGTTTTCACCACCGGTTCATGATCTCGGATTTCCCAAGGGGCCCGGCTTTAAGCGGCATATGCTTAAAGCGGCCTATTATTCTTACGCTGTTTGCGCCGGGCAAATCGGCTGATTTACCGCCGCTAAAATATGCTCGGCCGAGGCATGCAGGGCGAATTCGGCAAAAGACTGAAAATCCTCCCACTCATCCTGGCCTTCGACGAAACGGACCGAATCGGCCAGGTCTAATTTGCCGGGCGGCGGAGGCACCAAATGAAGATAACGTGCCTTCCCTTCCACCTCCCGTAGCAATAAACCTAAGTCTTCCAGGATGCCTAGACACACAGAAGCGGTCTGTTCCCGGAAGTTTTTTTCCCCCAAACGCTGCATCGCTTCCTGCAACTGACGATTGGTAAATTGCAAAGGTTCTCCTTTTTTCCCCTGTTCACGCAAATAAGTATAAAATTTTGCGAGCACCTTGCGTGTAGGAGCGGCCGCTTCCAGAAGTCAACTCATTTAGTTTCTTATCTTCCTCATTAAAAAGCAAGTGTATTCGGGCACTTTTTCCGTTCCGACCCGCTCTCCCCGCAAGCTGGTTGAATTCGGTCAAAGAAAAACATAAATGATACAAAACCACATTTTGGATATCCGGAATATCGATTCCTTCACCGAAAGCACTGGTGGTAACCATCACGCGCAATTGGCCGTCACGAAACATCTTTTCCAGCTGATTCCGTTGCGCGCTGTATAAACCGCCATGATAAAAACCAATTTCGTCCTTCGCCGCAGGATAATAGTAGCGCAGATCACTGGCCAACTGGTAAGCCTGTTTTCGACTATTCACGTAAATGACTATCCGTTCCTTTGTATCCACCAATTTCAGCAAATACGGCAATTTATCCTTTTCCCGGCGTTTATCAACTAATTGCAGGTTCTCACGAACATGCTTTTCCAGCACCATCCTGGTAATATTTAAAGTATCCCCGATCACACGGACTGTCTCATCCTCGGCTGTGGCAGTTGCTGCTAAGGCAAGAGGTTGCCCTAACTGCCTCCAGCAGCGGCTGAGCAGCCGATAGCCCCGTCGTTTTCCCTCGGCCAGATGATGAGCTTCATCGACGACAAAAAAGCCGATCCGTTCCGCCATACTCCCGAACTTCTCCAAATGAAAGGCCAAGAATTCCGGTGTCGTGAGAACGACGTCCACTTTTCCCAGCAAATAATCCTTAAAGAACTCCTTCTTCTCGTGAATGCCCACCGACCCATTTATCGCCGCCACCTTTATGCCCAACGGCGTCATGATTCTCTGCAAGCGGTGGTACTGGTCATTAACCAGGGAGCGAAGAGGATAAAGCAGAAAGGTTATTTTATGCTCGGCTAAAGCCTGATAAACCGCCATGGCCTGAAAAACGGCTGATTTACCCCGGCCGGTACCAAACACAATCAGCGTATTCTGCCCGCTTTTTAAACTTCTGATCGCTTCTTTTTGCTTCTCATGATATTCGGCATCACCCAAAATGGCCCGGCGGATTTTCTCTCCTAGTTCTGCGGAGGAATATTTGAGTAATTCTTCTTTAACTACCGCCAGGTTCTCCTCACCCTTCGCCGCATTCATTTTCCGGATGCAGAGATTTACCCCCAGGATATCCTTCTCTTTCTCCCCACCGGTTACCTGCGTAACATATGCTTCATATTTCGTTCCATGGTCCATGGCGGTGGCCAGGTATTTCGCTAATCTCTTTTGTAAATAGCCGATTGAACTGTCCTGATAATAAACTGCAATCGCATTACTGTCAAAAGGATTATCCAATTCTCTTTGCAAGTAAACAGCATCCCCGGCCTGAATCCCCCGGATAATCTTCTGCCGGTCGGTGAAAGTGACCCCCGCTACTTTCGTGAAGAACTCCTCTTTATCAAGAATATCACGGAAATAATCATCTTCCAACCATATTTCGCCATCTAAATAGAGTTGCTCCAAAAAAGACAAGGGAGTGAAAATGTCATCCGGCTCAATCGTATCCTTCAAATCCCTGATCTTCAACTGCAGGCGCGTAACCCCTTGAAATGTATTCAATTCCGGGATAAAGGCCAGATCACACCTTGCCCAACAGGCTGCTTCTTCTTGCAATTCTCCCAACTGAAACCCGATTCCATCTATCCTTCTGGCCTGCTCAGGATCAAGAATCGCGAGCTTTAAATGCTTGCCATTCTGCCCCACAGCCTTCACGTCGGTTAAACTGCTATTCCGTAAAACGAAAACAGGATTGGGATTCCCTGCCCCAAATGGTTCAAGAAGAGTCAATTCTTCGATTAGTTTTTCATGAACATCGGCAAAAGTAACTTCAGTATCCAGCTTCAGAACCGGACAATAGCTTTTTTCCTCCAGCACGCTTTCCGCATATTGCTGTAATTCGGCCTGTAGCAGCGGGAGATCGTTTTCCTCAAGGGCCAACCCTGCGGCCATCTCATGTCCCCCAAATCGCAAGAGACAATTCCGCACATTGTCCAATGCCTGATAGAGGTTAAAACCCGGAATGCTTCTCGCCGAGCCTTTGGCTATACCCTCTTCAATGTTTAACAAAAAGGTGGGACGGTAATATTTTTCCGCCAGGCGGGATGCCACAATTCCAATCACCCCGGGATGCCAACGGTTTGATGCCAGGACAATTACTTTCTGCTCCTGCTCCTCCTTTTCGAGCATCGCCACGGCTTCCCGAAATATTTCCTCGCCCATCTCCTGCCGGTGGCGATTTTCCTCCTCTAATAGGCCACAAATCTCCTCATTGCGCTTCAGATCCTGCCCAAGCAATAATTCCACCGCGATATCCGCTTTCGCCAGGCGGCCGCAGGCATTCAGCCGCGGAGCGAGGATGAAACCGATCTCGCCGGCAGTAATAGCCCCGTATTTTAAACCGGCCGATTTCAGTAAAGCCTGTAAACCCGGTCGACATTGACCTTGATTGAGACGCTGTAGACCTTCCTTCACTAAAATACGGTTTTCTTCCAGGAGGGGAACAATATCCGCAATTGTCCCTAAAGCCACTAAATCAAGGTATCCGTCACATAGATTACCATGAGAAAGCATGGCCGCAACCGCCTGGGCTACTTTAAAAGCCACCCCTACTCCGGCCAGATTATACCAGGGTAGCTGTTCATCGTCGGCCAGCTTGGGGTTAATCAATGCAAAGGCGGCATCCGGCAGAACTGCGGGTGGTTGATGATGGTCGGTAATCACCAAATCAAGCCCGTTTTGGGCGGCAAAAGCAGCTTCATCAACCGAAGAAATGCCACAATCCACACTGATGATTAAAGTGTTACCCGCCTCCATAGCCCGGGTTAGCGCCTGGATATTTAAACCATAACCTTCCTCCAGCCGGTCGGGGATATAATATTCGACCTGCCCGCCCAAAGAGCGCAGCACATCAGTCAACAAAGCGGTTCCGGTAATTCCGTCAACATCATAATCACCGTAGACGAGGATCTTTTCCCCGCTTTGCAACGCCCGGCAGATTCTGGCGGCTCCTCGCTCCATATCCGGTAACTCCAGCGGATTAGATAAATCAGCCAGTGCGCCGTGAAAAAAACGCATGGCAGCAGCAGGTGTGGTAATCCCTCGATTAACGAGTACCGTCGCGCTTACGCGAGAGATTCCCAAAGCATCTGCCAAAAAGGCGACCGTACTTTCCTCACTCTTTTTCACTTGCCAGATGCGCCGCTGTCTCATGTCTTTCTCTCCTATACATTAAGAATACTGATCGAATAATATATAAGCAATCTTACCTTTAAAAAAATCCCTTTATCAAGTGTATATCTGATAAAAGGATTTTTTCTTCACTAAAAAAGCATCAAAAGATTAAGATGATTAAGCTTTCAGGTCTTTAGCTTTGCCGCCTTTATCGGGCCGAAATTCATACCACAGCGGACTGGCAATAAAAATGGAGGAATACGTACCGGCCAGTACCCCGACTAGCATTGCCAAGGAAAAATATTTGGTCGTCTCGCCCCCCAGTACAATGAGCGCAACCAGGACAAAAAGCACGGCCACGGAAGTACTGAGTGAACGCACAATACTTTGCCGAATACTTTTATTAGTTAAATCGGCGAGCTCTACTTTCTGTTTATATTTCAAATTCTCGCGGATCCGGTCAAAGATGACAATGGTATCATTAATGGAATACCCAATGATCGTCAAAATAGCCGCAATGAAGGTCACATCTACTTCGTATTGCATTATCGAGAAAAACCCGGTTGTAATGATCACATCATGCAGTAAGGCCAAGACTGCCGCAAGCCCAAACCTGAATTCAAAACGGAACGAAATATAAATGATTTGCAAAATCCAGGCAACGAGTAAGGCTAAAAGGCCCGCCGTCCTGAGCTCTTTCCCGATGACCGGTCCGACCTGTTCACTGCGTAAAACTGTAAACGCGCCCAACTTCCCTTCAATTGTTGATAAAACATTTTTCTGTTCCGCCTGATCAAGTTCAGAGGTTTTGATAACGAAGCTGTCATCCGATTCTTGAATTTGGCTGGTTTCCAAGTTCACTTCTTTTAGCCCTTCACGAAGCTGTTCAACTGTAATGTTTTTATTTTCGAATTGAAGGTGGAGTAATGTTCCTCCTCGAAAATCAATGCCAAAATTTAATCCCTGCACTATAATTGATCCGATACTCACGGCAAGCAGAATTAATGACAGGGCATACCAGATCTTTCTTTTCCCGATAAAATCCATTTATTATTCCCTCCTTATGCCCCGTATAACTTCGGATTTTTGGCTACTCCGGATTCAACGGTCATTTTCAATACAAACCTGGTAAAGGTTATCGCTGTAAACATACTGCAAAGGATACCAATACTCAGTGTTACCGCAAAACCCTTGATGCTTCCGCTGCCAAAATAGAATAAGACAGCAGCGGCCAGAAGTGTGGTTACATTGGAGTCGAAAATCGTCCAAAAAGCACGGGAGAAGCCGGCATCAACAGCTGCCCGCAAACTCTTGCCGTTTCGAATCTCGTCTTTTAATCTTTCATAAATGATAATATTCGCATCTACACACATCCCGATGGAAAGCAGGAAACCGGCAATCCCCGGCAAGGTCAAAGTAGCGTCGAGGGCAATTAGGATGCCCAAAACTAACAAGGAATAGAGAATAAGCGAAATATCAGCAACAAGACCGGAAACACGGTACATAATCAGCATAAACAGCATAATCGCGCCAAGCCCCCACATAGCCGCTGTGAGGCTTTTTTGAAGTGAATCTGCCCCCAATGTCGGCCCGACCGATCTGTTCTCAATAATCTCTACCGGTACAGGCAAAGCCCCTGAACGAAGCAGTAAGGCAATATTCCGTGCTTCTTCCAAAGAATCATAACCATCAATCGAGGCCTGTCCGCTCGGAATCGGTTCCTTCACAAACGGCATTTGAATCATTTCATCATCGAGGAAAATCGCAATATGCCGCATTTCCGGCCGATCACTCGGGTCGGCCTGCGGATAATCCCGCACTAGCCTCGCGGTTGTATCAGCAAACTTTTGGGTTCCCTCTTTCGAAAACTTCAAACTAACGTAAGCTTGCCCCGTACTAGGGTCTTTGGCTTCCTGAGCATCTTCCAAATCTTTCCCGGTTAAGACCACTTCGCCATCCATCGTTCTAAACTCCAGTTCCGCAATCTTCCCGATTATTCCGATGGCCGCGTCAGGATCTTCCACCCCGGGTATTTCGATCAAAACACGGTTCTGCCCTTCCTTTTGAATGACAGGTTCTGTCACCCCTAACGAGTCAACACGAGTACGCATAATTTCAATAACCTGGTCAATATCTCTATCTGTTACAGAGCCCTGCGCCTGTAGCCTCACTTGCACGCCGCCCTCAAGATCCAGACCCAGTTTTAAGTTTTCCTGAATCGGATTTGCAGCGAAAAAAGCTCCCCCAACAATCAGGGCCACAATAATGATAAGAGAAAACACCTTCTCCCACCTCATGTCCGGCCTCTCCTCCTTAATGATACATATTAGTTTTATCATACTGAATTATTATATTCTCATGTTTAAAGGTTGTCAACTAAAGCAGCTTGGCCCCGTTAATCACAATGGAAAACCGGCAATGCAGAAAATTTGCTGCCCGTCGGCACATTAACATTCTGGTCATAAAGATTTCAAAGTACTCAATAACCGGCACAATTCTCTGATCAATCTCCAAAACAAGCGTAAATTCTCTTTTCTCACCATCAACAACTAAATTAGCGTTTGTTACCGCAAAATTAACACGATCATGGATATCAAAAGTCGAAAAATCTTTATTCCTCACCCTTTCCCGCTGTACATCGGTTTTATCAGCAAGAACAAGAGCGGCGGCAATAAAGTTGACGATCTGTCCTTCCCCTTCATCATGATTACCAATCGCGCCGATGATCGAACCTATTTCCCGGCTGTCCATGCCGAGCCTACTTAAAATATGAAAAGCGAGAATTGCCCCGGTTTGGTTGTGATCGGAGCGGGCAATCACATTACCGATATCATGCAAATAACCGGCAATGGACGCTAACTCCGCTTCACGTGCCGAATAGTTCAAGCTTAACAGTATTTCCCTGGCCTTTTCAGCGACCAAACTAACATGACGGAAACTATGTTCCGTATACCCTATATTGACTAAATGCTCATTGGCTAATTCGATAAAGCATTGTACTTCCGGGTCCTGCTTGACTTGCTCCAAGGATACAACCATCTAACAGCCCCCTGATCCAATCTACTCCTGCTATTTCTGTTCTTCCTCCTGCGGAAAACTAACCGCTTCCCGTTGCATTTTTAACTCAACATTTGGTGCTACTTCCAATTTCATCGTTGCTTCCTTTAAGGCAGTTATTTTTCCGTAAATACCCCCGATCGTCACAATCTTGTCTCCCACCTTCAAAGCCGCCAGCATTTCTTCCCGCTGTTTTTTCATCCTTTTTTGAGGTTTGACCACCGTAAAATACATTAAAGCAATCAGGATTACCAACAAACCAAGGTTTACCGCAAAACCATCCATTTTAAATATGACCTCCTCATGTAAATATTTTAACATTTTATTTCCATCTTAACCTTTTCCCGTTTCTGTGGCAAGAGCTAATCTGCCCTCTCTAATCTGTTTTCCCCTTCTCATAGCGGGCAAAAAATTCCTGCCGGAAATCCAGCAAACTATCAGTGGCAATGGCTTCCCGAATCTGCTTCATCAATGCAACCAAAAAATATAAATTATGATAACTGGTCAAACGAAGTCCCAGTATTTCATTAGTGTTAAACAAATGCCTGATATAGGCCCGGGTGAAATTCCGGCAGGTCGGGCAGCCGCAATGATGGTCCAAGGGTGTAAAATCATTTTTATAGGCCGCATTGCGAATCGTCAGCCGGCCTTCACTGGTGAACACCGTTCCGTTTCTGGCAATCCTAGTCGGTAAGACACAGTCAAACATATCAACGCCCCTAATGACCCCTTCAATCAGATAATCGGGTGAACCGACCCCCATTAAATAACGAGGCTTATTTGGAGGTAACAGTGGCACCGTGTGTTCCAAGATCTCATAACCCAGCGGCTTAGGTTCGCCAACACTCAAACCGCCGATGCCATAACCGGGAAAATCAAGAGAAACCAGATCCCGGGCACTAATGGCCCTTAATTCGGGATACATCCCCCCCTGGACAATCCCAAACAGGGCTTGGTCCTTCTTATCATGCACTTTACGACAGCGTTCCGCCCAACGCGTTGTCCTTTCCATGGCCAGCTTCGTATATGCAAAATCCATCGGGTAAGAAACACACTCGTCAAAGGTCATGGCAATATCCGCGCCCAGCGCCATTTCAATCTCCATGACCTTCTCCGGGGTGAAAAGGTGTTTTGAACCGTCAAGATGCGAGCGGAATTCAACGCCTTCCTCCCTGATCTTCCGTAAATCACCAAGGCTAAAAACCTGAAATCCGCCGCTGTCCGTTAGAATAGCCCCCGGCCAATTCATAAACCGGTGTAAGCCGCCGGCCTGTTTCACCAGCTCATGTCCTGGTCTCAGATACAAATGGTATGTATTACTTAGAATAATCTGCGCGCCAAGCTCCTCTAATTCCTGGGGCAGCATCGCTTTTACGGTAGCTTGCGTGCCGACCGGCATAAACACCGGTGTCTCGATGACCCCATGGGGGGTATGCAGCCTGCCCAGGCGGGCCATTGATTCCTTACTCTCTTTGATTAATTCGTAGGTAACTGCTGCAGCCAAAAGAAAATCCTCCCTTATTTAATGAATGTTAAAGGATGAGCATCGCATCCCCGAAACTGAAAAAACGATATCTTTCCCGTACTGCCCCGGCATAAGCCTGCATAATCTTCTCACGCCCGGCCAAAGCACTGACTAACATAATTAATGTGGATTTAGGCAAATGAAAGTTCGTGACTAAACCGGTAATGACCTTAAACTGGTAGCCGGGGTAAATATAGATATCCGTCCAGCCATTTCCCGCCTGTACTTTTTCTGCCGCAAAGGCACTTTCCAGAGCCCGCGTTGACGTGGTTCCCACCGCAATGACTCTTCTTTTTTCGGCTAAAGCCCGATTAATCTTTTCCGCCGCCTGCTCCGTGATCTCAAAATATTCCGCATGCATTTTGTGTTGCAAGATATCCTCTTCCTTGACGGGGCGAAAAGTGCCTAACCCAACATGAAGAAGAAGCTCCACCCATTCGACCCCTTGGGCACGCACAGCGTCAATTAAGGCAGGCGTGAAATGCAGCCCTGCCGTAGGAGCGGCCGCCGAACCCGGTTCTTTGGCATAGACAGTCTGATATCTTTCCGGATCAGCCAACTGTTTTTTGATATAGGGGGGAAGGGGCACTTGCCCCAAACTGCTCAGTATTTCCTGGAAAATACCCTCATACTGAAACTCCATAATCCTACCCCCGGAGGCCGTTGTCTCAATCGGAACGCCTACTAATTCACCGGCACCGAAAATAATGCGTGTGCCCGGTTTCACTTTTTTGCCCGGACGGACTAAAACCTCCCATTTTTTCTGTTCCAACTGCCGCAATAAAAAGACTTCAATCAAGGCTCCGGTCGCTTCTTTACGGCCAAAAAGCCGTGCCGGAATAACGCGGGTATTATTGCTAACCAGCACATCTCCTTCCCGCAAATAGGTCAGGATATCCGCAAAATGACGATGCTCTATTTGTCCCGAGTCTCGATGTAATACCAGGAGCCGGGACTGATCACGATCCGGAAGCGGTTCCTGCGCAATCAACTCCTCCGGCAAGTAATAATCAAATTCCGAGATATGCATCAAAAGGTGCTCCTTCTTTCTTTAGAAACTATCCCCATTCCTTTAGGACTGTTCGCCTTGGCTTAAGGACGATATGGTCCAATCGTTAATTTGCCGTCAAACCGGTCCTGATTATAGAAATGCTCCAGGATATTCCGATATTTCACCCCGTTCAAAGCCATACCCCTTGCGCCCCATTGGCTCATCCCCAGGCCATGTCCATTACCCCGGCCTTTGATCGTGATGGACGTAAAATTTTTCGGTACGGTCTTCACTCCATCTTCGCTTAAAACGTAATAACTGACGTTATTTCCGTTTAACTTGGTCTTATACCCATCGGCGGTCACCGCATAAAAATTAGTCGTACTATTGCATTCATCGGCAAGACCGAAAGCATTCCAGACCTTGACGCTTGAATCGGAAATAATCTCAAATAACGTACTCCGAAGGCCCAAAACAGTACGAATATTATCCTTGAAAAAGCTCTTGGTCCCCCGTTCACCGATCACATCCAACTGGGTTACTCTGCCGGAAACAGTCTGTTTAGTTAAGTATTCCCCCGTCTGGGGATCGATAGCCCAGCGCTTTGCTGTTAGATCAAGAATATTTCCCACATTGCAATTTGCAAATAATGAGTTTAATTGCTGGCGGGTCAATGTTTTTTCCCATTGAAAGGTTTCGCCTGCCCATCCTTCCTGCTGAAAAGGCTGCCCGGCCAAAATATCCTCAGGCGTGGCGACCGGCTGTATGTACGGAATTGACGCCGACCAGACATTTTCGCTGGCTTCCGTATATCCGCCCGAATTACTGTGGAAAAAAGCCTGGATAATTTGTCCGTCATAGTAAATAACTTGTCCACGGGTAGCATCCACTGCCTTTTTTGCCTGCGGGCTGCATGAAAGCTCCGCATCATAACCGCCGCAAACCTGCCAGCGCGTGGTAATCCCTACATCGTAATATAGTTGCGGATGCTGCTTATAAAAAAGCGCATATGTTCTGGAGACCACGGCCTGCGCCTTATAGGCCTCTTCCGGGGCTCCCTGTCCCATCTCAGCGCCGACTACCCCGTAAAGGTATTGTTCCACATCAATCAGATTAATGACCTGTAACTTCCCCTGAGCATTGATAATCAGCAAATCGCCCCGGTAACGCTTGTTCTTAAAGGAAAAAACATTCGTTCCGGCACTGTTTTTCTGACGCAGAATAACCATGGAACTGCCCAGCCGGTTATCAGCTTTGCCAAGAGCGGAAATCTGCAAGTTATTCATCCCCGCAGGAGCCACGACCCATTTCCCGTTGGTCGAGGCAGTTGTCAGCACTTGCTGCGTCACATAATCAACCAGTTCATAACTGCCCTCGGAAATGGAAAAATCCGCTGAAGGTAAATCAAGCTCGAGCGCTACCCGGATGGTGAGCGGATCGGACAAATCCTGCGCTCTCACAAGCCGACTCATTGGCGATATCTGTAATGTGCAGACAAACAAAAAAACAACGGTGATAAGATAAATCATCCATTTACGCATTATGCGGCTAATGCTCATGGCCTACCTCCCGAATTTCCTGTTCAATAATGATTCTCATAAATATAATACTATCATAGATTTCCATATTCCTCATAGTCATTTTTCTACGATTGGCGAATTTGTTTGAAATTGCTCATAGCGCAACGACAAAAACCGTGGGTGATCGCACTACCCACGGTTTTGTCGAAAAGTATTAAGATGAAAAACTGCGTATTTAGTTTAAAAACGCAAATCTCGCTCTCCTTGACGGATCCGGTTCAGATAGTCCACTGCTCGTGCCCGTTGCCTTTCATTGGGCACATTTTGTATTTCCGCATCAATCATTTGGCGACCCATCTCTTTTAACTCATCATCCGCATAATCTTGCAGATATTCTTCAAAGGTTAATAAAGCATTCGGCAAACAGCAATTGCTGATCTGCCCTGATTTAGCAAGGGGCATAAAGCGGTCCCCGGTTCTTCCTTCCCGATAACAGGCCGTACAATAACTTGGCACATAGCCATCTTTGACTAATCCTTTGATCACCTCGCTCGGTTTGCGGTGATCAGCCAGATCAAATTGCGGTTTTTCCGCCGTGCCTTTTTCTTGAACCTCTTTTTTATCCGTCTTCTCCTGTTGCGCATAGCCGCCTACCCCAACACAGGAGCCGGCACTCATTTGCGAAATACCAACTTCCAAAAGCTCTTTTCTGAACTCGGCCCTTTCTCTGGTGGAAAGAATCATGCCTGTGTACGGAACAGCCAGACGAATGGTCGTCACAATCTTTTTGAAGTCATGGTCATTTACCAAATAGGGAAAGTCCTGATAGTTTACCCCTTCGGCGGGCAATAAACGCGGCACGGAGATAGTATGAGGCCCCACCCCGTGTGCTGCCTCCAAATGTTCGGCATGCATCAACAAAGCAACCGTTTCATAATGATATTCGTATAAGCCATATAAAGGACCAATCCCCACATCATCAATGCCGCCCTGCATCGCACGGTCCATGGCTTCCGTATGCCACTCATAATTGCGTTTCGGTCCACAGTGGACAGCAAGATAGGTCGGTTTATGATATGTTTCCTGGAACAAGATATACGTCCCGATTCCCGCTTCCTTCAACTTACGATAATTTTCAACGGTAGTCGCGGCAATATCCACATTCACACGGCGGATTGCCCCATTTACAAATTTTTCATTGTAAATAGTTTTGATGCACTCCAAAACATATTCAATGGGACAATTCTGATCATCTTCACCAAATTCCAGCAGCAGTCTTTTATGCCCCATCGCCTCCAACGCCCGGACTTCGGCCTTTACTTCTTCCTGCGAGAGCTGAAGTCTTTTGATGTTATTGCTGCATTTATAACCGCAGTATTTGCAGTTGTTAACACAATAGTTGGACAGGTACAAAGGGGCAAAAAGCACGATCCTTTTTCCATAAATTTTTTCTTTGACCTCTTTCGCCAGCTTATACATCTTCGCCAGGATTTCGTCATCATCTACTTCCAGTAGAACTGCCGCTTCCCGGTGAGTAAGGCCCTTATACTCCCCGGCTTTGGCCAGAATTCGCTCAATTTCCTGTTTGTCTTGCGCTGCTTTTTTCGCCTCACTGATTGATTGCAAGACCTCTTCATCAGCAATAAATTCATTGGCGTCCAACGACGCTACATTATACATTTCTGTTTCCTCCTTTTCATGTTGTTCATCGATAAATTAGTTGTCATGCGCTAAAATAATCGCCCCGATCCACTACGGTCATATAGCCTATTTTCTGTAGACGCTTCTCTAAACAGTTACTGCATTCCGCCGCTTCTTCACCGGTGCAAATTTTATTATCATAGAGCAAATACTTTTCTCGCACCTGCACCGGAGAAAGATTGGGCATCACCACATTGGCTCCCGCTAAAATCCCCATTTCACGTCCTTGCGGATGAATCGTCCCCAAGGCGGTAGTCGCCGGAATTAAAGTATTGGGGAACATCAAGCGCATTATCCCCAGCAAGACCAGGGTTAAGTCTAAACGCCCCGCGGCAAATGCCGAAAATGGGGTGTCTTTATGCGGAATGAACGGACCAATACCGATCATCTGCGGCTGTAGTTCATGCAGATACAACAAATCCTCCGCCAGGTGCTCCATCGTCTGATATGGTGAACCAACCATAATTCCGGTCCCCACCTGATACCCGATTCTTTTTAAATCTGCTAAACAACGCTGTCTGTTGGCCGCACTTTGCGCGGAAGGATGTAACAGGGCATAATGCCGGGCATTGGCCGTTTCATGCCGTAACAGATAACGATCCGCTCCCGCCTTAAAGAGAGCCAGATACTCAGCAAAACTCTTTTCCCCTAGCGAAAGCGTGATCGCGCAGTCAGGATAAGCTTTTCTGATTGCCGCAACCAGGTCAACCAGCTTATCTTCCGTATACCACGGATCTTCTCCCCCTTGTAAAACAAAGGTGCGAAACCCCAGTTGGTATCCTTGCGCACAACAGGCCAGTATATCATCTTTCGTCAAACGATAGCGATCGGTATTCCTGTTGCTTTTTCTGATTCCGCAGTAATAACAGTCATTCTTGCAGTAATTGGTGAATTCGATTAGACCGCGCTTAAAGATTTTCTTCCCGAAATGCAAATCAGCGACCGCTCGCGCTTTTGCCGCCAGATACTGTTGCTCCTCTTCCTGAAAATTCGCCAGCAATGTAACAAATTCTGCCTTGCCGAGTACCCTCTCCTGTGCCAGCTTATCAATCAAATCTCTGAGATTTTTCATGCCTTACTCAACCTTCCTTTTTATCGGCAGTGGGAAGTTTGGAATAAACAGTTTTGGCACTAACATTCGGCAGCATCCCTATTTTTCCTGACAAGGCACTAATCACTTCATTCGGTGCATCCATGACGATACTGATAATGGAAATACACCGTTCGCGATAAGGTATTCCCATCCTTCCGATGATGTACTGGCTGTATTCGTGTAAAATAGCATTCAGTTTGTCCACAGAAGCAGGATTCTCCACAATTATCCCGATAACCGCAATTCTTGTATCCATAGTCGCCATTGACAATCCACCTCCATCCTTTTTTCTAAACATGATCCCCGCATTAAATAAAAAAGCCTTGCACCGGAAGGCGCAAGGACTGTTTGTCAAGCCAAAATCTACACAAAAATCCTTATAGTCGCTTGCCTTCACACTCGGGACGAACCCTTATGAATCAGCACAATTGCTTTTTTGTAACACGATACTTTGTTGAAAGGGGCTTAAAGAGTCCCTCGCAACTCAGTACTATTTCATTATACCGGTAATCGGCGACAAAAACAAGAACTTTAATTAATCATCGCTGCCGGTACTATTCCCCCTGGCATTTTTCTGATGATCTTTTTCCAATCGCTTTTCCTCTTTTTGTTTATCTTGCTCCATATTCTTCTTATCCCGATTATCTTTGCTCTCCTTTTCTTTATCCTCTTTATCCTCTTCATCTCTTTGCTTATTATCTTTAATGTACTTATCTTTGTTATTCTTATTGCTGTTATCTTTTACTTTCTCTTTAAAAAATATCTCTTTAAATTTCTCACTATATTTTTCTCTAATTTTCTCTCCAAAATTCTTATCACTATTTTTATCTATATCTTGGTCATTGTGGTCTCGCTCCCGGTCTCGCCCGTAGTCCTGCCTGTCATGATCCTGTTTCTCCGTATCCTTTGCGGAATTCCCCTTCTCTGCCCGGTCATCGCTAATTTTGCCAAGCTTCCGTAGTTCTTTTTCAATCTCAGATAAGCGCTGCTGATCTTGTTTAGCGCGGGAGATAATTTGCCCGGGGATACCACCCGCTTCTTTTATTGCCTGCACGACACTGGAAAACTTCATGTCCTCTACGTTTATCTCTAACCCGGCTTCTTTGGCTTCCAGCATAATAGCATATTTACCGGCCGACAGCCCTTGCTTTTTCGCCTCTTGCTGAATCTCCGCCGACACTTCCAACAGTTCGACCTGGGCTTCAATATTCTGTTTATGCAAAGCTGTCCTCACTTCTTCATTTAGCACCTTTTCTAACTTCCCCAGAATCTTCTTATAAGGGACTTTTTCACGCGATGTTTTTGAGGCTATATCGACCTCCGCATCTCCCGATTCCGGCTTTTTCGCTGAAATCTGCCGCTCTGCCTCAAATAACTACTAAGGCAATTATATATTTTCGTTGCCGTTCCAACGTTTTTCTGCTCACCGCCGCTACTCTTGCCAGTTCTTTCATCGGCAGTGTCTTCGTCCTTTTCAGATGAAGACGGTATTTTTCGTTATACACAATCAGTCTGGCTACCTGCAAGGCGGATATTCTAGCATCCTGATGCTTTGGTGATACCTTCACCAAATCCCGGAACTCAATCCCAAAATCCTTTAATTGAAGGGCATATTCCTTAATCTCCTCCCGCCTGATTTCGGTGATTTCCCGTTCATAGTGATGTTCGGCTGCTTCATGCCACGTTAATTTATCCAGGCGTGCCTCGGCATCTTCCTCCTCCCCTTCGGAGACAAGTGAAGAAAATGGTAAATCCCGGTTAACATGTTGATTCTTCCGAAAATAATCAATAATCCGTCTTCTGATAACCGTTTCCGCAAATGAAAAGAATGAAGAATTCTGCTCTGTGTTGTATTTATCCAACGCTTCGTTAAAAGCAATTAAGGCTACACTGACTTCGTCATCTTCCCCCGCCCTGACAAATCTTTTACAGGTACGAGATGTAACCTTGAGAATGAAAGGAAGATACTTTTTGATGATTCTGTTCCGCTCCTCTTCCTTCCCCTGCTGGACTAGCAGAATGTCTTCGCGAATCTCTAAGTCCAACACGCTCACCTCTCATTACCTTTCAATATATCAATACGTATGGTTCACCTCATTTGTGGGGGTTTTTGTCCTATTTTTCGTACAATCACGGGGCTTGTATCTGTCCTTTTCACTATAGATGCAGCCGCAGTATTGCTGGCGATACATCTCTTCCTCTTTGGAGCGGATAACTCCTTCTTTGTATCCCTCCCGAAAATCAGCATAATAAAAGGGAACCCCGACCTCCGCCCCGATCGCTGTCCCGATCTCTTTAATCAGTTCATGCTTCTGAAAAGGGCTGACTAAAAGAGTGGTCGTAAAGGCATCAAACTTCCCCTTTCTCGCAATCTGGGCTGCCTGGTGCAAGCGCATACTATAACAGATACGGCAGCGTTCGCCTTCCCGAAAGGCCACATTGCGCAGGTATTCTTCAAGCTGATATTCATCATCAATAATGATCGGCAAGCCAATTTTATCGGCATATGCCCGGAAAGTATCCAGCCGCTTCGTAAACTCTGTATAAGGATGGATATTGGGATTAAAAAAATAGCCTCGCAGCTCATGCCCCTCTTTTTGCATAACAGAAAGAGGGTAAATGCTGCAAGGACCACAACAAACATGCAATAATATTTTCATTCATTCTTCCTCCTCATCGGGGATTTTCCGGCAAATGTATTTACGCCGGTCATCCCCATGATTACCACAAAGACTGGTCCTCCCCTTTTACTCCTTCTTGGGGTTCGGCAATCCCTAAATGCCGGTAAGCTAAGGGAGTTGCCACTCTCCCCCGCGGGGTTCTTTGTAAAAAGCCCAGTTGCAGCAAAAATGGCTCATATACATCCTCAATTGTACTTGTTTCTTCACTGATACACGCGGCTAAGGTTTCCAAACCCACCGGACCACCTTGAAATTTCTCAATCATCGTTAAAAGCATCTTCCGGTCAAGAGCATCCAGTCCTAGCTGATCCACCTCCAGCATATTTAAAGCCTGGTCGGCCATTTCCCGATCAATAATCTCCGCACCTTGCACCTGCGCAAAATCACGTACTCTCTTCAGTAACCGATTGGCAATACGCGGTGTCCCCCTCGCCCTCTTGCCGATTTCCTCCGCCCCGGCCTGATCAATCTGCACTTTCAGGATGCGTGCCGCCCTTTCGACGATAATCACTAAGTCCTTGACCTTGTAATACTCTAAGCGACTCACCACTCCGAACCGGTCGCGCAAGGGAGCTGTTAGATTTCCGGCTCTGGTAGTCGCGCCGACGAGCGTAAATGGCGGGATATCCAGACGGATAGAACGGGCACTGGGTCCTTTGCCAATGATAATATCCAGACAAAAGTCTTCCATCGCCGGATAAAGAACTTCCTCCACCGTTCTGTTTAAACGATGAATCTCGTCAATAAAAAGGACATCATGGGGCTGTAAATTAGTTAAGATCGCCGCCAAATCACCGGGTCTTTCAATAGCCGGACCAGAAGTAGCCCGAATCTGCGCGTTCATCTCTGTCGCAATAATATTGGCGAGCGTTGTTTTTCCCAAACCGGGCGGACCATAAAGCAAGACATGATCAAGGGCTTCTTTTCTCTGCTTGGCTGCTTCAATAAAAACCCGGAGATTTTCCTTCACTTTGTCCTGTCCGATATATTCCGATAATAGACCGGGCCTCAAACCATACTCTTCGTATTCTTCGGTCATCACATCCGCAGAAACAATTCTCTCAATTTTATCATCACTCATTTTTCTTTCTTCAGCCATAGTATTTTTCCTCCACTACCTTACTTTCGCTATTTAAATCTTCGACATCTTCTTTAAAGCAATCCGAATAAGCTCCTCGGCACTAGTATTATCCCCCGGCTGAACAACGGGAATAGCCTTTTGCGCTTCTGACAAACTATATCCCAAAGCCAGTAACGCTGACACTGCTTCACTGCGCAAATCCGTGCTTACTGCCGCAGCCGACTCCGGTACAATCTCTTCCGGTAAAAGATCTTTGCCTATTTTATCTTTCAACTCAAGCAAGATCCGTCCGGCCGTCTTTTTCCCGACCCCGGAAATGCCAATTAACGGTTGAATATCCCCGAACAGAATCGCCTGACGCAGCTCCCGTACCGAAAGCTGAGACAGGATCGCCATCGCCAGCTTCGGGCCGATCCCCGAAACCTGCATCAGAGCATTAAACATCTCGCGCTCTTCAATCGAAAAAAAGCCGAAAAGAGTTAGCTCGTCTTCACGCACATGTAAATGAATGAAGACCGTAACCTCTTCCCCAACTGCCGGAAGCTTGCCAATAGTAATGGAGGAAGCATTTACCCTGTACGCAACGCCTCCGACCAGCACAATCAAATAATTGGCCCCTTTAAAATACAATTCACCCCGAATAAACTCAATCACTGCGCATCAGCTCTCCTTACCTTTACCTAACCTCTCCCAGCCGATATCCCGAAGTGCCAAAATGACCATGGCAAATGGCAATGGCCAAGGCATCGGCAGCATCATCCGGTCGCGGTATTTCCTGGAGGTTTAAAATCGCCTTCACCATAAACTGAATCTGTTTTTTCTCAGCCCGTCCGTACCCGACCACTGCCTGTTTGACCTGTAATGGCGTATACTCAAAAAGAGGCAGCCCTTTGCGCTGGGCCGCCAACAGGGCAACCCCACGCGCCTGCCCAACCTGCAAGGCCGTTTTGACGTTTTTGTTGAAAAAAAGCTCTTCAATCGCCATGGCCTCAGGTTTATGCAGATCAATAAGCTGCTGTATCCCTTCATATATCTTGTTAAGCCTGCTCGCCGGTTCTTCCTTTTTGTCACTGCTGATCACGCCATAGGCGATCATGCGGTGACGGTTACCTATGTAATCCACAACTCCATATCCGGTAATCGCCGTACCGGGGTCTATTCCTAAGATAATCATTTTCTCACCCCGTCATTTATTTCTCCATTGTCCTCTGATTATCCTCCTAACAAATAAACAAGCCGTCTCATTAACTTATTCTCCTCTGAGACAGCTCTTACCTCGTTTTACCTCATATATTCATCTAAACTATCCAAGGTAGCGATTACTTCTTCCCAGGAAAAAAACTCCCATGTTCCGCTCTGAATTTTTTGCTGCAAACCTTCCGGCAAATTCGCCAGCAATATCCCGGTCACCCTGGCCGGTTCCCCGCCGGCACGCCCAACTTCCGCCGGCCCCGGGTACACAGCCACATTTTCGCCCCGCTCATCACTAAAGAAGTGCCATTGCTTACTATGTTCCGGGCATAAACCTTCCTGCTGAAGCTCCAGAACAACCCGCTTCTTCTCCCAGATTATTCTCCAACCGTCTTCTTCGGCATATTTCTCCCGTAATTGTGCCTCCGTTAATTGGTTAAAACCAGCGCGCACCATCCCCGTTGGGAGATGCTCCCACAAACAGGACAAGCGATATGCTGAACAAAGCACATATTTCTCCCTGATAATCACTTGCGTTGACGGGGTGATCACTTGCTGCAGCGGGGTTGCTGTTTCCGTACTACCCAGGTTTTTCGACTGTTCATTTTTCCGCGCCAGGTAATTCAGATATTCACAGCTCGTGATGGCACTGCCAAAACAGATTAAGACTAATGATACCAAAAGATGTTTATATCTGCGCAGGAACACTATCCTCAAACCTTCCGAAAGATACTTTTAGTGAAATAGTGTCCCCATTAAGGCGGATTACTAGTCACCGCCGATTCGCTATTCACTTTTCTGTTATTTCTTTTCTTCCTGTTCCTTATCGTTATTTTGCTCTTATTTACTCCAGTTGCTCGAGGATTTCTTCCGGGATGTCAAAATTAGTATAAGTGTTTTGCACATCATCATGTTCATCAAGATAATCCATCAACCGCACCAATAGCCTGGCCTGTTCAGGATCAGTAACCTCTACCGTGGTATCAGGAATCATGGATACTTCCGCACTGCTGAATTCTATCCCTTCTTCCTCTAAACCCTCTTTCGCACTTTGAAAATCGGCCGGATCAGTAAAAATTTCAATTACATCCTCATCATCAGTTTTCACATCTTCCGCCCCTTTATCTAAGGCTAAAAGCAACAAATCATCTTCACTAAGACTTAAAGTTTCCTTTTCGATAGTCAAAACACCCTTTTGTTTAAACATCCAGCCGACACAACCGGTCTCCCCCATATTGCCGCCGTTTTTGGCGAAAATATGTCTGATATCGCCGGCCGTCCGGTTGCGGTTATCGGTTAGAATACTAATCATTATGGCTACTCCACCGGGACCATAGCCTTCATATACTAATTCTTCATAATTGTTAGCATCCTGCTCGCCCGCTGCTTTTTGAATGGCTCTTTGGATATTATCATTGGGCATGTTAGCGGCTTTCGCTTTTTGCACGGCAATTTTCAGCCGGAAATTCGCATCAGGATTCGGTCCTCCGCCCATTTTGACGGCGACGATTAACTCACGCCCAAGCTTCGTAAAGACTTGCCCTTTAAGCGCGTCTGCTTTTCCTTTCTTGTGCTTTATATTAGCCCATTTAGAGTGACCTGACATAAAATATTACCTCCCCATACTCTTACACTATAGCATATTATTGCTTAATAAAAGGCACAAGTAACCCTGTGTCAGCAATTACTTTTAGATTTTATCATATTTTCGCTAACCTGACAATTGAGAGGCCATAATGAGCCCATAATGATCAGCCCAATAATGATCACCCGATAATGCTTGCGGCTAAGGAGTGGCAAAACCAAAAAATTGACACAGGCAAGCCTGTGTCAAAGAACTCATTTTTGTTTTTATTCCTGATCCAAAACAAATACCTGCACTGTACGGCGACCCCATTTTAAAGCTTCCGCCTTTGTTTCAAAGAATAAATCGATTCGATTCCCTTTTATTGCACTGCCAATATCCATTGCTGTAGCATAGCCATACCCATCGATGTATAACTTAGTATGTAAAGGAATAACCTTGGGATCAACTGCAACAATCCCTACACTAGGCCACACCCCGGTATAAGTCTTGTTCCCGGTATGGGTATAAGCGGTAGCGGTCATTGATAATGCTTTTTTAAAATTTATCGAAGCTCCGGCTCTGGAGACAGTTTGCCGTGTTCCATAAGCTACAATCTGCTTAACAGGCTTTTTTACCAGTACCGATTGAACAAAATGGCGGATTACCTCTTTACCATCTTCGAGAATTGCTTCATAAACTAGTTTTTCCTGCCCATTTTGCCCCTTTTGAATTACTCTCGTTTCTCCTTGGTAGAGATCCGCGGATTCTCTTTTTTCAAGTTCATAAGGAATAACCTTTTCTTCTTCAATAGTTTTCTTGGATACCCGCACGATTCTTATCTCGTCCTCAACAACCTCATCCAGGGAAGGAAAGACTTTATCCTCGGGGCCTAACACAATTTGTTTTTCCGCCAGAATATCCTTAGTGACACTTTTTCCTGTAAACACCTCGTATGTTTCTCCATCAACGATTAAATCATAAACTTTCTTTACTTCCTTCATTTCGTAGTTTTCATCAGCGACTTTTTGTCCAAAAGGGAAAGTTGCCAGAAGAAATACAGTACTAAAAACAAATAGTACTTTCAAAAACCTTTTCTGTACTTTCACAAAACGCACCTCCGATAACTATATACAATTCGCCAAAAGTTTTTCATTTCCTTTTTTTTGTTTCCGGCCAAAATTTCCAACCTGAGGCCCGCCGAAAAACAATGTTCAACTGCACGGATATTATCAGTATTAACAATAATAAAAAGCTTTAAACATTTTCCCTTTTGTCTAGTGACGACTCTTCTTTATAAGATATGCCCGATTCAGGTAATTAGTACGGCCAGACATTAATTAGTTTGCGTTAAGTTGGCCAGGTTTGCAAGAGATAACTAAAGGGGCCGGTCGAAACAAATTATTGTTTAGACACAACCCCTGATATTTAATAAGCTTTTTGAAGATGGGTCCCTCTATAATCTATGAAGCAGATTATTGTGTTAATTGTAAATCCTGAATTGATCAACATAGTGATAATATCCCTTGGAGAAAAAGCTTTTCTGCCGTAAGATCACGATCTTGACTGTATGGTCCCCTTGAGGTAATACTCCTGTATCATACAATAGCTGATCGCCCGCTTGGAAAAGCCTATAACAATCTATCGTTTTCTTATAAACACCATCTACATATACGGCTATCTTGCCACACCAACTATCTTTTATTCCATACGCTTTTAACCGTGTTCCGGTAAAATTGATCGTATAATAATCATTCTTGGTTTTTGAAGTGTGAAAATCACCCTGGTATGCCCTCATATTTTTATGTGCCGACCACGAACCCTTATAAGTAATACTTGCGTCATTATCATTAATCGTGGATGTTTTATTCTTGGGCGGATTTGAATTATTGTTATTATTATCGTTGTTATTATTATCGTTATTGTTATTGTTATTGTTATTGTTATTGTTGTTATTGTTGTTTTCGTCTTCTGCTTTTTGAGAGCCTTTGATTACTTCAAACTTATCCACATTGATATAGTATTCATAACCCGCACTGTTTTTCTCACGCAAAACAACAACCTTCACTGTATGATTCCCATCAGGTAGTACTCCTGTATCATATAATAACTGGTTAGGAGCTACCGTCTTATTATAACAGTCAATTGTCTTCAAATATTCGTTATCAACATAGATTGCCGCTTTACCACACCAATCATCCTTTTGTCCATATGCCTTCAACTGTGTACCTGTAAAGCTTATCGTGTAATAATCATTTTTTACATTAGAAGAACGATAATCTCCCTGATAGCATTTACTGCCTCTACCTTGCCCCCACGAACCTGTGTATTTAATACTTGCGTCATTATCATTTATTATTATTGGATCAGAAGACGTATTAGGCTCAGAATTAGAACCGGAATTTGAACCAGTATTTGAACCGGAGTTAGAGCCTGAATTGGAGCCTGAGTTAGATCCGGAACTCTTTTTATACGCCCTGACGTAATCAACCAGCATTGAATCCGGCAGTTCACTGTCTACACAGGATTTGCCCCATGAAGCCACGTGCAGGCTCAAGATGATATACTCTTCACCTCTGGGAACGCCTTCCCCTGTATAAGTCTGAGTCTTCTTTCCGTCAACATAAATCTCCAAAAGACCGGGTTCCCAGTTCAGAGCGTACACATGCCAGTCGTTCGAATCGGAAATAGGACTGTAAGTTGTCCCGATGCCGCCGCCTTGAAGATTCGCTCCATATCCTCCATACCAGATGGAGGATGTTACCTGATTCCCCATCCAATAGGTCTCATATTCCATGATATCTACTTCTGCGCCGTTACCACCGTTCTCCTCAATCATCCCTACTCCCGGAGCTGGCATCAGCCAAAATGCCGGGTATAATGCCCTTGCCTTCGGGAATTTGATTCTGGCCTCAAACCATCCGTATTTTTGCTGGAATTTCCTTAGGGTGTTTACTTCCCCAGTACGATAATTTACTGTTTTGGTGCCCCCTCCACAAAGCGGAGCAGTGATCGTATTCCGCGTTGTAGTTAACCTTAATACTCCGTTCGAAACACTAACGTTTTCGGGACAAAAGGCATAATCATTACTAGGGACCGACAATACCGGGCCCTCTGTTGCCAAAATTGAGATCCCAGTCATTCCATTTGGATGAATCAACCGAGTTTCCGTTGAACTCTTCCTGAAAGGTGAGTTCGTATCCTGGCTTATCCCATTCTTTATTAGGTTCAGTTTGTGGTTCTGGCTGCGGTTCTGGCTGCGGTTCTGGTTCCGGTTGAGGTTGAGGTTCGGGGTTAGGCTGGGTTGTAGAGCCTGACGCCTTTTTATAGACCCTGACGTAATCAACCAGCGTGTTTGCCGGTAGCTCTTCGGGTCTGATCGCTTGTCCCCAGGTGCCGCCAAACATATTCACAATTAATATTTCATCACCAAAAGGAATGCCCGGTCCCGTATGGGTCTGTGTTTTTTTCCCGTCAACATATATTTCCAAAAGGCCGGGTTCCCAATTCAAAGCGTAAGTATGCCAACCGACAACATCGTCAATATAACTATATGTAGTCCCAATGCAACCGCCCTTTAAATTAGAGCCATAATCACCATACCACAACGCGTGGGAAACGTAATTACCCTGCCAGCCTGTATGGTATTCCATGATATCAACCTCGGCGCCGTCTCCAGTACCAGGACCATCCTGATCAATCATGCGGTGGTTCGGAGCAGGCATCAGCCAAAATCCCGGCAGTAACGAATGAGCTGAAGGAAACTTCATCCTTACTTCAAACCACCCGTACGTTTGCTGGAACTTACCCTTTGTATTTACTTCAGCGCAACGGTACTGTACTGTTTTAGTACCTCCTCCACAAACTTGCGCCGTAACCGGTTCATTAGTTACCGATAATATCAAATGACCATTCGCTACCTTTACATTATCAGGGCAAATGGCCACAGGGCTGTTAGCACCAACCATGCCGGGCACTCTGGTGCTAAAATTGATATCCCAATCATTCCACTTTGAATAATCTAGTGATGTTCCGTTAAACTCATCATAAAAGGTGAGTTCGTATCCTGGCTTATCCGATTCTGCGGCGAAAGCGTAATTTACATTAAAAGAAACAAAGGTAACCAATAAAACCAGTAAAATGAATACTGTTCCCATAGGTTTAACCGGCTTAATCTGTGCACCTGATCCCAACATAAAAAACGCCTCCTTATATTTAATTATAAGTAACCAGAAACTAATATAACTCCCTTTCCTCCTTGACAAGTTAGAAAAAAAATGATCCTTGTTTACTAAACATTATAAATATTATTAATCTTATTGTCAAACTGAGCAAAACCTCATCAAAAATAAATAACAGGATCCTATCTATGCGGAGGAGTTTATTTGTAATGCTCCGGAAGGAAACGAGTGTTACCTTCTCGCTATTGGTCCCAAGAAACTTTGATATTAATTTTATGTTTTTCGTCTACTCCCGGTTACTATTGGCGCAATGCCCTTGTATGAAAAAAACGTAAGCGTCAAACAGCCGGCACCTTGTCTTAACTTAAGATACAGGCTGACAATCAGTAAAAGCAAATAAGTGATTTACAACAAGTCGGATTTGGGTGTACCGAGTAAATCACAGAGAGCGTTATTCATTATGATCCTGAAATCATCGTCTGAGATATTGTGATTTTCAGCATATTCGTATTGGGCATCAACGGTATTGGCAAACTTCCGCGCCAGAAGTGCGTTTTCACGTTCCATCGCTGGGAAGTGTTCTATGACATAACCTGAATAATCGAGCACAAAATCATCACGCGATATATCGCCATCCGCGAAGCGCGAAACAAAGTCGATCAAAAAAGCAGTATGTTTTCCTACCTTCACTAAATTTCCTCCCATGCGTATTTTTCGGCTTTTGGTCCAGGCGAAAACACCCAATCCGGAATCAACGGGCTGCCCGGTAAAAAATCCTCCGTTTTTGTTATGTAACCGGCTCTTCCGAGATTCGGGGCGTTTACAAAAATCCACTTTAAATATTCAAACGGGTTCAGGCCATTTTCTCTCGCAGACACGATCAGGCTATAGTAGATTGCACTGGCATGCGCGCCGTTTGGAGTATTAGAGAAAAGCCAATTTTTACGACCCATCACAAACGGGCGGATCGTCCTTTCAGCACGATTATTGCTGATTTCAAGCCGTCCGTCAAGCAGATATCGCTCAAGATACTTTCGTTGCGATTCAGCGTAATATATTGCCTTGCCCATCAGTGATTTCGGTGGCTCACGAAGCGACCCGAGCCATGCGTAAAATTCGTCGATCAATGGTTTGGAAAGACGTTTGCGTTCCTCAAACCGTTCCTCAGGGGATAGCAAGGCGAACTGTTTCTCTAATCGAAACAGCTTATCACAATAGGCGATACCTTTCGCGGCGTCGGATAAATCCCTCTTGTCTTTAGGTATCGTTTGCAGTAAATCATCGAATTTTCGTCGAGCGTGTGTCCAGCAACCCACGACGGTAATATCACCAGGTAACCGGTGGTATCCATCGTATCCATCTGCATGAAGATATCCTTTGAAGTCCCTTAAGAATTCTTCGGGGTTTTCGGTCTTCCGGTTTGGCCTGTAGTCATAAAGAACTATTTGATGTTTCGCTTCGCCGCTTGTTCGGTAAAGCCACATGTAGCTCTTGCTCTTGGCGGGCTTGCCGTCCTCATGCAGCACTTGAAGAGTAGTTTCATCAGCGTGAAGAACCTGATGAGCGCATAACCGCCGCTTCATCTCGCCATATATCGGCTCCAACCACTCATTACAGGCCTTGATGAGCCAGTTGGACATAGTTTGACGTGAAAGCCGAATGCCGCTTAACGCCCATTCCTGCTCCTGGCGGTAAAGCGGACTGCCCATCACAAATTTCTGCGTTGCGATGTGAGCGATTGATTCCGGGGACGCAAAACCGCCCTTTATGACAGGTTCAGGCATATCTGCCTTAACTATCGGTACATGATCTGAGGATACTTCACAGTGGCGGCAGGCATAGACGTGCCGAACATGGCGTACGATTACGGCTTTTGCCGGGATGATTTTAAGTTCTTCGCGGACGTCTTCTCCCATTTTATGCAGGGTACAACCGCAATCGGGACAATTACGCATCTCGTTTGGTAGTTCATGTTCAATTACCTCAACAGGCAAATCTTCAGGCAGCTTGTCAGTAGTCAGACGGGTTTTCTTGCGGTAATGCGCCTTGACCTCAGTAATCTCAGGTTCCGGTGAGGCCAGGGAGGAAACCTGTTCTGCTTCGTTGAATAGGCGAAGCTGATCAAGGTCAGTCTGTTCACTGGACGTCCCAAACTGCTTATGCTTTAATAGGCGGAATTGTTCCATAAGCCACTGGACTTGCTGACGCAACCGCTCGTTTTCCGCCGTTAATTCTTCATTGGTTTTTATTAATTTTTCTACTGTGATCTCTTGTGTTTTCATATGTAAATTATACCATTAAACCTGCCTAAATACTAGCAAATTCGTCATTTTATGGTCAATCCTCTTATGATATTATCCTCTGAAAAACGTCTTCCCGTCTGAGTTTTTTCTCCAGTCTTGCGCCTTCAATCAGACAGCTCAGTTCTTCGCCGTTCAATATCATTGTCGGGGTATCGCCCTCTGTCGGCCAGCGGAAATGCCCGCGTTCAAGCCGCTTGAAATACAGCCAATAACCGTCTCCGTCCCATTCAAGAATTTTTAGACGGTTTCGGCCTCGGTTACAGAACACGAATAGCGCTTCGGTATACGGATCGAGCGAAAAACTATGCTGCACAAGTGTCATAAGTCCGTTTATCGATTTTCGCATATCTGTGTACCCACAACAAAGATACGGTTATTACACTACAACTTTTTGACAAATAGCAAAAACCTTCATCCCTTGATTCACAATGGATGAAGGCCTCTTTTTTGTGTTTTTTGCTGCAAAACTCAGGAGTAGGTTTAAAAATATATCATTGCACCTACTCAATTTCGCCAAACATTATGTTTGTCTAATATTATTTTAGTTTTTTTTACTCGGTTCTGTCAATCTGAATATTTATATTAATATATATAATTATTACTATATCCCCCTACTATTCTAAAATAAACCTTCCCTGTTTGTCGATCTGATAAGGGAATTCCCAAATCCCATCACCGGAGCCGGTTCTTTCGGCGTTGTTGTCCTTCAACCTGATTATATTATCCTTGACATCAAGGATTGTAAAGTCATAAGGGAAACTGCCATAATCATAAGCATAAGCATCATCATTCTCATCTAAGATTAACCCTTCCATCAATCTTATATCCTCTGATAAGTCAGCATTTCTCTCCACCTTTACTACATAAGGCAGCGTGGTTAATGCCGCCGTATAGACTATGCTTTTCTTTTCCTTCAAAGGCTAAATAATATTCATTTGATTTATAAAAAATTATGTCATTAATAATAAAGGAAGGGTTACCCAATACCTTTTTCACATCATTGATTGAGGTATTAATATGTATATCTTCAATAATAGAGTCACTAAATCTTTCTGTTATTAGACAAGGGGCGACAATCCCCTTTTTCATGTCCTCGTCTGTATAGGCATCCCCATATATTAACTCCTCTATCCGACGATTTAATTTCTTCTCACTAAAATCATGAACCGGGATAGAATCAAAGCCTGCTTCCGCACGAGAAACCTTGGTAATCTTTGCTTCATTGTTATTAAAACTATCTGGATCAGGCTGCTTGCTGACTTCTTGGCTATCATTTCCGCAACCAGACAAGAAAATCACCAATAAAATTAAAGAAAAATAAAAAAACTTTTTCATTACTCCACCATCTAACTCCTATTAAAAAAAATAATTCCTGGCAACGACATACCCTCCCAGGTCTTAAGACCAAGTACTCTCTGCGCTGAAGGGCTTAACTGCCGTGTTCGGGATGGGAACGGGTGTGACCCCTTCGCTAGTGTCACCAGGAAACTTTTTGACTATGCAATTTTTCTTAGCACTATCCTGTTCTCTGAAAAGAACACAGAGTATCAAGAAAGAATTCCGAGTAAGATCCTTTGGATCCCATATATTAGGTCAAGCCCTCGGCCTATTAGTACCGGTCAGCTCAATACATTGCTGCACTTACACCTCCGGCCTATCAACCTGATCATCTCTCAGGGGCCTTACCAGGTTAACCCTGTGGGAAATCTCATCTTGGGGTGGGCTTCGCGCTTAGATGCTTTCAGCGCTTATCCCTTCCAGACATAGCTACCCAGCGATGCCTCTGGCGAGACAACTGGTACACCAGCGGTCTGTCCAACCCGGTCCTCTCGTACTAGGGTCAGCTCCCCTCAAATTTCCTCCGCCTGCGATGGATAGGGACCGAACTGTCTCACGACGTTCTGAACCCAGCTCACGTACCGCTTTAATGGGCGAACAGCCCAACCCTTGGAACCTACTACAGCTCCAGGATGCGATGAGCCGACATCGAGGTGCCAAACCTCCCCGTCGATGTGAACTCTTGGGGGAGATAAGCCTGTTATCCCCAGGGTAGCTTTTATCCGTTGAGCGATGGCCCTTCCACTCAGTGCCACCGGATCACTAAGCCCGACTTTCGTCCCTGCTCCACTTGTAGGTGTCGCAGTCAAGCTCCCTTCTGCCTTTACACTCTTCGCGCGATTTCCATCCGCGCTGAGGGAACCTTTGGACGCCTCCGTTACTCTTTAGGAGGCGACCGCCCCAGTCAAACTGCCCACCTGACACTGTCCCCAACCCCGCTTCAGGGGTCCAGGTTAGAACTTCAGTACTTCAAGAGTGGTATCCCACCGGTGACTCCACCTAAGCTGGCGCCCAGGTTTCCAAGTCTCCCACCTATCCTGTACATGACGCACCAAAATCCAATATCAGGCTACAGTAAAGCTCCATGGGGTCTTTCTGTCCTATCGCAGGTAACCGGCATCTTTACCGGTATTACAATTTCACCGAGTCCCTCGTTGAGACAGCGCCCAGATCGTTACGCCTTTCGTGCGGGTCGGAACTTACCCGACAAGGAATTTCGCTACCTTAGGACCGTTATAGTTACGGCCGCCGTTTACTGGGGCTTCGGGTCAAAGCTTCGTTTGTTTCCTCACTAACCTCTCTCCTTAACCTTCCAGCACCGGGCAGGCGTCAGCACTTATACGTCAACTTTCATTTTCGCAAGCACCTATGTTTTTGCTAAACAGTCGCCTGGGCCTCTTCTCTGCGGCCACTTTTCAGTGGCACCCCTTCTCCCGAAGTTACGGGGTCATTTTGCCGAGTTCCTTAACGAGGGTTCTCTCGCGCGCCTGAGGTTCCTCACCCCACCTACCTGTGTCGGTTTACGGTACGGGCACTCCTAAACTCGCTAGCAGCTTTTCTTGCCAGTGTGAGCCCAGTTGCTTCGGTACTTAATTTCCCTCCCCATCACGTCTTAGTATTATTGCAGGACGGACTTCCCTATCCTGCTACCTCGAACGCTTGGACGCACTCTTCCAACCGTGCGTTCAACCTGCCCTCCTGTGTCCCTGCTTCACTCATGCATCTAGGAGTGGTATCGGAATTTCAACCGATTGTCCATCGTCTACGCCTTTCGGCCTCGACTTAGGTCCCGACTTACCCTGGGCGGACGACCCTTCCCCAGGAAACCTTAGGTTTTCGGCGAACAAGATTCTCACTTGTTTTTTCGTTTACTAATACTGGCATTCTCTCTTGTAGAAGCTCCACCTTACCTCTCGGTAAAGCTTCGACGCCGCTACAATGCTCCTCTACCATGTCTTACGACATCCAAAGCTTCGGTGTCAGGCTTTAGCCCCGGTACATTTTCGGCGCAGAACCCCTGGACCAGTGAGCTATTACGCACTCTTTAAATGATGGCTGCTTCTGAGCCAACATCCTGGTTGTCTTTGCGATTCCACATCCTTTCCCACTTAGCCTGAACTTTGGGACCTTAGCTGTTGGTCTGGGCTGTTTCCCTCTCGACTATGAATCTTAGCACCCACAGTCTGACTCCCAAGCTTAATTGATGGTATTCGGAGTTTGAGAAGGTTCGGTAATCCGTGAAGACCCCTAGCCTAGTCAGTGCTCTACCTCCATCAATCTTCTCTTGAGGCTAGCCCTAAAGCTATTTCGAGGAGTACCAGCTATCTCCGGGTTCGATTGGCATTTCACCCCTACCCACACCTCATCCACCGCCTTTTCAACGACGGTTGGTTCGGGCCTCCGCGTAATTTTACTTACGTTTCACCCTGGACATGGGTAGATCACCCGGTTTCGGGTCTGCAGCAGCAAACTAAACTCGCCCTATTCAGACTCGCTTTCGCTTCGGCTCCGGCTTCTCACCTTAACCTCGCTTGCTACCACAACTCGCCAGTTCATTCTACAAAAGGCACGCCATCACCCGATTTACATCAGGCTCTGACTGCTTGTAAGCATACGGTTTCAGGTACTATTTCACTCCCCTCCCGGGGTGCTTTTCACCTTTCCCTCACGGTACTATGCGCTATCGGTCGCTAAGGAGTATTTAGCCTTACGAGATGGTCCTCGCTGATTCCCACGGAATTCCACGTGCTCCGCGGTACTCGGGATCCTCTCCCCTTCGGTCAAGATTTCGCCTACAGGGTTTTTACCTCCTATGACGGGACTTTCCAGTCCGCTTCGGCTATCTTTCCCTCTGTTTATGAGAGTCCCACAACCCCACTGTTCCGTAGAACAATGGTTTAGGCTCTTCCCTCTTCGCTCGCCGCTACTACGGGAATCGATTTTTCTTTCTTTTCCGCCGGGTACTTAGATGTTTCAGTTCCCCGGGTTGTCTTCGTATGGCTATGGATTCACCATACGATAGCCGGATATCACTCCGGCTGGGTTGCCCCATTCGGGTATCTACGGGTCAAGGACTGCTTGCGTCTCACCGTAGCTTTTCGCAGCTTACCGCGCCCTTCTTCGTCTCTTAGCGCCTAGGCATCCACCGTATGCCCTTCCTAGCTTGACCTATTCGGATTGTGATCAGCTTCGTATCCCTGCGTTGGCCTTCGTCGTCGCAATGCTCACGTACGCTTTGTACCGCTCCTGCTTGCACCTGCCTCACCACTTCGTCACTGCCTTGAGTTCTACTTGCTTCTGACAATCCTCCTCAAATCGTGATAAACTTCGGATTGCGGCGTTGGTCTTCGGTCTCGGTGTACTCACATACGCTAGTATGCTCCGTGCACCTCGCCTCGCCCTGCCTTGCACTCCTCGTTTCTGACGATTTTTCTACATTTACATTTCACCTGAATCATGTAGCTAGAACATAATCCAAGTTTGCGGAATTGTGATTTGCTTTTAAAGCATCTGCAATCCCGTTTTGATGCTTTCGCATCAGTTCCTCGGTGTTTCTTTCTTTTTTCCTCTGTGCACTTTTCAAAGAACAGTTTGATTTATATTTTAATGATTATCACTTGCAGTAATAATCATTAAAAACAAATAAAAATGGTGGAGATGAGGAGGATCGAACTCCTGACCCCCTGCTTGCAAGGCAGGTGCTCTCCCAGCTGAGCTACACCCCCACAAATTTAGATTCGAATCCAATTGTTTTGAATACGAATCCGGAAACAAATCTCAATATATGGTGGGCCTAGGTGGACTTGAACCACCGACCTCACGCTTATCAGGCGTGCGCTCTAACCAACTGAGCTATAGGCCCATATTTTTATCACAATTTCAGGTCCCTGAAAACTAAACAGTTGAGTGAGCTCAAGCGACCGACCTAGGATATACTCTCGAAAGAGTAGTTCTCCCTAGAAAGGAGGTGATCCAGCCGCACCTTCCGATACGGCTACCTTGTTACGACTTCACCCCAATCATCGGCCCCACCTTCGACGGCTTCTTCCTTACGGTTAGTACACCGGCTTCGGGTGTTGTCAACTTTCGTGGTGTGACGGGCGGTGTGTACAAGGCCCGGGAACGTATTCACCGCGACATGCTGATTCGCGATTACTAGCGATTCCGACTTCATGTAGGCGAGTTGCAGCCTACAATCCGAACTGAGACCTGCTTTTTGGGATTGGCTCCACTTCACAGCTTCGCTACCCTCTGTACAGGCCATTGTAGCACGTGTGTAGCCCAGGACATAAAGGGCATGATGATTTGACGTCATCCCCACCTTCCTCCGGTTTGTCACCGGCAGTCTCCTTAGAGTGCCCAACTTAATGCTGGCAACTAAGAATAAGGGTTGCGCTCGTTGCGGGACTTAACCCAACATCTCACGACACGAGCTGACGACAACCATGCACCACCTGTCTCTCTGTCAATCCGAAGATCGAACTCCATATCTCTATGGACATCAGAGGATGTCAAGCCCTGGTAAGGTTCTTCGCGTTGCGTCGAATTAAACCACATGCTCCACCGCTTGTGCGGGCCCCCGTCAATTCCTTTGAGTTTTAGCCTTGCGGCCGTAGTCCCCAGGCGGGGTACTTATTGTGTTAACTCCGGCACAGAAGGGGTCGATACCTCCTACACCTAGTACCCATCGTTTACGGCGTGGACTACCAGGGTATCTAATCCTGTTCGCTACCCACGCTTTCGCGCCTCAGCGTCAGTTGTAGGCCAGACAGCCGCCTTCGCCACTGGTGTTCCTCCTAATATCTACGCATTTCACCGCTACACTAGGAATTCCACTGTCCTCTCCTACCCTCAAGATTTCCAGTATCAGATGCAAACTACAGGTTGAGCCTGTAGATTACACATCTGACTTAAAAACCCGCCTGCGCGCCCTTTACGCCCAGTAATTCCGGACAACGCTCGCCACCTACGTATTACCGCGGCTGCTGGCACGTAGTTAGCCGTGGCTTCCTCCTATGGTACCGTCACTTTCTTCTTCCCATAAGACAGAGTTTTACAACCCGAAGGCCTTCTTCACTCACGCGGCGTTGCTCCGTCAGGCTTGCGCCCATTGCGGAAGATTCCCCACTGCTGCCTCCCGTAGGAGTCTGGGCCGTGTCTCAGTCCCAGTGTGGCCGTTCACCCTCTCAGGCCGGCTACTGATCATCGCCTTGGTGAGCCGTTACCTCACCAACTAGCTAATCAGCCGCGGACTCATCTGCAACCGTCGGAGCTTTCTTCCCTCAGACATGCATCCATGGGAAGGTATCCGGTATTAGCACCGTTTTCACAGCGTTATCCCGGTGTTGCAGGTAGATTATCCACGTGTTACTCACCCGTCCGCCACTAACTCATAAGAAAAGTAAACTTCTCTCATTCGT
This sequence comes from Peptococcia bacterium, assembly GCA_050951585.1. GTDB lineage: Bacteria > Bacillota > Peptococcia > DRI-13 > DTU073 > UBA3937. Next base: position 50,739 of record JBMNJI010000006.1, on the reverse strand, counting down.
CCGTTCGACTTGCATGTGTTAAGCACGCCGCCAGCGTTCGTCCTGAGCCAGGATCAAACTCTCCGTAAAAATTATTTTACAGAGCCTTTGATGATAGCTCGTAATTACTTTCTCTTAATCAAGTATCGCTACTTAATTAATTGACTTACTCAATACTTCGATCATCTCGATCTCTCGTGATGACCCGCTTTCTTCAAGCTTTTGTTACGCTTGGCTTTTCAACTGTTCAGTTTTCAAGGACCCTTGCCGCTCCTGCGACACATTTACTATCTTAACAACTTTTTTTGCTACTGTCAACTAGGTTTTTTCTGGAATTTTTCTTTTCTCAGACCTTCAACCTTTTATGAATAAATCTAGCTGATCTTATTGGTTTGTTCCCTGATTACTTTTTTACTGAATAAGTTGCTAATCAGTTCAGTTGTCTTGCTTTACAGCTCGATAGTTGCTTGTGCCTCATTTGCGACAGCTTTTATATATTAACATACCCATGATTCGCCTGTCAACAGGTTTTTACCGCAATCTTTTTTTTGTTTTTTTCGCATTCTTATCCAAAAGGTAAAAGCTGAACGATAAGCATTCATACGAATCGTTCAGCTTTTTTCGGTCAAGAAAATTTAGATCTTTTGGTTGAGCTAAATCCTGTAATTATAACCCTCGATACCATGCGGCAAGTTCTTCTGCTTTAAAAAGTTTATACTCTAATGGAAAAACATCGAGCGACAGCTTATAACCCGGAAAATGAGCAGCAAAGTTTTCACCTTCTATTAATCCAGCGCCAAGTGTATCTATTTTGGACGCTTCATCCAGTTTATTACTATTTTTAAGTAGTTGAACTTCGAACCCTGTCATCGAATCTCCGAGTATCACCGCTAAATTAGTCGGATTTTTAAAGGCTTTTTCATTAAGCTCTAATACCCGCCGTTCTTGATCAATCGTCGCAATCTGCATATATTCTGCCTTTTTTCCCTTGATAATCTTTATTTTACTCGCTTTTGTAAGATCTGCTCCGGCCATTTTAGCAATTACCCCAAGGCTTTCTTTAGTTGCCGGAAGTGATTTGCCTTTTAAAACTGCTGCTTTAACATCGTCAACCGTAACCTTTTTCCCTTTTACTAATTGGGATAATGATGAGGAAATCTTACCTGCCACCCCTTGACCAAAGTTTATGTTCATTACTTGACCTAGGTTTAAGCTCGCCGTTTCAGTTCTGAGAAAATTATTAAATGCTTTCCCTGAAAAAATTGAAGTGCCCGTATTTTTCGCTACGCTACTTGCTTTTGTGGCTTTCTCCACCTTATCTGCTGAGGAGAGAGCCTTTATTTGAGTTCCCCCAACTAAGAGAAAGCCCACATTTGCTGTTATTTTGCCCCCTAATTTACCATATTCCAACGGGTCCTTTTTCGCCTCGGTGTAAACGTTTTTCACATATTGATAGATGCCCGCCGAAACAGGTAGGGGGTTTTTCGCCACAAAAACAGCTGCATCAGAAATAGAATTTACAGTCGTAGTAACTTTTTTATGGTACTTGTCCGAATCCCTGTTATAGTCAATTGCGAAATTAACTAACCGCTCGGGGGCAGTTGGAACCTTTGCAATTAACGAATATAAATCTAAGGATATATCTTTAGTCCCCTCAATTAAACCCAGTCCAACTCCGACTGACTCTAAGAAATTTGTTTTTGCTTTTTTGTAAGTCTTACTATTTTGCTCATTTCGTCCGGTCAAATTCTCCAATGTAGATAAACCATTAAGAGTTTTGTTTTCGACCCAGAGGATCCCCCGATCTACAAGTCTATCGATTTGTCCAGATCTTGTTTCAATGCCTTTGTTGCTGATCTCGACCTGTGATTTAGTGAAAGCTTCGATTCTTTCACTTATGTCATAAGCCATCGCCACTCCGGGAAAAGATTGACAGGCTATTGCCGTTAGTGTTAACAATGATGCAATCTTAACCTTTACAGTGTTACGCACAAAATACCCCCCATTATCTTACTAATAAGTAAAGTTCCAAATTTTATAATAAAGCAACCCGCTCAACCTTTCAAAATAAAAAATGAATAAAAAAATGTAACCCTGGTATGGGACTTTACGGGCTTCAATCCCTGCTTAGTCCCAGATAAGTATTCGGTACGTCACCGATAATAATTGTCTCCGCGATAGGAATCTGGTGCTTCACAATGATATCTTCCTTTAATAAGGGAACGACAATCTTAATCGTCGTTTCAATATTTAAATAAAGAATATGTCTGACCTGATTTATGCCGGCCTCCTGAAAACGATCAGTGAAGCCGACATTAACTATCCCGACCGGCACAATCTCGACCCGAATCCGCGGCCCGTAATTGGCCAGCAAAGGACTACCCAGCACTTGCCCTAACGGGATAGAAAAGTCTTCATCCTGCAAACTTTTCAAAGTATCTTTGATGGCAACATGCGCCTCAGAGATAATCCTACTTATTTTAATTGTGTTTGCCTGCATCACCGTAGCCTTTTGCTCTGCATCTTTGTGAATAGTCACTAAATCTTCATAATCCGTATTATACAAAACTTTCTCATACAAAGCACGGTTGATCGCTTCTGTGGCCACGATGTGTGCCCGCGCATTGGCAATTTTAATAATGGTCGGCTTTAAATTACGATCTATCAAGGTGAAACAATAGATCCCGCAAAACAATATTAATAGAAAGAACAGCAACCTCGGGAATACAATAACCCTCCTCTTTAATCCGTTTCTTGTTTTATACCATCTTCCGGAAAGGCGCGACATGTTCTTCACTTCCATTCCCATTTCCATTTCTTTGGCGGCCCATTCTCCTCCCCATCACTTTCGTAATATCACTATGCTTTTTAGATCATCATTCCAGACGCAAAAAACAGGCAAAAGACGAATATATATATTGTATTATCATGTGACATTCACTAAACTACCTAAGAAAGTATATGTAACATCTTTAAAAAAGTGCACTGATTAGAATAATGGTTGCTGGTTAAGCCCGTTTAAACACCCGTTTAAAAACAATTGACGAATATGTTATAATAGGTCAAGTAGAATAAGGAGGTAATACTTATATGGCACGTCAAAAATTCCGTACGAAATTAAAATACGGTCGGATATTAACATTAGCCTTCCTCTTGGTTTCTTTCATCATCATTGGTGCCGGTCTCGGATTCGTCGTTGGCGCACTGCGTACCATGCCTTCATACGATCTCAACAATATTACCGGGGAACTCTCCAGTATGATTTATGATAAGGATGACAAAGAAGTAATGCCCCTCAGAACAGAAAAAAAGAGGGTTGAACTAAGTCAAACCGAAATTCCCGAAGTAATGAAGCAAGCCATCATTGCCATTGAAGATCAACGATTTGAAAAGCATTTTGGCATAGATTTATACCGTTTAGGCGGAGCAATTCTCGCTAATATCAGGGAAGGTTATGGAGCGGAAGGCGCAAGCACAATCACCCAACAGCTTGTTAAAAACGCGATCTTAAAAAATCATGAGAAGAAAATGCGCCGGAAAATCCAGGAGCTCTATATTGCCCTGCAATTAGAAATGAGATATTCCAAAGAACAAATCCTCGCATTTTATCTCAATAACATTTGCTACGGTCATGGCACCTGGAGCGTACAAACCGCTTCGCAACTCTATTTTGGCAAAGATGCCAAAGATTTGACCCTGGCGGAAGCCGCCATGCTGGCAGGTGTGATTAATCGTCCTACTACTTATTCCCCATACAACAATCCGGAAAAAGCCAAGCAGCGCCGAGCACTTGTCCTGAACGAAATGGTGAAAATGAATTATATCACGCAGGAAGAAGCCGACGAGGCAAAGGAGGAACCTTTTAATCTTGCCGGTCTAAAATCAAATGACTACCGTTTTCAATCCTTCGTCGATGTGGTGATTGAAGAAGCGGCGGAGAAATTGCATCTGGAGGATGATGAACTATCGATGCTCTATACCGCTGGTTACCGCATCTACACAACAATGGATACCAAAACTCAGGAAAAGGCCGAAGAGGTCTATGCTAACGATAAAAATTTCCCGGCCGGGAAAAAAGATAAAATTATCCAGTCAGCCATGGTTGTCCTGGATCCCCACAGTGGCGGGATTCGCACAATCATTGGGGGCCGAAACCAACAAGGTGAAAGACAATTCAACAGAGCAGTTGATGCTACCCGTCAACCCGGCTCAGCCATGAAACCGGTTGCCGTCTATGGCCCGGCTTTAGAAAAAGGTTATAGCCCCGCCACTGTTTTAGATGATTATCCTGAAGAATATGATAGTTACCAAGGAACCAAAACCTTTGTCAACTTTGACAATAACTATCGTGGTTTAATCAGTATGCGGACCGCCCTGCAGTATTCAGTTAACACAGTCGCCGTAAAAATGCTGCAACGCATTGGCGTTGCGGAAGGTCTGAAATTTGCGCAATCCTTAGGAATTACCAGCCTGGTTGAAAGCGGCAGCGCCAATGACATGGGTCTGTCCCTCGCTTTAGGCGGATTGACTAAAGGTGTTTCACCACTGGAATTAACCGCGGCGTATGGTAGTTTTGCCAATGAGGGTATTTATGTTAAGCCATACACTATCCGCAGAATTGAAGATAAAGATGGAAATGTGATTTATGAAAACAAAATCATAAGAAAACAAGTCATGAGCGCCCAAACGGCTTACCTGATGTCCGATATGCTGCAAACTGTGGTGACCTCCGGTACAGCCCCAAAAGCCAAGCTCCAGGATCGACCGGTAGCCGGAAAAACCGGCACAACATCATTTAATGTTGATGCCTGGTTTGTGGGATATACCCCCGACCTGGTGGCAAGTGTCTGGTTAGGCTATGACAAAACTGAAAACATGAGCAATGTCTTTGGCGGTAATTACGGTGCGCCAATCTGGAGACAGGTAATGGAGGTTGCCCATCAGAATATACCACCCAGTACTTTCAAACGGCCCAGCAACATCATCGATGTGGTTGTTGATTACAAATCAGGGCTCCTCCCCTCCAACCTTACACCGGCAAAATACCTTGTCAGCGAGAAATTCAATACAGCGTATATGCCAACGGAAACCTCAAATGTCTGGGTAGAAGTGCCGGTCTGTGCCGACACTGGGCAAATCTTAGCCGCGAATTGTCCAAATGCCATTACCGGCATTTATCTGAAAAGGCCAATCCCCTGGACGGGCAATATTCCCCCGAATGATGCCGCGGAAGAAGCCCCAAAAGAGTATTGTACTCTGCACGGCGGCGGTGGGTATGTTACGGAAGATAAACCGTTGTATCTTCAAGGCTCCGCGCAAACCGACAATCAAGGAAGAATACGTTCTGTACGCCTGAACTGGCAGTACCTAGGCGAAGGCAGAGAGACGTATTATGAAATCTATCGTTCCTCTGAACCAACCGTTCCCCTTGTCTCGGATAACCGGGTCGCTGAAGTAAGCAGGAGTAGTCAATGGCAAGATAATAACATCCCCGAGGCGGATAGATTGTACTACCGGGTGGTGGCCAAAAATGCAGGCACTGCTCCGGTCGCCTCCAATGTAATTACCATCAACCAAGTGCAACATACAAATAATCTAAAAGCTCCCCAGCTTAAAGGGGAAAGCTCTAGAGGCAGCAACGGACCTGCCGTAACTCTTTCGTGGAGTAAGTCCTCCAATAATCGTCCGATTGTTTACTATCTTTTCCGGGCGGAATCCCCAGGCTTTACACCAAGCGCGGCAAATCAGATCGCTATTAACGAAAATATTTTAGACACGGAATGGACCGATACCGATGTGAAAAAAAACCATACTTACTATTACAAAGTACTCGGAATTGATTTAATGACTAATGAATCCAGCCCCGTTTCCAATGAGATAAAAGTGAAACTGTAATTTTCAATGAATTAATACTGTAAGCATTAAAGGGAGTATCCCGGAAACGTTGTTTCTGAGACACTCCCCTTTCTTTTTAGCTGACTTATGCTAACTAAGTCATTCATTAGCAGCTCTCGCTCCTGACCCTGCCCTATGTTCGGTTTACTTCTTGAATTCGACTACGGTAACCCCGTGACCACCTTCGTGATAGCCGCCTATCCGATATGAAGCGACAAAACGATGCTTTTTCACTAAATCGGTGATCGCATTACGGAGAGCCCCCGTCCCTTTACCATGGATAAGGTAAGCCTGGGATAATCCGGCCAGATAGGCATCATCAAGGTATTTTTCCGTTTCCAGGACTGCCTCTTCAACGGTCATTCCGCGTAAATGCAATTCATTCTTTATTTCCTTGGCCTTGGCGGAAACAATGCTACCCACACCGGATTTCTGCTTTTGCTTTTCTTGCGGCTCCTCTGTAACCTTCCGCAGGTCTTTTACCTGCACATTCAACTTCATAATCCCGGCCTGCACCAAAACTTCCCCGTTTTCATCGGGACGAGCCAGTACCTGAGCCTTTTGTTTGATCCGTTTGATTAAGACAACATCGCCCGGCTCCAATTCTGAGATAGTTAACTCTGCGGTTTCCTCATCCTGATAAACAGCATCAACAAGCTGCTCCTCTTTTTCCCGCAGTTTGTCCCTTAATAACTGCAGATCCTCCGGGGCATCTGTCTTCATCTTTTTCCTCAGTGCTCTGACTTCTTTTAAAATATCCTCACTTTCCCGGCGGGCCTTGGTGACAATCTCCAAGGCTTCTTGTTGTGCCTTGAGCAACGTATCTTCGGCCCTCTGATTTAATTCCTGCTCCTTCCGTTCCGCCTCGGCTAACTGCTTACGGGCAGATTGTTGCAATCTTTCCGCTTCCTGCCGTTTCCTTTCCGAAAGAAGCTGATTCGTTTCCAGATTCTCAATCAAATCGGCCACGCGCACTTCCTCCTGCGACAAAAAGCTTCTGGCCCTTTTCACCACCTCCGGGGCCAAGCCTAACCTTTGCGAGATCTCAAAGGCATTACTTTTTCCCGGTATCCCGATCAAAAGCCGATAGGTGGGCCGCAAGGTCTGCACATCAAATTCCACACTGGCGTTTTCCACCCGAGCCTGATTATAGGCAAAGGTCTTCAATTCGCTGTAATGGGTTGTGGCAATCGTTTTTGCGCCGACCGCAATTAAATGCTGCAAAATAGCCATGGCCAGCGCGGCTCCTTCCGTCGGATCTGTTCCCGCCCCCAACTCGTCCAGCAATACCAGGCTATTACCGGTTACCTGCTCCAGAATGTGAATGATATTCGTCATATGAGAGGAAAAGGTACTCAGCGATTGCTCAATGCTTTGCTCATCACCAATATCCGCAAAAACGCCTTCATAGACAGCCAGTTCCGTACCAGCCTGTGCCGGGACATGCAATCCCGACTGCGCCATCAGCACAAATAAGCCGACCGTTTTTAAGGTCACAGTTTTTCCGCCGGTATTTGGCCCGGTAATCACTAAAGTATCAAAATCAGCACCCAAATGGATCGTGACGGGGACGACTTTTCCCTTCAGAAGAGGATGTCTGCCCTGAATGATGTTCACATAGCCCTGCTCATTAATCCGTGGCTCTCCACAATCCAAATCACCGCTTAATCGGCCTTTGGCCAGGATGAAATCCAACTGTCCGAGGCGCAGCAACACATCCTGCAACTCCTCATAATGATCAGCCGTTAAGCCGCTTAACTGGCGCAGGATGCGCGTGACTTCCGCTTTTTCCATCACTTCATACCGCTGTGTCTCATTATTCAGTTCCACCACTGCCAGCGGCTCGATAAATAACGTCGCTCCGCTCCCCGACTGATCGTGAATTAAGCCCGGCACCTGTGCCCGGTATTCCTGTTTCACCGGGAGCACAAAACGCTCATTCCGGATCGTGATGAGCGGATCCTGTAAGTATTTCTGGATTTCCGGCGACCTGATCATACTCTCCAGTTTGTCCCTGGCTTTCCCTTGCAAGTTACGCAACTGTTTGCGGATGCGGAACAGTTCCTCCGTGGCACGGTCGCTTACTTCACCCTCCAGAGTGATTTTTTGCTTAATTTCCTGCTCAAGCCGCGGAAAAGTTGGCAAATCACGCCCATAGGCAGCAAGAAAGGCGTACTTCTGCCCATCGCCGTGAAAAAAATCCTTTATCCGCCGTGCGGCCAAAAGGGTATCATAAATGGCCAGAAAATCCCCCGGCTCAATCACGCCTCCCAGCTTGGCCTTTCCCAAGCTTGGCCGAAGATCATGCACTCCGCCTAAAATAAACCTGGGGTAGAGGCGCAATACTTCCTTGGCCTCAGTTGTCTCACTTTGCCACTTTTTAATTTCTTCGCAATTAAAAGACGGCCTTAAATTTTCCGCGAGCTCCTTTCCTAACTGAAAGGAACAGCGCTCTGCCAACATGTTAATTATTTTTGGATATTCCAGCTTATGGAGTACTTTTTCCTCCAACTCTCTTCCCTCCGATATATGTCAATTAATCTTGGTTCATTTACTTTATCCTTCGCTCACTCTACGCCACGAAAATAATGTCCCTTGGTAAAACCGGCCGGCGAAAGGGAATGCAAAATCTCCATACTTTCCGGCAATGGTTGATATTTTCCCCCTTGCTCGGTATACTTTCCCGCGTCCTGATTCACCCGGTCTAATTCCCGGCGGTAAACCTGCGTTACCTTTTTCACCCAGTACGGTTCTTCCCGTCTTGCCTCAATCCGCAAAACACTTATCCCTGATGCCACTAACTCCGGTAAATGATCCAGCATATTTAAAACCTTGGAATTAAAAATCAACATCCGGCAATGCTCGTCACTTTCCAGCGGGAAAACCAGATTCAGACGATCCTTTAAGCCATAAGCCTGTTTCCGGCAAGGAAACGGGCAGCCTCTTTCGCAATGCCCTTTTCCCAAGATATTGCCGATCAAACAGTGTTCCGTAATCATCAAAGGCAACGAGCCATGCACAAAACATTCATATATTAAAGGATGATCCAAGCTACCGAATTCCTTCAGCTGTTGTAAGGTCAACTCCGGCGAAAGCATGATCCCTTCCACGCCGCTATCCAGTAAATGCTTTACCGTTAGATGATTATAAACATTGAGCGAATAGTCAGCTTTAATCCCGCTTAAATCCAATTCCTTGGCTAGCTGTAACGAACCAGGATTGCCGGCAAGGAAACCGTCCGCACCTGCTTCCTTCCCATTTAGACAATAATCCACTACCCGGTGAACCTCATCCTCCTGCATAATACGAGGCAGCACTAAAACTGCACTTGCTCCCCTGGCGTGGCATTTTTCCACAGCCAAGGCAAACTCCGCCGGGACAATCCCTTTTTTCCTTCTCAGCCTATCTCCGCCAAAATAGATAATGTCTGCTCCGCCCTCCAAAGCAGCCTCTAAGGACGGCATATCCCCCACCTGAACAGATAGTTTTGCCTTCCTCTTCAGAGAAACCGGCCGTGAAATCTGTTGGGCAGACCTTTCCCGAATGAGGAAGGGAGAAATCGTTTCGTCAACCCGCGCCCGATATTCATTTAAGTCTACTACCGGCTTCGCATACTTGTCCAGTTTCAACTCTTCTAGTTTACTTACTGCCTCCCGACGCACAGAATTCAGTTCACTTAAGGGAACCATTAAACCCGGCGCTAATTGCAGGTCTACTTCGCCTAAGCAAAACGAGGTGTCTCCCAGCCGCTGTAATTGCCGTTCGATCTCCTCAGACGACATTGGATGCTTCTGTGCTTTTTCCACAATAAACTGCCCAAAAACCTCTGCGGAATTGCCCTGCCTGTCGCGCACCTCCAGGTGAATTGGGCGTCCCTCCGAAATTTCAAGGGTAAAATCGATTGGTTCTTTCTTTTCGTTGCGCACTGATGCATAAGTCGACGTGGCTTTTTCCATTAAGGCATAATCAAAGGTCTTAAAGACCCGGTCCCCAATGCTTGGTCGTCCTCCTTGCACCGTAAAGCTCACTTCTCCATCTTCCGCTCGGGAGACAGTAGCTTTCCCTTTGCGAAGACTCTTGATTTCACCGGCTAACCGCCCACCTTTCGTCACCCAAATGACATATCCGTCTCCTACCGCCAATGGCTCTTCGAGGTTTACGGTCACAATACTCGTCCGCGGGTCAAAATGAACGACACGTCCCACTTTAATCCCCCGATTATTCGGACGTTGATAACTCATTAAATGCGGACCCGGTTTTTCTAAAAAATAGCCTGTCGTGAAATCGCGGTTGAAAATCTGGGCTAATTCCTTTTGCGCCTCTTCCGTCACAGCAAATCCATCCGGATTAGCATAAAACTCGTCCAAAGCGTGCCGGTAATTACGGATAACCGTGGCAACATACTCCGGCCGCTTCATCCTTCCCTCGACTTTGAGTGAAGACACATTCGCCCGGGCTAAGCGCGGGATGTTCTCAATCATCTTCAGATCCCGCGGAGACAAAAGATGAGCCCCCTCCGTCTTTATTTCGTTTCCGGCCGCATCGATTAAACAATAGTCAAGGCGGCAAGGCTGCGCGCACCGGCCTCGATTACCACTGCGCCCCCCAATCATACTACTCATCAAACACTGCCCGGAATAACACACGCATAAAGCTCCGTGCACAAATACCTCCAGCGGCAAGCCGGCCTTAGCCCTAATCTGGGTGATATTCGCTAAAGATACTTCTCGCGCTAAGATCGCCCTGCTAAAGCCCCGCTCTTGCAGAAAGCGTACCCCGGGACTGTTATGGATCGTCATCTGCGTGCTGGCGTGAAGCTCCATCTCCGGCAACACAGTCTTAATAAACTCAGCGACCCCTAGATCCTGCAGAATAAGCGCATCCACCTGGCATTGATATAACTCATAGACATAATCCGCTAAAGCAGGCAACTCAGCATTCGTCAGCAATGTGTTCAGTGTCACATAGACCCGTACCCCGCGCAAATGGGCATAACGCACAAAATCCCTGATTGCCTCCAGGGAAAAATTATCGGCAAACTGCCGCGCATTATATACCTTGCCCCCGAAATATACCGCATCCGCTCCGTTTTGCACAGCAGCACGCAATGCTTCACTGCTGCCCGCCGGAGCCAAAAGTTCCATTCTTGTCATTTGCCTTTTTCCTCCCGCCGTGTTCACCACTCAAACCGTTAATTCTTTACTTCCGCCCCTTACCGGCATTGTACTCAACCCAGTACACTTACTAAGATTATTATGCCCCCGGATAACTCTTTTTTCCACGAGATCAAGTAGCTTCCTACATTATATTATCATTTTATTCTCTACTAGATTATTCTATTAGAAAGAATCTGTGCGATGAGCGCAAATAGAAGTAAATGAGCGGGGTAGAAGATGTAAAAGAAGTATTTAGGGCCTTTTCCTCTCTGCCCATTATACATAGTAATCGGAATTAAGGACAATAATACCCATGGCGAGACAATGAGGAAAGGACAAAGCCCGCATAGCCGCAGGTATTCGTTGCTTCGCAAGAGATAAAACAGTACTATCGCCAAAACACCTAAAAATACATACTCGCCTCGCAAGAGGAACGCAACCCCCATCCCGGTAATTGTTGATAAGATCACATATACCCACCGTACCGTTTTATGATCTTGATACTTCTCTTCAATCTTGCTGATCAGGATAAGGGTGAAAATGGCAATACTTAAAGTCACCAAAACATTCTGTAATTTGGGTTCGAAGATAGTTTGATAGTGGGCCAAATTATACGGGATTTCGGAAATCAGCGCAAATATACCCACCCTTGTTCCATATTTTAACCGGTTTCTCGTCTTGAGAAATCCTTCCGCCACCAAAAAGAAAAACAGCGGAAAGGCAATGTCTCCGAATATTCCACAGATATTCTTGATTGTAAAGGCATGAAAAATAAAATATGGCATATCCGCTGTGAAATAAATGCTTCCATTCACAACATACGGACTGAGCACACCATCTATAATGATGGAGCCAAAATGATCAACCACCATCCCGATAATGGCGATCCACTTCAGCATAAAGCCACTTAATAACTTCGTTTTTCCCATTACAGTCTCCATCATTTACCTCCTGGCGTGTTTTCCGGGCATGCTTGGCCACGGCAAGGATTGACAAACGCGCACGGAACATCACTGATGCATTTTCCGCAGACATCAGCATAGCCTAAATCGGCATGCTTAGCCGCATTAATTAGGCAACTCTCGTAACACTTATGCCGGTCATACAATTCTTTTTGTAAAGCACCGTTATAGCATTTTTGCACACAGCGAGCGCATGTTCGATTATACTTGTATAAGCAATATTCCTCCTGCGGTCTTGCGGTTGGCTCCAGTTCAAGATTGGTGACTATGCTGCCCAGCCTTCCCGAACATCCTTTCTCTGTAATCAGCATCTGATGCAGCCCAAATTTCCCTAAACCGGCAATATAGGCCACATGCTTATGCGACCAAGCACTGATTAGTTTTTGTCGGTCAAAGTTATGGGTGGGCGGCAGTTTTGAGGATTGATAATGCCGAGCCGCCAGTTTTTCATGGATAAAGGTATTTAAGTCCACAATGACCTGATTTGTTTCAAGATATGCCCTTGCCCACTCCTCGGAACTTATCGCGGCGTTTCCTTCCTCATGCCTTTGCAGGTTACTCAGGTTTACTTCTTTCGAAAAAGGAAGATAAAAGGTGATTACTGTTCGAGCATCCTCAATAATATCTGCGGGCAAGGCATGCGCCGGTGATACTATTTCCTTCATCTGCAAAAACAGCGGATCCCGGGCACTGGCACAAGCAATTAACGGTTCCTCCCAACGGGTCTTGGTGTGATGGAGGGAAGGATAATTTAGAACAAAATCTGTGATTAAACGGCAAATCTCTTCTTTCATGCTCTGCCAATTCTCCTCTTCGTTATCGTCAAGTATTTTAAGAGTCAACGAATAATTCCCGAAAAAAGGTTTCCCGGTTCTGCAAAAAAGCCTTAGTCAGTTGATAATGCTCGGTTTCTTCATAAGCGACTCGTTCGACTCTCTCCTTGTCAAAGCTATAAATCACGGCATCAGGATAGGCCATCAGAATCGGGGAATGGGTCGCAATAATAAACTGGGCCTTTCCCTCATGCTCCAATTGCCAGATGATCCTTAAAAATGCCAACTGGCGCTGTGGTGACAAAGCAGCTTCAGGCTCATCAAGCAGATAGATCCCTTTACTGTTAAAACGATTGTTAAAAAGGGACAAAAACGCCTCCCCATGGGATTGCTGGTTCAGAGATTTCCCTCCATAAGCCTGGAACATGATCTCGCCTTCTTCTTTGGCCATTTCGTCCAGATATCCGGCAAAATCAAAAAATGTCTCTGCCCGCATAAAAAAACCGTTATTCACTTTAGGCAACCAGGATACGGTCATGATTGAGGCTAACTGAGTAATATGATTATCCTCTTCAAAAAGATTATTTTTGCTCCCGCCTTTTAAACCAAAGCCACATTTGCAAGCCAGGGCCTCCAGTAAAGTTGATTTGCCTGTTCCATTCTCACCGATGAGAAAAACCACATTATGGTCCATGTCGAGAGAATTAACGCCTTGCAATGCCGGTACATTAAATGGGTACCGATTCATCTCTTCCCTATTATTCCGGTTCCAATTAAAAGCGATTTTCTTCAGAAAGGGCAAAAGACTCCCTCCCCGCGATGAAAATATTATACACATTATATCATACTCTCTGCCAATTAATTACTGGGTCCTAAATTTGTTTGCGTTGTTTATAATACCAATACATTGAAAGCTGTTTTTATAAGACATGATGACAATGTCAAAATTTCATAAAATATTCGGATTTTTAGAGGAACAGGCTTATTTTTATCGAATATATAAGTATAAGAATTAATTAGTCTGAATGATAAGAGGATCAGAATTAATTAGTTCAAATGATAAGAGGAAATAAATTCTAATCATAAGGGGGGTGGGGAAATGTCCAAACAAAAAATTCTTTGTCCCGTTATTGCAATCGCGTTCTGCGTTGCAATATGTTTCCTTGTTATTATTCCCTCACAATCTTTCGCCGCAACGACAATATATGTAGGCAATAATGAGGCGGATTTCCTCTGTGACGGAGTGGATGACCAGGTTCAGATTAACGCCGCGTTAAAACAAGCAGCCTCACTTAATGGCGCCACAGTATACTTAAAAGGACCTTTTACCTATAATATCCGCGACACGCTATACATCGGTGATAATACCACGCTAACCGGTGATAAAAATGCTGTTCTGAAGCTTGGCAATAGCTTAAACTGGGCTGTACATCAACCGATGATCCAACAAATGAACGAAAACGGCGGCAATAAGAACATTACGATCTGTGGTTTTGAAATGAACGGGAACAGAAGTGGCAACACTCATCGCACATACGGTCAAGGGTATTTCACTTTTATTTTCTTTATCAACTGTACAAATATTGATGTTCACGACATGTATCTGCATGATAATCTCGGTGATGGTCTCAGAACCAATTTTGGTGGCAATGTAAAATTCTATAACAACAGAATTGAAAAGTTAGGTCATGACGGACTTTTCTGCTGCAGAATGAACAATGTTGAAGCATACAACAACCGTATTACAACCAGTGCAAATAGCGGTCTTAGAATTATGGACTCTAATCATGTCAGATTCTACAACAATTCCATCAATGCCAACGGAAACGGAGGCCCGGGAATTCAAATCGAATCGCAAGGTCAGATGAAGGTAAACGATGTTCAGATCTATAATAATACCTTGCAAAGTACCTATGGACCCGGAATCTGGCTCATTAGAATCACCAATCAAAACGGAAATGATTTCAGTTACGCCTGTAATGTACGGATTGCCGCGAATAACTTTATTAATTGCGGAACAAACAGAGGTATTGAATGGGTTGGGGGTATCGTCCTCGACGGTTGGGATCAAACAGTTATTGAGGATAATACTTTTGACGGCTGTAATGGTGCCGCCATTGTCCATCGCCATCCCATGAAAAACAAAGACGGACAGGCTATCCCTCCGCCAAGCACCGGCTATACAACTATCGTGAGAGATAATACGATTATAAACACAAAACCGCATAATAAGGCTGGTGCCGGAATCGGTATATACAATTACGTTTCCACCAATATCTTTAGAGTATCTAATAACACAATGAAAAACAATCCCGGTGGTGACACCGTAGGAAAAAACATTATTAATGATCCGGCCAGCTCCATTCCCAAATTCGTAGCTACCGCCTTACCGGCATATACAGCTCCCAACATAGCATCTGCTCACATTCCGATGGAAAACTTAAAAATCCTCGATATGTCAGAGCTCACAGAGATGGTGTACGACGTAATTCGAGAAAATTTGGGTTCAGTGATATCTTTTGCCTCCATCACATCCCCCACACTAAGCACAACCCCTTCCACATCCTCATTGCTATCATCATCTCTTAGTCTCAATAACAACCTCTTTCCAACAACATCCCTGAATACCAGCGGCAAATCTTCCTCATCCTCATCCTTAATAACACCCAAGAAACTCAATAACAACCTGTTACCGGTAACAACATCCCTAAACTCAGGCACAAAATCTTCCTCATCCTCATCGCTAACAACACCCAAGAAACTCAGTAACAACCTGTTGTCAGTAACAACATCCCTGAACTCAGGCACAAAATCTTCCTCATCCTCATCGCTAACAACACCCAAAAAACTCAATAGCAACCTAATGCCTATAACATCATCCGGTAATATAAGCACAAATTCTTCATCATCCCTATTAACATCGCCCATTAAACTTAATAGCGGCTCATCATCTTTAACATCATCCTATAATCTAAACATGGGTTCTCTACCAACATCCTACACCGCTCCTAAGGCAAATACAAGTACTAGCAATAAGACATTAGGGCAATATTCTTCCGACGGGTTGATGGCCAACATTACCAAAAAGGTTAATTATAAAATGCCCGTGACAATTAAAGCACCCACCATTAAGACCGGTAGTTCCGGTGGATCCAGTAGTTCCGGCGGTGGGTGAGGTGCCGGTGGTTGTTGATTAAGACTCCGGGTGAGTCTTAGAGAATAAGAACTTAAAAAATAAGTATAAAAAACAGGGATAGCATCCAATGCTATCCCTGTTTTCTGCATCTTCTCGCTTCCCGGACTATCTTTTCACGCGGTACAAGCCTGAACACGCAATAACCTCAAGCCCTTCCTTCTCTAATACATCCAGCAATAGATTTATCCCAAGGGAATCACTGGCCATGTGCCCGGCAATCAGCACATTAATGTGATTTTTCTCCGCTTCCTTCCGATGCTTTTCCCCCATATGCATCCCTACGATGGTGCCTACTCCGGCAATTGCCAGCTTCGCGAAGGCATCTTCCGAACCACTGGTACCCCCGGTCATATCCACAAAAATCTTCCCTGCTCTGTTCGATTCTTTCCCCACAAATAATTTCGGACCGGCATTCGTACGTTTGGAGGCCTGATATTCCGGAAGAGTCAAAAGAATCTCTACGATATCACCAACCGTTTCCAGTTTCTTTTCGGCAAACAGCTTCTCTAAAAAGGTGTTCACCATATTATCGGCCGGCGTATGCACACACATAAAAGGAAAATTCAAAAGCCGTGCCGCATCGACCGAACGTTGATGATTCAACGGCATGATCCCGCGCTGCACCTCACTAATCCGTGAAGCAAGCACCCCTTCCGCCACATTAATAGGAACGCCCAACTGAGCCAGCACATCCTCCTGTAACGCCATTACTCTGTAAAGGTTGGCCAAGGCTGTCCCTTCGGGATGGTGGGACAATACCAGGTCAATTCGCTCGCCTTTTTCCCGTAGCCGGTCAGCCAGTATTATTTCTTGCGCTTCCATATCTATTCCGGCCAAAATCCTCTTGATTTCCGTCTCCGGATCACCGTTTAAGATCCGTGTATCACCATATGGGTTCGTCAGTCTCTCCTGATCAAAGTACTCCTTTTCCTCGTTCGTTAACTTTTCATATTCTTTGGCGGCACGAGTCAGATATTTTTCCACTTCCTCTGCCGGTCTGGGGTCATTTTCCTTTCCCAAACTAATAAATTTTTGATAGATCTCAATTAAACGCACTTACCAGGACCTCCTCTGATTTTAGCCATCCATTATATTCCGTTATCTTCCGTTAAAGATAGCATCCCAAAACAGCTTTCTCTTTATGCGACGCATTTACTTATGTTCTGTTTCATCCAATAGTTTGGTCAAATCATTGTAGTTTTCCCGCAATTGCAGCAGCTCATCAGTAGCATTAATCGCTGTTAATACAGCTAATTGCTTGGGTGAAAGACCGGGATTTTTCTGGGAAATTTGTTTCATCAAGCGATCAACATAATTTGACACCTTTTCGATGTGACTTTGTTCTGCTTGTCCTTTGATTACATATTCATCATCGAAAATATTTACGGTCAGCTTATTTAGTTTTTCTTTCTCCTTTGGCTTCATTACAAAACCCCCCTGCAGAAAAGTCCTATCTTTCTTTTCGTGAATGAAACAAAAAGTCCTGCTTTTTCTCCTGTTTATTTTTTCTTCCGGTATTTATGACTAATCTCGCGTGCATTTCTAATTCATTTCTCATTATTGATCAGGAAATTTTAACGGCGGAGATCGGCCCCAAACCTTTCGGCAAGAGCTGTCTCAATTTTTTGATGGAAAGTATTCACTTCCTCATCGGTAAGCGTCTTATCCGGTGCCTGCCAAGTCAGGGAAAAGGCCAGACTCTTGCAGTTTTCCCTGATCTGGTGCCCGCGGTACAGATCGAAAAGCTGTACCTCTTTCAGCCACTCATTACCCTGTTCCCTGATCAATTCTGCCACTGCAGCCGCCGTAATATCCTCCGGCACCAGAATAGCCAAATCACGGGAAACGGCCGGAAATTTGGTCACAGGTACAACAAGGACTTTAGGGTATACTTCTTGTTCTGCCCATAATTTCTCCACCTCAAGACTAAAAGCAGTCACGCGCTGTTCTATCCCGAATTTCTCCAGCACCAGCGGATGGACCTCTCCCAGCACCCCGACTTCCTGTCCCTTCACCTGAATCAGCGCGGTCCGCCCGGGATGAAGACCCGGCCAATCATGAGCCACCGTAAACAATATTTCTTCAGCACTATAACCCAAGCCCAATAGGAGATTCTCTACGACACCTTTCAGATAATAGAAATCGTATTCCTCTTGCCCATACGCCCAGGATTTTTCTCTTTTCCCGGTAACAACCGCCCCTAAACTCCATTTCTCAACCGGCAAATCTCCTTGGTCAGGGAACCCGCCGGCAAAAAATACTTTGCCCAGCTCAAAGAACTTGAGATTCTTATTGCGCTTGTTAATATTCTTTTTCACCGTCTGTAAAAGACCAGGCAGTAAAGTTGTCCTCATGACCCCTTGTTCTTCAGATAAGGGATTCTTCACGATGACCAGATCGCCATAAGGATGTCCTTCCGGGGAGCCAAGGCTTTCGATCTGATTCCGGCTGATAAAGCTGTAATTGACTACTTCCATTAACCCCTGGGCCACCAGCCTTTTTCTTATGCGGTACCGCATTTTCTGCTCCGGGGTCCGTGCCCCCTGTGTCGTTGCCCCTTCAGGTAAAGTTGTCGGTATTTGCTCATAGGAATATATACGGGCAATCTCTTCAATCAGGTCAACTTCCCTTTCCAGATCACGGCGGTAAGAGGGCGGTAAAACCTCCCACCCTTCCCGATTCTTCTCTATAAAGGTAATCTGCAAGGATTTTAAAATTACTTCCATGTCAATTGGTTTGATCTTTGTCCCTAAAACCTGATTCACCCGTTTAATCCGCAAGGTTATGGTCTTTCCTGCCTGCACAGACTGTTGCGCCCTATCCGGATGACAATCCACACAACCTTCCACGGCGATTCCCGCGCCAAGCTGGCATAACAACTGCACGGCCCGATCCGCTACCAGGCGCACCTGCTGTATATCAACAGATTTTTCAAAGCGCAAAGAAGCTTCGGAACGCAGGCCCAGCGCATGGGAAGTTCTCCGGATGCTGGGACCGTTAAATGAAGCTGATTCCAGTAATATAGTTTTTGTCTGTTCCGTTACTTCAGTTTCGAGCCCGCCCATCACACCGGCGATGGCAACAGGCTTTTCCGCGTCAGCAATAACCAGCATCTCCGGATTCAATGTCCGAAGCTGCCCATCTAATGTCACGATTTCTTCGCCTTCTTCGGCCCTACGCACAACAATCCGGTTTTCCTTTAAACGGTCATAATCAAAGGAATGTAAGGGCTGACCCGTTTCCATCATCACATAATTAGTGACATCAACCACATTGTTAATCGGTCGTATTCCCGCAGCCATCAACCTTTGTTGCATCCAAAGCGGCGATGGAGCAATCTCCACATCCTTAATAATCCTGCCCACGTAACGATCACACAAATCTCCATTTTTTATCTCAATCCGCGTCATATTGGCACACACTCCGCCTTCCGTAGAGGTTTCTACGTCAGGCAGACGCAATTTTCCTCCGGTCAATGCCGCCACTTCCCGGGCAACATTCCACATGCCTAGACAATCCGCCCGGTTAGGAGTAAGCCCCAACTCCAAGACAACATCGTCAAGGTTCAGTAATTGCACCACATCGGCCCCTATTGACACATTATCGGGTAAAATGTATATTCCATCCTTTTGGGCAGCCGGAATTTTGTCAACATCGACCCCTAATTCTTCCGCAGAACATAGCATCCCATCTGACTGTACGCCCCGTAACACCGCACTTTCGATCTTCTTTCCGCCGGCTAAAACTGCCCCCGGTAAAGCAACTGGCACCATTTGCCTCTCGCACACATTACGGGCCCCGGTCACAATGGTTACTTTCTCTCCACCCCCAATATTTATCAGGCAGATCAGAAGCTTATCCGCATCAGGATGAGGGTTTATTTTTTCAATCAACCCAACCTTGAGGTTTTTTAACTCAATCTCCGGGTACTTTATCCCTTCAACCTCAATCCCCGACATGGTCAGTAACTCCGCTATTTCTTCGGGCGTTTTCCGCACTTCCACTAACTCATTAAGCCATTTCCACGATACAAGCATCTTCTCGGCACCTCCTAAAACTGACGTAAAAACCGGACATCATTTTCGAAAAGCGTTCTTAAATCATCGATCCCATACTTAAGCATGGCGATCCTTTCCACGCCCATGCCAAAAGCAAAACCGGTCACTTCCTCCGGATTATAACCACCCATTTCCAAAACACGCGGATGCACCATGCCGGCCCCAAGAACCTCCAGCCAGCCTGTCTGCTTACAGGTGCGGCAACCGGCCCCTTTACACATCACACAGGAAATATCTACCTCCGCGCTCGGCTCCGTAAAAGGAAAGAAACTGGGACGCAACCTGATTTTCTGGTCGGCGCCGAACATCTGCCGGACAAAATTCAGCAGGATGCCTTTCAAATCACTGAAACGAACGTTTTGATCAATCATTAGCCCTTCAACCTGATGAAACATCGGAGAATGGGTCGCATCATCATCACGGCGGTATACTTTACCCGGCACGATAATCTTTACCGGTACATGAGGCCGCATTTTTTCCATTGTCCGCGCCTGCACAGGTGAGGTGTGTGTGCGTAACAATACTTCCGGGGTAAGGTAAAAGGAATCCTGCATATCCCTAGCGGGATGGTCTTTCGGGATGTTTAAAGCCTCAAAATTATAACGGTCCAATTCAATCTCTGGCCCTTCCTCAATGGTAAAACCCATCCCCATAAAAATCTCTTCAATTTCTTCAATAACGATACCGAGAGGATGCTGTCTGCCCATTTCCGGAGCAATGCCCGGCAAGGTTATATCGATGCTTTCCGCCAGCAACCGCTGTTCCATTTCTTTTCCTTTGAATAATTCCAAAAGCTCGCTAATCTTGTTTTCTATACTGTCCCTCACTTCATTGGCCAACTGCCCCATCGCCGGACGTTCCTCTGCCGAAAGCTGCCCCATCCCGCGCAAAATCTGCGTCAGTTCACCTTTCTTACCCAGATATTTTACTCTGAACTCGTTTAATTCATCGAGTTGGTGGCAGTTTGTCAGTTCATTTTCCGCCTTTTCCTTCAATAAACGTAATTGCTCCCGCATTTGATAACCTCCTCATCCTTTTCTCGCTTACCGTTTATTATCTTTTGCTCTTTTCTTATATTTTCAATCACCAGAAGGCATCACCCGCTATCTATACAAAAAAGCCTTCGCCCCGATAAGGGACGAAAGCTCTTCTTCCGCGGTACCACCCTGTTTAATTCTTCTCCCTTCGCCCTTTAGGCTAAGTATTGGAGTGAATTCACTTGATACCTGTAACGGAGGTAGCCGGCCAGGTCTACAAATCATTGCAAAACCACAAAAATGTTCAACCTGGCAACTCCCGGGCGAAACCACTTTCAGCCTCTTAATGGGGTCTCAGTCAATGCCCCACTCCCTGTCTAAGATACTTTACCGGCTCCCGCTCATCGTTATTCCGTCATTATTCTCTTATAAAGCAAATAAAACATAACCGAACCTGTTGCTAAAAACATATTCCAACATAGGTCACTCACAGATTGCATGGTTGTTCACCCCTCTGGCTATGTTCATGTATGCATTATACCATATGCGCGACAAAAGTGACAACCCGCACCATGAGAAAATCACCCCATTTTTTAACGGCGCTGCCGCAGTACCTCGTAAACAAGTATTCCGCAGGCTACCGCCGCATTAAGAGATTCTGCCCCATCCATTAAGGGAATTTTTACTCTTTCCGCTAATTCTGTGGGCGCGACCGTGAGCAAGCCCTGGGCTTCATTGCCGATCACCAGCGCAACCCTGTCACCGTATGAGACATCATAATGGGTCCGGCTCGCCCCAAGCTCCCCTGCTACCAATTGAAAGCCTTCTTTTGCGCACCACTGACGCAAGGCCGGCCATTCGCTCACCGTCCCGGCAAAAACAGGCACATGAAAGACACCCCCCATGGTGGCGCGTACTGTCTTGCCATTATAAGGATCGACCGTTCCCGGCAAACAAAAAATTGCATCGACTCCGGCAGCCCACGCCGTACGCCAGATTGTGCCAAGATTACCGGGATCCTGAATACCATCTAAAATCAGAATCAAGCCGTGGCGGATCTGGAGCGTGCTGAGCTCAACACTGGTCTGACTTGCCACGCCGACAATGCCCTGGGGAGATTCTGTCTCCGCCAAAAGACGCAGTATATCCGGCTTGACAAGATGACAATTTACGGTGCTTGCTTTGTTTCGTTCCTTTTCTTGATTCGGTTCCAACAACTGCTGAAAAAGCCTGGCTCCCCGCGGGGAACTGCTGACCGTATCATCAACAAAAACTTCGGTCAATTGTCCGGCGGCCCACGCTTCTTCTACCATTCTCACACCTTCCACCAAAAATAAACCGGTGCTCTGGCGGTATTTTTTTTGCTGCAGTTTTATGCGCTCTTTTATTAAATTATTTTGACGGGACTCAATTATCTCCATTAAATATCACCCGCAAATATCTTTTTTCTGATTTACGTTCTATAATGCCAAAGAAAGATGACTCTAATAACAAGTCATCCTTCCTCATGCTTGGCAGTACACACTGCGTAATACTGCATAATATTAATACGATTAATTCCCTTTGGCTACTTCAACCAATTTATTGAATGCATTCATATCATTCACAGCCATATCGGCCAATACTTTGCGATTGATATTAACTCCGGCTTTCTTCAGACCATTAATAAAGGTGCTGTAAGACATCCCAGAAAGACGGGTAGCCGCGTTAATTCTGGTAATCCACAATTTGCGGAAATCGCCCTTGCGTTTTTTCCTGTGAGCATACGCATAAGTTAATGATTTCATCACTTGCTGATTTGCCGCTCTAAAAAGCTTGGATTTCGCTCCACGATATCCTTTAGCCAGTTTTAATACTTTTTTATGTCTATTATGGGCTTTTGTCCCACCTTTTACCCTTGGCATTGTAACAACCTCCTTATATACTGTACAAATTTACTTGTAAGGGATAAATTTAATCACGCGTTTTGCGTCAGCAGCACTCATCATCGCTGCTTTTCTCAGATTACGTTTCCTCTTTGCAGTCTTCTTGGTCAGAATATGACTCGTGAAAGCATGGTTTCTTTTAACTTTACCTGTTGAGGTTACATTAAAACGTTTTGCTGCTCCACGATGTGTTTTCATTTTTGGCATAGGAATTGAGTCCTCCTCTCATTTCATAAGCTAATTTAGGGTATTAATTTGGTATTAACTGGACGCTATTCATTAGTTTTGCTTAGGTGATAAGAACATAGTCATATTTTTGCCTTCTAATTTAGGGTTTTTTTCAATGACGGCATAATCACTGACGGTCACAGCAACCTTTTCTAATAGTTCTCTGCCTAATTCAGAATGAGACACTTCACGCCCTCTGAACATGATCGTTACTTTAACCTTATCTCCTTCTTCCAGAAAGCGGATCGCATTCTTCGTTTTCACCTGGAAATCATGTTCTTCAATATTTGGACGCAGCTTCACTTCTTTGATGTTTATAATCCGCTGCTTCTTCCGGGCTTCTCTCTCTTTCTTGCTCTGTTCATACTTGAATCGCCCGTGATCCATAATTTTGCATACAGGGGGATTTGCAGACGGTGCAACCTCAACGAGGTCAAGCCCCTTCCCTTGGGCAATCTTCATGGCCTCTTTCGGTGGCATTATCCCTAATTGTTCTCCTGTCTCACTGACCAGCCGGATTTCTTTACACCTGATCTCCTCATTAACCCGCAACTCTTCTTTACTGATAGTTCTACACCTCCAAATTATTTACCTTACATAACATACAAAAAAGGCGGATTCTCACCATCCGCCTTTGATTGCTTAACTTTCACAAAGAAAATTAGCCATTGTTAACCTTACCGACTATAGCGCCGTAAGGTGAGAAGCGGACGGCTTCTACTTTCTTTTTTGCTTGATTACTAAGTTATTATAACAGCTTCGTTCCCTGCTGTCAATTTTTACTTACAAATTTTTTTGTGGTGGAGATTGCAAGTTTAATTGCCTATTTCATTATTCTTCACCAATATTTTCCGCATTGCTTGCTACCCGTGAAGGATTGTAAAAAAGGCATAGTAAAATTATGGCTGGGCATAAGCCTTACTCCCCGAATGAAGTAAGCTTACGCCCAGCCCTGCTTTTTAAGCAATACTGCTTTCCCTTAGCGTTTTAAACGGATTTCTTCATGTAGCTGTTTCTTGAATTCGGCCAAATCCACGCTCCCCTGGTCTCCGTCTTTTCTCGTACGCAAAGCCACTTTACCGCTTTCCATCTCCTTGTCTCCCACCACCAGCATATACGGAATTTTTTCCATCTGAGCTTCCCTGATTTTATAGCCAATTTTTTCGCTGCGCTCATCCACTTCCACCCGGAATCCTTCGGCAAAGAGTTCGTCTCCTATCTTCCTGGCATACTCCATCTGCCGTTCGGTAATGGGAATTACCTTCACCTGCACCGGGGCCAACCAGGTCGGGAACGCTGCGGCATAATGCTCCGTTAGAATCCCGATAAAGCGCTCAATACTGCCAAAAGCCACCCGGTGAATCATGACGGGACGATGCCTCTGCCCATCCTCTCCCACATAAGTGAGCTCAAATTTTTCCGGCAGTTGAAAATCTAATTGAATGGTGCCACACTGCCAGGTGCGGCCAAGAGAATCCTGCAAATGGAAATCAATTTTAGGTCCATAAAATGCTCCGTCTCCGGGATTGATTTTGTATTCGATCCCTTTGTCCCGTAAAGCCTTTTCCAGCGCGGAAGTAGCTCTTTCCCAGTCTTCATCGGATCCCATGGATTTTTCCGGCTTCGTGGAAAGCTCCACATGATAGGGGAAGCCAAATAGTTTATACACGGAGTCCACCAGGTCTATAACCCCAATAACCTCCTCGGTGATTTGTTCCGGTAAACAGAAAATATGGGCGTCATCCTGGGTAAAACTACGCACTCGCATCAAACCGTGTAACGCCCCGGATAACTCATGCCTGTGCACCAGCCCCAATTCGGCAATGCGAATCGGCAAGTCACGGTAACTATGCAATTCGGAATTGTAAACCAGGATTGCCCCCGGACAGTTCATCGGTTTAATGGCGTAATCTTCTTCATCAATAATCGTAGTATACATATTCTCCCGATAATGATACCAGTGCCCGGAACGTTCCCAAAGCTGCCGGTTAAGGATAATCGGGGTTTTTATTTCATCATAGTGCCATGCGCGGTGAATCTGCCGCCAGTAGTTTTCCAACTCATTACGGATAACCATCCCCTTGGCAAAGAAAAACGGAAAACCAGGTCCTTCATCCATAACCGTATAGAGCTTGAGCTCTTGTCCTAATTTACGATGGTCTCTTTTCTTGGCCTCTTCCAAACGGAAGAGATACTCATCTAACTCCGATTTTTTTGCAAAAGAGGTTCCATAAATCCTTTGCAGCATCTTATTCTTTTCATTGCCGCGCCAATATGCTCCCGCCAGGCTCATCAGCTTTACGGCTTTAATCTTGCCGGTACTGGGCACATGAGGGCCGGCACAGAGGTCCATAAAATCCCCTTGCTGATAAGTAGAAATCCGGGCATCCTCCGGTAAATCTTCAATTAACTCTACCTTATATTTTTCCCCTTTGCTCCTAAAAAACGCCAACGCTTCCTCCCGACTGATTTCCTTACGGACTAAGGGCAAATCTTCTTTGATGATCTTGTTCATTTCCGCTTCGATTCTCGCCAGATCATCCGGTGTATAAGTTACTTCGGCATCAAAATCATAATAGAAACCATCCGCAATCGAAGGCCCAATCGCCAGCTTCGTGCCGGGGAACAACCGTTGCACCGCCTGGGCCATAATATGCGAAGTCGTATGTCTGTACGCATTCTTCCCTTCTTCTGTCTCAAAGGTCAGTATCTCCAAGGTACTATCTTCCTCAACGGGGAACGACAAATCAACTACCTGATCATTTACCCTGGCCACTAACGCATTCCGGGCCAAACCTTTACTAATGTCCTCCGCAATCTGCATTACGGTTATGCCTGCTTCATACTGCTTAACCGAGCCATCCTTCAGAGTAATGTTTATCATGCCTTTCATCCCTCCATATAATAAAATAATCCCGTCCCCAAAAGGGACGAGATTGTATTTCCCGCGATTCCACCCTAGTTGAAAGTTATAGAACTTTCCCGCTTGAATTCCGTTAACGCCGGATACGTCTTCCCCTACTATGTTGATGACCTTGCCGCGAACCGCATACTGCCTCTCGCCATACATCCATCTGTTCAGGCACACGGACACCCTTGCCTCAGGGAAACAGCTCACAGGTGGTCTTTTTACGCTCAATCCTGGTGATACTCTCAGCCACGGTATCACCTCTCTGAAGGCGGTCTGCTGTAAAAAGTAGTCCTGCTCAACGCTTTTCTTTTATAATAATCTACATTATAAACGAGCTGACCTTCAATGTCAATCGTCACCGGGTTCCTCTCCCGGATTCCTCTGGTCACCGGATTGTAGGACTACAATACATTTTGGACAAAGTCTAATTCCGCCACTCTTATTCGTTTGTAAATCGGTTTTAGGGGGTGTTGAAAATTCTTTCATCTTTACTCTACTGTAACAACAAAGATATAATTAAAAGTAATGTTAAAAATATTATTCATAAAAGGAGTCGAATCAATTGCAATTTAATCTTGATTGTATCCCCTGCCTGTTAAAAGGGGCTATCGCGACAGTGAAATTAGCGACGAAAGACAATGAATTGCAGGAAAAAACGATGCGTCGTGTTCTCGAAAAAATGGCCCGCTTCGAGGTTCAAAACAGTCCGCCCTATTTCACCGCTCTCTTGCAGGAGATTATTGAAAAGGAATGTGCCTGCTTTGATCCCTATAAAGAGGTAAAGCAGAAATTCAATCAAGGGATGCAGGAGCTTTATCCGCATCTCGAAAAAGTCGTAAACGAAAGCGCCAATCCCTTTGAACAGGCCATTCGTTATGCCGCTTCCGCCAATATTATCGATTTCGGGATTATCAGTGACATTACCATCGAACAAGCCCAAAAAGCCCTGGAAAGATGTGTCAACATGCCCCTCTGCGGTAATACCGCTGCAGAATTAAAACAAGATATCGATAACGCCAAAAAAATCCTTTACCTGGCTGATAATACCGGGGAAATCGTGCTTGATAAACTCCTCCTCACCAGAATGCCACGCGAAAAAGTAACCTTCGTGGTAAAAGGTCATCCGGCGATCAACGATGCCATAATGGAAGATGCCCAGGAGGTGGGGCTTAAAGACCTGGTCAGAGTAATCGATAACGGCACCACGATCCCGTTACCGGGAACAGTCCTTAAATACTGCTCCCCCGCTTTCCGGCAGGAGTTTGCCGAAGCCGACCTGATTATTGCCAAAGGGCAAGGGAACTTTGAAACTCTTGATGAATTGCCTGATAAAAAAATGTATTTTATCTTCAAAGCCAAATGCAACGTGGTAACAAACTATCTGGGCTGTTCCCTCGGTGATATTATCCTGAAAAAAATTTTTCCCGCCTAAGACGGGAAAATTTTTTTACCTCTCGTCACTAAAGGACTAGCAGTGATACCAATCCCTGCACCAGACCAATCATAAAACCAAGCACGCCACCCAGCAACTCGATATGTTTTAATTCGGTTCTAGCCAGGAAATAGACCAGTTCTTCCAACTTAGCCATTTCCAGAGCCATGACATTCTCCGCCACGATCTTTTTGATTTCCTGCCGCACATCTTCCAACTCATCTTCCCCGAAAAAGCCCTCGGGATGTTGCAAAAGCTTTTCCACCTCATTACCTAAAGCCCGGGATACATATTCCGCCATCGAAGCCTGAATAACACCCGGAATAACAAAAGGCAACCGCATGAAGACCTGTTCTCGCACATAGGATTCAACTTTTTGCCGTACCCGCGCCTGAATGTCCTTTCGGCTCAGGCTGGCCATCAAATCATTCCCGGTAATTAGTTCGGTGCTGACCACCTCTCCTAAACCTAAGGCGATGTCTTTTTGCTTTTTCGGAATTAGGCCCTGGATCTGCCAGCCAAAGAAAGGTACCCTGTATTTCACATAGGGCCGAAAAAGAAGCCTGATGGCTACCACATTTGTGATCCAGCCAATTACAGCCCCGATTACCCCCATCGAAAACACATAAATTATCTCGTCAAGCACTTCCATGTCTTCCCTTATCACCTTACTTTCTTCCTTGCAAAATATCACAAATAACAAAAAGAAGCAAGGGAAATATCTCATCCTTACTTCTTTTTTCTCTTCCGTTCTCTCTTTTTTTCTTTACTTATTGCTTTTTCGCCTTTTTCTTTATAGAGCCGTTTTTCACATTCACTGTTCAAGGTGATAGCAGGGATCTGTTATTCTTTGACACCGCATTTGACGCAACCCGGGCAATCTTGCACCCGGTTTCGAAAAACGAGCCGAATCGTCTTGATCGTATCGGTTGTCTCTACTCCAGGTTCTATATGCAAAAGCAACTCCTGCGGAGCCAGGGTAATCAAAGCACTTATCAAAAGGTCTTCATAATTAATCTCGTCGACCAGCATATCCATCATTAACCCTTCTAGGGCTTCGTGCCGCACTGGCTGTTCAGTTTCATCAAGAATGGCAAACTTACCCTTCTTTTTAAAGAGAATGTGTACCTTCTGGATGCGCGGTTCCTGTATCTCGACGAAATAAGTTAATAGCCTAATGAATTCGGCATACTCTTTTTCGAGTAAAAACTCGTCAACGGCGCAGTTAACCACACTTTCCAGTTCTTTTTGATAATCCTTGAGGCGAAAATTCACAAAGCCTTCTAAAATAAGCTCCTGATGCAAATCTAAATACTCCAGGATCTTTTCCATCACCTTTTCTTTTCTTTCCCGCTGACGATAAATATTTAAACCTTTGGGGTTCAGGATCTCTTTGGTCTTTTGAATGATAACCTGTTTTTCATCTTCGTTATAGTAATAATAATTATCACGCACAATCTTTTTGATAATAACGGTTTCCCATTCTTCCACTATTAAGTCAGCCAGGCAACTAGCCACAATGGTCTTAATCGTCTCGATTGAATCGCCTTCACTGAATTGCTCTTTCTGACCGGGCAGACAGTCCATAAAGGTAATTTGTCCAATCTGATCTATATCAATATTGACAGGGATTCCTTCTTTTTGGAGCGACCGTAACTCACTGTTTAATCGATTAAACACCAAAGCAGGATTCGTATATGTTCCGATTGAAATTGGTTCAAGCACCTACCTCACTCCCTTCGTTAGATTATTATATGAGCCTTGTTTTTTAATATACGAAAGAACCGTATCCAACTTCTGTTGATACCTGGCATCTGTGATGCACCCAAATAAATCCTTCGTCTGCTTCACGCGCCTCCTTACTGTCCCGATTGTAAAATCAAGCGGGTGCACCCCGGCTTCTATTTCCTCCCAGGTGAGAGGCGTAGATACTGAAGCAGCCGCACGAGCTCTCACCGAATAGGGGGCAGGCAAAGTTCTCCCCCGCCATAACTGTAGATAATCAAAATACAATCGCTTCCCCCTTTTTTGCACGGAACGTTCTAAAGTAATCTTCTCCGGATACTTTGCCGCCAAATAGCGGGCAATAAACCGATTCACCATTCTGGTTTCTTCATAAGTATAAACCGGTACCAACGGAACATAGATCTGAATCCCTGTAGCTCCGGAAGTCTTCGCTACACTCATTAGCCCAAATGAATCTAATACTTCTTTCGTACGTAAAGCCACTTCTCTCACTAACCCAAAGTTCTCTTCATCCATGGGATCAAGATCAATGATTAATTCACTGGGGAAATCTTCCCGCGCCGCCAGATTAAAAGGGACATGCAGTTCCAGCGCCGCCTGATTGGCTACCCAGACCAGAGTCGGTAGATCGTTAAGCAGAATCCATTCCTTCCCGCCTGCTTCCCGACGTGGGACCCATTCCGGCGCGTACTCCGGTATTTCTTTTTGAAAAAAAGATTTTCCTTTACTCCCATCAGGATAGCGAATCATGGTCAACAAGCGCTCCCGGGTATAGGGTAACAGATAACCGGCTACTTCAAGCAAATACTGAATGTAGTCCAGTTTGCTGATTCCCTGCTCCTCCCAGAGCAGCTTTTCCGGATTAGTAATTTGTAACTTTTTCCCTTGGACAAGTATGGTCATTGACTCCATGAAAGATACTCCTCTGCTTCTTTGTATCCTCATTCATTTGCTGCTTATTATAGTATCTCCCTGCAAACAGAAAATCGGCCATCGGCAAACAGAAATAAAAAAAGATAGTGCCGCGCACTATCTTGAGAATGCATTATAAAATTGATGGTGGGCGGTACTGGGCTCGAACCAGTGACCCCTACGATGTCAACGTAGTACTCTAACCAACTGAGCTAACCGCCCGCGAATTCTATTATAAAATGCCTTTTGCTGTTTGTCAAATTAAACTGTTCATAAAAGTTGTCCAAAAAGAACCATTTGCAAATATTAACAAACCTTGTTATAATGAGTACATGTTCGCGAAGAGAGATTGTGGTGTAATGGTTGCACTCAGGCGGTGGCACCTGATTATGTGGGTTCAAATCCCTCCTTTCTCTCCAGAACGAATGCATCGGCAGATGCAATAAGCTTTTTTGCTATAACCCTTAACAATATAAGGGTTCTTTTTTTTACCTCCAACCACCAAAAAATAAATAAAGGGTTTTTCCATTATATGTAAAATACTTCTATATGGAATATTTATTTTTTTGAGGAGGTTGGTTAAAATAATGAATTTTCTCTGGGCGTGCCTGAAGCAAATTACTGCCTGTCTGACGTTTTCAGCCTTATTAACATTACCGGGAAACGGCATACAGGATGTAAACATAAACAGAACGGAAAAGAGCTCAGCACTGCCGTACCATGAAATTGTTTCCATGGAAGGGCTTTATTTAGGCTTTCAGAATGACAAAATCCAATTAGCGGTGGAGGAAAAGCTGCTTACCTTGCCGGTAGCAGCGCAAGCGACGATATGCCTTGTCGGGGAGCATGCGGGCCGAATCCTGACCATACAAGAATTTCCCACCTTGATTCAGGTAGAAGTATCCATTGATGAAACCGGTACCGTCCAAAAAATCCGTAATAAGCTCGAAGACAATCCGGTGATCCCCGGTGTGCCGCTGCACGAAAATGGAAATTTGGCTACCTTGAGCCCCGCCGAGAATTATTATACGCTCTTTCATTTCCTGGATGGTCTTTTTTTGTATAAGCTTTCTCCGGAGCAAAATAACGCCAGCCAAACCCCTACGGACAACCCGCCTGTCTTTCTTTCCGCCAATCCCATCTGCGCCTGGAGCAAAAGCGGCACAAAACTGGCCTATACCTCACCTGACCATATCGAAATACTCACCTTAAATGTCTCCCAGACAACAGGAAATAATCCCACAAAGGGCCCCGGACCCACCCAAACTGCATCCGCCAATGCCCCGCTAAAACAAAAACAGTATATTCCGCTCTATCCAAATAGTAACCCCATAGACTCAAATCAACACGAATACTATCGCGAAACAGTCCGGGTCATTACCTCTCTTGAATGGAGCCAAAACGAGCAATACCTTTTGGCTAGCTATCTGGAGGATTTCCCATCGATCGGTAGTACATACTTTCAAGTGGCCGTTTTTTCCCCAAACGGTCAGGAATTGGCCAAAAAAGGCACCGAAAACCTGGGGGCCTGCTGTTGGCTTTCGGAGGAATTAATCCTTCTCTTGTTTAATGCAGAGGAGAAAAGCGCCGGAAAAGGCGTGGTCTGGAACTGGCAAAATGATGAAACGTGTGAACTTCCCATCCGCTATGACGGTATCTGCAGTAATCTGTGCTATAATCCCAGGAATAAGACGATTGCCTACACAATAACCGCAAATTTTTCTGATCAGCTCTATATTCATCCTTGGGAAGAGTCTCCTCCGAAAGCCATATCCCCCTTACAAATGATGCCCTTTCCCATTCGGCATCTTCAGTGGACTAAAGATGATTGCCTTTTATTCTGGGATGAAATCAATAATGCCATCACCAAAATCAACGAGCATGGTGAAACCCTATGTAAGTATCATGGATACCTTCCGGAAAAGAGTGTCGCCTCACGTTTTTTATATTTTGCCGAAGAACCATACACGGAACCTCTACCGCTCTACCTTTCTCCTCATCTTTAGATCCAGGCTGGCAACCAAGGTTAACTAACGGCCCGCATCGCTTGCTAAAAAATAATTTAGCCTCGCTAACCCACTTAATACGGTTACCAGCCTAATGATATTTTCCCCTCCGCTCATCGCTTTATGAGGAAGAAGCACGAACAGTTATTCCCTTTTCTGTCAGTGATTCTCTAGCGGGCCTATATCTTGCCTTTAGATAATTGCCGGTCCATCCGTCTGTCATAGATTGGGCCGGCTTATCTGTCGGCCATAGCTTTGACCAAGGCGTTTTTTAGGCTTTATCCTTTTTCAACTCAAGTGCTTTCATGAGCACAAGTGCTAAAGCCCCGCCCACTAATGCGGTAAACAGTTGCGGTGTCGTAAGCATCGCGATGACTTTGTCCGGAAACGAAATATTTAACAGTAAAGGGAAGAGATAATACACACTTAACGCCATAATCCCGTATTTAGCTACCGCCGCAATGATCATGGCAATGATTTGCTTTTTCGCAAACAGGCCGAAAATAATGGCTAAAAAGCTGTTCCCGAGCATGATAACAGGCACTGCCGGTGCTAAAGGCATAATGCCGAAGCTAAAAGCCAACAACGGAGTAAAAAGACCAACCAAGACACCGCTAAGCGGACTCACCAGCGCAGTGGCCAAAAACAGCAACGCATTAACAAGCGGTCCGGTCAAATATTGTGGTAATCTGATACTTTGCACCACAATCGCCAAAGCCAGAATTAAGGCGCTGCGCGTCAAAATACGGGTAGTTAAATGCATAAATATCACTCCTCAATTCACATATACCTTATTATTAGCATACGAGGGTAAAATAGACAATCCTAATTTAACCACAAAAAAGTTTTACCAGACCCAAAAAAATGATCATCAGCCCCGGCACAAAAGTTAATACCTTATTAAATTCACCGAAACTAAGCTTTCTCCCGAGTAACAAACCGCAATTAATCATCAGAAACTCCACCACGGCAACCAGAATAGGGGTCCAAACCAGACTATATCCGGCTAAAGCCGCCCCAAAACCTGCTCCTATTGCATCCAGCGCCAGGGCAACTCCTAGAAGCACCGCTTCATTGGCCTCAATTTCACCCGATCTGTTCAAATCGGCACGCTTTGGTTCTATTAATATCTCGAGCACGAGCCCCACCCGCTCTGCATCCAGACGGGAAAAATGCGGTCCGAGCAAGGTGAGAAAATAATTCTGGCGAACGATCCACACTCCGACCAACATCATAAGAACAGCCCCTAATACAGTAGCTACCCTCTCGGCGAGAAAAGAAGCTATAATTCCTCCGCAACACATCGAAATAGTAATGGCCAAGCCTGACGAAATACAAATAATTATCAGCGGAAAAAATGGAATGCGTATCCTTCTTAAACCATATGATAAACCCATCCCCAAACCATCAATGCTTAACGCCAGCGCAAAAAAAATACTCGTCAGCAAATATCCCCTCACTCCTTTTTTCTTCGTCCCTTTTATCCTCTCTCGCATTTACTATCACCAGACACTATATGCGGAGAAAAAAATTTGGTTTCACTCTGTTCAATTAATCAATAATAAGATATAATAAATAGATAATGCTTAATTCGTTTGTAGTAGGAGTGAATGACGATGCTTAACCCTACCGAAAAAGCCTCCATCCTGGTAGAAGCTCTGCCATATATTCAAGAATTCTTCGGAAAAACCGTCGTTATTAAACTCGGCGGGCACGCCATGCTCAATATGGAACTGGAGCAATTAGTCTTTCAGGATATTATTCTGATGAAGCTCGTCGGCATGAATCCTGTCGTCGTACACGGCGGCGGCCCAGACATTAATGAAGCGCTGGAAGAATACGGCCTTCAATCGGAATTCTTTCAAGGTCTGCGCATTACCGATGAAAAAACTATGGAAATTGTGGAAATGGTCTTGAGCGGTCACCTCAATCAAGAGATCGTCGGTTGCATCAACCACTTGGGTGGAAAAGCAATTGGCATTTCCGGAAAAGACGGCAACCTGATCCAGGTTGAAAAGAAGAAAGCACCGGTCGATCTTGGCTTTGTCGGAGAGATTAAACATCTTAATACTGAGATGATTCATTTGCTGTGCGGGCAGGGATATATCCCCATTATTTCACCGATCGGCATTGGTCCTGACGGAAAGAGCTACAACATAAACGCAGATCTGACTGCCGGAGCCCTTGGTGGCGCTCTGCACGCCGATAAACTGGTTATGCTTACCGATGTGGAAGGTATTTATCTTGGGGACGGGCCGGACACACTTGCTTCAAAACTAACGATTGACGAAGTACATAGCCATCTTAATAGTGGTCTCATTAAAGGCGGGATGATTCCTAAAGTAGAAAGTTGTCTGCATGCCCTGAATTATGGTGTAACTCACGTGCACATCATCGACGGGCGTAAACCACACGCGTTGTTGCTGGAGATTTTCACGCAAAAAGGGATAGGCACTATGTTAGTGAAGAATTAGTTATTCTGTGCAGGTTTTTCATGTGTATTCATCGAATAAATAATTATAATATTGGTATAAATTTAAAACAGGATGTGTTTTTATGAAATTTGTGAACATCCATAGACATCTAAAGAACTTTTGCAATATTATACAAAAATGTACTACAGTCATACCGCCAATAAAAGAAAACGATTTCTCCTTCGCGGAACACTTTAACCATAAAGTTACCTATCAACAACTCTTTGAGAATTACCCCGAAGGGATTGCTTTGCTTGACAATTCCCACCGGGTTATTAATGTTAACCAGGGATTCGAAAACCTCTTTGGTTATACCTTAGATGAAATCAAAGGACAAGATTTAAATAATCTAATCGTGCCCGATCTTCTTAGCAACGATACACCCGAACTTCCCTACGAACTGTTGACAGAAAAAGCCCCAAAAAATGAATATATTCGGAAAAAGAAAGACGGCAGCCTTTTTTATGTATCCATTATGGCCGTCCCAATGATCATCAACAATAAACAGACCGGTTTTTATATGGTCTTTAACGATATTACAGACCGCAAACGAATCGAAGAAAAACTACTCCATTTCGGCATCTATGACTCACTGACCGGTTTATATAATAGAACCTTCTTTGAAGAACAAATGAAAAATTATGACTTGCGCATTGCCGAAGCCGGGATTATTGTCTGTGATCTGAACGGACTGAAAATTATCAATGACTCCTTTGGCCACATGGTGGGCGACGGTCTATTAATGGCGGCTGCTAACGTGCTGGCCTCTTCCCTGCGCACTACAGACATTGTGGCAAGAATCGGTGGCGATGAATTTGCGATACTCTTACCTTATGTCCGCCGGTTGGAGGTCGAAATAGTCTGTCAAAGAATCAGAAAAGGCATTACTGATTACAACGATAATGCTCCTGTCGCGCCCCTCAGTATGTCCCTGGGCTGGGCGGTCGCCCAGGATACTATTACCACAAGTATGGCTGATCTCTTTAAAGAAGCCGATAATAATATGTATCGCGAAAAAGCAAATAGTAAACGTAAAACGCGCGAGGCCATCGTCAACTCTTTCATGTCTTCTCTGGAAACAAAAGACTATATTAAAGACGGTCACCTTGATCGTCTGAAAAAAATGGTCTTTGGCGTAGCTAAAAAACTGCAATTACCCGACGAAATAGTCACTAAACTTGATTTGCTTGCTCACTACCATGACATCGGAAAAATTGGTCTCTCGGAAGAGCTACTCTTTAAAAAGACCAGTCTCAGTAACCGGGAAATCAAAGAAATACAATGGCATTCCGAATTAGGCTCGCGCATTGCCAACTCAACCGCGGAGTTTATTCCTGTCGGTGATTTAATCCTTAAACATCATGAAAAATGGGATGGCAGCGGCTACCCATTAGGACTTTCCGGGGAAAATATTCCCTTGGAATGCCGAATTTTTGCCCTGGCTGATGCTTTTGATGCCATGGTTACTTTCCGGCCTTATCGTAAATCCATCTCCAAAGCAAAAGCAATTATGGAACTGAAAAACTGTGCCGGCACCCACTTTGATCCCGCTTTAGTGGAACCTTTTATTGACGCTCTAAATACCTGATTTACTCAAAAATGCGTTTAAAAAGATTAGACTTTTCTCCTCTCAAAAGCTCATCTATTTCCTGAAATCCGATGGATTTCAGGAATTCCAAAACCGCAAGATTATCGGCAGGCGTTTTGCTTTCTGCCGCACCGCTGTACCGTATGGCCGCTTTTCGCCCTTCCTCTGCATTGAGATTTCGTTTGGGCCCTCCTACACAACCACCGATACAGCCCATCCCTTCATAAAAATTAGCTTCGATTTCATTATCTAAAATACGGTTCAATAATTTACGGCAGTCCCTGATTCCATCAGCCTGGACTGCTTTTATTTTGATTTCTTTCTCCGGCCTGATTCTATCGAGGGTATCCTTTACGGCCTGACTGACCCCGCCCGTAAAAGCGTACATCCTGCCCGCTGCGGAAGAATGTTCACTTGAGTCTTCTTTTTCCTTTGCCGGATCTATCCCGACCGCGGCAAATATTTGTGATAACTCCTGAAAGGTAAGGACATAATCAACCGCATCCCGCACATCGTTCTCTTTGGCTTCAGCCTTTTTGGCGATACATGGGCCAATAAAAACAACCTTTGCTTCCGGGTGGATTTTTTTGATACCACGACCGCAGGCCACCATCGGTGATACGGAAGGCGAGATATGCGAGACAAATTGATGATAAAACTTTTTTATCATGGCAACCCACATGGGACAGCAACAACTGGTTAAAACAAAATTTCCTTTCTGTTTAACATGTTGATCAAACTCCAAAGCCTCTTTCAAAGAGAGGATATCGGCAAAAAGAGCCACCTCTACCATGCCGTAAAAACCCAGCCGTTTTAAAGCCATCCTAAGCTTCCCCGGCGTCACCTGTTCCCCGAATTGCTGGATAAAAGCCGGAGCAACAATAGCATAAACGGGTACTTTATGTTCATGAAGGATTTTTACTAATGGAACAAACTCTTTTTTGTCGATTAAGTGCTCATGGGAACATACCTTCACACATTCGCCACAACCGGTGCAATAATCATCTTTAATGACCACATCCCCTGCACTATCCCGTTCGATTGCCTGAAAAAGGCAAGCCACCTGACATTTATTATCCTTACAGCCCTCATCAGCAAGACAGCTAGACACATGAAAGACCACCTTCTCCGGATTACCGCCTCCGCTGGCATACTTTATGTATTCATTCAAGCCTTCGTCCCCATAAGGGTTAAGCTCCCTCATCCCTTCCGCCAGCCTTCCTTCGTATGCGTATTTAACTAAATGACCAAAGATCTTGTCATAGGTTAGTTTACTCATCAACGATCCCTCTCTGCTCGTTTTTTATGCCTTTCACTCTTTTTCTTTATCCTTTGCTTCTCTGGCTTTTCTATGATATTTTTTCTTAATTTTTTCGTCTTTCTTTTGGTAAATTTCAGGCATTATTCGTCAGCGTGATGTTTTTATGGTATATTTTTATGGTAGAATAAGAATGCAAAGGAGTGAAGAACTTATGTCCAATTCAAACGTCTACGACACTCTTCTCGAGAGAGGTTACATAGAACAGGCAACCCACGAAGAAGAAATCCGCGAACTTTTAGGTAAGGAAAAAGTGACCTTTTACATCGGCTTTGATCCCACCGCCGACAGCTTACATGTAGGTCATTTTATCCAGGTAATGGTGATGATGCATATGCAAAAGGCCGGGCACAAACCAATTGCCCTCTTTGGCGGTGGTACAGGCATGGTCGGTGACCCTTCCGGCCGGACCGATTTAAGAAAAATGCTGACCAGAGAACAGGTGGACGCAAATGTCCGCTCTTTCCAAAAGCAATTTTCCCGTTTCATCGAATTTGGGGCTGAAAAAGCGGTTATGGTTGATAACGCCGATTGGCTGGCGAACCTCAACTATATTGATTTTTTGCGCGATATCGGTAAACACTTTTCGGTCAACCGCATGCTGACGGCCGAGTGCTTTAAGAATCGTCTGGAAAAAGGTCTCTCTTTCCTGGAGTTTAATTATATGTTGATGCAGTCTTATGACTTTCTGGAATTATACCGCCGTTATCACTGTAAATTACAACTGGGCGGAAATGATCAATGGTCCAATATTATTAGTGGAGTAGATTTAGTACGCCGCGTGGAAAACGCCTCCGTTTATGGCCTGACCTTTAAATTGCTCACCACAAGCGAGGGTAAAAAAATGGGGAAAACCGAATCCGGTGCTCTTTGGCTTGATCCGGCGAAAACCTCCCCTTATGATTTTTATCAATACTGGCGGAATATTAATGACCCTGATGTGGAAAACTGTCTGGCGCTCCTCACCTTCCTGCCCATGGATGAAGTAAGAAGATTAGGCGCCCTCAAGGATGAAAAAATCAATCAGGCAAAAGAAATCCTCGCCTATGAAATCACCAAACTGGTGCATGGCGAGGAGGAAACCATCAAAGCGCAACAAACCGCCAGAAGTCTTTTCGGTAATTTTGGTGACGATGATAGTTCCATGCCCACGACCAACTTGCCGGAAACCTATTTTCAGGCAGGTGTGGATATCCTGAGCCTGCTTTTGGAAATCGGTCTCATCTCCTCAAAAGGAGATGGCCGAAGGCTGATTCAACAAGGCGGAGTTTACTTAGGTGATCAGCGCGTGGACGATTTTGCCCGTCTCGTCACGTTAAGCGATTTTACAGACAAAAGGTTACTGGTCCGTAAAGGTAAAAAAAGCTATCACCAGATTAAACTACTTTAATTATCTTCTCTTGACCGGTAAAAGCAACCGGTCTAAGCTTATTCCAGGATCGTTAATACCTCAGCCAGCGCTTTCCGCGTAGACTTACCACCCCGTACGGCCGGTTTGCCAAGGGGAACCAAAGCTTTCAATTGCCATGGTTCTTCCACCCCCAGGATTTTTTCGATCTCCCGGCTGGCAATAAGAGGGGCACACATCCAGCAAGCCCCATAGCCTTTCGCATGAGCAAGTAAGAGAAGATTTTGAAGCGCCGCACCAATACTTTGTAAATCCGACTGTCCACGCAAACGCTGAATTTCTAGCGGGCTATAGTCTAACTTTCTTAACGCTTCCGTCACTTTACTCTCGACAGACCTCATTAAAACAGCGATCGTCACCGGAGCCTGGGCAAAAAAGAGGGCGTAAGCTTTGTTGGCGTCTAATTCATGAGTGTAACCTAACTGCGCCGAGATTTGGTCGAATCTGTCAATTACGGCCTGAGCCATCGCTTCCATCATTTCTTTTTTCTTTACCACCACAAAGTGCCACATCTGCTGATTGGAGGCATTAGGAGCCCAGCAGGCCGCTTCAATTAATTCATTGATTTCGGCGTTGGAGATCTGTTCTTCTGTAAACTTGCGAATACTTCTTCTTGTAAAAATCGCTTCCTTTAGTTCCATCTTTTCTTCCTCCTTTTCTTCTTAAAATTGTTTTTGCATTTTTTCATTATTATTTAAATTGCTTCTTCTGCTACGAAGGCTACTACCTTAATATTATATCTACTTAAGAAGGTGTTTCGATGTCTGTTTATGAACTCCTCTATTTTAATTCCGCGATAGCAGCGGAAAAACCAGTTAGCATTACTAATCCACAGGTAAAATGCCCATTTTGCGACCGGGCCGGTCTCGTTAATATTATAGCCGAAGATGGTCCGATCCTCCTCGTAAAAAATAAGTATCCTGTCTTAGAGGATACTTACCCTACCGTTCTCGTGGAAACTACCGACTGTCACCAGGAGTTTTCCGAGTATCCGAAAGAGCACCTGCATAAGGTGATTACTTTTGGCATCAATAAGTGGTTGGAGTTGGAAAACTCAAAGCAGTATGCTTCCGTAATCTTCTATAAGAGCCACGGCCCTTTTTCCGGCGGGACAATCCTGCATCCTCATATGCAAATAATCGGTCTCAAAAATGTCAACTGCTACAAATACGTCTTGCCGGAGCACTTTGAAGGGATTACCATCGA
Organism: Peptococcia bacterium; assembly: GCA_050951585.1. GTDB lineage: Bacteria > Bacillota > Peptococcia > DRI-13 > DTU073 > UBA3937. The sequence goes on along the minus strand of JBMNJI010000006.1, from coordinate 10,589 downwards.
CCAGCAAACCGGGGTGCAGTTTAATCTGTCCACCAAACCACGCACCGGTTTTACCGAGTTCAATATCATCCTTCCTCTCCCGGAGAATTTATCCGGCGACGCTTTCACGGAAAAAATAAACCAACTGGCTGATTATACCCAAATGGCCGCTCATTATATACTTCATTACTACCATCAGAACTGTACCAGTTATAATATCTTTTTTTATCACCTCGACAACAAAATCATGGTTAAAGTAATTCCCCGTTTTGTCACATCTCCGCTCTTCATCGGGTTTTCCCTTCCGCAGGTGACGAAAAATCATGGGGAGATTCTGGCCACTATACATGAAAAATACCTGTGCAAAAAGTAGGATGACACAGTAAGCAGTAACTTGCCGCCATTAGCTGTAGTTTGTCACAGTTTGCCACAGCTTCTCTGCTAGCTTGTCTCTTGTAACATTTCTTTTAACCTTTGCACTAACATAGTGTTGCGTTGCTCAACTTTGTTGTTTTTCAAAGCGATAGCCAACGCTTTTTTTGTGCCCAAAAGAACCATTACTTTTTTGGCTCTGGTCACGCAGGTATACAGTAAATTACGCTGCAGCATCATAAAATGTTGGGTCAAAAACGGCGCCACTACAATTTTATATTCACTGCCCTGACTTTTATGAATCGTTGTCGCATATGCGAGCACAACCTCGTCTAACTCTGAAATATCGTATTCTACTTCTTGATTGTCAAAACGAATCATTACTTTTCTTTCCTCTTGATCGAGAAAAGTGATGCGCCCAATATCCCCGTTGAAAACATTTTTCTCATAATTATTTCTAATCTGCATGACCTTATCATGCAGTTTAAACTTCATCGCGCCACTCATGACAAAACTCGTGGCCGGATTAAGCTCCTCCTGCAACACGGCATTAAGATTGCGCGCCCCCGCCTCTCCCCGCTGCATCGGCGTTAAGACCTGAATATCATCCAGCACATCCACCCCATAATATTTCGGTAAACGATGCAGACATAGTTCCTTGATTTGCTCTACTACCTTCCCGGGTTCTTCTTCCTCGATAAAGAAGAAATCACTATCACGTCCGCCTTTTAAATAGGGGAAATCCCCTTTGTTGATCGTATGAGCATTCCGAATAATCATACTGCCGCCGGCCTGACGAAAAATCCTCGTCAACTTCACTACTTTGACCACGGCAGAATTGATGATATCCTTTAACACATTCCCCGGTCCGACGGAAGGAAGTTGATCCACATCACCGACCATAATCAAAACGGCATTTTTCGGTATGGCCTTTAAGAGGTTGTACATCAAAAGCAGATCGACCATCGACATTTCATCGACAATCAATACATCACAATCTAACGGGTGTTCCCCGTTCTTTTGGTATCCGTCGGGCGGTTTATATTCCAACATACGGTGGATGGTTTTGGCTTCAAACCCCGTTGCCTCGGAGAGCCTCTTCGCGGCGCGCCCAGTCGGGGCGGCAAGAAATACTCTTGCCCCCATTTTTTTAAAAACCTGAATAATCGCCAAAGTGGTCGTCGTTTTTCCCGTACCGGGGCCGCCGGTTAAGACCATTACTTTGGACGAACAAGCCGTTTTAATCGCTTCAATCTGCACTTCATCATACCGGAGGCGCTTTTCCTGTTGCACCTTCGCAACGATTTCATCTAATTTCAGCACATTAAAAGGGAAGGGGCAAGTAACGAGCTCTTTGATTTTTTGCGCTACCCCAATTTCACTGTAATAAAAAGGCGGTAAATAGTAAATCTCTCCTGCTTCCTTGAGCAGTAGTCCCTCCATCACCATCGTTTCCAGTACCCTGCCCAAAATTTCCCGCTCTACTTCCAGTATCTCGGCGCCCTTTTCCAGTAATTGCTGACGCGTCGCATAACAATGCCCCTCATTAGATAATTGATTCAAAACATAGGTCAATCCGGCACTGCAACGGGCATGAGACTGAGGATCATAACCCAGTTTTGCCGCAATTTTATCAGCGGTGCGAAAACCGATCCCCCAAATATCATCGGCCAGGCGAAAAGGATTCTCTTTCACAACGTTAATACTATCATTACCGTACGTTTTATAAATCTTCGCCGCAAAAGCGGTGGTTACTTCGTGTTCCTGTAAGAAAAGCATCACATTCTTTATCTCTTTTTGCTCTTCCCAGGCTTCCCTGATCATCTCCACTCTTTTTTCGCCGATACCTTCCACTTCCACCAAACGCTGCGGCTCTTCCTCAATAATCCGGATGGTATCCTCCCGAAATTTTTTGACGATCCGCTTGGCATTAACCGGCCCAATCCCTTTAATCAGCCCACTGCCCAGATAGCGCTCAATACCGGCTACTGTGGCCGGGATTGTTTCCTTGCAAAAATGCACCTTAAATTGCCGCCCATATTTGCTATCCGAAACCCATTCACCCTGCAGGAAAACAATCGCGCCAATGTTCACCGCCGCCATTGTTCCAACAGCCGTGACTAAATCATCATAGCCTTTACATTTCAGCTTGATGACGCTATAACCATTTTCTTCATTCATAAATGTGATTCGTTCCACTGAACCGCTTAATTTCTCCATTACTCCCAACCTGCTTTAAGCAAATTTTTCATGTTTAGTATATCATTTTCACTAGAAAACGGAAAGAGTCCTGGCATTTACCTTCCAGATATGTTAAACTATGTACTAAAAAATTAGAAAAGGATTCATGGCCAATGAAAAAATTAGCTATTTTTGATTTTGACGGAACAATATTTACGGGTGATACATTACCATACCTGGGAAAAGCCTGGAAAGCGCAGACAGGCCAATACTTACGCTACTATCTCCTTTATGCGGAAATTGCTCCGGTGCTGATCCTCTATAAGCTCAACATCATTACGCGGGAAAAATTAAAGTATCTGGCCGTTAAAATCTTTCATCATATTTACCGGGGCATGACCAAAGACGATGTCACACGATTATTTAATACTGTTTTTCAGCAAATAAGACCACTATTTTGCGAAAAGGTCATCAAAGAAATCGAACAAGCAAAAGAGGACGGCTATCATACAGTCCTTCTCTCCGGTTGCTATACAGGGCTTCTGGAGATAATCGCCCGGGATTTGCAATTTGACACGGTGTTAGGGATGAATTTATCCTTCCGGGATAACCTCTTTGATCACCGGATCCCCTTCCGGTTTATTAACGGCGAGAGTAAACAGGAGATGCTCCGTACCCATTTTCAGGATGAAGAAATTAACTGGCGGGAAAGCCGTTCTTATGCCGACAGTATTACGGATCTGCCTATCCTCACGCCTGTCGGTCAACCAACGGCAGTCAATCCTGAACCCAGATTGTTAAAAGAAGCCACAAACAGACACTGGCGTATTCTCCACGGCTAATGCGGCAAAAGCGACCAGGCCGCACCGCGCCTCATTCTCACCCTTAATACTCACCGCAAATTGTCACATCAGACCCCTCTATGCTCACACTTTTTCACGAGGCCGCTTACTTTAACCACCATTTTCCGTAAAAAAGCTGACGGATGCGGTGTGCGCTTTGTCTTCTCATTCTGAGCAAATTCAGGCACCCGATACTGCTGCAATACATACAACCTGGCTCCCCGAATTGCCGCGGCCATTTGGAGAACGTCCTCCTCCGTCAGTTCGGGTACCACAGTTGTCCGAAATTCATAGGCGACCTTTTCGGTCAGTAATAAGGCAATACTTTCCCGGATATTATCCAGGAAAGTATTGCTATTATTTCCGCATATCAGAGCGTACTTATGGAATGGTGCTTTGAAATCCATCGCCACATAATCAACGAGTCCTTCGCTTATTAAATCACGCAGGACAGCAGGATTGGTCCCATTCGTATCTAATTTGCAGAGAAAGCCGAGCTTTTTCACCTGACCCATTACTTCCGCCAAATCAGGCTGTAAAGTGGGCTCGCCCCCGCTAAAAACCACGCCATCCAAAAGGCCCCGCCTCTTTTCTAAAAAGGCAAAAACCTCTTCCTCGGCAAGCAGTTGCTCGGGCCTTACCTGGCCGATAATGGAGCGATTGTGGCAATAATAACAGTCAAGATTACAGCCGGGGCTAAAAACCACGGCTGCTAACTGACCGGGGAAATCAACGACTGAATTCTTTTCCAGTCCGACAATCCTCATGAAATCAACTCCGGCAATTTAAACTTCTTACGTTCGAAGTATTCTTCCTTCTTCCCTTTATTGTAATTCTGCACCGGGCGCAAATAACCGGTGACCCGTGACCAGACTTCCGTGGCCTGTCCACAATCGGGGCAACGGAACACTTCCCCGGTAATATAACCATGCTCAGGGCAAATACTGAAGGTAGGGGTAAGCGTCATATAGGGAAGCTTGTAATTATGAAAAATCTTTTTAATCAAATTCTTACAGGTCTTGATATCCTCGATTTTCTCACCCAAATATAAATGTTGCACTGTCCCGCCTGTATATAAGGATTGCAGATTATCCTGCAGATCCAGCACCTCAAAAATATCATCAGTAAAGTTGACCGGCAGTTGCGTAGAATTAGTGTAGTAAGGCACTTCTCTTCCAGCAGTGATAATATCCGGATACTTCTCCTTATCCATTTGGGCCAGCCGGTAAGAAGTCCCTTCCGCCGGTGTAGCCTCCAGATTATAAACGTGCCCTGTCTCTTCCTGAAATTCCACCAGAATATCCCTTAAATGATTAAGGATTCTTTCCGCAAACTCCTGCCCTTCCTGGGTGGTAATATCTTTTCCCATAAAATTCAGGACAGCTTCGTTCATCCCGACAATACCAATCGTGCTGAAATGGTTATACCAGTATTGACCGGTCCTCTCCTTGATGTTACGCAGATAATAAGTGGAATATGGATAAAGCCCTTGCTCAGATTGCTGTTCAATTATTTTCCTTTTGATTTCCAGAGAGGTTTTCCCTAAACAGGCCAAGCGCCATAACCGGGCTTTGAACTCGCCTTCGGACTTGGCGATATAACCAATCCGCGGTAAATTAATCGTAAACACCCCAATGGAGCCGGTCATGGGGTTACTGCCGAACAAGCCTCCTCCTCTTTTTCTTAATTCACGCGTATTCAGACGCAGCCGACAACACATGGAGACGGCATCTTCGGGTGATAAATCAGAATTCACATAGTTGGCAAAGTAAGGAATCCCGTACTTACAAGTTATCCTCATAAATTCGTCAATCACCGGATTATCCCAATCAAAATCCCTCGTAATATTTAACGTGGGAATCGGGAACGTAAAGACCCGGCCTTTGGCATCGCCCTCTAACATCACCTCACAGAAGGCTTTATTAAACATATCCATTTCCTGCTGGAACTCTCCATAGGTCTGATTCAACATTTTACCGCCGATAATGACCGCTTCATTTTTCAGAGTAGCAGGCACATTAATATCAAAAGTCAAATTAGAAAACGGGCATTGAAAACCAACACGGGTAGGAACATTCATATTAAAGACAAATTCCTGAATACACTGTTTCACCTTGTCATAGCTTAAGCCGTCAAAATGAATAAACGGTGCACAATAGGTATCAAAGCTTGACCACGCTTGAGCACCGGCAGTTTCCCCCTGTGTTGTAAAGGTGGAATTGACGATTTGTCCTAAAAAGGAACGCAGATGTTTAGCGGGATTGCTTTCCACCTTCCCGTTAACCCCTCCGAATCCTTCCATCAGTAGCTGACGTAAATCCCAACCGGCACAGTAAGGGCCAAAGAAGCCCAGATCATGAATGTGCACATCCCCGTTTTCATGTGCCTCTCTTACTTCAACAGGATAAACCTCATTCAACCAATATTTTTTCGTGAACGTTTCGCGGACATAATTGTTCAATCCGTTAATGCTCTTTTGCGTATTAGCATTTTCCTGGATCAGCCAATCCTTGTCGCCCAAATAATTAGTGAACATATCGATTGTCGCACCAATCAAAGCGTTTATTTCTCTTGCTTCCTTCCGCTTTTCCCTGTATAGAATATACGCTTTGGCCGTTTGGGCATGTCCGTTTTCAATCAATACTTTTTCGACAAGATCCTGGATGCTTTCTACATCCGGCAATCTGTCCACAAATTTTTTTTGGGCCAACTCGATAACCTGCCGAGAGAGCTCTTCCGCCCGGGCAAAATCATTGCCACCGCAGGCAAGAGCCGCGCTGTAAATCGCCCAAGTGATTTTTTCCGATTTAAATGTTTCATGTTTCCCGTTTCTTTTGATAATTTCTTTAAACATTCGCATCACCAATATCATTATATCGGAAGTTTAGAAAAGTTCCTAGTCTTTCCTGTAGATAATTACTAAAAAAATAATTACAAAATCCCAAATTGTCAAAAGATATAATTACTTCGCTCTATTTGTCCCTTGTTCCTAAGGTATGACTTACATCGACAAAGTGGGCGCAAACAGTCTGTAACCAAGGATAATCATAACTGCTGTGTGGCACCGTGAGAATCGTCCATTGATACTGCGCAAGTGTTTCTTCATCCAGACTAATGCGCGAGAGGATCTGTTCCCCCAGTCGCAGCTTCTCAATATATGGGTCATGAAAAGCTATTTCCGCCCCTTCCGCAGCGCATCTTTCCATTATTTTTACCGCTGGTGACTCCCGTATATCATCCACATCTTTTTTATACGTTGCACCCAAAAAAAGCAATCTACTACCGGCTAAACCTCTCTGCTTTACCGCTACCAGTTCTTTAAGCTGTGCGGCAACGGCCATCGGGCGTTCCGCATTAATTTTCCTGGCCAGTTCCACTAAATGGGCCGGCCTTCCTTTTTGACGAGCCCAAAAAAGATAATAGGCACTATCTTTCGGAATACAATGTCCCCCTACCCCGATCCCCGGATAAAACGGTTGAAACCCAAAGGGCTTGGTCGCTGCCGCGGCAATTACTTCCCAAATATCAATCTCCAGATCACGGCATACCTCCGCCATTTCATTAATAAAAGCGATATTCACATCACGATAAGTATTTTCCAACAATTTAGCCATTTCCGCAACGGTAGGAGTAGAGACAGGGATAACCTCTATCGCCAATGACCGGTAAAAATCCTGCCCCAACTGCAGGCAATCAGCAGTAACACCCGCCACCAGCTTCGGGGTGTTTTCGAGGCGATACTGTTTATTCCCCGGATCGATCCGTTCAGGTGAAAAAACCAGATAAAAATCCTGCCCTACTTTCATTCCTCCTGCGGCCAGACGCGGCAAGATTACCTCCAGTGTGGTTCCCGGAATAATGGTACTCTCCACGATCAGCAATTGCTCAGGCCTTAAGCGGGAGGCAACACCCTCCAAAGCAAGAAACAACTGCGTATAATCAGGTTCGCCACCGTCAGTCAAAGGTGTAGCCACACATATCACAATCACATCACAACGGCTAAGTATCGCATAATTGCCAAGCACCGCTAATTTGCGCCCCGTTAATAAGACCTGTAATGTCTCTTCGCTAACCCCTGACATCGAAGTTCTTCCGTGCTGCAAACGAATTACCTTCGCCTGGTCACTGTCAATTCCCATAACACGAAAGCCTTTTTGGGCACATAGCATCGCCAAAGGCAAGCCCACATAGCCAAGGCCTACTACCCCTACCGTCGCCTTTTTCTCCGCTATTTTCTTCGCTATTCTCAGCGCTGTTTTCTTCGGCATCATCATCTTGAGTTCACTCCAGTATTCCCATCCTGATCACATTTTCTAACTACTGATCTACTCAGACATCACTTCAGACACTACTATTGAGCACTCTTCCACACTACTAATCATTCATGCAGTCTTCCGGCCAAACCTTGCTCTCCGGCCGAGACTCCTGCCTCACTTATTGACCCAGCTTTTTAGAGCAGCGGCCACGGCATTAATGGTCTCACGGGAGATTAACGGCCAAATCGGCAATGATAAGACCTCCTGGACCGCCTTTTCCGCTTCCGGAAGCACGAAGGCCGACTCACTATAAACAGGCAAGCGATGCAACGGATAGGGATAATGCACCATTGTGCCTATTCCTGCATCGGCCAGAAACTGTCTCGCCTCATTCCGCCTCCCCTGTTCAATTCTCAAGGTGTATTGATGATAGACATGTAACGCCTCCGGACTTTCCCAAGGGGTAATGATCCCGGGTAGCCCCGAGCTTTTGGCAAAGAGCAATAATCCTCCCGCTTTTCACATCCTCAAGCTCTCCTAAGGAAGAGGCAGGCAAAAGAGGAGTGTGAATTCCCAATATTTCGGCAAAAACCTTAATGAGCGTTACATTTAAAGGCTCCAATTTCAACCACTTGTCCGCAAAAACTGCCTCCAAGCAGTCGGCCAAATACCGATAATAAGGGGCACGCCCGTAAAAATGCTGCAGCGTCAGACGTTGTTTTGCCAGGTTCTCTTCCGGTTGAAACAACTGAACATCCCTGATTTGCTGGTGATCCTTGCTCTTCATGACCGGAACCGTCAACCAGACAGCCTTTCCCTGCGGTGACTTGACCATGGTTCGATTACAAAAACCGCGGCGGGGATACTGCACATTATCCAGTAAAACAAAAACATCGCAATGGGCCATTTTGTGAAAAAAACCTGGCCATGGCAAATAATTTGGTTGATGGACGGCAACCTTCATTTTATTGACCTTTCATTACAATCCCGGCGGCGATTTGCCGGCATACTTCTTCAGCGTTCCGCACCGCCTCCTCAGGTGTATCACCATGCGTAATACAATAACCGGGCGCAAGGGCAAAACTGTGATACTCCGGAATTAAATCACCGGGTTTGATCAAGAGCCTGATTTCAAACAAGCCCGGAACAGAAAAGAGATCATGGTCTAAAGCAGGTGTTTTCTCCACAATGCCCGGAGGCAAGGTAATAAAATGCTGACAAGCGCCCCGTCTGAAGCGTGGCGTAAGATCCGGTGTTAATCCTAAACAAACATCAATGGCCGCCTGAATCAGATTAACCCCCAAAGCCAAGGGAATCAGCCGCGAATTAAGACAAATGCCTCCCAACCGGGGACTCAACTCAATCAGCTTTGGCCCATCTGCGGTGTACCGATACTGAATGTGGACCGGACCATTAGTAATACCCGTGGCGCGGATAACTTTCGCTATAAAATCAGTAACTGACCTTGCAAGGGGTTCCGGCAAATCAACAGGCAGATTAACCTGATGATAAGTGCAATACGGTGGTGCGGTGGGCTTACCGGTAATAATCGTGACAATATGAATTTCCCCATCCACCACAAAGCTTTCTACCCCGCCCCCATGGGCTACTGCCTGAATATATTCTTCAATTACCCATGTTTCCCCATGGGAAAAAGCGGCCGCCCGCTCCAATGCCCACTCGAAATCTTCCGGCTTTTCAACCTTGGTGACCCCAAAACTGGAATGGCAGTCAGGTGGCTTGACAATAAGAGGCAGCCCCAACTGCAATAACGCTTTGTGGGCTTCCAGCTTCGTCCGACAGATAAAAAACCGGGGAGAAGGAATCTGCTGTTCCTGCATAATCCGGCGAATGGATACTTTGTTCGTAAAACTCTCGGCCACCTCTACCGGTATCCCCGGCAGCCCCAGATTGTGAGCCACTGCTGCCGCAGTTCTCGCTCCCTGTTCGGAGCCCATCGACATGACCCCATTAATCTGCTGCTGACGTCCGGCTTCCGTACACGCAGCCAATTCGCTCGTACTAATCAGTAAGGGCAGATCCGCCCAGCGCAAACCCGGCGCTTGCGGGTCCTGATCGACCGCGAGGACCCTTAGTCCCAGTTTTTTGGCAATTCTCACGGCAGGCTCCTGAATATAACCTGCTCCGATAATCATGATTGTTTTCCCGGCATAACGATCAGGATTCAGATTTAAGGCCAGCATCTTTTTCTCCTTTTACTTTGAACTTATGGGGATTTAGGAAGGCCGTTTAAACAGGAAAGGATATAAGCTGCCCTCTGATCATATGTATGCCTGGCAAGAACTTCCCTTTGGCCATTGGCAGCAATCTCCTGACGTTCTTTTTCATGGGTAAGATAGTAATCAACCAGGGATAAGGTCTCCTCAGCCGAACCGGACATCACCAAATGGCGGCGATGGGTAAAAAGCCGTTCTACTGCCAGAGTGCGGGAAGTCAGCTCAAAAGCTCCGCTTCCCATTATTTCAAAGGTCCGCGAGGTGACCTGTGTTTTATGCTCATTCTGGTTTTGCAAGTTTAAGACAATCCTGGCGCTTCGGTAAATTTGAAAAGTTTTCGCAAAAGGAATAGTCCCGATATTGCGTACTTTACTCTGCTTTGACAGCGGCCAGGGAACCTTCCCCCATCCCCCGCCTGCCAGCAACAGATCATAACCGCTATCCCAAAGAGGTTTCACCAGCGTATTGATGCTTTGATAACGGAAGTATTGGGGATAGTGCCATACATTATAGGTATTCGCCACTAAAGCGATGTCGCATCCTTGCTCTCCGCCTCCTTCATCACCGCATCCTTCATAGGCGGGATTATAAGCAAATTCTAAATGAAAGGCGCGAAAGCCCTCTTTTTCATAGGAGGGAATACAATCGGCATTAATGGTAAAAACCACATGGGGTCGTGTTGCTTTAACCATTGGTAAGGACCATTTTTTTAACCAGGTTAT
>JBMNJI010000005.1:0-164164 GCA_050951585.1 Peptococcia bacterium | reverse complement strand
CCACCAAATTACTGGTGGGAGCGTTAACCACTACCCCAAAAGCGCCCTGATGCTCCGCATCCATTGCCAGATTCACAACCCGATTTCCGGTTGTCGTCCCCCCGCCGACCCCGCAAAATACCGGTACCGCCGAACTATTGATGATTGACTGGGTGATAATCGGCTGGGGAGTAAAAGGATAAACAGCAATGACCGCATCGGCATTACAGTTCCTAATGATCGCCACATCAGTACTGAATAATAATGATCTAATCAACTTCCCAAAAATCCGGATACCACCCACCCGATGAATGACCTCCGGAACTCTCACCATATGTTTTCTTAATCTTCCGTGAATCTCCGGAATAAAATTTTCCAAACGCCTCGCCATCCTTTCTTTCCAATCCAGATAACCGCCATAATCGTCTATGTCTTGCGCCTCTATTCGCTTCTATCGAATTGCCCGTCTATTCCCGCGTTAATTCCCCCTGCTTACAGCTTAGCGCCAGCGCGGGAAACTCCCCATTGTATAATAACTCCCGTAAGGATTGCTCATCATAATGATGTGTAATGAAAAAATACAAATCAGCATTACGGCCTGCCTCAATCGTCCCCGCATCCTTCCTTCCCAGCGCCGCCGCTAATTCCCCGGTATAAACAGCAACCAGCTCTTCTACGGAATAACTATCCTTTCCACCCTTCTGCTCATCCGAGGCAACTGGCAACAGGTAGACCTTGGTGTTTTCCGGCAACTGAACACAAAGAGCTTTGAAGGTCTGTTCCGGCTTTTCTCCTTTTTGCCTGGCCACCTGCAGAAGATTCAGCCCGGCATAGTCCCCATCCTGAAAATACAGATAATGTGCGGGATAACGAGGATAACTTGTGGCAAAAAGATGTTCCACAAGCTGATCTCCCCGATTAATAGAAACCGGGAAAGGCATCACCGTAAGCCCGCCGGCATCAAAAACGGATACTCTTTTCGGCCCGGCTAATTCATTCTCCGCAACATAACCTACTTTTACAATTTTTCCGTCTTTAATGGCAATATCCCCGCGATATACGGCCTTTTCTCCGGTGCCATCCATAATCTGCGCATACTTAATAACCAGGTCGTAGGAGCCGGACACTGTTTCCGCCGCAGACACCGCTTGCCCTATGCCGGCAGAATAAAAGGAAGAAAAGGCTGTCAAGCTTACGGTTGTTGCCAATATTCCTAATAATAGAAATATGTTTTTCTTTCGCAAAAATACTCTTCCTCCCTAATAATTTTTTGCCACATGAGACCAACCCGCAATGCTATTAGTCAAACACAAATACCATCACGAGCATCAGGAAGTTCCACACCCCATGAGCAATCATCGATGAATAGATCGACCCCGTCCGAATATACAGATAGTTAAACCAAAACGCACCGACCGTTAAAGGCAAAAATCTTACTAGATCACAGTGAAACAAACCAAATATTACACTGGTAAGAATCGCCGCCGGGATCATCTTCCCCACTAGCTTCCCAATCGCCGGGAAAAGAAAACCGCGAAAGAATAATTCCTCACTCAACGGCGCTACCACAACAAGATGCACAAAACTCAGTACCCATCCCCACCAGGTATACACGGTAGTAACTACTTCCGTAGACGCCTGGGGCTCTGCCTTAATAGATAGAAGGTGCACCACGATGATGTCAACAGCCATGATCAGGACAAACAGCAAAAAAGTCTCCGTGATTGCAGTAATCAGCATGAGCCAAGGGTCATTTTTCCCTTTGCTAAATCCTACCCCACTCCAGGAAAGATGGTACCGATACTTAAGTAATACTCCGATTATGAGATAAACAATACCCAAAATGATGAAACTAACAATTAAATTATAGCCCAGCGTTGGAGTGGCCGGGCAAATCAAAGTGCCGATTTGCGTTAGCCAGCCTTTTATTGGAGAAAGAGTAGACAGCCACTTAATAAGATAAGCTGTGGCTAAAACAGCTAAAGCATCACATATTGACCAGCGTGGATTAATTAATTTGTTCTCCAATTCCATCTAATCACCCACTTAACCAGGTTTTTCTCTGTCAAATTGCTATTTTTCCTTTATATTTGCTATATTCTCTATATTTTCCCTTCTATTATACCACACTTCATGGCATAAAGTGGAGAGCTTCTTTTTCTGCGGCAAAATACGCTTCTTGTACTGCTTCCGACATGGTGGGATGAGGATGGATGCACTGCGCCAGATCCTCCGCTCTTGCCCCAAGGCGAATCGCTGTAACCGCTTCGGCAATCAATTCCGTAGCATTATGGCAAAAAAGATGCACCCCCAATATTTTGCCGGTTTTTTGCTCGGCGATCACCTTCACAAACCCGCGTGTCTCCCCTTCCACCTGGGCTTTGCCATTGGCCGACAGCGGAAACCTGGTAACTTTCAATGCATCTTCCCCGTATTTCTCCCGCGCCTGTTTTTCCGATAGGCCAACACAGGCAATTTCGGGTGATGAATAAATACACTGAGGAATGACCCCATAATCCATTTGGCGCGGCGTACCGAGAATGTTTTCCACGGCCGTCAATCCTTCTGCCGAAGCTTTATGGGCCAGCATATATTTTCCGTTCACGTCGCCGATGGCATAAATGGCCGGCTGGCTTGTCCGCAAAAACTCATCCGTCACCAGCGCCCCTCTTTCGGTCTTCAGCCCCAGCTTCTGCACATCAATTCCCTCGTAGACAGGAGCGCGACCGACGGCCACCAGTATTTTCTCCCCTTTTATTTCTTTTCTTTCTCCGTCTTTTTCAAAAATAAGGGTATCTTCCCTAATCTCTTGCGCCCGTGCTCCCAGGTGCAAGGTGATGCCACTGCTTTTCAGCATCCGCCCGGCTTCGGCCGCAATCTCCTCGTCAAAGGCCGGCAGCAGCCTTTCCTCCATCTCCACAATCGTCACATCAGCGCCCAATTCACGGAAAATCAGGGCAAATTCCAGCCCGATCACGCCCCCTCCCAAAATCACCAGGGTAGAAGGAACGCTCTCCAAAGAAAGAATCTCATCACTGGTCAAAACACTAGGAGAATCAATCCCCGGAAGCGGGATCAGCCTGGGTTTTGAGCCTGTGGCAATGATGACGTGGCGAGCCCGAATATTTCTTTGCCCTTGCTCACTTTCCTGCCCTTGCCCATCCTTTGCCGTCCGCACCTTAATTAAACCGGGCTCTTCATCCATTACGGCCTCTCCGGGGACAACCTCAACGCCGCGCGCTTTAAGAAGACCGGCTACTCCGGTGGTCAGGCGTTTAACGATCCGGCTTTTACGCTGTTGCAACTTGCCTAAGTCGATCTGCGCACCCGACAGATCTATTCCCGTAATCGCCAGCTCTTTGAGCTTTTTTAAGTCCTTGAAGGCCTTCACACTTTTCAATAATGTCTTCGTAGGGATACAGCCCCTGTTCAAACAAGTACCCCCTAACACATCTTTTTCCACAAGAACAACCCTGGATCCCAGTTGGGCGGCTCTGATCGCCGCAACATAACCTCCCGGACCGCCGCCGATGATGGCGAGATCATAGATTTCTTCCCCAATTGTCACTTGGAAACACACCCCTTCTGTTGTATATGTACGCGAAGCGAAGTATACGCAGGCGAAGCCTATGTTATGTGCGCGAAGCGCAGCTAATGTATATGCGCGCGAAGCGCAACATGTGGGCAGACTTTCGAAGGCGAAGTGCCTAAAGACCCTACTGCCCTGTTGTGGGCCCGGGTGCTGCCGGAAGGTGACTAGCGAGAGTCAGCGAAACGTGCTTGACGAAGGCGAGGAAAGTAATGCTGAGGGGCAGACAGGATGTCTGCCCCAGGGCGAACTGAGCATGGACGCGAATTGAGCCCGTTCGGCATTACTCCGAGCCGAGTCTAGCACGTTCTGGCTTGAGCTTCGGAAACCTGAAGGCAGCCCCGTCCCACAACAACTGAGCCTGAGTATTAGTCTGCCCCAAATATTACTCAGATAGCTTCTGCTTCAACAACCCATTGACGACGCCCGGGTTCGCCTGCCCCTTCGTCTCCTTCATGACCTGCCCAACCAAAAAGCCGATGGCCTTTTCCTTCCCGGCCCGATAATCCTCCACAGATTGCGGATTTGCCGCAAGCACCTTATCGATAATCGCCGCCAGGGCTCCCGTATCAGAGATTTGCACCATCCCTTTTTCCTTGATAATCGCCTCCGGGTCTTTGCCCGTGTTAAATATTTCTTCAAAAACAACCTTCGCCATCTTCCCGCTGATTTTTCCGGCGGCCTGGCTTTCCAGCAAAGCAGCCATTTTCTCCGGCGTGACCTTGCTCTCCTGCACTTCCAGCCCTTCGGCATTCAACAAGCGCAGGTACTCACCCATGATCCAGTTAGCCACCGTCTTCGGCTCATTAAACAAGGCCACGGTCCGGTCAAAAAACTCTGCCAAAGCCAGACTGCCCGTGATAATACCGGCATCATAGGCCGAAAGCCCCATCTCGCTAATAAGCCGATCCTTTTTTGCATCAGGCAGTTCAGGCAACGACGCCCTGATTCCCTCTACCCATTGGGGATCAACAACAACCGGCAGAAGATCCGGATCCGGATAATACCGGTAATCAGTGGCTGTCTCCTTGGTACGCATTGATTCCGTAATACCTTTAGCTTCATCCCACATGCGGGTTTCCTGCACAATCTTCCCGCCTTCTTCCAGAACCTCCCGCTGCCGCTCGATTTCGTACTCCACAGCCCTTTGCAACGCCCGGAAGGAATTCATATTCTTAATTTCCGTTTTCGTCCCCAGCTTCTCACTGCCCACCGGTCTTAAAGAAATATTCGCATCACAGCGTAAAGAGCCTTGCTCCATCTTCACATCAGACACATCAACATATTCGAGGATCGCCTTCAACTTGGCCAAATATTCCTTGGCCTCCTCCGCCGACCGCATATCCGGTTCGGATACAATCTCAATCAACCCGACCCCCCCGCGGTTTAAGTCGACCAGGGAATACTGTGACGTCGTAATCGTTGCCCCGCTATGGAGCAGCTTCCCGGCATCCTCCTCCATATGAATCCGGTTGATCCGGATTGTTTTCTTCTCCCCGTTCACATCTATCTCCACAGACCCATTTTTACAAATCGGAAAATCAAGCTGCGAAATCTGGTAGGCCTTCGGTAAATCCGGATAAAAATAATTCTTCCGGTCAAATCGGCTATACTCGGCGATTTCACAATTCAAGGCCAACCCTGCACGCACGGCCATTTCCAGCACCCGCTTGTTAAAGACGGGCAGTGTACCCGGCAGGGCCAGACAACCCAAACAAACATGCGAGTTTGCCTCTCCCCCGAATTCATTGGTGCAGGCGCAGAAAATCTTCGTCCTGGTCTTCAACTCACAATGCACTTCTAAACCGATTACCACTTCATATTCAACACCCGTACTCACCTTACATTCCCCCTTTCTGTCCGCACTTTTCGGTCAGTCCGGCGGGATACGGCCTCGTCAAATCTGTTTGCTGCTCCAGCGTGTAACCTACCCGCAGCAAAGTTTCTTCCCCGAACGCCTTGCCGATCAGCTGCAGCCCCACCGGCAGCCCTTCGCTCATCCCGAAGGGGATTGACAACGCCGGCACACCAGCCAGATTGACCGGATTGACCAGCACATCGGAGAAATACATGGCCTGCGCATCACCTTTTTTCCGGCCGAATTTGAAAGCCACCGAAGGTGCGGTAGGTGTAAGGAGACAATCATATTTAGCAAAAGCCTGATCAAAATCTTGCTTAATCAATGTCCGCATTTTTAAGGCCTTCAGATAATAGACATCAAATTGCCCGGAACTTAGCACAAAAGTCCCCAGCAAAATTCTTCTTTTTACTTCTTCGCCAAAGCCTTCCCCGCGTGTTTTTTCGTACATGGAATAAACGTCCTCACCCTCGACCCGAAGCCCGAAACGAACCCCGTCATAACGGGCCAGATTGGAACTGGCTTCGGCCGACATCAAAATCTGGTGCGTAGGCAAAGCATACTCCGTATGTGGCAAGGAAACCTCTTCACAAACCGCTCCCAATTCCTCTAATTTTTCCACCGCCTTGTGGAAATAAGCAAGGACCTCCGGCGCAATCTCACCGCGCAAATATTCTTGCGGTAAACCGATTCGCAAGCCTTTCACATCATTAACCAGAGCCTGCGTAAAATCCGGAACCTGCCCCGGAGCTGAAGTACTGTCTAAAGGATCATGCCCGTATATCGCCTGCATGACGAGCGCACAATCGGTCATATCCCGCGTCAGGGGCCCGATCTGATCCATCGAAGAGGCTAACGCCGCTAGCCCATAGCGGGAAACAGCTCCATAAGTAGGTTTCAGCCCAATGACGCCGCAGAAAGCGGCCGGCTGCCGAATTGAACCCCCCGTATCGGAGCCAAGGGCAAAGACCGCTTCTCCGGCCGCTACTGCCGCCGCCGAACCGCCACTAGAGCCGCCCGGGACCGCCGTCAAATCATAAGGATTACGGGTATCAAAAAAATGCGAATTCTCCGTGGAAGAACCCATGGCGAACTCGTCCATGTTACATTTGCCAAGCAAGACGGCGTCCGCCTGCCGTAACCTCTCCACCACGGTCGCATCATAGGGCGATACAAAATTTTCGAGCATTCTGGAGGCACAGGTTGTCTTGATTCCCTTCGTACAGATATTGTCCTTTAAGGCCATTGGTATACCGGCTAAAGGCGACAACTGCTCTCCTCTTTTTCTTTTTTCATCTACGGCGCTTGCTTGTTCCAGCGCCAGTTCGCGCGTTATCGTTAAATAGGCCTTGACCTTTTCCTCTACTGCATCAATTCTCTTAAACTGTTCTTCCACCAACTCCTGACTGCTCAACTCTTTTTTCGCCAGCAGTCCGGCCAATTCATGAGCCGTCATTTCCACTATTGAAGACAAGGTAACCCCCCCTTTTTCTAATCCTTCCATATGCACTAAAGAATCCGCGGTACTTTAAAACAGCCGTTTTCCTCCTCCGGAGCATTCTTAAAGACGATCTCTTTCTCCAGACAAGGCTCTTCCCTGTCTTCCCGGAAAACATTTTGCAGCGGCAGAATATATGTTGTTGGTTCCACCTGAGTAGTATCAACCTGATTGAGTACGGCCAAGTTCTCGAGAATGTTATTCAAAGACCCGGCATACTTCTTTTTTTCCTCCTCCGATAAGGCAATCCGAGCAAGCGACGCCACATGTTCTACATCCTGTACCGTAAATTTCATTTTCTCACCCTTCCTTCATGCTCTGACGAGCTTACGCAAACACTCTCCAACCAAGCCTCAAAAGTCAGGTGCCTGCGCTTTTTTCATTCAATTTTTTCCATAAATCCATCTTATTATTATATCAAATTTCCTTCTTCAGTAACACTGAAATTCATGCTCAGCTTCAAAATTCATCTTCGTTACAGTGTTTTACGACTTATCTGCTTATTTACCTGCAAAAAGGCTACCGGAATATTCATTCCCGTAGCCTTGAATAGGAAGCCTCTTGTCTTTTGGTAGGGAAGTTCACAGCATTTTAATAAACTCCTCTTCCGAAAGAATCCGCAACCGGGTTTCTCCACTCTCAAGGAGCGCCCGGGCTTTTTCGAGCTTCGAGCCGGCATTCTCGCCCGCCAGCACAAAATCGGTCTTTTTACTGACACTGCCGGCAGGATGAGCACCCAAATCAACCAGTAATTTCTCGATTTCCGCACGGCTATAGTTCTGTAAAGTGCCGGTCACGACTACCGTTTTTCCGTTAAAAGGATTTTCTTTTACCTCGCTGCCCTCGTATACAGGCGTCACCCCTGCCCCCAGGAGTTTCGCGATACTGTCTTGAATCTTCTCATCCGCAAAGTATTTCACAATGCTTTGCGCCACAATTTCCCCGATATCGGGAATCTGTAAAAGCTCCTCAGGCGTCGCCTGCCGGACCTTCGCCAAAGACCGGAAATGCTTGGCCAGGTCACGCGCCGTCTTGATGCCCACATTGGGAATCCCTAGCGCATAAATAAAGGCATCAAGGGAACAAGCCTTACTCTTTTCAATCGCCGCCAGCAAATTATCCGTTTTCTTTTCCTTAAATTTCTCCAGTCCCAACAGCTCTTCCCTTTTCAAGCGATACAAATCGGAAATCTCCCGCAGGTCCAGCTTTTCAAAAAGCTGCTCCGCCGTCTTTTCGCTGAAGCCCTCGATATTCAGTGCATCACGGCTGGCAAAATGTACAATACTTTTCACCAGTTGCGGCTTACAGGAAAGGGAATTTTCGCAGAAAAGATGCACCCCGTCCCGTACTAATCTTGCCCCGCACGCCGGACATTCCGTCGGTGCCTCAATCGGCACTGTTGTCTTGGTCGCTTTATTTTTTGCTTCCTCCGCCGACTCATCCGGAAAATCCTCAGCTGACTTTCCCGCTACCCCTAGTATTTCCGGAATAACATCATTAGAACGCCGCACAAAAACCTCACAGCCAATACTGACCCCTTTGCGGGCAATATCGTCCAGATTATTCAGCGTGGCCCGCCTGATGGTAACGCCGCCGATCTCCACCGGCTCTAAGATGGCGGTGGGCGTGACCTTCCCGGTGCGTCCCACGTTCCACTCCACATCCAACAAAGTCGTCACATCATCCTTGGCTTCAAACTTATAGGCAATCGCCCAGCGGGGGAATTTGATCGTATAACCGAGATACTCCCGCGTACGCAGGTCATCCACGGCAATGACCACCCCGTCAATGTCAAAATCCAGCTGCTCCCGCAGGGCCGCCACCTTTTCGATTTGCGCAATCACTTCCTCCATACTGCCGCAGCGCTCATGAAAAGGATGCACGGGCAAGCCCTCCCGCTCAAGAAAGGCCAGTATCCCGCTGTAACTATCGATCGTTTTCGCCGGTTCTTCCCGGTGACCAATATCGTAAAAGAAGGCAATCAACTGGCGGCGGGCTGTCTCACGCACATCAAGATTCCGCAAAGCCCCGGCCGCCCCGTTACGCAGATTCTTCAGGGGAACGGCGGCTGTGGCGTTATAGGCGGCAAAAGCCTGCTTCGTCATCAGGGCTTCCCCGCGAATCTCCATCAAGGAAGGATCCCCAATCCGCAACGGGATTCCCTTGATTGTCTTCACCTGCGCAAGAATCTCTTCGCCGACCTCTCCCGTTCCGCGTGTGGCCGCATGTACCAGCACCCCTTTTTCGTAGGTCAGATTAATCGTCAGCCCGTCAAACTTTAAAGTCACAATATATGTAAGGGGCGGCAACTGAATACGGGCATTATTCTCCTCCCTGGCCTTTTGTAAACGACTTTCCCAGGCGTACAATTCCCCGTAGCTTTGCGCCTTATCCAGACTCCACAACCTGCCCTTATGGGGGTGCTTCTTAAACTCCGTCAGAATCACATCGCCGACCCGTTGGGTAGGTGAATCCGGCAAGACGATCCCCGTTTCCTGCTCCAGCTTCCGCAACCGGTCATACAGCCGGTCATATTCGGCATCACTAACGCTGGGGTTATCCAACGTATAATATTCATAGGCATATTGATTTAAACGGGTCACCAGGTCCTTCAGCTCTTCTTTTTCCGGCGTTCCGTCCTCTTCTTTGTTTTTTACTTGTCCTGCCTGCACTTGGTGTTTTTCCTGCTCCGCGAGATTCCCTTGTCCCTCGCGTTTCTCTTGTTCGTTCAGTTCCTTTTGCTCTTCCTGTTCTTCTCCCCACAAGGTTTGCTGATCACCCATTTTCCCTTTCCACCCCCGTTTGTGCTATCCGTAGGTTTTTTATTTCCGCAGCTTTTTTAAGGGCGCATATCTTGTCAGCAGCGTTTTCAAGCCATTCCCGGGAAAGGCTATGGTCAACTCCATGTCGCCGCCCTGCCCTTTCGCGGCCACCACAACACCTTCCCCCCACTTCTGATGAAAGACCTTATCCCCTAAGACAAAAAGCTGTCCGGCTCCGCTGCCGCCGCCAGCCTGGGCATTATTATGAGCAGGAGTATGAGCAAAAGCGGCGGCATTTTCGCCGACAACCTGCTTACCACGGTTCCCCACTTTGCCACTGTTTCCAGCCTTACCACCATTCCCGGCTCTGCCACTCGGGTAGGCGGAAGTTAACTCGCTGCTTCTGCCCCGCCCCGCCCAGGTGGTTTCAAAAAAGCCGGGCCTTCTATATTCTTGCCAAAGATGTTCCGGTATTTCCTCTAAAAAGCGCGAGGGCGGGTTCGCATTACTCCGGCCATACAAACTGCGCCGCTCCGCATTGACTAAATATAGCCGTTTTTTCGCTCTCGTGATTGCCACATAACAAAGACGGCGTTCCTCCTCCAATTCCCGCTCCTGATAAAACGAACGGGCATGGGGGAAAATCCCCTCTTCCAGTCCCACCAGAAAAACATAAGGAAACTCCAAGCCCTTGGCGGAATGCATCGTCATCACAACGGCGGCCTCGTCCCCGTCCTCCAGCTTATCCAAGTCCGTAACCAGAGACACTTCACTCAAAAAATCGACCAATGAAGGCTCTTCAGCATTCTGATCATACTCCTTCGTCTTCGTTAAAAACTCCCGCACGTTTTCCTGGCGACTAACCGCTTCCTCCGTCTTCTCACTATTAAGTTGGGCCCAGTACCCGCTGGCCTCCAGGATATGCTCGGTTAAAGCGGTGACCGTTTCCTTTTCCGCTAACTGATGAAAGTCATCCATTAGCTGCACAAAAAACTCCACCGCGGCCGCCGCTTTGCCCCCCAGGCCAATTTCCTTAAAGGCCTGCAAGGCTTCATAAATGGAAAGCCCCTGTGCACGACCGTATTCCTCAATTTTCAGGACGGTGGCCTCGCCAATCCCGCGCCGCGGCTCGTTAATAATCCTGCGCATACTGATACTGTCGCGGGGATTGGCCAGAAACTTCAAATACGCCAGAACATCCTTAATTTCCTTCCGTTCGTAGAATTTGACGCCGCCCACAATCTGGTAGGGGATCCCGGCCCGAATAAACCATTCCTCCAAGGGTCTTGACTGGGCATTGGTCCGCACCAGCACCGCGCAGTCCCCGTAGCCAACCCCATCCTGCCGCAACTCATTGATTCTTTCGACCACAAAAGCGGCCTCATCACTTTCATCATTGGCCACATAGCGCACCAAAGGCTCTCCTTCCGGGTTTTCCGTCCACAACCTTTTCTTTTTGCGCCCCATATTATGGGCCACGACGGCGTTGGCCGCCTCTAGAATTACCTGCGTGGAGCGGTAATTCTGCTCCAGCTTGATTACCTTCGCCTCGGGATAATCACGCTCAAAATCGAGGATATTCTGAATATCGGCATAACGAAAACCGTAAATGGACTGGTCATCATCCCCCACCACACACAAGTTTTTGTACTTCTGGGCCAGGGCATTCACCAGAACATACTGCGCATGATTCGTATCCTGGTATTCGTCCACCATAATATAGCGAAAGCGCTCCTGGTACTTGGCCAGGATCTCCGGGTTTTGCTGGAAAAGCCGGACCGTGAGCATCAGTAAATCATCAAAATCGAGGGCATTATTCTCCCTCAGTCGTTGCTGGTATGCCGTGTATATTTCCTGACATTTTTCCTCATAATAATCACTGCATTCTTTGGCCGCCTTCTCAGGGGTCAGCAAGCGGCATTTAAATCTGCTGATCGCACTTAGAACCGCATTAGGCTTGTACTTTTTCTCGTCAAGGTTGAACTCCTTAATGATACTGCGCACTATCCCGAGCTGATCCGGGCTATCATAAATCACAAAATTATTTGTGTACTCCTGCAAATGGCCAATCTCCCGGTGTAAAATCCGGACACAGGCCGCGTGAAAGGTCATCACCCACATTTGTTCACTGATTGTCCCCAGTAGTTTAGCGATCCGGCTCTTCATTTCTTCGGCCGCTTTATTCGTGAAGGTAATGGCCAGGATAGATTCCGGCTCCACCCCATTGGTTCGCAATATTCGCAGTAGGTTTGGCGAAAACCGCGCTGAGCCGGCCGCCCGGCCCGACGGCGAGTTTTGCGCCGCCGTTGTTTCCGCCTCGATCCACGACCGCATTTCCGCCAGGTCCTCTTCCTGTAAATCGGCCGGCGGCAAAGCATCCTCCTCATAGCGCGGGCCAAACAGGTAGAGGTGAAGAATCCGGTAGACCATTGCCGTAGTCTTCCCCGACCCGGCTCCGGCCAGACAAAGCACCGGTCCTTCGCCGTTTTCCACCGCTTCCCGCTGTTTATCGTTTAAGTTTATAAAAAGCTGTTCCCTGATCGCTTTGCGCAAACGCCGGTACTCTTTGATCATTTCTAATTCCGTCACAATAGACCTCCCCAATAACACTCTTAAGATTAATAAACACTAATAATATACACTAAAAATGAAGCAGCATTTTTTATTTTTATTTGCCATCTTCCTTGTATATTCCTTCTTTAACCTGGACATAATTATTAATGAACAACTCCTCTTATCTCCTCCACTCTAAATGGTTCAGGGATTTTCCCTGAGCCAGTTTTTTGTCTGCCCAGAAAATATATTTTCCGGTGCTGGCTATTTCAATTAATTTCCGCCGGCAAATGATGCTCATTCCTCTTCAGTTTACTGTAACCGGAGAAATTTCACAATGCCTTCCCGAACATCGCCAGAAAACTTCCCTCATCAGACCTCGCTTGCGCGAGGCTTAATGAGGCGAAGGCAGGCGGCAACTTTAGCAGCACTCCTCCAAAGAAAAGAAAAAACGCCTTTTCACTTGAGTAATTCCAGAAGTGAAAAAGCGTGAACAATATAGATATTTCTTTTTTTCGATTTATTTGTTCGCTTCTATGTATTTCCACAAGATATCTATTTTGTACTTTAGCCGTCTCTGCTTAAAATCGTTTTTTACCAAAAGATCTGCTGCCTCTTTCGCATTGATTTGCCTGCCATGAAATTTGTCTACAATCTCCTCTTCTTCATCTCTCAAAGCTTTGAGCAAGTTTTTCCCCTCATTCCCCAGCTCTTTAAGCTTAGATAGGGATGACGTTTCGATAATTACACCCTGTAAAAATTGATCCGATTGAATCCCGGTTGTTATTACAGCGAAATTCCCTTCCGTTGGTGTAGGTTTTGTCATGGATGTTTTGATCCGGTCCAGGAGTTGCTTATTCAAACTAAGGATATGTTTTTCAGTCCCAACCTGGCTTAAAAATTCAAGATCCTTTTCTACATCCCGCTGCAATCTCTTTAATTCATCAATTGTAAAGCTCGCACTTAACCTATCTTCCTTTTTTAATAAAGATCTCGTGACAGAAAAACCGGCCAATCTTTCTTCCACTGCCATCTTGGTACTATTAATCAGATAAAGGAAAAGATTACTGTTCTCCTTTGCCCTTTGCGCACGCCTTAAGGCGTTTGCATCCCCTTTTAGCATGAGTCGTTTTTCAATTTCGTCAAGTTTTGCTGCATCCTTCATGGCTTCCTCTCTTAATTTCACCATTTCACCGGGAGAGAAAACCGTCTTTAAATTCGTGACAAATCTTGGCGTAGAAACTGTATGATACGCCGTTCTTATATAATAGTCGTAAAAACTCTCCGGCTTTTGAGCAAGGCGCACTTGTTCTAATAATTTATTAAACTCCGAAAGCAATCCTTTACTTGCTGTCCCACCCTCTTTTAGAGCGCCAAGCGCACTTGTCACAGTTACTTCTAGTTCACGAAGGTTATCTTTACTGTATAAAAACCTTAAATCAAGAAATCTAATTCTTTGCACATCGATAATGCGCTCTATTTCCTTATCGAGTGTTGCTAAAGACTTTGTTGTATCCAATATAGCCTGATCCAAAATCTGATTAGCTCCAATTACGGTACTCTTGGTCACGTCCCCATTCTTCAACATTTCCCGGAGACCTCGATCATAATCTTGAATTTGTGTTTGGAACCACAGATATTCATTCTTCTTATCAAGTACATCACTTACTGTTAAAGCTCTCAGTTGCTGCGGTTTAAAGTCTATTTCATCCAAAAACGTTGCTTTTCCCTTTTTATCTACATGCCCTAAAATATGTAGTTCCCCATTTAAATCATACACAGCGAGCGTGAATTTATCAACGGTCGACCGCCTTTCCTTCAATAAGCGCACTTCTTCCAATAATTTTTCATGCTCAAGAAGCAGGGCTTTACTTGTTGTCCCACTCTCTTCGAAAGTTTTAATCTTACTTACCAGTTCTTTCTCAAGATTACCTAGCTTTTCTACATTGTATATTCCCGCTAAATCACGTTCCCGAAATACTTGAACCTCTGTAATGCGCTCTTTTTCCTTTTGCAGTAACCTTAAAGCGTCTTTTACTTTTTCATGGGATTGCTCGAGAATCACCGCACTTTTTAACCCGTCTTTGGCCCTCATTTCTTTTCTTTTAACCATATCTAAGATATCTAGATCAAGTTTTTCAATTGAGAAAAGAAGTTCCTGGTATTCCCACTGTTTGTCCCATATTTCGTCTATACTCTTTAATGCTCTTAAGTCCTCGGGCCTTAGATCTATTTCATCATAAAGCTTGGGGGTTCCTTTTTCTACCACCCCTAAATTGTATGCTTTCTGGTTATACCCGGTTATCACTAAAGGAATCTCTTTATTCGCAGGAAGTGACCCATCTTTTGCTGCGGTGACAAATGTGGTCCGTCCATTCAACCAGTTCTTCCACCCCTTTGTTAAAGCATCCAAAGGAGAAGAAATTATGGGCGTTGCCGAAGAAGCAGTTCCGGCGATTTTCTCGGCCTTCTTTGCCGAGGAAGCAACTCCGGCCGCTTTCTCCAACCTTTGGGCCGAAGAAAGGGCTTTTACCTGGCCTCCCCCAATTAAAAATGAGCCCGCAAACGCCGTAATTTCGCCGTTGATATGGCCAAATTTCAATGGATCCTTCGCCGCATCCAGATAAGCATCTTTCCCCTGCTCAAGCAGAGGGATAGCATTCATGGCTACACCGGCAACTGCCAGGGCTGTGTCAGTGACCATCGCGTGATATTTATCCGGGTCTTCACGATAATCAAACGTAAATTTTACGATGCGTTCCGGGGCCGTTGGAATTTTTGCCACCAGCGTGTACGTCTCAGCAGCAAGCGAACCGGCGCAGTTCACCACACCCGCATTAAAACCAAGATTAAATAGATTGTAGCTTTTTAAAGCCTTATACGCCTTATTATTCTCTTCACTCAATCCGGTTTTACTTTCCAAAAGAGAAAGGCCGCCGAGCCATTTCCCTTCATACCAGTCTGCTGCCTTCTGGAAGCTTTCCTTAATCTTTAGTTTATTAGGATTAATGATCTCGTCACTGGTTTTCACCTGCGTACTGACAAAATTCCGCAAGCGCCCTAACACATCATAACCCAGGGCCGCTCCCGGAAAACTTTGCAGCAAGAAGGGCAGTAGTAAGATGCCCGAGGTAATTTTTGCTTTAATAGAGGAAAACATAAAAAACTGTCTCTCCTTTTTATTCTTCTGTCCGCGCCTCATTTACAGCCTTGCGAACACTTTGGAGACCCTGCCCGCTGATTTAATTCTTTTTCTTCGCCAGAAGCTCAGCGAAAAACTCGTCAAAACTTTGCCGCAAAAGATCTTTCCGTTCCACAATCAAATCCAACATCCCGTCCGCCGCTTTACCTGCCCCCAGGCGGCTTTCCGCATAATCTCTGAAGATCTCCGCATATTTGGAATTTGAGACGGATTCCACGCGTTTGATGTATGGCAGAGGCACTTTCAGGTTCAAATCCAGGTCTCCTGCCACAAACCGATTGTACATTGTGTAGTAAATCGGTTCAAATTCACCATACACTGCGTTAGGATGATACGTTACGTCAATTTTCCAGCTATCCGGATCCAAAAGGTGTTTGAAAGATTGCTCCTTGTCAATACCAAAAACCTTCCCTGTTTTGGTCACGATAAAATTCCCGCCATGGGGGTCAAAATTGCACAGCAGGAAATCAGTCACCTGTTCCCTTTGCAACTGGGGAAATACCGAGGAAGGTAAGGGGTATTTCTGAGGAGAAAGCTGCCAGCCTTTGAGTCTAATTGTCGGGTCTAAATCAGGAATCCTTCTTTGAATCGCCCCGAATTTTCCACCCAGAAGGCCTACGCCTACCGGTACGGCACTGGCCGGATCAACGAGGTATTGTACTTTGTAACCGGCCTCCTGCACATAAGCCCGATACGATGCCAATTCCCCATTTTTATGTTGGCCCGGTTTAAAAAGCCACTCCAAGCCGTCCATATCTCTATATAAATGCATCTCTCCGGTGCCGCCAAGTTTTACTCTTCCCAGATGCATCATCCCGAGCGAAACCTCGAGAGATTCGGGAATCTTCACACTATCGGCAACTTCGTCAGAAATTTTCGCTGCCTTAGCCCCGTTCTTTGTAGTAGCTGCGAAAAACGTGGTGGCCCTTTGATTTACTGCCAGCGTTTTAAAACCACTCATTAAAGAAGCCAAAGGAGAAGAAATCATCGGCGCTTTTACGCCGAGGCGCAAACTCGTGCCGGCTCCGACGGTTTTCTCCGCCTTATTTAGCAAAGAAGCAACCGGAGCAATTTTCTCAGCCTTGTTTACCGCGGAAGTCGCACCGGCAACTTTCCCCGCCGTATTGGCCGCGGAAGCAACTTCAGCCACTTTCCCCACCTTATTGGCCGAAGAAAGGGCTTTCACCTGACCTCCCCCGATTAAGAACGAGCCCAAAAACGCGGCGCCTTCGCCGTTCAGATGGCCAAATTTCAAGGGATCCTGCGCGGCATCCAGATAAGCATTTTTTCCCTGCTCAAGCAGAGGCAGCGCATTCAGCGCGATACCGGCCACGGCCTGAGCGCCGTTTGAGACCATCGCATGATATTTATCCGAGTCTTCGACATAATTAAACCCGAAATTAAGAAGACGTTCCGGGGCCGTCGGAATTTTTGCCACCAGCGAGTACGTTTCGGCAGCAAGCGAACCGGCGCCGTTCACCACACCCGCATTAAAGCCAAGATTAAATAGATTGTAACTCTTCAAAGTCTTATACAACTTGTTTTCTTCACTCAAGCCCGTTTTACTTTCCAAAAGAGAAAGGCCGCTGAGCCATTTCCCTTCATACCAGTCGGCTCCCTTCTGGAAACTTTCCTTAATCTTCAGCTTATTGGGATTAATGATCCCGTCACTGGTTTTCACCTGCGTACTGACAAAATTCCGCAAGCGCCCTAACACATCATAGCCCAGGGCCGCCCCCGGAAAACTTTGGAGCATGATGGGCAGTAGTAAGATGCCCGAAGTCAGTTTTAGTTTAATAGAGGAAAACATTATACACTATCTCTCCTTTTGTTCCCCGCCTCATTGCGCTTCATTATTACGCGTTAGAAAATACTTTTCGGGTACAGAAAGTTTTCCAATAGACATAAAATATTGTTATATTCAGACTATTATAGTATAGCCTTTTTTTGGTGCGTCGTCAATAATATAAGCTATCAACAGTTCCTTTTTTTGCCTTTTCCGTAAGCGTTATTCTGTCAAATCCCAAAGCTTCGTGGATAGAGCTTGCGCATCTACTCCCTCGAAGAGCCCTTCAGTACTGATTTGCCCGCTTAGACCAGCTTCTTTTTCCTTGCGGCGGGTTTCCTGGATAGAATCTACTAACTGCTGGAAAAGCTTCTTGTTTGAAGCAACGATTTCGCTACTTGCGCCGCGCTTCACTAAATAATTAAGGTCTTCCCCCACCTCAAGCTGCATTTTTATTAACTCAGTCGAGGTAAGAGTCTTCAGATCCTTTTCCAGTAATTTTTCCGTCACCGTAGTCCCGGTAAGTCTATTTTCCACCCTTAGTTTTATGGTCTCGATTCTCTTCAACAAATCGTCATGAGCTTTGCTCGCCTTATCAATAGCTTCCTTCTGGAATAATAATAATTCCTTGTATCTTGTGTTTGTGGCAGATAGTTTCTCAATTTCGGCCGCTTTTTTGAGGAAAAACTCTTTTTCCCATCTTACCTCGTCTGCTAATCTCTGGAGCTCAGCAAAGGAATAATGTTCCGGTAAATGCCATTTCACGCGTGGTAGTATAGTTTGGTCAATGGTCGCCCTGGTAACATCGCCCGGAGTGATTTTATGCTTGGAAAGAAACTGCCAGCCGCCTAGCACAGCTTCTATTTCCATGTTTTCGGCTCTCTTTGCAGACACGGCTAACTGCTCGTCAAGCTTTTTATGTAGGGCAATGATTTCCTCGCTTGCTCCCCGTTTTGTCAAAGCAGAAATGTCTTTCCCGACTTCCGCCCGCATTCTGTTTAACTCTCTGGCCGAAAGAGTCTCCTCCAGTTTTTTCCCCAACAATCCTTCAGTGATAGTAGTCCCGGTAAACCTTTTTTCCAGACCAATCCTCACGGTTTTGATCGTATTCAATAAATCGTAATGCTCCATGTTCGCCCTAACTAAATCTTGCATTATAGTCCCTAATATCTTGTTGCCTTGGTCGGCCGCATATAGTTTCTGAACTTCGGCCGTTTTCTTGATGAGAAGCTCTTTATCCGCTTCTACTTCGCCGGCTAATCTTTTGAGCTCATCAAAGGAATAGGAATCCTGCATGAAATCTTTCACTGACGAATCCATCAAGTGATCATATGTCTCCCTGGTAATAGCGCCCGAGGCAACATCCGGGTCTAAGCGTTTTAATTCCTTTTGGGCGAGACGTATTTTCCCTAAGAGCGTGTGGCTTTCAATTATCCTCCCTTTGCTGACCATTTTACTGCTTTTCAAAATATTCAGCTGTTCGAGCACGTCTTGTTCAAGAAGACTGAGCCGTTCTAAATTATATCCCTTCAGTAAGGTCTGGGGGGTCACATTCCGCAGAACATTAATCTGCGCTATTTCATTGTTTATGACATTGATCGCCTTGTCTGCGGTCAAGATAGACTGATCCACAATCTGATTACATAATTGCGCCTCATCAATACTGATTGCTCCACTTTTAAACATTTGAAGGATATTATCATCCTGGTCACCAATATTTAAACGAACGGCATAATACTTCACCCGTTCATCGATTAAATCCCGATAGGTTAATTCGCTAAAGCGTTCCGCTGTCAACGCAATTTCTTTATTGATAATCCCTTTTAAAACCGTTTCCCTGTTTTCCACTGAGCCTAAACTAATATCTTTGCCCTTGTACTTAATCATTAGATCAATCGTGCGGACATTTGGAGCTTTAGCAGGGGCCAAAAAGACCGCTGCATGCTCCTGCGCCAATAAATTCTTTAATCCCAATTTCAAAGAACCCGCGGACGAAGAGATAATCGAACTGGAAATCTGCGAGAAACGATGCAGTGAGGAAGATAGCAGTGAAGATGAAAGCACAGGAGTCGCCTGCCTGGCTAGCTGACCTGCCTGGGTAGCTCTTTCCACCTTATTCAACTTGTTTACCTTATTTGCCGATGTAAGGGCTTTGATTTGCGTGCCTCCGAGCAGAAATGAACCTGCATAAACCGTGGTTTCGCCGTACAAATTGCCTAAGGTAAGCGGGTCTTGGGCCGCTTCCGTATAGGTATTTTTCCCATACTGATAAAGACCACTTAACAGTGGCCGCGGATTCATGATTGCCCCGGTCACGGCCAGTGCTCCGTTAGTGACCATCGCTTGATACTTCTCGGGGTTATCGGCATATTTATAACCGAAATTCACTACCCGCTCCGGTGCTGTCGGGAGCATCGCGGCTAATGAATATAATTCCGCGGCAAGTTCACCGGTCCCGTTATACAAGCCCAGGTTAAAGCCGACGTTTTTCAAGACAAGATTTTTTACCGTTTTATATGCTTTATTATCTTCACTTATTCCCGTTTTGTTTTCTAATAATGAAAAAGCGCCGCGGTATTGATTCCCCAGCCAGGCGGTTCCCTTCTTTACCGTTGCTTTAATCTTCAGCTGATTGGGCTGAATAATTTTGTCACTCCGCTCAACCTGGGCACTGACAAATTCTCTGATGCTTGCATGCACATCATAGCCTAGACTAACTCCCGGAAAACACAGTATCCACATGAACAGCAACAATACTCCGGCTGTAGCTTTAGTATTGATTTTTATTTTTTCAGAAGAAAACATTTGAACTTACCCCGCCTTATTAGCTACATCTAAAATAAGTTGAATATAATACTCAATTCTGGATATTACCAGTATAGCCCTTTCCCTTCGGTCTGTCAAAAAAGCTGCGCCTTACCTCTGCGCAGCTTGTTTATTATGCCGTCCGGCTAACTCGCGCCAGACCTCTTTTAACTCAATCTTCCGGTCGCGGAGCATCACTAACAAATGATAAAAAAGATCCGCCGTTTCATAGATTATTTCGTCCTTTTTCCCGCCCTTAGCCGCAATCACTACTTCCGTACTTTCTTCGCCGACCTTTTTTAAGATCTTGTCAATCCCTTTTTCAAACAGGTAGGTGGTGTAAGAGCCTTCCGGGCGCTGTATCTCCCGCTCCCGCACCAAATCCTCCAGCCAGGATAATACGGCCCAGTCTTCGGAGACCGCCTCCTCCCTTTCCAGTAAAGCCCGACTAAAGCAGGAAAAACTGCCTTCATGGCAGGCAACGCCTGTCTGGTCCACCTGCACGAGGAGCGTATCGGCATCGCAGTCATAATAGATGGCCTGCACCTTTTGCACATGACCGGAGCTTTCTCCTTTGGCCCAAAGCTCCTGCCGGCTCCGGCTGAAAAACCAGGTGCGACCATCCTGCAAGGTTTTTTCCAGTGATTCTTGATTCATGTAGGCCAGCATCAAAACTGTGCCGCTTTTTACATCCTGCACAATCGCCGGAATTAGCCCGCGTTCATCATATTTAAGACCTGGCAGCACTTCCGCCGTACCAATCCTTATTTGTCCCGCCATTTCCGTCATAATACCTCAACATCCCTTTCCCGAAGATATTTTTTAACCTCCGGTATCGTCGTTTCCGCAAAGTGAAAAATCGAGGCCGCTAAAAGCCCGTCTGCTTTACCGATGACCGCGCCTTCATATAAATGCTCTTTGCTCCCGGCGCCGCCTGAAGCAATAACCGGAATCTGCACATTTTCACTCACTGCCCTGGTTAACTCTAAATCGTAACCATCTTTCATCCCGTCACGATCGATGCTCGTTAAGAGTATTTCCCCGGCACCCAGCTCTTCCACCCGCTTCGACCATTCTACCGCATCCAGCCCGGTTGGTTTTTTCCCGCCATGGGTATAAACCTCCCATTTCCCATCGCCGGTCTTTTTGGCATCAACAGCCGCCACAATCCGTTCACTGCCGAATTGCCTCGCCGCCTCCCGAATCAATTCCGGGTTTTTTACCGCAGCCGTATTAATTCCAACCTTATCGGCCCCGGCCGCCAAAATACGCCCGATATCCTCCAGCTTGCGGACCCCGCCCCCGATGGCAAAAGGGATCTTAATCCGGGCAGCAACTTTTGCCGCTACTTCCAGCATTGTTTCCCGCTGCTCTACCGTCGCGCTGATGTCCAAAAAGACTAATTCATCAGCCCCCTGCTTTTCATAATAGGCCGCTAATTCCACCGGATCACCCGCATCCTGCAGATTAATAAATTGCGTACCCTTCACAACACGTCCCTTTTCCACATCCAGACAAGGAATGATTCTTTTCCCGTTCGACTTTTTCGTCATTATTAATCTATGCCTCCATTAATTCGAGCGCATCTTTCAGATGAACTGCCCCGGAGTATAAAGCCTTACCCATGATGATTCCTTCCACACCAGACATCTCCAACTCCTTCAGGTTCTGTAAATCCTCCAGACTGGAGACTCCACCGGACGCAATCACCTTTAAACCCGTATGCTCCGCTAATTTCTTCGTTGCTTCCAAATTCGGTCCTTTTAACGTTCCGTCTCTTCTCGTATCCGTAAAAATTACTCTTTTTACGCCTAACGAAGCAATCTTTTCCGCGAGCTCAAAGACGGTCATTTCCACGGTCGACTCCCAGCCCTCAATGGCCACCAGTCCGTCCCGACTGTCAATTCCTACGGCGATATGCTCACCAAACTTTTCTACACACTGACTCACCAATTCCGGTGAGAGAATGGCCGCCGTCCCCAAAATAACCCGATCTACTCCCAGATTTAAAACCGCTTCCACCGCATCCAGG
The DNA here is from genome assembly GCA_050951585.1 of Peptococcia bacterium. Taxonomy (GTDB): domain Bacteria; phylum Bacillota; class Peptococcia; order DRI-13; family DTU073; genus UBA3937. The sequence goes on along the minus strand of JBMNJI010000005.1, from coordinate 142,100 downwards.
CTACGAATTCCGCCGCCCAATTGCACAGGAATTTTTACAGCGTCAAGAATCTCTTTGACTATCGCCAGATTCTTGGGTTTACCGGCAAAAGCGCCGTCAAGATCTACTAAGTGCAAACGGGGAGCCCCGATCGCTTCCCACATTCTCGCCATTTCGACCGGTTCTTCGGAATAAACGATCTCGGAACTAATCTCTCCCTGTACCAAACGCACACACCGACCAGCTCTAAGATCAATTGCCGGAATCACTAACATTTTACCAACTCCCAACATTCTTCAATAGCAAGCGAACCAAACCGCTAATCTTAATTAAATCATACAATGTGCGGATTTTCTACTACTCGCCACTAAAAAATTACATAATTTTTGGCGCAATTATTATCCGCACCCTATATACCCATATCTATAGTACCCCTTTTGAGGACGGAATAGCATCTCCCGCGATGCGCACCGCTTCTCGCAGAACTCGGCCCGCCCCTTTAAAGACCGCTTCCGCCAGATGATGAGCATTTTCCCCGGCAAGCTGTCGCAAATGTAGAGTGATCTTCGCTTCCTGCGTGAAAGCCTGCCAGAACACCTTGACCAACTGCGTATCAAAATCCCCGATTTTTTCGCAGGGGAAAAGTAAATCAGCATAACAGCCCGGCCGTCCACTGACGTCCACCGCACACAGCACCAGGGATTCATCCATCGCGAGGGCGATTGAACTATAACGGACAATCCCTTTTTTATCACCCACGGCCTGCCGAAAAGCTTCGCCCAGGCAAAGCCCCACATCTTCCACCGTATGATGAAAATCCACCTGCAGATCACCCACCGCGGCAATATTTAACCAAAAACCGCTGTGTTTCGCAAATAAATTCAGCATGTGATCGAAAAAACCAATCCCCGTTGACCCTTGTAGCCCACCTTCCTCGGCCAGGATCAGCTCCAGCTTGATCTTTGTCTCCGTGGTTATTCTTTCCACCGCACCACGGCGCCCGTTCGCTCCGCCAGCAATTTCTTTACTACCTTGCCCCTTGTTCACCATAATCCCTCCTCCAGCCATTTCTCATTCACCCATCCGTATAACCAATTGAACCGTTTTTGCTACTTGCCCTTTTCTTCCTTCGTCCGCACCCGGAGCGCCTGTCCGTGCGCGGCCAAGCCTTCTTCCACCGCCAAGTACCGCACCGGTTCCGCCGCTTGCCTCATCCCCGCCGCGGAAAAACCAATAATACTGGAACGCTTCAGAAAATCCTCCACCGTTAAAGGAGAAGCATAGCGGGCTGTCCCCCCGGTAGGCAAAACATGGCTGGGACCGGCCCAATAATCCCCCAATGGTTCCGGTGAATATGGTCCCAAAAAGACCGCGCCGGCGTTTTCCACCAGTGCTAAAGCCGGCCAGGGGTCGCACAAAAGTAATTCCAGATGCTCCGGCGCCACCGCATTAGCCACTGCAAAGGCCTCGGCCAAATCAGCGGTAATGATTACCGCCCCGCAATCCTTTAAGGCCGCGGCAGCAATCTCTTGCCGCGGCAGCGCAGCCAGCTGTTCCTGCAGGCACTTTTGCACCTCCTCCGCCCAAGCAGCATCAGGTGTCAAAAGAAAAGCTCTGGCCCGCCGGTCGTGTTCCGCCTGGGAAAGCAAATCGGCCGCCGCATATTCCGGCTTCGCACTCCCGTCGCCGATAATCAGGATTTCACTGGGCCCCGCCAGCATATCAATGCCCACCACGCCAAAGACGGCCTTTTTGGCCAGGGCTACAAAGATATTACCCGGTCCCACTATTTTATCCACCGCCGGAATGGTGGCTGTCCCATAGGCAAGTGCCGCCACCGCCTGCGCTCCCCCAATCCGGTATATTTCCGTCACCCCGGCCACCCGGGCCGCCGCCAGCGTAGCCGCCGGAATAGTACCGTCCTTCCCCGGCGGAGTGACCATCACAATCTCCCGCACCCCGGCTACCTTCGCCGGAAGCGCCGTCATTAAAACAGTCGAAGGATAACTGGCCGTGCCCCCCGGCACATAAATGCCCACCCGGCGCAAGGGACGGTACAACTGCCCGGTAACCGAACCTGTCTCGTCCTGCGTAAACCAGCTCTGCTGTTTTTGCCTGCTGTGAAAAGCGGCGATATTTTCCTTTGCCTGCCGCAAATAGGTCAGTAGGTCCGGCTTCACCTGCCGCAAGGCCTCTTCGAGCTCGGCTTCGCTGACACGCAGCTTCGGGGCCGTCAAAACACAACCATCCAAAGCTTGTGTATAGCGGAGCAGGGCTTCATCCCCATTTACGCGGACATCCCGGACTATTTTCTCCACGGTTGCCCGAATCTCTTCATCATCATAAGCCTTCCCCCGGATTCTCTCCTGTGCTTCCGCCGAAGGCCATTGATAAACAGGTATCAAGAAAGCTCTCCTCCTTCCGTCTCCAAAACCTGTTTGATTTTCCCTACTAAACCGTTGATCTCTTTTGCTTTCAAGCGGTAACTCGCCCTGTTAACAATCAGACGAGCGGTCGCTTCCCCCATAAATTCCAAAGCCACCAAATCATTCTCCTTTAAGGTACGCCCGCTGGAAACAATATCCACAATCAGATCGGCCAACCCAACCCGCGGCGCCAGCTCAATATTGCCATGCAGCTTGATAATCTCGGCCTGCAATCCTTTTTTCCGGACATATTCTTTTGCCACCGTCGGAAATTTCGTGGCAATGCGCAGCCCCTGTTTCCACGTAAAAGTGCCGTCAGCCGCTAAGGCAATGCGAGGCACCGCTGCCGCAAAACGACAATATCCAAACTTTAAATCAACCAACTCATAGAGGTTTTTATTCGCCTCCAAAATACTGTCCTTCCCCACAATCCCCAAATCGGCAGCCCCATGCTCCACATAAGTGGGAATATCAGTAGGCCGGCAAATAATGTAGTTTACCTGCCTGTTTTTATCCTCAAAAATGAGGGTCCGTGCTTCATCAGATAAGCCCGGGTAACTGAACCCACATTTCTCTAAGAGCACCTTGGCCGGTTCAAACAGCTTTCCCTTAGGCATCGCAATGGTTAAGATGTTTTCGTTCATTTCGCATCATCCTCCCCGCACCAGTCCAAAACTGCTTTTTTCTCTCTTGCGCGCTCTTTGGCCTGTGCACAGATTAGCTTCCCCACTTGCGTAAAGACCCTCCGCCCAGCCTTTCTATGTTCCTGGGCCTTCCGCAGCACCTTCTGCGGGTCCGTCCCCGCCACCAACAGCAGGGGAGCCTGTGCTGATGCGGCTGCTCCCTCTTGATCCTGAGGCAAACTGAGTAAGATACGCTCAACACCCAAGGCAAAACCCGTAGCCGCATAGTCTTTGCCAAAATAACGCAGTAATTCATCATAACGCCCGCCCCCGCCAATGGGATAGCCGATCCCCGGTGCATAAATTTCAAAAACCATCCCGGTATAATATTCCTGACTTCTTAAGGTGCTTAAGTCCACCTGAATATACCGTTCATAGCCATAGAGTTTTAAATATTGAATCGTCCGCCGCAAACCGGCAAAAGCTTCCGCCAGTTCCGGCGGTAAATCAGCCTGCCCTGGTTCCGGATTAGCCTGTGCCCGGTCCCAATTCTCCATCTGCTCCAGCTCACTGGCGGAAAACTGACGGGTCAAAAAGCCCATTATTTTTTCGACTTTTCCTTTCTCCATACCAGCCGTCAAAAGACAACCGCTTAACCCGACAAAGTCCTTCTCCAGCAACAAATTCCGCACTTCATTCAACTGTGCTTCATCTGCGGTAAAGTTCTCCAACAGGCTCTTTAAAACGCCGGTATGCCCAAGGCTAATCGTGAAATCATCCAATCCCGCGGCTTGCAAAGCCTCTATCGCAATAGCTAAAACTTCGCTATCTGCTTCCGGGCCTTCTTCCCCGATTAATTCAACCCCTACCTGACAAAACTCCCTCTGTTTCCCTGTCTGAATCTCTTCGTACCGAAAAACCTCGCCGCCATACATCAAGCGCCAGGGATACTGATCAGGTAATTTACTGCTGATAACCCTGGCAATAGGGGTAGTCATTTCCGACCTTAAGGCCAAAATTCGTCCATCCCGATCGGTCAATTTGTATAAATGATCAGGGCCACACAAGTTTTCCCCCGGTAATAGGACCTGATAATACTCCATCAGCGGCGTATTAATCTCCTCATAACCCCATAAGGAAATAGCCGCTAATAACCGATTAACCAACTCCCTTTTCCGATACGCCTCTCCCGGCAGCCAATCCCGCATTCCCGGTGGGATGTGGAAATTATCTCTGCTCACTTTTGCACACATCCTTTATCTAGTTAAATTGTTAACGTATTAACATAATTGATTATCTATATTCTAAGAGCAAAACCACAATTTGTCAAGAAAAAGTTCAGGAATCCGACGAATATGGTACAATGAAAGTATATATGAATAGTTAGAGGTGTGTTATGAAACAAGTAATCTTTAAGTTAACATTATGTTTTTTCGCATTAATAGCACTTGTATTACTCTTTTCAATAGAAGCTCCCAAAAAAATAGATGCATGGAGGGCTTTTGATGGTTCTTCCATATTGGTCTTTCTGTACATTATCGGTTATAAGGGGATAGTTACAGCTTTAATCCCGCCCTTATTAGCAATTGGATACTCCTCCTGCTTATTCCATATTTTAAAAAACAATCCTAAGCAACAATTAATATTACCGAATTCATCGAAACAATCATCGTAATAAACTTATTAGTTATAATTATGTATTTTGTATTTAAAAAGAATAACCCTAATTAGCTGTCTTGGGCATTTCAGGGCGGAAGCATCGTCAATCGATGCCTCCGCCGTTTTGCATTTGCAGATCAAATGTGGCAGCCCCGGACATATACCAATTGCGCAAGGATGAAATCTCTCGTGTGCTAAGGAGCGGGCTAAGCGATTGTGGGAGTATTGGCTCAATAACTATTGATTTAAGGCATTTCTGATGATTTCTTTGAAAGATTTGCCTTGGTCGACTAAACTTTGAACTTGTTGTTCAGTAAATCCTTTTTGTTTCAAGTTAGCCATCAATTCTGTGTTTGGGAAAATAAAATCTACTTCTTCAGGCGTAAGATTCAACATATCTCCATACTCATACCCAAGATTTCCTAGGATTAAGCTCATGTTAGTATCAATACCACGTTTATTTAGTTCTTTGGTTTGAATGTCCGTTGGTTGGAATTGTCCGGCACCATCCAAGGGGGTTCCTGGTGCAAAAATCTGAGCAATTACGTCTGTAGGGAGATTAAGTATTTCTTCCCTTGTGTAACCTAAATTACCTAATGTTCTAAGCATGCTCTCAGTTAGTCCTTTTTCTCCTGCCTTTTTAATAAATTGTTCCGTCTCTGCAAACTCAGTCACTAAGTTTTTAATATTAGAATAAATTGAGTTTACAGCTTCTAGTGAGGTTTTATCGGTTTCATTGATATATAAAAATGTCCTATTATTACTCTGCAAAGTCTTCGCATCGGCTAATAGTAATTCTTTATCCGAGGTTAGGAAGATATTTAATTGGACCTTATCATTCTTCTCCTTCATAAACTCTAATACATAAGTAGAAATTAGGCGAAATTTCTTACCATTATCCAAGGCAGCCTTTTCTTCTTTTACACTCATTTTTGAAAAGGTAATCTTATCTAGATTGTCAAGGATTGAAGTAATAAGTGATGGATTCATAATTTCCCTTATAGGTGATGTATTCCCTACGGTTAGCTTGATTAAATGGATATCATCTCTGTTTAAAGGGTTAATTTGATTAAATGTACTTTTCTCTTCAGTACATCCTACCAAAAGTAAAATTAACCCCAAAGTTATCAACAAAAGTTTTTTGTTATTGTACAAAAATTTATCTCCTTTCTAAAGTTTGGTATAAATAGTTCAAAATAGAACTCCATCTACCTTCAACAACTTTTGAATCTATTGAGTAAACCTAAATAATTATGCTTTTTTCGCATACCCTTATTAATTAAAACATACACTTTTTTCATTTTTGTCTCTTGCAATTATAGAGATTTTTCTACACCTTCCTTTTAATAACTTATCGCTACCGACTTTTTCTATTGATAAAAGGACAGATTTTCTTCAATTGATTAACAGACAACGCTAAATTAACAATATAGGATATGGCAAAATCAACAACAAGTTCTGTTAGTTGTCGGGCCTGGGGAGAGTGTAAATAGGCTCTTCGTCCGCAGGCCTTATGTTTTCTACTGCCGAGGAACGCCTCTTTTTTGATATTAATTGACCCACCACTTACAGCGTTTGCTCCATTATTCCCAATATCTGCAGTAACACTGGGAACACTTCGCTCATTATCTATAATGAATTTTACAGTTTCAAACTTTTTACTCCATTAGTTATATCACCTCACTTATCACATATTTGAAGATGGGTACAAATAAATGTACCCATCTTCATCTTAAAAATTACTGTGTGGAATTAATCCCACATTAACCAGAGCAAAATTCCATATGGTCTGGTTGACGATAGAGTTTCACCTGATCCAGGATTAGCAGAAGTTTGCCTGCCGTCTCTTAGTTCGACATGTACATGTGAGTTACTAATTGAACCATATTTATATAAACCCTGTTCAGCAAAAGAGGTATCTTTGCTAACATATTGTCCATTGCTGAGACTAACATTTTTTAAATGCATATAAATTACGGTAACATCATAGAAAGGATTGTAAACTGCAACCGTGGTGCCACCTAATTCAGATACTTTGTTATTTATTACGCCTTCTGCAAGACTCCAAACAGGTGCTCCTTCATATCTTCTGTAATCAACGCCTTCATGAACGATATTACCGCTACTGCTTTCGGTAAGTTCCCCAAATAAATTATATGCGTATTGGTCATTTGACAATGTAATCCCTTGGCTTGGACCTGCGAAAAGGTGTTTCCCTATAGTATAAGCATTTTGGACATAACCCGATACCTCTGTTATATGATCAGATGTAGCAATCGATGAATATGCTGTATCCATTGAATCTCTATGAAGGTAAACATAAGAACCAGACTCTGATGCATTAATATCTTCTTTATTAAATCTTGTATAAAGATTAGGTGTTATAGTTTGTATCTTAAAATGACTGTTTGCAGGAGCTAAATCTGTAGAAGATTTATAATTTTCAATAGTTTCTTTGATACCGGAGATTGGCATTTTTGCAATTTCCTCAAGGGTGTAATTATTTGATATCAATGCTAAATCACTTAAAGTTAAACCATTTTGTTCAAATCGCAAAGCTTGTTCTTTTCGGGCAAATTCCGAATTTTTAAAGCCATCAATTACTTCTTTCTTGCTAACAAGATAAGGTTGTATGTATTCAGAATTAACAATATGACCAAAAAGCAATATATTACTGATTTCACGTCTTGTAATAGATTTGATTTTATCTTCCGTTACTCCATAAGCTTTCAAAAGAGCTTTTTGTTTCTCATTAATATCATTAGGGTGACTGTTTCTTTCTCTTTCTATTTCCACCTCTGTTAATTTACTGGGATCCAGATTAGCTGCATTTGCTAATGGGGGAAAAATCAATGACATTACAATTAACAAAACACCCATTAAACCAATGTACTTTTTCACTTAAATTACCCCTCTCATCGTTAAATGCGCTCTCGAATAATCTTCCGAGGGCTAGTTTATTGCCTTGCGGAATACACCAAAATTGGTTTTCCTCATGGTCTGGTTCGCTGAAAATGAAACGAATTCTAAAGAACTATCAGGAACTCATTGCTAAAGTGTGTCTTGCAGATTTGTCCAAAGCCATTCCTATTCTTGAGTCATGTTATGCTTCCTTTACGCATGGTAAAGTTCCACCTTATCCCTTGACTATGCTTCGCTCTTTCTTTGTGATGGGCTTGAAAGGCTTTGTTAGTATTGCTAAATGGGTTAAAGCCTTGAAATCGCAGCCGGTGCTCGCTGTTCTCTGCGAATTATTCAAAACCTCATATCAAGCCTCCTAACCGAAAATCAAGCCAAAAAGGGAAAAGAATGAAAAATTGAAAGCTCCATGTTCTATTACCTCATTTAACCCACCTACTTTCTTTCCAGAAACCATTTCTTGGATTTCTACCATATTATTAACTATTGTACCAAATTGCCAGCAAAAGGTTTGTTGAATCCTGTCATATTGCGTTAATGTTTTTTCCCTAATAATAAGACGTTTGTTATACCCAAAAAGTTCCATTTAATTTTGTCTCTGATGTCATTAATATAAAAGCATAATTGTAAGAGATCAGAAAAAATAAGGCCTTAAGCCCTTATCGTTATCCTGACTATATTTTATAATATTAGCATATGGGGGATGGGTACATATTAACTCAATACTATTATCTTGAATTGTCTCCAACTTTCTTGCATCTCCGTGCAAAATTTTCGGTTCAAAACTATCTCTTATTTTAAAGTTAAGATTACTTTCTGCTATTTTTAATGCCTCAGAATTAATATCAATTCCTACCCCTCTTCTCTTTAATAGTTTTGCTTCTACTAAGGTAGTGCCGCTTCCAAGAAACTGGTCTAAAATACAGCCTCCAATATTTGAATATCTTAAAATAATTGTTTCTTGATATATATGGCGACCAATTCCCTCTATACTTCGGATTATGAGTTGCCCAATTTCCTCTGTCCGGGAAACTCCAAATAGTTGTTGCTTGCAAATCAAATTTTCCGGTTCCCAATAAGGAATCAAATCAGATTTATATAAATATTCTTCCTCTTGGACATTGAAATTCCCGTCATACTCGATTCTCTCATCATCTTTGGCGAGTATATAACCAGTATCATCTAAATCTAATATCCTTTTAATTAAGCATTATAATTTTCATAATGCGCTTCTTTTATATGAGCAAAATAACTCTCCTCATCTTGAAAAATTTCATGATAAATAGAGCATTTTCTTCGAACAGTCACCTGCACCCATCAGTATCCTTTCAAACAAAAAACCGGTTATACCGGTTTTTTGCCTATATTATTCTCTTTTTCTACTGTCTGTCCCTTGCACAGGGTCTCTTCTCTATTTACCTTTACTTGTCTTTTCCCTAGCTTCCGTTTTCTTTTCCTAATCTTTCTGTCGTTTCCGTTTCTTCAACCTGTCAAGAATTGCTCTGTAGCCATCGGCGCCAAAGAATAAACACCTTTTCACCCTGCTGATTGTAGCCGTACTGGCCCCCGTCTTTTCGGCAATATCCGTGTAAGTCAAATCCCGGTCCAGCATCTTGGCTACTTCCAGGCGTTGCGCCATCGCCTTTATTTCGGCCACCGTACAGATGTCCTCAAAAAAGCGATAACACTCTTCTTTATTTTGCAAAAGCAAAACAGCCTCAAATAGTTCTTCGGTAAATTTGTCTTTTAACCGGCTATCATAGGACATCCCATCAACCCCTCACCGCAAGCTCAAAAATACTATGACTACACAACTCCCAGAAAACAGAGAATTATCCCTTAATGGTAAAAGCATCTGCCTTAAAAACAACAATCTTAAAAACAATAATAACAATAGAGAAAAACAGGCAACTCAAATCGAAGCATTCTCGGTTAGGATCATGCTGGCCTCTTCCGCCTCCGTCTCCGGTACCATTACCTCCACCGGGCCGGAATCCCCCAGATGAGGTACTCCTGCCGAACGAAGCATCACCAGGATGCCTTCATTCGTGAGTAAAGTCTTGATTTGCTCGGCAACAACCTTATTGGGCGAGATGTAAACTACCTTCCACATGAAAAAAACCTCCTTATGACGCGTGATAAGACTAATCTCCGGATTCTATCATGCCATGCTTGGTAAAAACCTGGGCTTTTCCTCTTATTTTTACCGCTGAGGTGTACTCCGTAAACTGAGCCAGCATCACTTCACCACGGTCCAGCTTTTCCGTATGATGAAACTTCGTATCTTTTCCTCTGGTTAAACCGATGATCGTGACCCCGTTTTCCAGTGCCTTCACTACAAAATAGTCCTGCGAATTCGCTTTTTCAATGTTATTTTCCATGCGGTTTATCCCCTCCTACCTGCGAAAATCAAAAAGAAATACCTAATATCTGGATGCCGAGTATAATAGATGCCTAATCAGAATCGCCTAAATGCATGCCTAATCAGAATTGCTCAATTGAATGTCTAATATTGAATACCTAAATTATATTTCTCCTTCAGGTACTGATTGACAATCGAAGGTACCATTTCATCTACTTTGGCGCCAATCAGCGCCACCTGCTTAATCATGGACGAACTGAGAAAGGCATAATCGCCCTCCGCCATTAAAAAGACCGTTTCCAATTCGTGATTGAGATGTTTGTTCATGGCTGCCATCTGCATTTCATATTCAAAATCGGAAATCGCCCGCAATCCACGAATCACGGCAACTGCGCCTATTTCTCGTGCATAATCGGCCAGCAAGCCGGTAAAGCTGCACACCTCCACATTCGGTAAATGGCGGGTACTCTCCTCGAGCATCACCATTCGTTCCGGCAGGGAAAATAAATTGTTTTTGTAGTTATCATTGGCCACCGCAATAATAATCCGATCGTACAATTTGCATGATCTTTCGGCAATATGAAGATGCCCGTTGGTAATTGGATCAAAAGTTCCCGGATAAATCGCTGTTCTCATCTTATATCTCCCTTACTGTATCAAATTTGCTGTTTCGTTTTTTTCATCGATTAAGCATCAATTTTTACGTGCTGCTACTAAATAGGATATCTTTTCGCAATGGGATTTATAAACAGTTTATTCGTGAGCATATTCGCATAATCCTGCTATGAAGCGAAAAAATCTTTTCTTATTCTGACATAACTCCCTAACCACGAACACTGACTGCTCCTTCTCCGAGGATTTTTTCCAATTCCCGCAACAAAGGCGGCGAAACCTCCACCCAGTACTTTTGGTTACTTTCAATTAGCTTGTTATTCTCCGGATAATAGAGATAAACCGGCGAATTCCCGCGATACTGTTTAATCACCGGCAACAGCCTTTGCCAGATTTCCTCCTTTTCCGCCAGGGAGGATATTTTTAAATAGAGCTTACGCCCCGCCTGGTTATGCTCCAAAGACTGCATCCGGTCCACCAGTATTTTCGGTTTATCGTCCTGTAAATTCAAGCGGCCGGTCACTAAAACAGGCAAATCCTCCTGCAACAGCTGATTATATTTCAGCAGATTACTGGGAAAAAGCAGGGCATCAATACTCCCCGTCAGATCCTCCAGGACAAAATAGGCCATCGTTTGCCCTCTTTTGGTGACCGAACGCCGCGGGGCCGTAATGATGCCGCCTAACGTCACCGCCTCCCGGTCTTCTCCTGCCGCCACCAAATTCTCAATCGTGCCGCTCGTCTTCCGCTCCAGCACCCCTTTGAACTGAGCCAGCGGATGCCCGCTTAAATAAAGACCGAGCACTTCTTTCTCCATCTGGAGAATCTCCTTCTCTGTAAACTCCCTGACCTCCGGCAGGGGAATGGGCGGACACGCTAACCGCTCCCTCTCGGCGTCTCCCTGCGCCAGGTCGAATAAGTTAATCTGATTGGAATTCTTGTCGCGCTGCCAGGCCATGGCCTGGTCGAGGCAGGCCTGCAAAACCATCAGCAACTGCGCCCTGCCCTCATGCACCGTGCTAAAAGCACCTGCTTTAATCAGGTTTTCAATCACCCGCCGGTTCAGGTTGGTTAAATCGACCCGCTCGCAAAAATCCTGCAAGCTCCGGAACGGTTCCTTTTCCCGCTCCTCCAAAATGGCCTGAATCGCCTGATAGCCCACCTGTTTGATCGCCGCCAGCCCAAAACGGATTTTATTACCGCTGACCGAAAAGCTAACCCCGCTCTCATTCACATCCGGCGGCAGAATCTCAATCTTTCTCTGCCGGCATTCTTCAATATAAAACGGGACGCGGTCTTTTGTTTCAATGACACTGGTTAAGAGAGCCGCTAGAAACTCCACCGGATAATGGGCCTTCAGGTAAGCGGTCTGGTAAGCCAAAAAAGCATACGCCGCCGAATGACTCTTATTAAAGCCGTAACCCGCAAAATACTCCATCAAATCAAAAATCTTTCCGGCAATCTCGGCGGTAATCCCTTTCTTCTTCTCCGCCCCTTCGACAAACTGTTTGCGCAGCCCCGTGATAATCTCCAGCTTTTTCTTGCCCATGGCCCGCCGCAGAAGATCAGCTTCCCCCAGCGTAAAACCGGCTAATTCACTGGCAATCCGCATGACCTGTTCCTGATACAGAATGACCCCGTAGGTTGTCTCCAAAATCGGCTGCAAGGCCGGATGAAGATAGGTTATCTCCACTTCCTTGTGTTTACGCTTGATAAAATCCTCCACCATGCCGCTACCCAGCGGTCCCGGTCGATAAAGGGCCACCAGCGCAATAATATCCTCAAAGGTACGCGGTTTTAAATCCCGCAAAATCGCCCGTAAGCCGGAACTTTCCAATTGGAACACACCAATAGTATCACCAGCCGAAAGCAAATCATATACCGCAGAATCATCAAGGGGAATGCGCCCGATGCTAATCTCCCTGCCCTGACTCTCTTTGACCAAAGCCACCGCATTATTGATCACCGTTAAGGTACGCAGCCCCAGTAAATCCATTTTTAAAAGACCGATTTCTTCCACCGTCTCCTTGGCGAACTGGGTACAAACCAATCCTTCCGAGGTTCTTTGCAAGGGCAAATGATGTTCTAAAGGCTCCGCGGCAATCACGATGCCCGCCGCGTGTATTCCGGAATGGCGCGGAATCCCTTCGAGGGCTTGCGAAGTCGTGAGCAGTTCTCTGACCGTCTCATCCTCCTCCCGCATCGCCGCCAGTTCGGGGGAAACCTCCAGAGCCCTGGCAATGGTCATCCCCGGTTCCATCGGGACAAGCTTCGCCACCTTATCCACCTGATAAAGAGGAATCCCCATGGCCCGGCCCACATCCCGAATAGCCGCCCGCGCCGCCATGGTTCCAAAAGTGATAATCTGGGCCACCCGGTCCTTCCCGTATTTCTCCATCACGTAATCAATCACTTCGCCGCGGCGCTCAAAGCAAAAGTCAATATCAATATCCGGCATGCTCACCCTTTCCGGATTCAAAAATCTTTCAAACAGCAAATCATACTTCAAGGGATCAACATCGGTAATCCCCAGACAATAAGAGACCAGACTGCCTGCCGCCGAGCCCCTCCCCGGGCCGACAAAAATGCCCTGGGCCTTGGCAAAATGGATAAAATCCCACACAATCAGGAAATAACTGCTGTAGCCCATTTTTTTAATCACGTCAAGCTCATACTTGAGCCTGTTTTCATGCACCGCTTCAATCCGGGGATAACGTTCCTCCAGCCCCTTTTGACACAGCTCACCTAAATAGCTGTCGGCCGTATAACCTGCGGGAACCTGAAAGGGCGGCAGATGGTTTTCCCCAAAAGTAAAATCCACCTGACAGCGCTCGGCAATCTCCGCCGTATTCGTCAACGCCTCCGGATAATCGCCAAACAGCAGCCGCATTTCCTTCTCATCTTTTAAATAGAATTCCTGCGTCTCAAAATGCAACCGTCCCTCTTCGGCAATGGTTTTCCCGGTTTGAATGCATAAGAGAATATCCTGAATAAAGGCATCCTCCCGACGCAGATAATGGGCATCATTAGTGGCCACCAGCGGAATGCCCGTTTCCTTCGCAATCCGCACCACACCGGCATTGACCCGGCGTTGCTCGGCCAATCCGTGGTCCTGTAATTCCAGAAAGAAATTCCGCTCCCCGAAAATATCCCGGTAAAGCAACGCCTTTTGGCGCGCCTCCTCCTCTTTGTTCTGTAAAAGCAAGGCGGGAATTTCCCCGGCCAGACACGCGGATAACGCAATTAAACCCTTGCTGTGTTTTTGGAGCAATTCCACATCCACCCGCGGTTTATAATAAAAGCCTTCCAGCCAGGCCGCTGAAACAAGCTTCAGTAAGTTGGCATATCCCTCCTGATTTTCGGCCAGCAACACAAGATGATAAGGCGTATCATCCAGCCCCGCCACTTTGTCGAAACGGCTGCGGGGCGCCACATACACCTCACAACCAAGCACGGGATGCAGTCCGGCCTTTTTGGCCTCCTTATAAAACTCAATCACCCCGTACATCACGCCGTGATCGGTAATGGCCAAAGCCTCCATGCCCGCTTCCTTCGCCTGTTTTACTAATTCCTTGATTTTACTGGCTCCATCCAGGAGACTGTAACACGTATGATTATGCAAATGAACAAAAGCCACGGCTCAAGCTCCCTTCTTCTTCCTCTCCTATTGCTTTACCTTTTGACAACTCTGGAACTCACTACTGCCTTTGCCTTCAAAAGCCCGTCCTTCTCTCCATACACACAAACATCAGCAAGGCAAAACTTCTTTCCCAAATGGACATTCCGCGCCACAACCTCAACCACATCACCAATCGCCAGCGGATGCAAATGCTGTAAAGTCAGGTTATCGACCACCGTATCGAGGCGGTACTCTTTTCGCGCGACAATATATGCCGCCGTCGAAATAATCGTCGTCAAAATACCCGGACTGGCCGTGCCGTCTTCGTTGATCATAAACCGCGTAATCTCGCCGCTTAGCTTAATCCCTGCTTCGACCTTCGTCCCTTTTCTTTCTTCCTGTTCTGTTCCTTTTTCTTCCGTCCATTTCTCCAGTTTGAACCCGCTCATCACCAGATTGTCGATGGTCTCGCCCACATGAGGCTGTTTTTGCGTCTGTTGAAAGGCCTTGATAATATCCTGACGGCTAACCACCCCTACCAGCTTATGCCGTTCCACAATCGGCACCAGCTCAAAACCTTCCCAGACCAGCATTCGGGAAAGGTGGGAAACCAGCATCCGCGGGTCTACCATCAAAACATCCTTGGTCATCACCGTTAAAATACTGTCTTGCCGGTCTTTCCCGGCCACATCCACGGCGGTGACAATTCCGACCACCGCTCCGTTCTGGTCAAGAACCGGGAATCTGCTGTACCCGGTTTGCGCAGCCATCATGTGCCAATCTTGCACGGTGGCTTCAATTGGTAAAGATAAAACTTCCTTCACCATAATATCGCCCACATGAATTAATTCCTTATCCATAAAACGATCATTAGCCACCCTGTTTAACATCGATACAGCCTCAAACCCATCATAAGGGCACGAGATGACCGCCAGCCCCTTTTCTGCGGCTTCGCGAATAATCATCTGCGGTACTTCCAACGCCGCCGTAACCATTAAATGAGCGCCCACCTCCAGGGCTGTCTGCTGCAATTCCAGACGGTCGCCCACAATCAGCAGGGAATCCCGGTCTAAGAATTCTTTGATCGTCACCGAGCTATAACTGCCTAAAACAAAATTAAGCGGAGCAGTGCCGGCCGCTTTCTGCCCGGTCAGAAACTCTCCCTCGACAATTCTCGCTATCTCTTGCAGGGTAAGCCGTTCAATCTGCTTTTCTTCCTTTTTTTCGATCCGAATCGTCCCTACCTTGGGAATGGAACTGACCAAACCCCGAACCTCCGCCTCCTTAATGGCGCGATAAGCCGTACCCTCACTTACTTCCAGTGTTTTGGCGATTTGTCGGACAGACACTTTCGTGTTCACCGTTAATGACTTAATATATCGAATAATCTGCTCATGCTTGGTCAATCCGTTCTCCAAGACGTCCCCTTCCATCACAATCCACCCCATTTATGTCTGATTATGTACCGCTTGTGCACTTTTTTACAAATGATCCGGTCCGGTGTTTTTCTTTTCCTCTCCAGTATAACAAAATGCAACTGCTGTTACAATCTGCATCCCTCCGCTTTAATCGGTGTATTAGAACACATAAAGAAAGAAGCTACTCACCCCCCCAAAAGGTGAATAGCTTCAATTCCGCAGCCTCGTGATCACGAGGCGAAAGTTACCACTTCCGTTATAAAGAAATCTTGCTGCTTTTTAAATTAAGGGAACCAGCTCCCAAGCCCTGCAGCTTATTATTGTTACCTGCTTTGAGAAGATTCACCTGGAGCTTCGGAAACTTTAGTTGCTTGATGCCGATATTTCCGAGATTACTGCTTAACTTAAGTTTACTTCCTAATCCCAGGTTACTACTTAAGCCCAGGTTACTACTTAAGCCCAAGTTATTACCTAACCCTAGCGTACTACCTACATTAATGAGAGGGAGTTTGATGCTGCTTGCCTTTCCCCAATTGAGATTCAGAGATGATTTTTTGCTTTTTAACCCGTTTAGACTGGTGGCGATACTGGCGGGAAGCAGTTTAGACACCGAACTCCAGCTTAGTTTACTAATAATACTTTTCGCCGGATTATAGGTCGGTGCTTTGTCTTTCACCACAACCGCGATCGGTTCGTTTGGGGCGGAGAAAAAGCCGTCACTCCAGCGGATAACAATAGAATACGTATATTTTACATTTTCCGCAACCTGGTCATCCGTAAATGAACGTTCATCGGCACTCGACTTACGATAGGAAGCATTATTACGAATAATGAAGATATCCTCTACTGTAAGACCATCGGGTGTTACATTAGTCGGCAACTGCCATTCGAGATAAACCTTACTCTTTTCCGAACTGTATTTCTTAATAGTCACCGGCGGATGTACTCTGACGACTACCACATTACTTACTGAAGAAAGATTATTATTTTGATCATAGGCTTTCACTGTATAGCGATGCTCCCCAACGGATACTCCTGTCAAAGTGCAAAAGTTATTATTACCCACATCCCGCACAAAGACGTTTCGATCATAAATTTTATACCCGGCGCTTCCGCTGACCCTTTTCCACGACAAGCCGATCATCGTGCTTTGCACGGAACTTTCCTGTTTTGCCACAAGATCTTTCGGAGCATCAATGGCAAAAACAGCCGACGGGAAACATTGTAAACCAAAAACCAAGGCGATCAATACCGAGACAATCTTTTCTTTCATTAAAAAAACTCGCCCCCCATTAAATTAATATCATCCCCTACCAGATATATCTGGTAAATAATAATTATACGAATTGTTGTCACAATTTTAATTTTATCTTATTTTCCCCGAAGATAACAAATAAAAATATCATATAATTAATCGATGTTTAATTGTTCCGTCGCCTGGTAACAGAGGGGGCGGCAAGCTTTACTTTTTCTTCATCCGTCCGGTCATGAGACCACCAATGCGCCCTGATTCTTCGGCCGTTAACTCTCCCCAGCCGAAGGCCTGGATTTTTTCCCACAACCCTAATTCCTTAGCGATTTCCATCTTCAATAAATCCTGGGGACGCGGCTCTTTGGGTTTTTTCCTGGGCATACTCGTACATCCCTGCTTTCTTTTCTTTTCTCCATTATTCTTGGTATCCATTACATTAGAATAATTCTTCTGCTCCGGGATTATTCATTACGGTCCAGGAAAAACAAAATAATGCCTATAAAAACTTCTCGGCAAAGATCCGCTCGAGCCCGATCTTATTGACCCGCTGCCGGATCGCCTCTACTTCCGTCGTATAAAGATCCTTTTCCTGCATCGCGGCAAAATATTTTCCGCCGGAAAAAGTATAGCGGTTCTTTAAACCTGTGGGCGTCTCAATCATCTCATTTGCATAAGCGATTAAATCGCCGATCGCTAAGGTACGGGATAATTCCAGCAAAGGCATACCCATACTGTGGCGTACGCTATTGTGCCCGGCCAAACTTCCCGTAGCCATCGCCTCGGTATGACCGACAAAGAGACCGGCTTTCTCCCCGGCACAAAACAAATTATCCAACCCCTTGACCTTTAGCGTATTCTGGCGCGGAGCCATCGACAAATAGCGGATGGAATTGCCTTTGCCGCCCGAATAGGGATCATCATAACGGGCGTGTTCAAAACCCGGGATATTGCGCAGTTTCTCGAGGGGATAATAAGAAGTCATCAGCTTCGCATATCCCGTATCAAGCAAAACAATATTTTCCGCAAATTCCTTCAAGGCGTATTGTTGGCAGACCTTATAGTCCAGCTTTTTAAAATTAATGTCCTCAGCGGGTATGGGCACTACCACTACCCCGTCTTTATCCAGCCGCTCGGCTATTTCAGGACTAAGCGAATGCTTCGCCAATTTACAGGAACCGCTGTACGCCCCGTAAGACTCATCTCCCCGCTTCCCGAGCAAATCTTCCACGCCCGCCCGTTGACTGATGCTGATGCGCGGTCCGTAAGAAGGGCAACGCAAAATACACATACAACAGCCGTTCCCGTACCGTAAACAGTTGCCCATCGGTCCTGTGGAACCGGTCGTTTCAATAAAAACATCACCCTCCAGCACATCTTCGTTGGCGAGCACGATCCCTTTGAGAGACCCCCCTTCCTTTTCCACATCCACCGCCCGCGTCTCCAGAAGGAGATGAACCCCCATTTCTTTCAGCTTTTTCCGGACCATTGCTTCCACCTTGGCAACGTCATATAAATAGGCATGTTTATGTCCCGGAAAGTTGACATTTTTATGGCGGGCCGCCCGATCGGTTATTTCAATCAGGTCTCCCGCGCCTAAGGCCATCAGCTCCTCCGCTGCCGTGAATCTGCCATTGTTGCGCATAATGCCGCCTACATTGCCTAAGCCAAGCAACAAATCGGTTTTTTCCACAACCGTCACTTCAGCCCCGGCTTTTCGCGCGGTAACTGCCGCTGCGCATCCTGCCCATCCTCCCCCGATAATCACAACCTTTACCACACTACCTGGCCTCCCTTCGGTATTGCTTACTGTCACCATTCCCACCACATCCGCCGTAGATATCACGCGGGGCAATCTGTGTTTTGCAGCTCCTCACCCGGCACCCGTCACTTAAGCGTATCTGGCAACTACCGCACACTCCTTCACCGCAACACAATTTGGCATTATTGGAACAGGCCAGCTCAACATCACCGCCCACTTCCTGTATGATCTTGCTCACTCCCTGCGCCAAAAAATCCGGCCCCCCGCAGTAGATGAGCTGTACTCCATCCTTTTCGATTTTCTCGCGGAGCAGAGCCGCCACATCTTCCCGCAAGGCTAGTTTTTCGAGGGCCAATACTTCTTTTTGCACCACGTGACAGCCCATATCCTGAAACAAAGAGGCGGTAAAATCGCTGCCTATCTTTCCCTTGTCTAGGAGGATTTCCACCTCATTTCCACCCTGGATTAATTTTTGGGCCACCGGAACAGCCGGGGCCTGCCCGATCCCGCGCACAAGCAACAACGCTTTCCCGTTTTGCAAACTCTTGATATGGCGTAACCCAATAATGCCATTCCAGAATGGTCCACGGAAAATAACTTCTTTTTCCTTCTTCTTCAGGCACCGGTCGAATAGATATTTCGTCTTGACCCCTCGTTGCTGCACAGCAAACACGATGGTTTCCAACCGCTCATCAACCTTCATTACGGACGTGGGGATATCCGAATAGACTTGCGGATTCAGCGACCTGATAAAAACGTAGGCCCCGGGATGATTTAACTCTCTGGCTAAGGTTCTGTTAACCTGTATTGTTAAAAGAAGCACATCCGCAGCCACTTCCTCCGCCCCTAAAACCCTCCCGCAGAATAACTCCCGACTCGGTTTTGCCCGCATATGATTCCAAACATATTCCTGATAAATGCATACACCTTTCCAGTTTTTGCAATCGCAAAAAACCTTGCCCTGCAATTGAGAACACATAATACATTCTCCGACTTCGGCCAGATAGCATGGGCAGTAATCAGTGCCCGCATCAATGCAGTCTGAAATTTTCATCCGGCAACACCCCTCTTCTTAGTCATAGCTTATTAATTCCGCCGAAAAAGGGTGCAAGAAAACTAGCTTGTGCCAAGCTCTTTGAGCGCCGGCAGAAGCTTAAGTTGCAAAAAAAGTACACCTCCAAATATTAGAAAGTATCTAACATTTGGGGTGCACTTCACTTTCGACTTCTTAAATTAAATTAATACAGAAGAGCATTATCAGCTCATCTTATTTATTCTTTTTCTTCGAATAAATCAGGATAGCAATACAAGGTTTGCGGATCGGTGGCCACATCCTGAAATTCAGTTAAAATCTTGGAATATTTAAAGGCAAAATTAAAAAGAAGATGAATTTCCGGTTTGCTTCTGTCTACCGAGCGGAGGATGACTTTATCCGGATAAAACAGGTATTGATAATCCCTATCCCGCCAACACAAACGGAAGCTCCCGATGATTAAACAAATATTACCCCATTCCTGGATACTAAAATCAGTAATTGTCCCGCGGCCTAATTCAAATTGCTGCCCGAAACTAACCCCGACAGTATGATCCGGCTTTCCCATTAAAGTCGTAAAATGCTCCAGAATAAAGCGGCAGGGCAGGCTGACTTCCTCCAGAAGCCTTCTTTCCGTTGTAATCTTCTCTTCTAATACTTTCAGTCTCTGCACCGAAGGCCAGCAATCATCCTCATCGACCTGATATTTCTTCATGATATGCTGAAATCTCCGGGTTATTTCTTCCAGTGCCTCGAGATAGCGGGCATCCCGTTCATGCCGTTTTTCCATTCATATCCCTCGCTATTCTACTTCCGCAAAGGCCACAACATAGTTATGTCCGTATTCCTTTGCACATTTTGGACAGGTTGTATAGTAAAAATAATATTTTTTCGTCTTCTTCCCTTTTTCTTGCACGTACTGCTCCATTTCCTTAATCCATTTAGGGACATCAC
Source organism: Peptococcia bacterium (assembly GCA_050951585.1). Taxonomy (GTDB): domain Bacteria; phylum Bacillota; class Peptococcia; order DRI-13; family DTU073; genus UBA3937. Next base: position 121,485 of record JBMNJI010000005.1, on the reverse strand, counting down.
TGTATGGTCCATCAAAAACTTTGCTTAAATAAGTCCCTGATAATTGCACATTTTCTGCTCCGGGGACTTCCTTCGTAACCGCCAGATAAAATTCCGATTTCCATGGTGACGGATCATAGGCAAGCAGCAAAAAATCTTCCGTTTCAGGGGCGGCTTGCGCCTCTTGCGCCTTAGTCCACATCCGCTGCATTGTTCGATTGATGAAACCGGGGAGAGGCATATGGAACAACTGAGGAATCTCATCCTTGATAAAAAGCTTATCCTCCCAAATAAAAGTCTTTTCGTCCCAGGGAACTTTATCAAACCTTGGACAACAGACCGCCCCTTGGGGCTTTTCATCCATCCTTAACAATACCTCCTCTCAATACCGCACAAACAGAATAACAACTCATCTAATTACATTAATTATGATATTAATCGCCACAGCTTTATACTACCATTGTTTAAAGAAGCTAGCAATAATTTGGCAAAATAAAAAAGAAGCAAAGAAAATACTAACCTTTGCTTCTCGCTAATCCTTGTTTTTGTTGAAAGAACTAACCACCAAACTGCTGTGTAAACATCAACAGATTGCCTTTATACTTAACAATACCGATCCCGATATGAGTGTAATTAGGACTGAGAATATTCTGGCGGTGTCCCGAGCTGTTCATTAAACCTTGATGAGCGGATTCAACGGAATTTGTATAGGCAATATTTTCCCCGGTGGCCCTGTAACCAGGTGCATATTTTCTGATCATTTGTGAGGGATCCCCGTATGTTGGTGATTGATGATCAAAATAGTTCTTGTCAACCATATCCTGACTCTTTAATCTGGCGCTTTTCACTAAATTCATATCAATTTTTAACGGAGCTACGCCGGCTTCTTTTCTCGCCTGATTAATCAAATTGAACATCTTTTCTTCATCAGCAGTTAAGCCTTGAACGTTGGGTTCAGGATCAGGAGTTGGTGTGGGAGTTGGTGTGGGGGTTGGGGTGGGGGTTGGGGTGGGGGTTGGTGTAGGTTTTGGTGTGGGCTTTGGTGTAGGAGTTGGTGTCGGAGTTGGGGTGGGTTTGGGGGCAGGTGCAGGGGTGCATGTTGGTGATTTGAGAACAGGTTGGCACGACTGCAGCATATTCTTCATGTACTCATAAAACTGTGACATATCCGCTGACTGATTATAGGTATTGCTGGGCTGAGACTTCTGGCATCCGTTACTCCCTGTTAATGAACAGCTATTACCAAGGGGATTGCTTAATTTATAATTGGAGTTGCTTGGTATATACATATTCCCATTACTGTAGTTGCTAGGTAGGCAATTGCCGTTACTGCAGTTGCTTGGTAAATAAAGGTTACTGTAATTATTCAGCGAGTATTTATTGCTACTACCGGAGTTGCCGGGTAAGCAATTGCCGTTATAACAGTTGCTCAAATAATTTGAATTCATATTTTTAGAAAACTGCGGCATCTGCATATTAGTGAGGGAACAATTGAAATTAAACTGCTTTCCCAAATTACCATAACAAGATGCCCCTAATGATGTAACCGGGAAACAAACCAAAATACCGAGAACAACCATACTTGTCAACACATGCCTGATTTTGGTCTTTTTCATCACATTACCTCCCTAATTTTTTATTCTTGGTTTAGCCGCAGTTGTTGTTAAAATTAGGAATCAATCGTTATTCTGTTTATCTTTAATTTAAAATAATTTTCGCATAATTTCAAATAAATATACTATATCAATTCTCACGGCTTATCTCCCTAAAAGCCAACAAACCCAATAAAAAAAGAGCTTTGATAGCTCCGCTCCCCTGGGACTTTAGTCACAGAAAAAAATATTTGAGGTGATGAAAATAATGGTCGGGATGACAGGATTTGAACCTGCGGCCTCTGCGTCCCGAACGCAGCGCTCTACCAAGCTGAGCCACATCCCGACAACATTATATATATTATCATCTCGAGCAAAATTATGCAACCACCAGGATCTTCATCTTTAAGAAAATTTTTTTGGCTTGCGGCTTACCCGCTGATGTTTCACCTGATAATCTTTAATTGCGGCATGAACCGCATCTGCCGCCAAATTAGAACAGTGCATTTTGACCGGCGGCAAGCCATCTAAGGCCTCTGCTACCGCCCGATTGGTAACCTCCAGGGCCTCTTCCACCGTCTTATTCTTCACCAGCTCTGTAACCATACTGCTCGTAGCAATCGCCGCCCCACAGCCGAAGGTCTTAAACTTAATCTCCTTAATGATATTGTTCTCCACCTTTAACGAAATGCGCATGATGTCCCCACAGGAAGGATTCCCTACTTCCCCCATCCCATCAGCATTCTCCACTTCTCCCACATTGCGCGGATGAAGAAAATGATCCATCACTTTATCTGAGTACATCGCCATTTAAATCTTCACTCCCTTTTCTTCCTGGCATTATGTTTTTCTTTTTTCCAACGTACTGCTCATGCTTTTAACGGGGACATCTCCCGTAAACGATTAACCATCGGCGGAAGTTCTTCCAGCACCTCACGAATATCCTCCTCCGTGTTATCCCGCCCTAAGGTCATCCGGACCGAACCATGGGCAACTTCATGGGGCAAGCCCATCGCCAGCAAAACATGGGAAGGGTCAAGGGAGCCGGAAGTACAGGCGGACCCGCTGGAGGCGGCGATCCCTTGCAGATCTAAAAGCAACAGGAGCGATTCTCCTTCCACAAAGAGGAAGCTAAAGTTCACATTCGTCGCCACACGCAATTCGGGATGACCGTTCAACTTGATATGGGGAATCCTCTCCTGTAGCCCTTGGATTAACTGATCCCTCAACCTGGCCAGGCGGGGCATCTCCGTGTCCAACTCCGCCTCAGCCAGCTCTACCGCTTTCCCCAAACCGACAATCCCCGGAATATTTTCGGTACCGGCCCGAAAATTTCGTTCCTGATGCCCGCCATAGCTTAAAGGGTTTATTTTCACTCCCTGGCGCACATAGAGAAAACCTGTTCCTTTCGGCCCGTATATTTTATGCCCCGACCCCGAAAGCAAGTCCACCTTCATTTTCTCCACATCGAGCTGAATCTTCCCTAAAGACTGGACCGCATCGGTATGAAACAGGATCCCTTTTTCCCTGGCCAACGCCCCTATTTCCGCAATGGGTTGAATCGTGCCTACCTCGTTATTCGCGTGCATAATGCTGATGAGGATGGTCTCAGCGGTGATGGCCTGCCGTAAATCCTCCATCCTGATCAGGCCGTACTCATCGACAGGTAAGACCGTAACCCGAAAACCCTTTTTCTGCAGGTATTCACACGCGTGTAAAACCGCATGATGCTCAATCGCCGAAGTAATAATATGCTTCCCTTTATCGCTATTTTGTAAAGCCGTGCCAAACAGAGCCAGATTATCGGCTTCTGTCCCCCCGCTCGTAAAGATAATCTCCCGGGAATCAGCGTGAAGAGCGTGCGCGACCTGTTCACGGGCCTTTTCCAAAGCCTCTTTCGCTTCACGCCCGAATGAATGAATACTCGAGGGGTTCCCAAACCTGCCCGTTAGATACTCCAGCATTATTTCCGCCACTTCCTTCCTTACCGGAGTAGTGGCACTATGATCAAGATAGATTCTGCGCATCGAAATTTCCCCTTCACCAAAAATTTCGTTAAATAGTCACATAATTATAAGGTGTTTCCTGATAAACATAATAATTCAGCCAGTTCATATAGAGCAGATTGGCATGACTGCGCCAGCGCACCAGCGGCATTTGCAAATGGTCATCATCAGGAAAATAATTAACAGGGGGCTTGATCGGTAAGCCTTTTTGCACATCACGCTCATATTCCTCTTTTAAGGTGAGCGGATCATATTCCAAATGCCCGGTCACAAAAACCTGACGGCCATCACGGGAAGCCACTAAATAAACGCCGGCCTCGGCTGATTCGGCCAAAATCTCCAGTTCCGGCACTTTTTTCACATCCTCCCGCCTGATTTCCGTATGCCGGGAATGGGGAACGTAAAATTCGTCGTCAAATCCCCGTAGAAGCTTCACGTATTCACGCTTGACATGATGGGGAAAAACGCCAAAGCTTTTCTCCTTTAACTGATATTTGGGAACACCGTAATGGTAATACAACCCGGCCATCGCTCCCCAACAAATATGCAGCGTGGAAAAAACATTGCTTTTACTCCATTCCATGATCTCCTTCATTTCTTCCCAGAAATCTACTTCCTCGTAGGCTAATTGCTCTACAGGGGCTCCCGTAATGATCATCCCGTCAAATTTCTCCTGCTTAATCTCCGGAAAGGTACGGTAGAATTTGACCAGATATTCCTGGGGCGTATTTTGGGATTTGTGTGTTTGCGGATGCAATAAAGTTATTTCTACCTGCAGGGGAGAATTGCCCAAGAGTCGCAAAATCTGCGTCTCTGTCACGATTTTTGTCGGCATCAGGTTTAACAAAACTATTTTCAGCGGGCGAATATCCTGATGATATGCCCGGTCCTCGTTCATGACGAAAATGTTTTCTTGTTGCAGTATTTTCGCTGTCGGTAAATTATCCGGTATTTTTATGGGCATTTGCTCTTCCCCCTCTAAATGACCGCTTTCCTTAACGCCTGGTCCAAATCGGCGATTAAATCTTCCGCATCTTCTAAGCCAATGGATAACCGCACCATGTCAGGCGTTACGCCGGCCATCTTTTGCTCTTCCTCCGCTAACTGGGCATGGGTGGTGCTGGCCGGATGGATGACCAGAGACTTGGCATCGGCCACATTGGCCAGAAGCGAAAAAATCTCCATACTATCCATGAAGCGCTTGCCTGCTTCCAGCCCGCCTTTAATGCCGAAGGTAAAAATGGAGCCGGCCCCTTTCGGCAGATATTTCTGCGCTAAAGCATAGTATTTATTGCCTATTAAACTGGGATAATTGACCCAGGTAACCAGGGGATGGTTCTGTAAAAATTCAGCCACCTTTTTCGTATTAGCCACATGCCTTTCCACACGCAGAGAAAGGGTTTCCAGCCCCTGCAGGAACAGCCAGGCATGAAACGGGCTCAGGCAGGCCCCCGTATCGCGTAATAACTGCACCCGCGCTTTGGCAATATAGGCTTGCCGCCCAAAGGCTTCTCGCATACCTAACCCCGTGATAACTGGGATCCGGCTCGGTAAAGTCAGGAAATCTGCCGCTTGCGCCCCAATCAAAACGACCCCCATCCACCAATACCCCGCCTAAAGAGGTACCGTGACCGCCGATAAACTTCGTGGCCGAATGGACTACAATGTCCGCGCCATACTCAATCGGCCGGATTAAATAAGGAGTGCCGAAAGTATTATCAACAATAAGAGGCAGGCCGTTTTCATGGGCAATCCTGGCCACCGCTTCAAGATCAATAACGTTTATCCCCGGATTGCCGATGGTTTCCAGATAGATGGCTTTCGTTTGCGGGGTAAGTGCGCGGCGAAAATTTTCCGGATCATCAGGATCGACAAAAGTTGTTTTGAGCCCAAATTGAGGGAAGCGGGCGGAAAATAAATTATAGGTCCCGCCATAAAGAGTCGCGGCGGCCACCAGATGATCCCCGGCCCCGGCAAGATTTAAGATGGCATAAGTAATGGCCGCCGAACCGGAAGCAGTAGCCAACGCTCCCACTCCTCCTTCCAGTGCCGCCATCCTTTGCTCAAAAACATCAGTTGTAGGATTCATGATCCTGGTGTAGATATTCCCTGCCTCCTCCAGATTAAACAGCCTTGCGGCATGCTCCGCATTCTCAAATACATAAGGAGGTTGTTTGGTAAATGGGAACAGCCCGTGCCCCCGTGGCGGGGTCGACTTTTGACCGGCGTGCACCTGTAAAGTATCGAATTTAAACTTTTTCTGCTCTGCCATCTTCTTGCTCTCTCCCTTTTTTTAAAGCTTCTTCCCAAAGCTTTTCTTTTCATTCGTTGCTAGTGCATTTTCTTTTTTACAGTATCCATAGCTTCCTCATTTTGGACTGGAATTATGTCCATATATTATAATTCCTATCGGTTTACTAGGATTTATAAATACTATACCTACCGCCCCCTTAAATGTCAAGAGGAAAAGTGACTTCTCTTAAAATTGACTTCTCTACTCAACATTCATATAATTAATAGCAAAAGTGTGTAATCTGTTAGAATTAACAAAAAGAAGGGGTACTGCACCATGAAATTTTCCACACGGGCCCGTTATGGTCTGCGAGCAATGGTCGAGCTTGCTCTCAATTATGATCAAGGATTAGTTTCCGTGAGAACCATTTCGCAAAGCCAGGGAATATCCGAGGCTTATTTAGAGCAAATCATGTCTAACCTGGTCAAAAGCGGTTTAGTCAAGAGTAACCGTGGTGTGCAAGGTGGATATACATTGACCAGGGAACCGGCCGGAATTCTTGTCGGAGAAATAATCCGCGCCCTGGAAGGACCAATCGTGCCGGTGGAATGCGTCAGTACTGATTTCCCCGCCACCTGTGAGCGCCTCGAAAAATGTGTTTCCCGCCTGGTCTGGCAAAAAGTAAAGACAGTGCTCGATGAGGCTTTAAACTCTTTATCTTTAGAGGATTTACGCATGGAACTGGTAAAAAAATTAACACTTCCGTAAAATTAAAGGATTTCTCAGGGTTTTAGAGAAATAAATCATATTAAATAAAAGAAATTTAGAATATTAATACTACCGGGAGGGAAAAATATGGCCAAACTCACATGTCCGGAATGTCACGAACCAATAACGCCCCGTACTACGAAATGCCCCCATTGTAAAAAAAAGGTGTCGCAAAAATACCTGAAACATTATCAAAATATCATTAGCAAGTCCTGGTTTTTCGGCTTGGGAACTTTTTTGCTGTTTTTAATTATCCCTTTTCTGCTCTTTGATTATCTAGGTTCAAAATGGACGGGCGTTGTCGTTGCGGCAGGCTTTCCTGTTTCAATTTTTGTCGGCTATCTGACAAGAAAACTCGCTTTTAAGTGATCTACTGAAACGGAGCTTCCGGATGTCATATAGAAACTTAAGCAAAAGAAAATCAGCCTTTGTCATTGAGGCTGATTTTTTCTATCCCTATTTATATTATCTCCTATTTATATCCCGCCGCTTTCTTAATATCGGCTAGCGTCCCCGGAGCCACATTTTTACTACCGTGGACAGGAACAGAGGCAACTCTCCCATTCGGTCCCTTCATGATATAATGGCTCCCTCTTATCCGTAGAAGCTCAAAACCTTCTCCAGCTAAGAATTTTACTACTTTCATTCCGCTTATTCTCCCGGAGGGAAATTCGCCAAGACCGGAAGAACTCGTCAGCGTCGGTGCTGCTTTTCCGGCATTACCCGCCTTGCCTGCCTTATCTGCTAAATCTCCCTTACCCGCAAGGTTAGTTTTGCCCGCACGCTTGGTCTCCACGGTAAGCTTAGGAACTGTTACCGTGGGACAACGATACTCAATTTTCGAAGCCTTGGCAGCTGTCCCAACGGCCACCGGAGTTGCCCCCATAGTCGGTATCCTGAGCGCGGAGACACTCTCCAGGGCCCTGGTGGCAGCAGGAAGCCCTTTGTTGACCGCTTTTAAGCTTTTGCCGGCCGCACCGAGTAAGCCGCCGATCCCGACAAAACTGCCCGCCAAATTGCCCGCCGCCCGTGGATTATGATATAACGTGAGAGCATAATCCTTGCCCTCACTGTATAATACTCCGGCCACGGCCCCGCCGGCCTGGAGCGGATGATTTGCGATATTTAAACCAATTTCCTTATACTCAGCTTGATTATCTTTGAGCTTGTAATAGGTGTTCAGGGAAGTTGCATAAAGATTCCCGGCTTTCCCCCGTTCGTAAACATTATACCCGAGCACCCCCAGGTCCAGAATCCCTTTGGGAATACCTTCCGCTAATCCACCCACAAACTTCAGGGACCAATGGGTATCAGGGGTAATCACCTTGTCGACATTCTTTGTTACCAGCGAATCAAACTTATTATAAACATTCTGCGTTTTTAACTGGATTTTGTTCTTTACAGCCAGTTCTTTATTCTGATAATATGCTCTTTTCTCTGCTTCATCCTGAAATGTATTGATCTTCAGCAGCTTTTGAACATAGTTGCCGTATGTGACTGCTTTCTCAGCCGGAGCTCTCAACACGGAGATAACCTTGTCTTTTAGTAGGTTTTCTAAATCCAAAGCCGATACAGGCGCGGAAAAAACCGTAAACAGCATTGCTATTGAGGTAAAAGCCGAAATGACCTTCATTTTCCATGATGTCGGATTAATCATCATCTCTAACCTCCCCCAGTTTTTTACCCTGCGCAACATTCACCCTATTTTGTATTATACTCTGATATTTGGAAATTTTCAATATTTTATAAAGTAATATTGTAATTAAAGAATTCTTTCGATGGAAATCCTCCCGTAAAAGAGCTAAAGAATCTCCCCTCAAGAATCCTTTTTAATGCGCCACTTCTTTTAAGACCCGGGCGATTAGCTCCTCGGCAATTCCTTTTTTCACCGAAACTTTTCCGAGGGCCACCGGCAGAATGAAATGGACTTCTTTTCGCATAACTTTTTTATCAAGTTTAATATACTCTAAAACCGCACCAAACGTCGACGCCGGTAGGGTCATCGGCAAGCCCCACACCCTCATCAATCTTTCCAGTCTCTCGAGCGAGCTTGCGCTAAACAACCCCAACTCCAGAGCAATTTTCGCCGCCGCCAAAAGACCAATCGCCACCGCTTCCCCGTGACGATACTGCTGAAAAAGAGTAGCCTTTTCCAAAGCGTGCCCAATCGTATGCCCTAAATTCAAGATGTTCCGTAATCCTTCATCCCGTTCATCCCGGCGCACAATTTCCGCCTTAATCCGGACGCACTGCTCAATCACGAAGGATAAAACCGCCGGATTCTTCCGCTCGAAAATCTCCGCGGCGTGCTTTTCTAAATAGGCAAAAAACTTTTCCTCCCATAACAAGGCATATTTCAGTACTTCGGCCAATCCGGCCCGCCATTCGCGTTCATCAAGGGTCTGCAAAGTGCGCAAATCGGCCCAGACCGCCCGCGGTTGGTAAAAGGTCCCCAGCATATTCTTGCCACGCGGATGATTGACCGCCACTTTTCCCCCCACACTGCTGTCAACCTGCGCCAAAAGTGTGGTCGGAATCTGAACAAACGGCACCCCCCTGCGGTAAAGGGCGGCAACGAAACCCGCCAAATCTCCTACTACTCCGCCGCCCAGCGCCAAAAGCGGAACCTGACGGCCTAAATTGCCGGCCAGCATCCGGTCAAGGATTTTCTCCGCATTATGCCATGTCTTCGCGCTTTCCCCCGGCTCCAGGAGATATTTTAGGGGCTGATAACCTTCCTCTTTGAGTAAGGTCTCTAAATAGTCCCCATAAAGACGGTAAACCGTGGCGTCACTAACAACAAAAACCTCTTCCTCCGGGCAAAACTCCTTTAGCCCGGCCACACACACGGGCAGAATATCCTCGCCCAGCAAAACGGGATAGCTTCTCTCCGCCAGCTTTACCTCCACCCGGTTAATCTCCTTTTCCTTCTTCAGTTCGGCCTTCTTATTCAATTGAGCATCTCACCGCCCTTCTAAGTACTCACAATAATTGCGGTAATTCAGCAATGTTTCTTCCATATGATCCCCGCCAAACTTCTCCAGCACTGCTTCGGCCAAAACCCAGGCGGTTACGGCCTCCCCCACTACGGCCGCCGCAGGCACGGCACAAACATCCGAGCGTTCCACACTGGCTGGTGAAGGTTCCTTTGTGACCATATCGACACTCCCCAGCGCCTGTGTTAGGGTCGGAATCGGTTTCATAGCGGCTTGAATCACCAACTGCTCGCCGTTTGTGATCCCGCCTTCGAGCCCTCCCGCATGGTTACTCCCATGGCAGAATCGTTTCTGCCCGGCCTCATACGTTATTTCATCATGAACAGCAGAACCGGCTAAGGCAGCTGTGGCAAAGCCCGCCCCTATTTCCACCCCTTTGATGGCGGGAATACTCATCATGGCCTGGGCCAGCCTGCCATCTAAGCGACGATCCCACTGCACATGCGAACCAAGCCCCGGAGGAATCCCTGCCCCGATGATGCGGATAATCCCGCCTAGGGTATTCCCCTTTTCCTGCGCCTCATCAATGGCTTTCATCATAAATGCTGTGGCCTTCTCGTCCGGACAATAAAGCGGCGTTTCAAACAATGACCGGTTAAAAATCTTTTCCTCCACAAAGGCATGGATATGGCCTATGGCAATGACCTGCCCCTGCACCTCTATCGCCATTGCCCGCAAAAACTCTGCGGCAATGGCACCAACAGCAACCCGGATCGCTGTTTCCCGCGCGCTCGCCCTCTCCAGAATATTACGCAGATCATCCTGCCGGTATTTTAAACCACCCGCCAAATCCGCATGCCCGGGACGGGGTCTGGTGATCACTCTTTCCGCCAGGTTTGCCTCCGCAGTAGCTGCCATTACCTCCTGCCAGTTTTCCCAATCCCGGTTATAGATCGCCAAAGTAAGGGGACTTCCCAGGGTTAGGCCGCCGCGCAAACCGCTCAAAAAATCGACCCGGTCCTGCTCGATGTCCATTCTTTTTCCGCGTCCATAGCCCCCCTGCCGTCTCCGCAAAAAGTCGTTAACCCGCTCCGCATCCACCTTTATTCCTGCCGGAAGCCCTTCGATAATTGCCACCAGCGCCCGTCCATGGGATTCGCCCGCCGAAAGAAAACGCAGCATTTTAAACCCACCTTTCTAATTCTCTGGCCATAATCTCTACCGGAGCGGGCTTCCCCGCCCATCTCTGAAAAGACAATACCCCTTGTTCCAGAAGCATGGAAAGTCCGTTCAAGGTTAGACAGCCTGCGGCCTTAGCCTTACGTAAGAAAGCCGTTTCCCGGGGACGATAAATCAAATCAACCACCAGTTGCCCGGAGTGCAGCCAGGCCTCCTTAATGGGCGGATAAGCCTCCTCATGCGGACTCATTCCCAGGGGCGTCGTATTAACGATTAAAGCACATTCCCGAAAGAGCTCCTTAAAGTCTTGCTCTTCTCCCTGCGGCCAGGAAAGGATCTGTACTTTCATCCCCAGCTTCTCCACCTGTCCGGCCAACGCAGCCGCCTTTTCAAGATTGCGGTTGATAATGGTCAATTCCTTCAGGCCGGTTAAAGCTAAGGACACCGCCACCGCCCGTGCCGCGCCCCCGGCACCCAGCAAAAGAGCACTCCGTTCACGCAAAACTTGCGGCCTGACTTTCCTGATGGCGGCAAGGAAACCCGCCCCGTCCGTATTATCACCCCACAAAGCTTTAGTACCTTTTTCCCAATAAAAAGTATTCACCGCCCCAATTAAACGGGCTTCTTCCGTAATCCCGTCCAGATAAGGAACAATCGCTTCTTTCAGGGGAATGGTCACATTACCGCCTCTGAGCCCTAAGGCCCTGATCCCCTTGACCACATCGGCAGGCCGCTGATGATCCGCCGGCAAGGCCACATAGATACTGTTCATCCGCAGGGCCCGAAAGGCCGCATTATACATCGCGGGAGACAGAGAATGCCCGATCGGATTACCTAAAACAGCAAAAACCGGTGTCGTGCCGTCTACCGGAATTGAACACATTAGCGACCACTCCTCTCACTTACTTCCCAGCTCGAACTTCTCACTTACCACTGCTCACTTCCCGCTCCTTAATTGCGCCAGCATGGCCCAAAAACCGGGAAAAGAGATATCCACACACTCCGCCTCCTCGAGGACTGTCTTCCCGCGCGCCCCTAACGCCGCCACCGCAAGGGCCATAGCAATCCGGTGATCGCCAAAACTCCGGCAGCCGCTTCCCTGTAGCGCGTGCCCGCCATAGATTCTCAAACCGTCCGGCAATTCCTCGATTTTTGCCCCCATCCGGGTTAGCCCGGCGCAAATCGTGGCTAAACGGTTGGTTTCTTTTACTTTTAACTCGGCCGCATTTCTAATTTCGGTCACTCCCTCGGCATAGAGTGCGGCTACCGCTAAGATTGGTATTTCATCAATCAAACGGGGTATAATGTCTCCCCCAATGGAGATCCCCCGTAGACTGCTGCTTTCCACTTCAACTGTTCCCAACTGTTCACCGGCTATTTGTTGCCGTTCCGTAATGCGCAATCTGGCCCCCATCGCCTGTAACACTTCAATAATCCCATCACGGGTCGGATTCAAGCCAACGGACTTAATAGTCAGTTTGCCATGGGGTACGATTAACGCAGCCACCATAAAGAAAGCGGCCGAAGAAAGATCACCGGGCACCAAAATCCGTTGGGCCCGTAAAACAGGTAACCCTTTGACCGCGATTTGTTCTCCCGCCCCGGTCGTCTCGCCGGTAAGCTCGGCGCCAAAGCTCTGCAGCATTAATTCCGTATGATTACGGGATACGCCCGGTGCGCTGAGCACCGTCCATCCCGAAGAGAACAACCCCGCCAACAAGAGCGCTGATTTCACCTGGGCACTAGCCACCGGTAAATGATAATTAAGGGTCTGCAAATTCCCGCCCGTGATCGCTAAGGGAGCCCGCGTTCCCCCTTGCCGGCCGGCAATTTTTGCCCCCATTTCCCGTAAAGGAACCGTGACCCGCTCCATGGGCCGGTTGCATAAGGAGACATCTCCTGTCAAAAAGGAGGTGAACGGTTGACCGGCTAAGATCCCGCTCAGGAGCCGCATCGTGGTGCCGGAATTACCGGCGTCAAGCACGCGGACCGGCTCGTGCAGACCCCTCAACCCTCGGCCTTCAATAAAGACTCGGTTCCGTTCCCCTCCGGCACACTCAGGAAAAAACTCCGTCCGGACGGAAACACCCAGGTCACGCAGGCATTGTAAAGTATGTAAACAATCGTCTGAGGCCAGAAAGCCTTCGATTTCGGTAGTTCCTTCCGCCAAAGCACCCACGAGAGCAGCCCGATGCGAGATAGATTTATCCCCCGGTACGCGGATTTCCCCTCTTAACTCCTCAGTTGGCGTTATCTCCATCTTCAACCTGACCACCCCCAAGCCTTTCCGGTATTATTAGATCCTACTTATGACTTCCCGGTAACAACGCGCCTACGATGCTCCTGTAATGTCCAGGCAATGCTTTTGTTCGCTTAATCAGCCCGGCGCGCCGGATAGCCCGCCGCGGCCAGAACCTGAAGCGCCCGCTCCCGGGCCTCTTTATTGCTAAAAGCCAAACGGATTGTTCCTCCGTTTTCGTCCCGCACAGGACGAATCTCGAGATCACTGATGTTGATGCCCTTTTCCTTTAAGACCCCGGCTAACTCCGCAATAACCCCCGGCTGATCCGGTACGATGACGGTCAATTCAAAATACTGGGGCAAAATTCCCTTCAAGCCGGCTGGAATCCTTTCACGCCAGCGTTTCGCCTGTTCCAGCAATTCTTCCAGCCGCGCCTCATCCTCCTCTAGCAGGGCATCCTCGTATTCCGCCAGCGCCAGCCGAAACTCCTTGATTAAGGGTAGAACAGCCACCCGGTTCTGCAACAGAATATCGCGCCACATCATACTTTGACTGCCGGCAATCCGCGTGGTATCACGAAACCCGCCCGCCGCCAGGGGAAAATAGCCGCCCTCCTGTTCGTCCAACTGCCCAACCGTCTTGACAAGCGAGCTGGCTAAAAGATGCGGCAAATGACTAATGGCCGCCACCTTACGGTCATGCTCGGCCGGAGATAACAACCTGATTTTGGCCCCCAGATGCTCTAAAAACCCACTGACTTTCTCCACCGTTTCGGCCGCTGTTTGGGGCGTAGGAGTCAACAAATAAACCGCATTTTCTAACAACTCCGCCTGCGCTTCCCTGATGCCGGCTTTCTCGGAACCGGCCATCGGATGGCCTCCTAAAAAGGCCACCCCCGGCGGTAAACAGCGTTCCAGATATTCCACAATATTGGCCTTTGTACTGCCCATATCGGTGACAATCATCCCCGGAGACAAATACGGCAACAACCGGGTGCAAAGGGCATACATTTCCGAAACAGGTGTCGCCAGAAAAATAAGCTCCGCCTCGGAAACCTCCTCCCCCAACTGAACCGACCCGGCATCAACGGCCCCCAACCCGACCGCCAGCCGGACAGACTCGGGATGAAGATCAATCCCCAAGACCTGCACGCCGGGTAATTTCTTTTTGATGGCTAAACCAAGAGAGCCTCCCATCAGCCCCAGCCCGACCACAGCTACTTTTCTGATCTCTTTATCCTTTATTTCCATCCTGATCTCCTCTTGGCCCCTCTAGAGAGTGCGCCCCAGTGCCCCCGCGATGTTTTGAGCCGTCCGTATTAGGTTGCATAATCTCTCCGGTTTGATGCTTTGGGGACCATCACAAATTGCTTCAGTCGGTCGTGTATGCACTTCAATAATTAAGCCGTCTGCTCCCGCCGCCACTGCGGCCCGAGCCATCGGTTCGACTAAATGCCATTTACCCGTGCCATGACTGGGATCAACAATCACCGGTAAATGGGTGAGCCGCTTCAATACAGGCACCGCCGTAAGATCCAGCACATTACGATAATATGAATCATCAAAGGAACGGATCCCCCGTTCGCATAAAATTACCTGATGATTGCCACTGAGCATAATGTATTCTGCCGCCATCAGCCATTCATCAATCGTTGCCGCCAAACCCCGCTTCAACAACACCGGCTTGTTCGTCTTCGCTACTTCCTTCAGAAGAGGGAAGTTTTGCATATTCCTGGCTCCGATTTGCAGGATATCGGCATATCGGGCGACTACCTCTACTTTCCGCGTATCCATTACTTCCGTCACAATCAATAAACCGGTTTTTTCCCTGGCTTCAGCCAGGTATTCCAACCCCTTTTCTTCAATCCCCTGAAAGGCATAAGGAGAAGTTCTGGGCTTGAAAGCCCCGCCGCGCAAGATTTTAGCGCCACTTTCCTTGACCATAAAGGCGATCTCCAAAAGCTGTTCCCGGCTTTCCACCGCACAAGGCCCGGCCATTACCTGCAACTGTGGCCCGCCAATGGAAAGCGTCCCTATCTTAATTATCGTGTTTTCGGCATGGAATTCCCGCCCGGTCAGCTTATATGGAGCTAAGATCGGGATCACCTTTTCCACCCCATCCATCGCCTCTATAGACATATTAACATTGTCGGATTTTTCTCCTACTGCCCCGATTAAGATCTTTTCTACCCCTCTGGATTCATGAATCTGGTAGCCATTCTTTTGCAGCTTTTCCACTACTTTTTGAACGGCTTTCTCTCCCACACCGGACTTCATTACAATAATCATTTTCCCCATTCTCCTTTCACTTTTTCACCCTTCCGGTATCATGGTCAGAAAAAGAGAATTGAAAAAGGCACCAAGAAGAAAAGGGTGCCTTGTCTACTGCGTACATCTTCTTCCTGCCATCCTGCCACACTGATACCAAAAAATATTACTATACTGCTCTTCTCCCGTTTTACCGTGCTACCATTCTTCCTTTTTTCATTTTCTTTCCTTTTTCTTTTTTCTATATTATAAAGCATTAGTCTTGCAAAATGCAATATTGGTGAGCCTTAAGGCCCTTAATCCTCCTTGTACCCCGCCTGCAGGGAAGCCTGCCGTTCCGCAGTTTCTTCCTGCTCAATCAAAGGCCAAAGCTTATCCCAGACCATCTTGCTCGAATAGGGGGAAGCAAGATGCTCCGCCGCCTCCTTCATCCGGGCTAATCTGACCTTATTCTCCCAGAGAACCTGCAACTCAGGAACAAGCAAATCCAGCTTCTTAATCTTGACCGCCGCTCCCCTGTTTAAGAGATAATCGGTATTGCGATCCTCCTGCCCCGGCAAAGAGGAAAAAATTACCAAGGGTTTACTCATCGCCAGCACCTCTGCCGTACTAACCCCGCCCGGTTTGGAAAGCACAATGTCACAGGCCGCGATGACCTTCGCCATATTCTCCACATAGCCGAAAACACGCAAGCGGGGATTATTTATTTTGTGCAGGGTCTCATACAGGTGCTTGTTTTTTCCGGCAACCACCACTACTCCGTAGTTGGCATGATGCAGAATCTGTTTGGTGATCGCCTCAATTCTTCCTAAGCCTAAACCGCCGCCCATAATCAGAACAACCGGATCACCACGGAATTGGAATTCCTCTTTGGCCTGCAAGGTGTCAATTGGCTCGGCGAACTGCATCCGAATCGGAATACCTGCCGACTGTATTTTCTCCGGCTTTATCCCCGCTTGAAGCAAATCATAATCCAAATCGGCGGAAGGAATAAAGTACAGGTCTACCCCATTATTGATCCAAATGGGATGAATATGAAAATCGGTAATTGCGGAAGCCAGCGGCACGCTAATCCGCCCCTTCTGCTTCATCGCCCCAAGCACCCCTGTAGGAAAGGCATGAGAACAAAAGATCAAATGCGGGTTAAAACTATTGATTAGTTGCTCAATTTTCGGCGCAAGAATTTTGGCGGAAATCCGGCTTAAATCAACCAGCTTTTCGCCTCCTTCCGCCTGGTCATAGATATAGCCCCAGACTTTCGGCGTAAGCTTGATCGTTTCCATATAGCTTCCGACGACGACTTTGTTTAAAATACTATTGATGAACCGAAACGTATCAACTATTTTCACTTCCGAACCGGGCGCTTCAGCTTGCAACCGTTCGGCAACCGCATACGCCACCGAATCATGCCCCGACCCAATAGAAACTGAAAATATCAAGATCCTAATCGGCCTTTTTTTGTTCATTGGTACTATTCCCTTTCATACTTTCATCATTCTTTTTCCGCACATTCTTTTTATCTTTATATTTTGTTTATATTGTTATTATAACTGTATCCTAACCGAATTGGAATATTTTTTCTCCAGCAGGAAAGAAGAAGACCACGGACTTCGCCAAAAGACCATGGTCTTCTTTTTCATAGACACAAAGGTGCTATTTTCAGCGGTGCTATTTGCAAGAGGCTTCCGCTACTATTATTCAGTAAGCTGCTCCTAGTGCTATTATTTAGTGCGCTGTTATTTAGTAAGCTGCTGCTAGTGGCATTTTTCAGGATGATGTTACCGGAGCTGTTATTGAAGGAGCCATTTTTATGGGGGATTTCACTATACGTCCTATTATAGATCACAGACTCTAGCTTCAACGGCCCCAGCAAAAATTTCCCCGTGCCATATACAAGTTTGGCATAGGCATCATTCAATTTCCGGAGCTTTTCCTGTTTTCCACGGTTGTCTAATTGAAAACTATAAGCATATCTGCTTTTTCTGAAGTGCTCGGCATTTATCTCTTTAATGCGATTGATATAGGCATCAAGATTAATTGCCCCCAGCGCTGTTAAGGGCAAAAATTGCATCGTCACAATTCCCAGGATAAGAGCGGTCATTATCTTTATTACCGTTTTTTTCATCTTAACCTCCCTTTCTTTTTTCTGACGTTATTTGCTTATTATTATACCACAAGTCAAACTTGTCCGTGAATCAATGCCCAAAGTCAAGCAGCCTCACTTCGCCAACTGACGAAATGAGGCTGCTTATTTCTATTCTGTGCAGTGCAGTTACAAAGTCTAGTCCCTAATAATCGAGGCAAGATTAACCACGGCTTCCCGCTTAAGGATTGTTTGCCCGTGTTCTTTAAAAAAGGCCGCATCTACCGGGATCCAATCACCGTACTCACCTAAAACTGCCGCAACGTCCTCAACCCCCAGAGCAATTGTGTTTACCGCTAAATAATACTCATCCAGGTATTTATATAAGGCACTCTCTTCCAGTAATTCGGGATTGAGCCTATGGCACGCTTGCATACAAGTCTCCAAATCGGCAAAATTCCAAACCTGACCCGTTCCTCTTTCAAAACAGGCCTCGTCGTCTTCTTCCTCCTCTTCATCATGCGGAGCGAAGGTAAAAAGATTCGCGTTATCCGTTCCCCGGGAACGAACTTTGGTCATAATCACCGCAATACTATCTACAGATAACGGATATGCTTCCACCATCAGCTGTGAATCCTCTTCAATCTGAAAACCACATTCATGGTAAGCCATTTCGAGCAAATCCTGAAACAATTCCTGGGCTTTAGGGCCTATGGGCATGAACTCCCATTTTTTAAAATCTCTTTCCTCTAAGTCCTGGTTTGTAATAATAATCTGTACCTTATCCTCATTGATCTTCTTGATCTTCATAAGCCCACCTCCTCTATCTCCTCTGGGTTGGAGGTAACGTAAATCCATTATAATTTAAAGAATAAAATTGTCAAGGGTCTAGACCTTACTTATAATATTCGCTTTGTTTACCGTAAAACCCTTTCTAAAAAAAATAAAAAAGTAATTACACCACCAATTAGGCCCCGCCATCTCTTGATAAAACCCCATCCTGCAAGCAAATTATACTTCCTGAATAGCTTCAGTCGGGCAGCTTTCCAACGCTTCTCTTACTTCATCCTCCATCTCAACTGGCACATCATCCTCAACGGCAACGGCTTTGCCGTTATCATCCCAGTCATAAACCTCCGAAGCCATATTCACACAAGCACCGCAGGCAATACACAGCTCAGGATCAACTTTTACTCTCATCACTAATCCCACCTTTCAATATTCTACCTTAGAAGGATTACCCATCACTGTGCCTTTTATACATTTTACCAAAGCCTTTGCCTACCAAACCTTTCCTACGAGCTTAGCAATCTCTGCCCAAGTATCCGCTTTTTCATAACCTCTGCGCCAGGCGGCTAATCCGGCTAACCGATACTCTTTCATTAATTCAATCCGTTTTTCCAGTGAATAATCATCTTCCAGCCACATTTTGGATGTTACCCCCTCCTTTTGCACTTCCGCATAGTTCTGTTGATTTTTTTCGTCAAAGGTAACTGTTGCGCCATTTGCTTTCAGCCAATCTTCCGCCGCCTTTAAGGAATAGGCCTTGGAGGTCACCTTTTTGGTTCCTTCCGCGGTCATTGTTTCCGTCCAGACCCGCGTATAAAAAGGAATCCCTAAAATTAACTTATCCGGCGGCACTTCCAGTAGCATTTTCTGCAGTCCTTTTTTCACCCAGGGCAACGAAGAAACAGAACCGGCCACCGGGCTTCCCCCGCCATATTCATCATAACCCATCACAATCAGGTAGTCGGCGGCCTCCGCAAGCTGCTTACGGTCATAACACAGCGACCAGGTCTCACTCTGGGAATGAAAAGTCACATCAATCGTTAAGACGCGCCCTTTTTCATGGAGTAGTGGGGCCAACTCCCGGACAAACGCCACAAAGGCCTCTTTATCCTGTAAATACATATTCTCAAAATCCAGATTAATACCATCCAACTCGTAAAGATCCACATAACTTAAAAGCTGCTTGATGGCCTTGATTCTTAACTCACTGCTAGCCAAAAATTCCTTCGTTAAGTCTTTATCGAAACTGTTGGAAAACAGCCCCCAAACTTGTCGCCCCTTACTATGGGCCCAATCGACCGTTCTTTTGTCCGCTTTATTTAACACCCGCCCGTTCGGTTGCAGCTCAAACCAGGTTGGAGAAAGAACCTCTACCCCCGGTAGTTCCCCAATCTGCGCCGGACTCGCCGTAGCACGTCCCACATATTCCCAGGTCAAAACAATCGGCCGCCCCAAAGGATTCCAGGGCTGATAGACCTTTGGCTGTGCCGTATCCTTGAGGCGAATGCCCGCTAATGCTACATCCTCTTTCGCTATGTAACCCGCCTCGCCGGTTTCCTGCTCTACCCAATACCAGCCCCGCTCTTCCCTGACGATCCGTACTTCTTCCTGTAGAGCTACTTTCGCTACCCAGGCTGACCGTCTGCCGGGAGCGGTCCGCAACCTGGTGTCCTGGAGCACCCTGCCCATCTGCACCGGCTCCCGGACGCTATAAATGCTCGCTCTGTTCTTTGGCTGATTCGTGATGATCTCCAACTGATATATATCCTGCAAGGGCTCGACCGCCAGATAGACCTTCCCTTCCTTCTCCAGAACCGGATAGGTAAATTCATACGGTTCCAAATTCAACAAACCTTCTTTAATCCCAAACGGAAAATGGAAGACATTTTCCTCGGTCGTAATAATCACTGTATTCCCGGTCTCATCCAGCCTGACACTTGAATCCAGATACTCCTCTACAAAGGTGAACGGCAGGTACAGCATCTCCTCCTCGTAAAAACCCTTTTCCTCCGCCGGTAGCCCCAGATAATAAAGCCGGACATCCTGGGTGGCCGGAACCGGCGCCTGGAAAAAGCCCGGTAGGAAAAAAATCAACACAGCAAGCGAAAACGCTAAAACCAGCAGAATAAACAACATTCCGCCAGATAGCGGCCGTTTTTTCGTTTTTTCTCTCCTGCTCAGCGGTGCAATCGACATAAAATCTTCCCCTTCGTCAAAATTAGCTTTCTCTTATCATACCAATTTCCTACTTTTTAGGGAAGACATCAATTACTGGTACCAACTTTTTATCTTTCTGCTTTCATTTTTCGATGTTCTGATAAGACGTCAAAAACAGGGCTGACTCCCCGTTTATTGAAGAGTCAGCCCTTTCATTATTATCCTAATCCATGGGACCAAGTGATTTGCGTCCTTTTTTCCTTTATGCCTCTTTTTTCACCAAATACTTCTTTGTGTATAAGAAAATCGGGAAAGGTATCACTATCCAGCCAAGACTTTTAATCAAAGAGTTTTTGGCGCGATTTACTTCTTTGGCTTTTGCATCGGCGACCATCCGATCATAATCTGCCTGCAATTCCTCATCGGAGAGATCGATCTTTACATCATTTTCCCCTTCAACTGTAGGTTTATTGTACCCGTGCTCCCGTGAATATTTATAATCCTCAAAGGATTGATAATACGGTTGCGGTGAAACAATATCCGCTGCCGCCATAAAAACAGCCACACTACCGCCAATTGTCATCATCAGGGTGACAAACAAAACCAGATAAACATAAACATTCTTAATCATCTCTTCCTCATCCCCCTCCTTTATGGAACCACTTCTCGCCACACCGGCAATAATCAGAATAACTACCAACAAGCCAATGCCCAACACTCCAATAATCGAAAACATAGCCAGAATCTTCACCTCCCTCATTAAATACAGTGATGTATCTTATGCTAATCATATCATATTTTCCGTTCTATATATATATTGTAAAATTTACGGCCTTAGGGAACATTACGGGATAGGGACTATTCATGTTACCCGTGAGGGATGTTTAAATGAAACGTTTTTGCATTGCCTTCCTGCTGTTCACTGTTGTTCTATTACCGGCTCTATTTATTATGCCTTCCGCTTTATTTGCTATCGAAGCAACACCTGTTACGGCACCGGCCTCACCAGGCGAACGGGACCGGAATTCGCTCCCCGACCGGGATAACGGCGCAAAACAGGTTCAACTGATTACCGTACTCATCCCGGGGCTTTCTCTGCAAGATCTTCCGCAGTGCCCCACTCTCACCCGACTCGCCCGGGAAGGAGCGGTGGGCCTTTTAAATACTCAAAACAACGGGACACGGCGCATCAGCGCCGCTTATCTGACCCTTTCGGCGGGGAAGAAAGCCGCTTGTCCCGAAGAGGCGGCGCGCGCCTGGCAAAGCGAGGAAAGATTTCTGGAACTGACCGCCGCAGAATTCTATCAAAGATACACCGGGATCTCCGCAGATACCAGCACTGCCGCACCTGCTAATACCGTCTTTCTGCCCTACCTGCAGCAACTGCAAAACAGTAATCCGCCGGAAGTACGACCCGGTTTGCTTGGGGAAACCCTGGAGCAAAACCAGCTTCCCTTGCTCCTAGTGGGCAATCATGACCTGCCGGAAAAAACCGCCCGGCCCGGAGCTCTGCTCGCCATGAATACGGAGGGCGTTGTCCGGAGCGGGATTGTTGACCGGCGCACTTACATCCTCAGCCCTTTTTCGCCTACTGTCTACACGACCAACTATGAATTCCTTTATGAACAAACGAGCCAATTCCTGCGGCAAAATGAGGCAGGTCTCGTCCTCCTTGACCTGGGTGACATCAGCAGACTTGATGCACTCAACACCGCTCTCCCCCCCACCGTCTATCTGGAAAACCGCCGGAAGCTCCTGGCCGGAATAGATGCATTTATCGGTTCACTACGGCAAATAGTTTCGGAAAATGGTGCGGAAAAAGAAGTCGCCCTGCTGCTCCTTGCCCCTTACCCGGCAAAAGCGGAGGTGAACACAGGCAACACCCTTACCCCCATTTTCTACTACCGGCAGAAGATGCCGGGAAATGAGCTTCTGCTCTCCGCAAGCACCAAAAGAGAAGGGCTACTCACCAATCTGGATATTGCCCCGACCATCCTGACTCATTGGCAGATTAATTATGCGCCCTTTTTCTCCGGTCATCCCTTTTATACCACTCCCCATGCTGACCCCCTGGCCTTCCTGAACGAACAACTGGCGCTCTTCCAGGTGAACCACAATCAACGTCCGCTCCTCATCAAAGGATATGTCCTCCTGCTGATCATCCTGGTACTCGCCATTCTCCTCTTGCTTTTACTGAGCAAAACCGGTCGAAAACTGTATCGGGCCCTTATTACGTTCTTACTTGCTCTGACCGGTGTCCCTCTCCTTTTTCTCCTCCTCCCTTTACTGCCGACCGAACGGCTGGAGATACGTGTTATGGCGCTCCTTGCCGGTGTAGCCTTGGCCGTTAAGTTTTTCCGGCAACAGGAAACCGTGCTGCCCCGGTTGACACTGCTTTATCTGCTCACGACCCTTGGCATCATCACCGACCTCTTTGTCGGGGCTCCCCTCATGAAAAGCTCCATTCTCGGATACGACCCCATCACTGGGGCCCGCTTTTATGGTCTCGGCAACGAATACCTGGGCGTCCTGCTCGGCTCGTCTGTCATCGGGATAACCCTCCTCTTGGAAATGGTTAAAGAAAAAAGAGGCGAAAGCCTCTCGAAACAACTGATCCCTCTTACGGGAATATGTGCACTCTTCCTGATCTTTCTGGTGGCCGCTCCCCAGTGGGGCACTAATGTGGGCGGTACGATTACCCTTCTAACCAGCTATCTCCTGCTTTACGCCCTCTTCTACCGCCAAAAAATCTCCCTTCACCTGATTACTGCCGGCGGCACGGTTACGCTTATCGCATTAATCGGTCTGTTTGCCTGGGATCTGCAGCGGCCGCTGGAAGCACAATCACATATTGGTCAAACCGCCCGCCTGATCGAAGCTGAAGGCCCCGCGTCGCTTCTGCCCATCTTCGCCCGGAAAATAAGTATGAACATCAAACTAATCCGTTATTCCATGTGGAGCCGCGTTTTCCTGACCTTTCTAGCCGCATTGGCCCTGGTTTTCAACAAGCCCCCCGGTTTGCTTAAAAAGCTTTTTGGCGAATACGGTTATCTCCAGGCAGGCCTTTATACAGGGCTCGCCGGCAGCTTTATTGTCCTTTTGGTCAATGACTCCGGCATCGTAGCGGCAGGTACCTCCATGCTTTTTATTACTCCTGCCCTCCTCTACCTTGTCTCCGTCTCTCAACAGCAGGCCGACAGCAACTCTTCCCGCCCTTAATGGCATTGCTCTATTAATACTTTTTGCCTTCGGTTTCTTCTATTTCTTCGGTTCCTTTTCTTCCTTCTATCAAAGCCAGTTTTTCTTCACGCGTTAACTGCTTAAGAGCATACTCCCGTTTTAAGGCCGTACTTTTATCCTCATACTCTTCGGAGTACACTAAGCGCACGGGCAGTCTTCGACATGTGTATTTCCCACCACGGCCTGCATTATGCGCCACGATCCTTCGCGCAAGATCAGTTGTCCAGCCGGTATACAAGGTCTGATCACGACACTCGACTATGTAAACATAATTCATGCTAACATCCTCTTTCCTATAACGAGATATGCTATAATACAAAGAGCATATCTCTATAATCTGGTTATCTCAACAAAAAAATCCGGTTAATAATGACAAAATAATCTAATCAGTAGATATTTTTTTACAAGGAGGATGGATTGATGCTTAGAAAAAAATTCATAATCGGAGCGAGGGCGATTCTGTCACAGAAATTAAAGCCGTTGATGCAGAAGGAAATGGCTGCATCCTCTATCAAAAAGACCATCATACCCTCCTTCTTTACGGAGGCGGTGTATTCCTGGAGTTAAGTAAAATATAAACTCATTTGCATCCCTTTTTCAGCGGATACTCACCGGTAATCGGGTTTCTCTCCTCCTCCTGATAATCCACATAGACCAGACACTGTTCGGAATATAAATAGGCAAAACTGCGTTTTACGCCGCCTTTTTGGCGCGTTCCTGCGTTATTTTTCACACTGCTGTTCCATCTGTTAATGACTTTTTTCAAGGCCGCATCCGGCACACGCAATATAACCGGAAGTCGGCCTGATTTATTCGTCGTTAAACGGTCACAAACCATCACATCACGCAGAGCCATACGGTTAATCCCCCGGAGCTTGCTGAAAAAATTAAAAGCGAGCGCCGTATAGTCATCCAGAGAAATCTTATCTGTCCCCTGTGCCGCGGCAAATTCCCCGAACTCAGCGAACAAAGCATAGGGGCTATAACCCGCTTTTTCCAACACATAGGTCAAAGTACGCCGGAAACGGCCGCTGTTATACAACCGCTCCAAAGCATCTTCCGTGTGATGCAAACGCACAAGCTCTTCCGTTGATAGCCAGGGCGTCTCCAGCACCTCATAAGGAGGTTCTTCGCGATACCGGCATGGGAATTTCGCCGGCTCTTCCCGCATCGGCGCACCGTGCAGCAGCTTTAAAAAGCCCAACTGCAGTAGATGGGGTTTGAGCCCATACGCCGTATTAAAGCTCACCGCAAAACTGTCGATATCTTCAAATGGCAGTCCGGCAATCAAATCGATGTGGATATGCATATTTCCATTGGCCACAAGACCTTTAATATTCCTTTGCAAACGTTCCGGATCGGTTTTGCGGTTAATCGTGGCAAGGGTCTGCGGATTAAAACTCTGCAGGCCGATTTCCATCTGCATGGCGCCAATAGGCGCTGTGGCAAGCAAGCTAAGCATCTCTTCATCCAGGAGATCACCGGCAATCTCAAAATGAAAACAGACCCCTCGGGGAATAGCGGCACCATAGTTTTCGATAATGAAACGAAATAATTCCATTGCTCTTGGGCGATTACAGTTAAAGGTACGATCCACCAGCTTCACTGTTTGCGTTCCACTGTTAGCCAGCAGTAGCATCTCCTTTTTGGTGCGTTCCAAATCAAAAAAGCGGACACCGCCACCGCGGCTGGAGAGGCAAAAAGCACATGAATACGGGCAGCCCCGGCTGGTTTCCAGATACGCCAGCCGCCCCTTTAAAGCAGTAAAATATTCAGGGCTATAAGGACTGGGCGGATCCCCCGCCGGAAGCTCAGGTGGCACAACCACTATTTCCTGCCCCTTTCGGGAACACACCCCGGGAATTTCCTGAACCCGATCCTGTACGCAATCCGGGACCTGAGCCTGTCCCAGATCTCGGACCTGAACCTGAGCCTGATCCTCTGCCTGATCCTGTCCCTGCGGTATTCCGTCATGTATGGCCTGAAGCAAAAGGGCAAAGGGCTTTTCCCCTTCCCCTGAGACAACATATTGCACCGCTGACTCTTCGCGCAGGACCTCTTCCGCGTTAAAGCTCACTTCCGGTCCGCCTAAAACGATAATGGCATCGGGCAATTTGCTTTTAACGAGACGCAATAATTGCATCGTAGCAGTGATATTCCAGATATAGCACGAAAACCCGATCACTTGCGGGTTTTTCGCGCAAATTTTTTCAGCGATCTCTTCAACGGGCTCATTAATCGTCCCCTCGACAACTTCAGCCGTAATCCCGGCAAGGCCTTCTTCGCGGCAGAACGCATTAACTCCCGCCAGTAAACACCATGGCGCGAGTGCTGAATGGATGTACTTTGAATTTAAGACGCTAATCACGACATGAAAAGACTTTTTCATTGTCCCTTTATCTCCATCTTCCCCATCGAAAATATGTACACGAAACGGGCAGCCTCCTATTCCCCATTTTCCCCATTGGAAATATGTTGGCCTGCTCCGTTTCATTGCGGAGGACAGCTAAACAGACTTGCGAGGGCGCCCCTGATACGGCAAAGGGGCGGACAGGACGTCCGACCCAACCCGAGCCAGCACACGGATGTGCTGTCGAGGGTGGTTTGCCCGTATCGGGCGCTGAGCATTAGTCTGTTCTGTCCGGAGCACGAAACGGGCTTCCTTTGCTTCTCCCCAGAGGATAATATGTTGGCCTGCTCCGTTTCATTGCGGAGGACAGCTAAACAGACTTGCGAGGGCGCCCCTGATACGGCAAAGAGGCGGACACGATGTCCGACTCAACCCGAGCCAGCACACGGATGTGCTGTCGAGGGTGCTTTGCCCGTATCGGGCGCTGAGCATTAGTCTGTTCTGTCCGAAGCACGAAACGGGCAGGCCAACATATTTCCTTACTTAATACATTAACCGATCATCATGATACACATACACATTCATCAACATCCCCAAAGCAAGCATATTCGCCAAAAGCGAACTACCCCCGTAACTGACAAACGGCAACGGAATACCGGTAATCGGCATTACCCCAATCGCCATCCCGATATTTTGCAAAACATGAAAAGTAAACATCGAAATAACGCCCACTGCAATCAAGGCCCCGAACGGATCTTTGGCACGGCGGGCAATCCTGATCCCCCGATAGATTAGAATAAAGAATAAAGCCAATAAAACAACGGCACCAATAAAACCTAACTCCTCCGCAAAAACACAAAAAATAAAGTCTGTCCATTGGGCCGGCAGGAAGTTGTTAATATTTTGCGACCCCATCCCGAGGCCCTTGCCCCACAGTCCTCCCGAACCAACCGCGATCTGGGACTGAATCACATTCCAACCCGCCTTATGGGGGTCAACCATCGGGTTAATAAAAGCAATCAGCCGATTCAATTGATACGTTTTTAAGGGAAGCCACCAACCCCAGGTATAATGACCAAAAACAGCCACCGCAATCGCGCCGATCCCTCCGCCGAGCAACGTCGAAAGTAGCAAGGGAGAAGCTCCGGCCACCAGCAGCATCCCGAACATAATCGCCACATAAACAAGCCCGGTGCCCAAATCCGGCTGCAGCAGAATCAAGCCCAAAGGAACGCCCACATAAAGAAAAACAGGCAGCAAATCTTTTATCGTATTTAACTTACCGATTCTCGGCACAAGGAATTGAGCCAATCCCACAATCAAGAGAATCTTCACAATCTCGGCCGGTTGCAACTTAAAAGGGCCAATGGGAATCCAAGCCTGGGACCCATTAGTTTCTTTGCCCAGGAACAATGTGGCAACCAGAAGAAGGATATTTAAAGCAAAAATCGGGATCCCGAATTTAGCTAATTTACTATAATCAAAGAACAAAACACAGCAAAAAGCCCCTAAGCCTACTACGGCCCAAAGCGCCTGTCGCATCACAAAGTTTATATCATATCTGATACTGGCGTTTACCGTCGCGCTCTGTAAAACAAAGAAGCCCATCACCAGGATGAGCGCGACTACCCCCAGTAGAGTATAATCAAGACTCTTCGCAATTCTTGAGAGACGCATCTCCTTCACCTCGTTCCTGCTATACTCTCATTATATCCCGAGCCCAAACGAATCCCAAGGGTATTGTTTTCCAATTTAATGAGCAATAATTAAGCATTAATTATGTATTAATTTAGAATCTCATTCCGCGTTGACCCTTATTCATTCCCCGCACCGGAATACTGGCGATTAAAGCAATTGATTCATCATCAGAATCTAATTTAACCGTGGTCCCACGACGATCAATATCCATATAATTGGATATAACATCAAGCATATCTTCCTTCAGGGTATCAAGCATCTGTGGCGAAATACTGGCACGATCATGCACCAATACTAAGCGCAGTCTTTCCTTCGCAATGTTTTTACTGTTGCTGTGCGAAGACTTTTTCCGGCCAAAACCCAATATCTTTTCTAATAAATCCATGCCCATACCTCCTCTACCTACTCCTGAATTCCGAAGAATTTTTTAATTTTACCAAATATTCCTGTGTCAGCATCCATCTGGATTAAAGGAACATCTTCCCCTGTAATCCGCTTCGAGATATTCCGATAAGCCTGACCGGCCATTGATTTCATATCCAGAACCGCGGGCTCCCCTTTGTTGGTGGAGACAACGATAAGCTCATCCTCCGGTACAACCCCCAAAAGGCCTATGGCTAAGATATCAATCATATCATCAATATCCATCATATCGCCTTTTTTGACCATATTGGGACGAAGGCGATTGATAATGAGTTCCGGGTTGCGTATTTCTGCTGCCTCCAAAAGGCCGATAATTCTGTCGGCATCACGCACGGCCGATACTTCCGGAGTAGTAATAACAATCGCTTTCTCGGCACCGGCTGTGGCATTTTTGAAACCCATCTCAATCCCGGCCGGGCAGTCAATAATGACAAAATCAAACTCTTTTTTTAATTGCTCACACAGTTCTTTCATCTGTTCCGGTTTGACCGCTGTTTTGTCCTTCGTTTGCGCTGCCGGTAAAAGACATAAATTTTCAAATCTTTTATCTTTTATTAAGGCTTGTTTCAAACGGCAGTTGCCCTGGGTCACATCCACCAAATCGTAGACAATCCGGTTTTCCAGTCCCATTACCACATCTAAGTTTCTCAGTCCGATATCAGTATCGAGCATCACTACTTTTTTGCCCATGGAGGCTAAGCCGGTACTGATATTTGCCGTTGTTGTTGTTTTTCCAACTCCACCTTTCCCTGAAGTAATGACTATTACTTCTCCCATACATTAATTCCCTCCAATTGCATTGTAATATTTTTTTAAATCTATTCCTTCGCAAACAATAACCCCATCTTGAATCTTGGCAATCTCCGGTCCTTGTGGTTCTTCATCAGGAGGACGGGTAATACTGTTAGCAATCCGCAGTTGTGTGGGCTGTAACTTATATGACATGACCCAGGCCCTCTCATCACCGCCTGACCCGGCATGCGCAATCCCTCTTAAATAGCCAAAAACCATAATAAAACCTGAAGCGATTACTTCCGCGCCCGGATTTACATCTCCATAAACAATGACATTGCCGTCAAAAGCGACCTTCTGTCCGGAGCGCAGATTCCTTCTCACAACTAAGACCGGTTTATGAATAATATACTCTGTTTCTGACAATTCCTGAACAGTAGCATCTTTTTCAATAATCTTCTGCTCCGCCTTCTGAGCAGTATGGGCGACCCTCTCGCGGGCCCCGTTCGCGCTCTTCAGCCCTATAGTCAATTCATCCTGGACACCTGTTTTTAGGCATCTCACTGTGAGTCCGCCGTCCCGTAGGACCTGCCAGATCATGCCTACCTGCTCGGCATCTAAAATACGTGTGCCTGTATCAACCAAGACACTGGCTCCTCGAAAAAAGCGGCGGTTTTCACCTGAAAGCAGCGTTTTTATTTCAGCAATTATATCCTGCCATGACCCTATATCACTACAGAGTAGTTGTAGTCCATCCTTGTTGCCTTTTACTGAAATTAAACTATTATTCATGTGCTGACTTCTATCCCCCTAAACTCATTCTTTAAACAAGAAACCTTTAACTAATGTTCGCGATTAAAGGTGAAAATCCCTGCCATTGCCAAAAAAAAATGTGTCTCAGTCTGTCCCGGTCGGCATTGCGGTCTCCGTCTCTGTTTCCGCCTCAGGCGGGGGCGGGCTCCCGGTTTCTGCCTGAGTCTCAGTTTCTGCCTGCGTCTCGGTTTGTGGTTGAGTCTCAGTTTGTGGTTGAGTCTCGGTTTGTGGTTGAGTCTCGTTTGTGGTTGAGTCTCAGTTTGTGGTTGAGTCTGAGTCTGAGCTGTCGTTGTTTTTGTCGTCTGGGCGGTCTTATCTTTGTTTAAGCCAAAATACTCCTCAAAAACCGCCTTCGCCACATATCCCGCCGAACCGCCGCCGCTATAACCATGTTCGACTACTCCGGCAAAAGCAATCTGGGGATCATCTGCCGGGGCAAAAGCAATGAAAATACCGTCATAATCCTTATTTTTCACATACCCGGCTCTCCCCGGCTGAGCGGTACCTGTCTTGGCCGCAACCGGAATATCCGCGGGGAAAGTATAAAAGAGAAAGTTGGCTGTTCCACCCGGTGACGCCACTGCGTGCATCGCTTTTTGTGTTTCCGCGATTACCTCGGGAGAAACCGAGGTCTCCATCACCAATTGTGGCGTAAAATACTCCACCAGGACCCCGTTGCTGTCAATTATTTTTTCCACTACATAAGGCTTGTAGCGCTTTCCGCCACTGGCGATTGTCGCCACATAATTAGCCAGCTCAATAATCGTGTACTGATTATATCCTTGTCCGATACTGGTGTTAAAGGTATCATAGTCATGCCATTGGGCGTTGGCCTGCAATTGTTCCCGCCGCTGTTGTTCGTATAACTGCTTTCTGCTCTTTAATTCCCGCTCCAACTGTTTCTTTTCCTTTGTATCAGCAGCCGCCTTGATTTTCGCCTGATACTCTTCTTCCGCTTTCGCTATTTTCGCATCAATTTCCGTATTAATTTTTTCACTGCGTTTCGCAAATTCATTTTCCTGCCAGGCCAAATGAGGCAACAACCCGGTACTTTCAAAAGGTAAATCAATCCCGGTTTTTTCTCCCAGGCCGAATTCCTGCCCTACTTTACCAATCTGAGCAATCCCGGCCCGTCTGCCCATTTCCTGAAAATAGACGTTACAGGATTTAGCGACCGCACTGTAGAAATTAACCCGGCCATGCACCCCGCTACATTTGATATAAGGGGGGAGCCAATAATTGCCGGTGCATACTACTGTATCAAGGGGAGTGGCCTTCGCCGCTTCCAACACAGACAGCCCCACAATCGGCTTAAAAGTGGAACCGGGTACATAATTGCCTTGAATGACCCTGTTCCTAAGGGCCGGCGGTTCATTATTAAAATAATAGTCGGCCTGTTCCTGACTTAGCTTTTTCCCGTTAAAATCCTCCGGGTTAAGACCCGGCCGGCTAACCATAGCCAAAACCTTGCCCGTTTTCACTTCGAGCAGTACCGCCCCTCCGGCTTGCGCTTTGGGATATTTCTTCTGCAAATCCGATAAAACCTGATCAAAAGCCGTCTCCATGGCTTGCTGGAGCTTTAAATCAAGGGTCAGCACCAGCTTGTCCCCGGGAACGGAGGGCAGACTTCTGACCTCCCGAACAGGACGGTTTGTGGCGGTAACCTCCACCTGTTTAAACCCTTTTTGGCCGCGCAAATAAGATTCATAATACTTCTCTAACCCTGTTTTCCCAATCAGATCATTCATGCCGTAATCCTCATATTCCGGCTGTTCCAGTTCCTCTTGGTTGATGGAATGCACATAGCCCAATAAATGTCCGGACAGGATGCCATAGGGATAAGTCCGTTGGGGCTGCGTATCAATGCTCACCCCGGGAAGCTCATGCCGTCTTTCTTCAATGGCCGTGACTAATTCAATGGAAACATCCCTTTTGATGACAATTGGCTCAAATAAACGGCCTTTGCCCTTTAATAATTCCTTCACACTCTCAAAGGTAATCTCCGGGTCATTGATGATCCCGACCAGCTTACGGATAATTTTATCTGTATCCTGGTCCTGTAAATTAAGGTAATTTAACGAGATATTATAAACCGGTCTACTGGTAGCGAGGACCTGTCCGTTACGGTCCACAATTTCCCCTCGGCTGGCCTCTTCGGGAATCCAGCGCATCGTGTTGCTGACCGCCTTGTTTTGATAGATTTGCGTCTCGATGATCTGCAACCAGGCTAATCTCACTACGAGCACGGCAAAAATCGCGATCACAACACCTAAATAGATGTTTAAGGCTCTATTCATAATATATGTTGATTTTTGCATCTCCATAAAGAAAAGCCACCTTCCTAAAAGGACTGCTGCTGCTCTATTTGTTGGGACACCCACTTATAGAAACCAATATAAAGAAAAGGCACGAGACATGTGTTATAGATCGCAATGGGCAGGACCTTCCAGAATAATAAGCTCCAATTCCAACTTAGACCGACGATATTGCCAATCATCAAAAAAACAGCCCCGTGGAAAAGGCTCCCCAGGAAAAGAGAAAATACCGGCACCAGCAGGTTCTCCCGAAAAGTGCCCTGCATAAACCAACCCCAGAGAAAAGCGGTAAAGGCTTTCGCCAGGGCATTCATTCCCCAGAAGCCGCCGATAAAAAAGTCCTCCATCCAGCCCAGGAAAAAGGCAAAGACAGTTCCTTTGAACGGACCTTTAAAAATACTGTTGAAAATAACCAGAATTAATAATAAATCCGGCTTCACCCCGGCAATTGTCAAGTGATTAAACACAGTCGATTGCAGTAGAATTCCGCCTAAACCTAACAAAAACAGCACAAAATAATACATTAATGCTCGCTCCCGCCTTCCGTCTATTCGGTCTCTTCAGTCTCAATCGGCTCTTCAGATAATTTGACCCGCTTAATGATAAAAGCCTCCTCCAGACGTTCAAAATCCACAAAAGGCTTAATTTTGGCCGTCTTGGTCAATCCCTGCGGTTCCAAGGTTACTTCGATGACTTTACCAATCCGTATTCCTCCCGGAAAAACACCGCCCAATCCCGAGGAGACAATCGTCTGATTCGGCTCGATCGGCACATCATGCGAAAGATGAATCATTTCTAAATACTGTGAATTATCCACACCTACTACAACCCCCGGTGTGTACCGGTTTTCGAGAATTCGGCCGCCTACCGCTCCCTCCCGATCGAGAATCAGTAAGACATGGGCGGTATTAACCGATACCTGGACAACCCGGCCAATTAAACCGTCATGATTAACGACAACCATCCCCGGGCTAATCCCTTGCTTTTTTCCCTTGTCTAAAATGATCATCTCGTACCAGTTGGTCGGATTCCGGCCAATCACTTTAGCCAATTCTAAATCATAATTGTCATATTTTTCCTGTCGATAATCCAAAAGGGCATGTAGGCGCTCATTTTCCAGCTTTTGTTCCTGCAGCGAGAATATTTCCTCTTCCAAATTACTGACCTGCTGCTGCAGCTGCTCATTTTGCCGGCGTAAGAGCTCATTATCTTCAAAATAAGCTGTATAATTGTCCGCGATGTTGATTATTGACGTAATCCCCTTCTGCAAAGGCGCGAGCATCTCCCTAAGCGCTACCTCAAAAGGAAGGGTCCTCGTTCTTTCCAAACCGGTGAGGAACATAATCCTTAAGGTTAGCAAAACGAGGCCCGTCAATAATACACCCACTAAAACCCTTTTCCTTCTGGTCACTATACAACCCACCTAGCTTACATGCTTATTGGTTAGTGTTATCTTCTTTAATACTTCGATATTCTCCAGCGTCCTTCCGGCGCCAACAGCTACCGCATTAAGAGGTTCCTCAGAAATATGCACCGGCATCCCGGTCTGCTGACTAATCAACCGGTCTAACCCTTTCAGCATGGAACCGCCTCCGGCCATCATGATGCCCCGGTCCATGATATCTGCCGCTAATTCAGGCGGTGTCTTCTCCAGACATATTTTGATCGTCTCCAGAATCGAAGTAACCGATTCGGAAATCGCCTCCATGATTTCATCCGAAGTAACCGTAATCAATTTGGGCAAGCCGGTGACTAAATCCCTTCCTCTGACCTGATACTGCTGGGCTTGATTATCAATTTTCATCGCGTAACCGATATTGACCTTGATCTCCTCGGCCGTTCTCTCCCCCACCATCAGGCTATAGGTCCGCTTAATATAATTAATAATGGCCTCATCCAGATCATCGCCACCCACACGAATACTACGGCTTGTGACAATTCCCCCCAGGGAAATAACGGCCACGTCCGTTGTTCCACCGCCAATATCGACAATCATGTTCCCTGTCGGTTCATGAATGGGCAGTCCCACCCCTATGGCGGCAGCCATCGGCTCTTCAATCAAATAGGCCTCTTTCGCCCCTGCCTGAATCGCTGCTTCTTTGACCGCTCTTTCTTCCACCGTAGTAACCCCGGCAGGCACGCAAATAACGATGCGCGGCCGGTTTAAGAAGAAGGGGCTTTTCCTCATGGCCTTGCGGATAAAATAGCGTAACATGGTATGGGTTACCTCAAAATCCGCGATAACCCCGTCTTTCATGGGACGGATAGCCACAATATTGCCCGGTGTCCGGCCAATCATCTGCTTTGCTTCATCACCAACCGCCAGCACTTTCCCGGAATCCTTGTGTAAAGCCACTACGGAAGGCTCATTTATCACAATCCCTTTTCCCTTAATAAAAACTAATGTGTTGGCAGTGCCTAAATCAATTCCCACGTCTTTGGTAAAAAACATACTATACTTCCCCTTTCTAAATTAAACATAAACAATAAATACAACCTTTTTCCGCAATGAATAAAACTGAATATAGCCAGTTTATCCTCCCAAAATTTTTACCCCGCAAAGCCGCAGATAATCCATCGTTTTAACCAAAGGAAGACCCACTACATTATAATAGCAGCCTTCGATTCTTTCGACCAGTAGGCCTCCTAGTCCTTGAATACCATAGGCACCGGCTTTATCCAGCGGTTCTCCGCTCGCGATATAAGCACTAATCTCCCGTTCTGTTAAGGAACGAAAATACACGCTGGTCCTTTCCACATCCTGCCAGACCTGTTTTGTCTGTAGATTAAGCACACAGAGCCCGGTCATCACCTCATGAACGCCGCCTGACAAAAAACGTAGCATTTGGGCGGCCTCGTTTTCGTCCGCCGGTTTGCCCAGCAATTGACCATCCTTGACGACAATTGTATCGGCGGCCAGGATGATCGGCCCCTCTCCTTCCTGCCTCACCGACTGGTCCTGCTCGGCCTGCTCCGGTGTTCCGGTGACTATTTCTGCTACCGCTTCGGCCTTCAAACAAGCGATGTGCCGCACCCAATCAGCATAAGGAGACACCGCGTTACTCTCTTCTATTCCACTAGCCATAATTTGAAAAACCAGACCCATTTGCCGCAGCAACTCGGCGCGGCGTGGTGAATGCGATGCTAAGATCAGTTTCATAGGCTTGTCTCACTACAGCTTAAAAAAGATAAATACGGCGAGCAGAAAACCTACGGCACTGGCCACATTAAATTTAAAGGTTAGACCAAGAGTGATCGTGACAACCAGCAGATCAAAAGTTGTCGGAGCAAACCCTACCGGCTGAAAGCCCTCATTAAGGATTGGCAAGTAACTCCCTAAGGCTGTTCCGATAAGACTGCCCAAAAGTCCTCCCACAATTAAGAGAATTAGTAATAACCATGGACTGCGTGGCGCACTATACCCCTTCAAAACATCGCCCCCCTAATTTTAAATAAGGAAATGCAAAACATCTCACTTAAGTTTATCATTCTCCCTCTTTCTAAACAAGCTAGAATAAATTAGTTCTTCTTCCTGTTCAAAAAAATACTCCTGCAGCCAGCTCAAGACTTCCGGGTGATTGATCGGCAAACCGTCTAAGTTTTGCTTGATCTCTACCGTACTGCATTGGAAACATTTTTCATCGCACTGATGACAATAAAAAAAATCCACATCCGGCGAACCGGAAAGCAACGAAATCAACGTTGCTGTCATATCACCGAGAGGTGGCCTGTCGATATGGGTCAAGCGGAAAACTGCCTTAATGGTCGTTCCCTGCCCTAAGGCGGAATCAATCTTTAAAGCACCCTCGCATGCTTTCGTGTTGGCCTGAAGAAGAGATAAGCCTAATCCGACCTTGCGTGTTTTCCTTGTTGTATAAAAAGGATCCGTCACTTTACGAACCGTCTCTTCATCCATCCCCTTTCCGTCATCCTTAATCGTCACCGTAAAACGATCCTCCCGGGCATCTTCGCAAATCGAAATCCAAATATTGCGGGCTCCGGCCGCCAGGGAATTCTGCACAATATCCAGGATGTGTAAAGATATGTCGCGCATCGCTTGTTAGTCCATCCCTTTCTTCTGCTCTCTTGCCTCTATTGCTTTTATTTTATCGTTTCCCGTTTTTTTGAAATCTTAACGTAATGTCCGGATATACCGCCCCTCCTGATGCTTTAAGGCCAGCGCCAACTCCGCCAGCGACACCTCTTCCAGGCAGGCAAAACAATGTGGACTTTTTAGATCCGTTAGATAATGTGCGTCCGAAGAAACAACATAATCATAACCCTCTTCTTTAATCTTCGCCATTTGAGCTTCATTCCGGGGTAAATGGACGGTCAATTCCACCCCATCTAACAGAATGCCGGGGGGAATTGTCCCTAAATATCCCCACAAACTGAATGCCTGCCGGTCAAGATGCGAAGCAATACAAATTCCCTTTAGTAAATGAACAGACTCTATCGCCTCTTCCAGCGTAAAATCTGTCCCTACAAGCAATAATTTATCCAATTCCCCTCTGATTTGATCATCACGGTCAACAAGCCATTGTTCCCCCAGGGCTTCCCGCTTATTAGGCAAAGGGGGCAGCTTCTGATAGACTTGCTCCTGCCACTTTTGAGCCGCGGTAAGCTCCTCAAAAAGACAAACTAAATGAATGTCTTCTTTGGTCTGCAACTCCATCCCCGGGAACACTTTAATCCCCAGCTCCTCACCCTTCTCGATAAAAGCGGCGGCGTTTTCCACCGTATTATGATCGGTAATGGCTAAGACTTCAAGCCCTAATTCTTTGGCCCGGCCGATGACAAAAGAGGGTAACATCTCATTATCGGCGCAAGGTGACAGCAAAGTATGAATATGTAAATCAATCGCCCATTCTCTCATCGTCTTTTTCATGTTATTCTTTCCAATCCCATCCGGGATAAATGAGACGCAAATTCATAAGCACTCTCATTCGTGGTTATAAGCGGGATTTTCTCATATTTTGCTCTTTCAACCGTATCTTTCTGCGGCAGATGTCCCTCCAGAAATACCACCCCGCCCAAATTAAGCAATTGGGCAATTGCCACCACATTCTGGTGGGTCTGGACGGTCAGCCAAAGATCGCCCTGTTGCGCATGAGCGAGAACATTACTGAGCAAATCACCGATATAACACCCCGTAATCTCAATATCGGCAAGCTCCTCAAGCTCAAGTGAATTATCCATCTTAAAAGCACTAACAGGCAAGTTTTCGAGAATCCTTTTTAATTTCATCCATTTCCCTCCGGCAGTTGCTTCGTTTTTTCCTCAATCGCCAACCTGACTGTTCCCCGGTAAACCGGCCTGATACAAAACTCCACAAGCCTCATACATCGGATAAACAGTTGAGAGGAGTGGAATGCCTTTTTCCCGGGCAAGATCGATCATTTCCTGCGTCGGCTCCTTGCCGCGCACAAAAACTACCCCGACCAGATCAAGCATCTCAACTGTCCGTAAGACCTGGGGATGAACTAATCCTGTTAGGAGTAAAGTTTTTTCCTTGGTAAAAGTCAGGACATCGCTCAATAGATCCGAACCACAAGCACTTTTAATCTCAATTTCCGTCAAATCAAGCCCTGTATAGACTTTGGCCAGAAGTAATTTTTGAATTTCTGCTAGGATCATCATCTTTTCCTCCTAATAATATTCCGTCATGTATTTAGTTTTCCCATGAATCATGTTTTCCCATGTTACAACGATTATTGCCCTACATCTATTTTATTTTAATATATTAACCTTGCCGGTGTAAGTATCTATTACCGATTATTTGACTCAATATTATAAGAAAGTATTTCCATATTTACAGACAGGTCCACACTACGCAACTCCACCGTTGGCGGTACGGAAATGACACAGGGGGCAAAATTAAGAATCGCTTTGATCCCGCTTTGCACAAGCAGATTTACCACCTCCTGCGCATGTGAAGGTGGAATAGCCACGATGCCGATCTGGATCTTATTCTGTTTCACAAAATACGTTAATTCAGCGATATCATAAATAGAAACGTCACCCATTTTCTGGCCGATTTTCTGCGGATCATTGTCAAAGACAGCCTGAAAAACAAAGCCTCGCTCCTGAAAGGCTTTATGATGGATTAAGGCGGTGCCTAAATTACCCGCGCCCACAATAATAACCTTCCATTCGTGAGTCAAACCGAGAATTTTTTTCAATTGCTCGTTTAAGTGCCGGACATTATATCCCACCCCGCGGGTACCGAACTCCCCAAAATAGGCCAGATCTTTGCGTACTTGCGCCGGTGAGCCGTTTAGTCCTTTGGCTACTTCATCCGAGGAAACAATTGTCACCCCGTTTCTTTCGAGCTCATTGAGGAAACGGGAGTACACAGAAAGCCTCTGAACCGTTGCCTCAGGTATCTTCTGCGTTTTCACCTGCCCCCCTCCTTTCCTTGTTAAAATTATAACATATCACATCAAAGGTGTATACTTTACATGATAGAAAATACTAATTATATTTATACTTTTTTAACAACGCAATCCTTAATTCGAAGCACTCAGGAAGCGATGATACTCCTCCAGTAAGGCCAGGGCCTGTTGCTGACTTTTGAGCAGTCGGTCATCACCCCACTCCTGGCCCAGCTCTCCGAGGACTTGCCCCCACTTGCCACAGAGTCCGGCCAACCGCTTGATGGATTCATTTTGCGAGGCGGCCGCGATCTTTTCGCCTTCCGCGGCCAGCTTTTGCAGTTCGCCGGCCAGGACCGCATATTTTGGCCGCAAGGCAATCATCTCTTCATCCGCTACCGTGATGTTTTTGTAGAGCATCAGACCCTTGGCCAGACAGACACTGATCCTGCCCAGATACGGAGCGAGCGTTTCAGCCGCAAAGGTATCATCAGCCGGAAATTTAAAGGCAACGCGATTCAATGTTTCGCCACTGACCCGACCGGCTTTTTCGTCAATTTTGATTCTTTCCGCTAATGTCGCTAACTTAGCTTCATTATTAACATAGCCTAATAACACGCGATAAGGAGCCTGTGCCGTGACGATGACCGGCAAGCCCTGCTCCCCCAGTCTTTGTCCCAACTGCAGCGCTTCCTCCCGCTCAGCACTTTCCGCCAACACAATGGTATAATACTGCTCTTTCGTTAAACGCAATACTTTCATCTTTTGGCTCTGCCCGAGCCGCGCTGCCGCCGTCTGTCGGCTCAGGATCTGCTCCCGTTGCGGATTATCAGACGCAATGCTCCCCCGGGAGGCCAGCGGCCTTTGGGCAACGTCCGCCGAGGGGGCTTTCAAGATATTCGCCAGATAAAAGCGTCCCAAAACCTGTCCGATAAGTATAGTGGTAGCCATAACCAATGCTAAAACAAGAAAAAACGGGATTAACCCCGCCCGGTTCTTCTTTTCACCCCACATCAAAAAAACCCCCTCTCATCAAAAAAATATATGTGAGAAGGGGATTTTTAGAACAGCATTTCATTTGTTTAATTCACCGAGTAGTTTTTTTACTTCGCCGATTAAGTAAAGTGACCCGGTAACCAGGATCATCGTTTGCTTTTCCGCCCCGGTCTTTTCCGGGAGTCCCTCCTTTTCAGACGGTGCTTTGGCGGCTTCCTGCAAGGCCTTCGTGAGGGCCTCCGCCAGATCCTCAAGGACAAAGACCGGGATCTCGGGAGTTTTGGTGGCTTCAGTAAAAAACTGCTTTAATTCCGCCCAGTCTTTGGCCCGCGCCGAATTAGGTTTCGTGATAATCACCAGATCAACAAGGGAACTGATGAAACGGGCTGCCTGCAAACGATCCTTATCATCCAGCATCCCGATTACCAGAATAACGCGCCTGACCGTGGGCTTTTTCCTGGCCAGCCACTTGGCCAGAGCCTCCATCCCCGCAGGATTGTGGGCCCCATCCAGGACAATCAGCGGGTTTGTCCCCACTAGCTCTAAACGCCCCGGCCATTTGGCCTGCGCCAGACCTCGGCGAATGTTCTCTTCCCCGATGGACCAGCCTTGCTCCCGCAGAACTTCCGCCGCTCTGATTGCTAAAACGGCATTCATTAATTGATGCTCGCCCCAAAAAGGCAGGATTAACTCACGATATTGAGCCCGCGGAGTTTCCGCACTAAAAATTGTTTCCTGTACCGTCCCTGTTTCCTGCGCCGTCCAGCGGCACGCCGTAAAAATCTCCTCGAGGGGTGCCTCGCAAACCTTCGCCCGCTCCCTGAGCACCCTAAGAACCTCTTCCTCATTACTGGCCGTAAGGACAGGAGCGCCTTTTTTAATGATGCCGCTCTTATGCCCGGCGATTTCCGTAAGCGTGGTCCCCAAATAGGCGGTATGTTCCAGCGAGACATTAGTAATAATCGAAAGAAGCGGTTTCTTCACCACATTAGTCGAGTCAATATCGCCCCCGAGCCCTACTTCGATTAAAGCAACATCCACCTTTTCCCGGGCGAAATAGAGGAAAGCCAGGGCCGTCAGTACTTCAAATTCCGTCGGGCTTTCCCCTGTCTCCTGCTGCACTTTGCCCGCAACGGCCAGAATCTCTGCCAATAATTCCGCCAACTGTGCGGCTGGAATCATCTCCCCGTTAATCATAAACCGTTCACGGTAAGTAACCAGATGCGGGGAAGTGTATGTTCCCACACGGTATCCGGCTTCTCTTAAGATGGAAGAAAGCATGGCAAGGGTCGAGCCCTTGCCATTTGTCCCGCCGATATGGATAATGGGCACTTTCTCCTCCGGATGAGCGAACTGCCCCAGCAGACTGTTAATGCGCTGCAGCCCCAGATTAATCCCAAAACGGGTCATGGCGCTTAGCTTTTCTATGGCTTGTGCATACTCCAATGCTTCTCAACTCCCAACACAACAACTAGCTGAATTCGCTGATTTTCACATAACCTGCTTGCGAGCACCTTGTTATTACAAGGCAGGTCAATTCAGTTTGATCAGTTCCCCAGTGAGGCAATTCTCTCCAAAAGAGCCTCCTTTTTCGTCCGGTAATCAGCCAGCTTTTCCTTTTCCTTTGCAATCACTTCGGCCGGGGCTTTGGCCAGGAAGCCCTGGTTCTGCAGTTTGCCTTCCAAGCGGGCGATCTCCTTATCCAAATTCCCCTTTTCTTTTTCCAGCCGGGCCAGTTCCTTCTCGATGTCCACCAAGCCTTTCAGGGAGAGATAAACCTCCACGCCGCTGACGACAGCCGTTACTGCCTGTTCCGGTTTTTCCGGCGTGCTGAGTTGAATCGTCAGCTGGGATAGCCCGGCCAAATTCCGAAGATAATCCTCACCGTGCCGCAGCGCCGCTAACGCAGCTTCATTCTGCGCCAAGAGGACAGCTTCCGCCTTTTTGCCGGGAGCGACATTCATCTCACTGCGCAAATTACGTAAAGCTTTGACTGCCTCCATGACCACCGTCATTTCAGCTTCCGCCTCTTCATCAAGCAGAGCTTCATCCGCCTGCGGCCAGGGAGCGAGCATAACCGTCTTGCCCTGATGGGGCAAATGCTGCCAGATTTCTTCCGTGATAAAGGGCATAAAAGGATGCAGTAATTCCATCGTCCCGCGCAAGGTATTGGCCAGCACCGCCTGGGCCGTCCTCTTGCTTTC
Organism: Peptococcia bacterium; assembly: GCA_050951585.1. Taxonomy (GTDB): domain Bacteria; phylum Bacillota; class Peptococcia; order DRI-13; family DTU073; genus UBA3937. The sequence continues at coordinate 80,109 of JBMNJI010000005.1, read as the reverse complement.
AGCGGATTCCTTCCCGTAAAGACGCGGTTTGACGATTTCAATATACCAGTCACAGAATTCGTTCCAGATAAATTCATAAATCACCCGCGCCGCCTCCCCGAGGTCATAACGTTCCAGATGGCGGGTCACCTCTTCCGCCGTGCGGTTGAAACGGCTCCTGATCCAGCGGTCGGCCAAAGTATAGGCATCTTTACCCGCGCCGTTGCCTGCCGCCCCTTCCGGCGTCTCTTCATAATCCGCCAGGTTCATTAAAGCAAAGCGGGAAGCATTCCAGATTTTATTGGCAAAATTACGGGTCGCCTCCAGCCGCTCCGTTTGAAAGCGCAGATCATTACCGGGCGTATTTCCGGTAATCAGCATAAAACGCAAGGTGTCGGCCCCGTATTGCTCAATCACTTCAATGGGGTCAATCCCGTTTCCTAAGGATTTACTCATCTTTCGACCCTGCGCATCAAGGACCAGCCCGTGAATAAAGACCTCGCGGAAGGGTACATCGGGCATAAATTCCAGCCCCATGAAAATCATCCGGGCCACCCAGAAGAAGATAATGTCACGCCCGGTTACCAAAACAGAAGTCGGGTAATAACAGCGCAAAGTATCGGTCTCCTCCGGCCACCCCTGCGTGGAAAAGGGCCACAAACCGGAACTGAACCAGGTGTCCAGCACATCCGTGTCCCGCTCCAGTTTGGCGGAGCCGCAACGCGGGCATTTCAGCCGGATCTTCCTTGCTGCATATCACCTCGCCACAATCCTGACAATACCAGACCGGAATCCGGTGCCCCCACCACAGCTGCCGGCTGATGCACCAATCCCGGATGTTTTCCAGCCAGTTCAGATAAATCTTCGTAAACCGCTCCGGCACAAATTTGATCCGGCCGTCCAGTACCGCCTGAATAGCCGGCTCGGCCAGCGGTTTCATCTTCACAAACCACTGCTTGGAAATCAAGGGCTCAATCACCGTATTACAGCGATAGCACTGCCCTACCGAGTGCTCGTAGTCTTCGATTTTCACCAGGAAACCTTGGGCCTCAAGGTCGGCTACGACCCGTTCTCTGGCCTCGAGACGCTCAAGCCCCTGATAGACTCCGGCCTGTTCATTCATGAAACCCTTCCGGTCAATTACCGTGATCTGCTCCAGATTATGCCGCAAGCCCAGCTCAAAATCATTGGGGTCATGGGCAGGGGTAATCTTCACTGCCCCGGAACCGAATTCCCGGTCCACATAATCATCGGCCACAATCGGAATAATCCGTCCCATCAGCGGTAAACGCAGTTTCTTTCCCACCAGCGCTTTGTAGCGTTCATCCCCGGGATGAACCGCTACCGCCGTATCACCCAGCATCGTTTCCGGCCGGGTCGTGGCCACCACAATGTATTCGCCCGTATTTTCCCCGGCCTCATCAATCACCGGATAACGAAGATGCCAAATCTTCGCCGCATGGATTTCATGCTCCACCTCGATATCGGAAATGGTGGTCTGGCATTTGGGGCACCAGTTAATGATGTAATTACCCTGATAGATAAGCCCTTTTTCGTAGAGACTGACAAAAACATCCCGCACCGCCTCGGAACAGCCTTCATCCATGGTGAATCTTTCCCGCGACCAGTCACAGGAAGTGCCCAGCTTCCGGAGCTGCTGCGTAATCCGGCCGCCATATTGCTTTTTCCATGCCCAAGCCCGGTCCAGAAATTTCTCCCTTCCTAAATCGTACTTGGAAAGCCCTTCTTTGGCCAATTGCTCTTCCACCTTGGCCTGCGTGGCAATTCCGGCGTGATCTGTCCCCGGCAGCCAGAGAGTATGGTAACCCTGCATCCGGCGCCAGCGGGTCAGAATATCCTGCAAGGTATTATCAAGGGCGTGCCCCAGGTGCAGAAAACCGGTCACATTGGGCGGCGGCATCACAATAGAGAAAGTCTCTGCCTCTCCGGTCGCTTTTTTCTTCAGCAACTCTTCATTAGCCCCGGCAATAAAATAACCTTCTTTTTCCCAAACCTGATACCATTTTTCTTCCACATTCTGCGGTTCATAAACGGTAGATAAATTGTTAGATAACTTTTTTCGTTTTCCATAACATCATATCCTTTCCCCGAAAACATCTTTCCCTTTCCGAATAAAGAAAACTACTTTCTATAGAAAACTTTCTATAGAATAAAAAATCCTTCCCATCCCAAAAAAGGACGGAAGGATTCTGTTCCGCGGTACCACCTTAATTCCCCCATGGGGGACTCTCGCTTTTTGCTGTAACGGGCAAACCCGGCAGCATCTAATTCCCTTAAATACTTCCAGATATGACTTTGTACATCCGGTAAGGGAACTCAATACCGCACCTCCGGGACGACTGAGCACTATAACTAGCCCTGATAAGCCTCACAGCCAAGGGCTTATCTCTCTGCAGGGATTTATAGCCTACTACTTCCCTTCTTCGAACGATTCCACAATATCTCGCTTCGTAATGCTACAATTGAAGCAAGCGCATTTCTGCCTTATATCTTACTCATTTATCCGGTCGTTGTCAAATAAATTTGCGCAAATAGTAACCGAATATTAACCAAATAATACCCGCCATATCTCGTTAAGCGCCCCTTTATATGTCCTCGATGTCCCTTCCTCTGGGTGTCCCGCAGTGGCTTTTGTGAGATTTCAGCTTCCTACCGTAAAAGTCGAAATATGAATGTTTGTGCTATGGATAGCATAAACTTTGTTTTTCAGCGAGTTTATGCTATTCGCGCCGCGGCTATGAACGATCCCGCCACCAGGGAGCGCGAGCTTGCCCCGCTCCGCAGTATAAGGGACAATTACGAAAAGCTCGTCATCGCCGGTAACTGTGAGCACCCGGTGACGCAGGATGGGATCAGAATTGTTATACTGACAGATTTTTTGTTGGATGGCTGATCGCTATAATGAATAACCTGATCCGGAAAATACCCCGGCTTGTTAAGCCGAGGTATTTTGTGTTACTTTTCCAACTCACTTTCAGGTATGAATAGGATGCGTGCCGTCGAATAATCATTCTTGCTAGTTGAAACGGCATTTATTGTATAGGAAAACATCCCGGCCGTTCCCCCACTGCTCCAACGGCCACCGGCCAGAACGATTCTCTCACCACTACTTTGATAATAATAATCCGGTATACGCGTTTTATCGTTTGAGTCTACCGTAGACGGCAGCAAGAACCAGTTTTCTTCTTCCTTCGGCGAAAAGATAAAATCCGTTATATAGCCGTCAGCGTTGGGTAAACTAACGGACAGTTCCTGATATTCCCCTTCAAACTCGTTACTTTTAAAGCTATTATCAGCAACATATGGACAATAGTCGCGAATGTTTATTCCATCAATAAATTCCCAATAGTTGCCCCAAAGGTCTTCCATTCCACGGTAACTTACCGACCTCTTTCCCACATCGCCGGCTGCATTTCCGGACGCCCCGTTTAGGTAATTACAACCCCCGCAGGCAACAGGCTCGCTGGCGATTACAACCCCCCGACCAATGGCATTTTCGCTATCCGTGTTCGCATATTCTACCAGGTACAATAGCGCTATCGCATTTCTCGTCAGGGCATCAATCTGTGTCCAGTTATCACCTCTGGCAGTGGCATAATCCCGGAATTCTTTTAATGTTTTCGACACCTCCGGAAAGGTACCCGTACGGGAAGCAATCGTGTCAGTTACATTGTCTTCGGCTTTTCCCAAACTCGCTTTGTATGCCCCAACAAGCAGAAAATCCCTTTCTGATCCGGCCCGCATAAAAGCCGGATGCAAAATGTAGCCTTCTGCAGAACTATCAGCCACCCAAAATTCATGAACTCCGTTTTCATAAGTATGCTTATAATAGAATTTCGGTATTTGCACCATCACCTGCCCGGCACCACCAGAACGATCAAAGTCATCCGGATTAGCAAATTCGTCAAGATAAGAAGTAATCACCCCGCCATCGGACACCGTGCAGAGTCTCATCCCGCTCCACGGGGCAAAATCATCAAAATATTTACCGATTTGCGCCGGAGTTGTTTTGCCGTTTGCCCCAACGGCGTCCCCCAGCCGTGTCATTGTCGTACCTCCTGTACTGCTATTCCAGGACGCGCCAAAGACTAGTTCTTCCTCGGTTGTTACTTCTATTGTGCGGGATTCGCCGGGAGTAGCTCCACCCGTAACAAGCAGCTTAAAGCGATAATCTGTCCCGGTACTCAGCCCTGTTACTACCACGGTCTCGGCGGTCGGAAGCAGGGCTGCATGGGTAGCGTCTTCCCAGGTCTGCCCGCCGTCTGCCGATTGCCGAATCTGAACACTGTCCGCCCCTTCCGCCGCTGTCCAGGTGAAAGTCGCCGTTGTTCCGGTCCGGCTTTCATTGGTAAAATTATTGTCAATGACCCACCGGGCATACAGGGTCACATTCGCTTCCCCCAGCTCGAAAGTATCTCCCGCTTCGTAAGTTGTCCCGCTGCCATCCTGTGCGGTTTGCCATCCGGCGAAGATATAGTTCGTCTTGCTAAGCGCACCAACGTTCTCCGATAGCGTTACGGTATCTCCTCCTTGGTAAGCGTTCCCGTCGGTTGGCACACTGCCGCTCGTACTGCCGTTACCGTCATAGGTCACGCAATAAGCCTGCACGGCCGTTACCTTATAATTTCCGGTCGTTACTCCATCTTCAGCCACTACCGTAACGATAATGACATTATTAGCCGTGATCACCTGCGTGGCTAATGCTTCTTCCGCAATTAAAGTCCCATCTAAAGTAACCGTCACCGCAGCATGCGGATCAGTGCTTTCCACAACAATACCTTCAAAATCAGTAAAATCTGCTACCGGCAAAAATGCCCCTGCTGCGGTAAGCACTCCCGGTAAAGCTAAAATATCTTCGCCGCCGATCGTAAATTCACTCAGACTAGTGGCTGTGTTGGGCGCAACAGTAAAGAGCACCGTATAGACCTGGGTTCTGCCGTTCTCCGCCGTTACCAGTACAGTAGCGATATTATCCGGGGCCATTAAGCCGACCGCTTGTGTCACCGTGACTCTTGCTTTCGCATGATGCGCGGTAGCGGCAACCCCGGCCACCTGTGGCAGATCCGCATCGGTCGTGCCGTAAGGCAATACTAGCTCATAGGACAAAACATCGATCGCAAAGCCCGGTACGGTAATTCCGTTTATTGTTAAGTCACTTAAACTGACATCATTGCTTTTTTTCTTTTTCGACTGGGTATACTGACCGTCGTCAAGAGGTCTATTGTGATTAGATAATGTGCCGACGGCACGGTCTAAGAGGGAGATCGCCTCCGCCCGGGTAATCGGTCTGGCAGGCTGAAAAGTGCCGTCCGGATACCCCTTCATGTAGCCACCGTTTGCTGCCGCGGCTATGGCTGCTTCGCTCCACTCCGGTATTTGCGCCTGGTCGACAAATATATTATCTTTCGCCAAACCGGCCGACGGCATAATCCGCGCCAAAAGCACCGCCGCTTCCTGCCGGGTCAGCAGGTTTTGCGGCTTCACCGTGCCGTCCGGATAACCACTTAGATAGCCTATCGCCACCGCTTTAGCAAACTCGGGCGCATACCAGTCAGTTGCCGCCACATCACGAAAGCCAGCAGTGCCGCTGGTTTGGCTAATCGCCATTTCATCCATACCAAGCATTTTACTAGAGTCAAATGCCCGGTTGACCAGCGTCACAAACTCGGCCCGGGTAATGGGGCTGTCCGGCCGAAAAGTACCATCGGGGTAGCCCCCCGCCAGCTCACGCGCCGTCCAGGCTTTGATCTCCTTTTCCGCCCAATGTCCTCCTATATCACTAAAGGAGCCCGGCTCTGTTAAAGAGTGCTCCTCCGCCAAAAGACTCCGGCCAAGAGATCGTTTCTCCCCGCACCGAAAGACAAGGAAGGCACAAGTTTATAACAAATGTACAAAACAGCAACAGTGAAATATGCCGCAATCTTTTCTTCTTCATTGGATTACTTAACCCCCTTTGTCATAAATGTTTTTACGATACTTCTTTTGGCTGTTTTTCGACTATAGCTATTTATTCTTTTGATTATTCATATTCCTGCTTTTTATCAAAATGTTCCCCTTTTTTCTAGCAAAGCCCTATTATTCCCGATCAAAACGGTAAGTGAAAGTCTATTCGCAGTTGAATTATGCAAAAGGGAGAATTGAAGTTCATCCAATCATGCCGATCTCATGTCAGGCAATTACCTTCCTATCCGTAAATGAGTTTAAAGATCAAATCGTTTTAATAGTCGGGCGGGGCGGCTTGGGCCCGAAGTACTGATAATAGTGGCATTCAATCCGGCCGTTATACAGCTTTCTGTTTTTGCCCGCCTTACGTCCGAATAACTTTTCAAAGGCCGGATGCGCCGTCAGGATAAAATATGACCAGGTATCCAGCTTTCCAAAAACCTGTCCCATCTGCCGGTAAAGACGTTCCACCGTCGCCTTTTCTTCGAGGCGCTCTCCATACGGCGGATTGCAAATCAGATAGCCGTATTGCTTCTTCGTACTAAAATCAGCCAGCGCCCGCTCCTGAAAATGAATAAGCTTCTCGACACCCGCCTCCCTGGCATGATAACGGGCTAAGCTCAAGGCTTCCTTATCCCAGTCATAGCCCTCAATATCCATGACCTGTTCCGTCCGGATTAAATCCTCTGCCTCCCGACGCGCCTCCTGCCACAGCTTCCGGGGAATATTCGGCCAATCCTCCGCCGTAAAACTGCGCTTGAGGCCCGGCGCCCGATTCAGACCGATCAGAGCAGCCTCAATCGGAATTGTCCCCGAGCCGCAAAAGGGATCAATAAAAGGACGCTCTGCTTTCCAGAAGCTTAGCATGATCATTGCCGCCGCCAGCGTTTCTTTCAAAGGAGCCTGTCCCACTAGCTTGCGATAACCCCTTTTATGCAGGCCCGGTCCGCTTGTATCAATGGTCAGAGTCACCACATCCTTTAGGATAGCAACTTCGATTTTATACCGCGGTCCTTTTTCCGGGAACCAGCTGACCTTATATTTTTCCTTCATTTTTTCAACCACCGCTTTTTTGACGATCGCCTGACAATCCGGAACACTATGCAAAAGAGAATTAATGGACTTGCCCTCCACGGGAAACTCGGCATCAACCGGGAGCCAGTCGCCCCAGGGTAACGCCTTCGTCTGCTGAAACAATTCTTCAAAACTGAACGCCTTGAATTGCCCCATCTTAATCAGCACCCGGTCGGCTGTCCGCAACCAAAGGTTTGTGCGGCAAACAGCCCTCTCATCACCGGCAAAAATCACCCTGCTGTTCTCCACGGTCTGTTCCGTATAACCAAGCTCCCTTAACTCCCTGGCCACAACGGACTCCAACCCAAAAGTCGCGGTAGCAATTAAATCAATCTGAGACATTATTTTCCCTCCTGTTCGCTGCTCTCACCACGTTCTCTTTTCCGCGATGCTCATGCCTTCGCCGCATTTTTTACTTACACTTCATATATTACTTCTATTATGTTTTATTATGTTTTATTATGTTCAATGCTCTCTCTGCTGGCAACAGCGTTTCTGATATACGCAAATAACGGTTCCCGATACACAGATGGTATAAAAAGCGGCAGTAATTCCTCCGCACTAACCTGCCCAAAGTACTTGGCAACCCCGGCCTTATATAAAGCATCATACACTGCCTCGCTCTCGTATTTGACCCCGCTCATTTTCTGCTCGAAATTCCGTCGGCTCCTCATTGCTGAAATAATCCCCATAGATTTTGCACTCTTTTATTATCCCCTTATCCACCTGCAGACACACCTCCACCCCGCCGCAGGCAAAACGCCCGTTATTTCTCACATTAAACTGCGGCGACTGCCCATAATTCCACTCCCAGGTACGGTATTTACTATTACAGAGGCGGGCAATCCCGGCAAAGTCCTCATTGCTTAAATGATATTCCCGCACGGGCTCGCCCTGGTATGCAAATAAATGCTCCAGGAGGGTATCTCTGAACTGGGCCAGAGTGAGCGGTCGTTCTAAATGCTCTCTGATATTGGTGACACGGCTGCGGACCGATTTCACCCCTTTCGAAGCGTACTTGTCCTGCTTCACCTGCAAGGCGGCCTCGACGGCATCCAGATCCGCCGCAAAAAGCAGGGTGCCGTGATGCATCGTGCGGTTTTTTTCGTGATACTGGGCGTTACCGGAAAACTTTTTCCCGCCGATGGTCAGGTCATTCCGTCCGCTGATTTCCGCGGTAATCCCCATCTCGGCCAAGGCTTTTACCACCGGTTCGGTAAAAGGGCGAAAATCAATCTGCTCACTTTGCCTGTTTTGAATAAAGGTAAAATTCAAATTGCCCAGATCATGATAAACCGCCCCGCCGCCGGTCATCCGTCTGACCACATGCACCCCATGCCTTTTTACGTAATCGGCATTAATCTCGGCCAGGGTGTTCTGGAATCTCCCCACGATGACTGAGCGCTCATTCTGCCAAAGCAGAACATACTGCTCCATGGGATCCAGCTGTTTAAAGCAATATTCCTCAAAAGCCAAATTGTAATACGGGTCATGGCTGAAATTGGATATGTAATACAAGAAAATCCCTCCCGAAATCTATTTATAAGGTGGCCATGGTGGCAAGCAATGTTGAAAAAGAAAAGAAGCAGTGTAAAAGAAGATGGCCTAACAGAAAATAGACCATCTTAAGGAATTCGATAATAAGGTGCAAATATCCTTTAAAACCAGATATTAATTCAACCGTTGGGTTTCATGGTAGATTAAGCTCTATTTCACCACCGAAAAAGTTGCATTTACTGAAGCGCCAGGCTGTTCAGCTCTTTCAGCCCGGTCATACCGTTCGCCTTAATCATACCATCGGATAAGGTATAGAGGACATTATCAATATAGAGAATCCGCTTAATTTCCTTATCCGCATTGGCATAAGAAGAACCGGCCTTCAGCAATTCCTCTGCCGAAAGATGGGTAATCTTCCCGCGCAGGGTGAATCCATCCGTCAGATTAAGCTGATACACATACGCGCCCTGGAAGGTGAACTGGCCATACTGCACCGCGTTAGGATTCCCCTGTTTATATTCGGCCGGGATCTCCAGCACGCGGACAGGGAAGGCAAACAATTCTTTTTCCCGGTCAAAAAGCAGGGCCTTGTGGTCGCGCAATAACTCCGAATCAGTGCCCCGGTCACCGATCACTTCCTTGAATAATTCACGGGGCTTCGTGACGTCCGTCACGTCAAACACCGCCAGTTTCATTCCTTGATAGTAGGCCTGCGTGGATACAGTTCCTTCCGCTGACCCCCAGCCCTTAATGGGTACTTCCACCGTATCCTTACCAATGCCGATAATATGGTTTTCATCATAGGGATGCAGGTAATCGCTGTACCCGGGTATCTTCAAAGCGCCTAACACACGCGGATTGGACGGCACCTTTAAATCCAGGACAAAGAAGGGGTCCGTATCTTTAAAAGTGACAAGATACGCTCTGTCCCCGATAAAGCGGGTGGAGTAAATCCTTTCCCCGGGGGCAATCCCCTCCACCATCCCCACGAGCGTCATCGTTTCATCCAGCACATAGACATTGTTCTGCGACTTATCTTGGCCCGAACTCCAGGTATTGCCTGTGGTCGTGGCCACCCGGAAATACCCTTTATGTTCATCCATGGAGAACTGATTAAGCAATGTTCCCGGAACCTCGCCCTTGGCAAGATAAGTGACCTTGCCCTGATCAAGGGAAAACTTATAAATCTGCGTTCCGGGCTCCGTGCTTTCCGGCCGGTTTCAAACTGCCCGCCCCGCTACTGCCGGCAGCATCGAGCGCCATGATCCTAATCGGCCCGTAGTTGTAATTCTGCAGCGCCACATAAAGATTATTCTGGGAAACATAGACATCATCGCCGGCCCCCAGGTAGGTAGAAATCTGCACCCCTTCCTCCCGCTGATTCAGGTCCAGTCCGGCAATAACCAGATAATTGGAGCTCCTTACGGGCGGAAGATAATAGATCTTTTCATAAGGTACGGCCTGATAATCATTCTTCAAGGTCGTATCACGGTAAAAAGGCACCGGGTTCGGATTTTCCTCCTGTCCATAACCATATAGGTAGGCAGGACAATTGGCAACGAAATAGACAAAAGACCCGATTTTCCGCGAGGTAAGATAATTTCCCTCAATCTCGACTTCTCTTACCTTCGTGATCTTCGTCTTATCCCGAATGTCAAAAATGAAAACTTTGACCTCATTCCGGGAAAGACGGGGCGGCCAGATGGAAATTACTTTGGCGGCAGAGCGCGGCACCGCAGGGGCAACATCCGCGAGCGCCACTTCCCGTTCAAACTGTACGGCAGCCCCTGCCCCATCCTGACCACCGGCCTGTGCCTCATCCGGCGCAATACCGGCAGTGGCCGTATTATTTATCGTATTTTTGTCCTTATCCGGCTGCACATCGTCCTGCGGTACAACCGGCACCGGTTTCAAAATATAGTCATAATACAAATTGTTGCGGCCGATTACCACCAGATATTGCTCATCAAGATAAAGCTCTTCCGGCCAAAAATCCTTCTCCGCGAAAGTCAAGGTGGAAACCACCTGCAGTTCGGCCGCCGGATAAGCCTTCGTAATCAGCACGCGCTGTTTATTGACGTGATAGAGATATTCCCCGTCCGTTTTCACAAGGTCAGCCTCATCCACACCCTGCACCTGCACATTTGTTTTGGAATAATCTACAGCCGCACTGCTTTCAGTCTTTCCCTGCTTTTGTTCAGCCGGCGCCGGTACCTTGGCCTTATTCTGGGTGTTCTGTTGCTGGCTTACCCCATTAAGCGCTTCCGTTACCGTAGCCGCCATGTCAAAAGCAATGCCGCCATCAGCCGCGATCCGTTTTCGATAATCGTTCTCGTTCGCCTCCGTTAACAGCTTGAGCAAATTCTCCGCCGAACCGACGGCCGGAAGATTGTTCACTTTGGCAATTAACCGATCGAGCAACGACTTCTCGGACTCTTTATCAAAGGGGTTTTGGTCATCCCCGATCACAATTAAACCGCGATCATAAAAGACTGCTTTCCCAAAGGCTTCACTAATCGCCCGAATAGGCACAAAAGTCCGCCCGTCAATTATTTCCGGAACTGCATCCAGCTTTACTGACTTCCCATTAATCTGCATCTGCTCCTGCCCGGGCTGTAATTTGACCGTGTCCTTACCCACCGTAAGTGTTACGGCGGAAGTCTCCTTCTCCCAGGTAATCTCCGCCTGCAGGTTCTGGGCAATAAACCGCAGCGGTACCAGGACCCGCCCCCCGCTCACATAAGGGACGATCCCTGCATTATCTGCTTCCACCTGCATTTGCGCATTATTAACCCGTGCGATGGGGCTTTCTGCGTATAGAACGATGGCATTCGCCAGTCTTTTCTGCAGGATGGTCTCCGCATCCCCCGTCTGTTTCTGCGGTTCGTCGCCGGCAGTGATCACCCGCGGTTGAACAAATAAAAGCGCTCCCAACACTACCAAACCCACAACCAGCAAAGAAATAATGATCTTGCTTTTTCCTGTTTTCATCACCTGAATTCACTCCTTCTTCCGGTTTCTCTCCGGTATTTTTCCGGTTTTCTTCCGGTCTCTTTCTTTTCTCTCTTAAAACTTCCTTTGGCTCCGTTCTGACTTCCTTCAATCCTCTATATTATTTTGACGTATCTTTTTTGAAAATGTTCCCAAAGCTCTAGTTGCACTTGGCAACAGCTAATGAAAAAAGTAAGCATCACTGTCGATTCAATGTCTGCTTACTTCTTCTAAGGCACTTCACCTAAACTGCCGTATTTCTGCCGCTTATTGCTGATAGCTTCTTAGCGCCCCCGCGCGCCCCCCTAAGGAGCCATATTGGGTTATGGAGTTAGAAGTTTTCGAAAAAGCCTTCCTCGCCATCCGGATCCATGTCTAAGGGCAAGGCCGAGAGATCCTCTTCTGTCTGCACATATTCCGCCAAAAAATCGCCCAGCCGGTTCAACGCGATGGTAAGTGTTTCCACAGGCGCCAGGTATACTAACCGAAAATGATCGGGCTCATGCCAGTTAAAGCCCGTACCCTGCACCAGCATAACCTTCTTTTCCCGCAGAAAATCTAACACAAATTTATAGTCATTCGTAATATTAAACCGCTTGGTGTCTATTTTGGGGAACATATAGAAGGCTCCCTTCGGCTTGGTACAGGATATTCCCGGGATATTATTCAGCATTTCATAGCATAATTCCCGCTGCCTTTGCAGTCTGCCGCCGGGCACCAGTAATTCGGTCAGGCTCTGATAGCCCCCCAGGGCGGTCTGAATGGCATACTGAGCCGGTACGTTACTGCATAAGCGCATCGAGGCCAGGGTATTCAGCCCGTCAATATAATCGGCCGCCAATTCCTTATTCCCGCTGACAACCATCCAGCCTGCCCGAAAACCGGCGATCCGGTGTGATTTCGACAGTCCGTTAAAGGTCAGAAAGAAAACGTCTTCCGAAAGACTGGCCGTAGAAACATGCTGAGCATCCTCATAAAGAATCTTATCGTATATTTCGTCCGAAAAAACAATCAGCTTATGCTCTTCCGCAATCTTCACGATCTCCTGCAGAACCTCCACCGGATAAAGAGCCCCCGTAGGATTATTGGGATTAATAATCACAATTCCTTTGGTGTTTCTCGTGATTTTACGACGGATATCCTCGATATCCGGATTCCAGTCCGCCTGTTCATCGCACTGATAATGCACCGCAATACCGCCTGAAAGGGTAACGGCTGCTGTCCAAAGAGGATAATCCGGTTTAGGGATAAGAATCTCATCACCATTATTTAATAAAGCCTGCATGGCCATCATAATTAGCTCACTAACGCCATTACCGGTATAAATATCGTCAACATCCACACCCGGCACCTGTTTCTGCTGATAATACTGCATTATTGCCTTGCGTCCGGCAAAAATCCCCTGGGACTCGGAATACCCCTGCGCGACCCGCAAATTATGAATAACATCACGAATGATTTCCGGCGGTGCATATAGACCAAAAGGAGTCGGATTACCGATATTCAGTTTGATTAGCTCAAAACCGTATCTTTCGAGTTTCTTCGCTTCATCGATAATCGGTCCTCTAATTGCGTACTTCACATTATTCAGCTTCTGCGATTTTTGGAAAAAAGACATAGCATCACGACCTTTTTCATCACATGAATATTATATCTATTCTATCACAAATCCACTATTTTGCACTAGCGGTCCTATAAATATTTTAATAGTTTTGCTATTTGACGTGAATTGGAAAAATACCGGCTTCGCTGTTTTAGAAAAAACCCGACTGCCTCTCAATACTAACGTGATGTACGCCATTAAACTAGATAATCCGCTGAAGTCATCCGAACTGAAGTTTAAAAAACTTGATCTGGGAAATATCCTTTCCTTCAGTGCAAGTTCAGGCGGTCTCTCTCTAAACCATGATCTGGGTTTTTCCAAAGGCTACATTAAGCTTGGAACAAAAAACGAAAAGATCACCGGTTTAACCATCACCGGTAAAAGCAAGCTGCCATTAATCAATAAAGAACTCGCCCTTGGAGCCAGAATAGACTAGGTAGATCAGTTGAATATTTAAATATTTAAAGGAGTGTCACGCGGTAACCACCGCTGTAACACTCCTTTTTGTTTTACTCCACGGTCACCGTGCGGGTTTCCTCATCCCAGTCTACGGTGAACCCTAAATATTCGCCCACATAACGCGCCGGCAACATCGTCCGCTCATTCTTGATCACGGGACAGGTGTCCATGGTCCGTTGCCCACCATCAACGACCGCCCGGGTACTATCAATCTTCAATAAAAGGGTGTGCCCCTGTCCGCTAATCGAAACCGTCCGCTCTGCCTCATCCCAATCGACCGTGGCGCCCAAGGCTTCCAGGATGGCCCGCACCGGAACCATCAAGCGGTTGTTGGCATCAATATATGGTTCGGAATCAAACTCCACATTTTGTCCCTTTACAATCAGCCGCAAAGGAGGCACCGCCCCGTCAGGCTGACCGGGTTGTTGCGGCTTTTCAGGTGTCTGTTCCTCTCCGGGCTGCTCTGGCACCTGCGGCTCGACCGGTTGATTAGGCTGTTCCGGATTCTCCGGCTGCGCAGGCTCGACCGGCTGCTCAGGTTGTTGTGGTTCTTGATGTTCCCCCGCCTGCCTGCCATAGATCAGGTATTTCTGGCGTTCCGCCCGGAATTTATTCAGCTCCGGCAGATAATTGGCCTCCATCTGCTGTGGGGTCAGCCCCTGTTCCAGCCATTGACCGATTTTATTTGTCCCCATAATCTTGTCAAACATCACCATGGTTTTCCCGCTTTTGGGTACTTTAAAATTGTTCAAAGAATGGGCATAGGCCAAGGCGTAAATCCCGGTTTTCGCCGGATTAAAGGTATGGTAATCCTGAATGCTGAGCCTCACCCCGCCGGCCGTCCCTTTGTATTCGGGAATAAAGACAACCCCCGGCAGTCCGGCTTGATTCAGCAGCTTGGCAAAAGCAAGGGCATCCACCCCTTTGCCGCCGATCCATTTGAATTTATCGGACTGATAAATACCGGTCCCTTCTCCTAAGCCCGTGGACATATAACCAAAGAGGGAATCGAGATCAGGAATATTCGGCGAAGTCGGAATCCAGGTAAGGCCTGTATCCTGCCAGATCATTTCCCGTGAATACCCCTCCATCGGTATCACTTTCACATCCGCCCCGATATTCCGGTTGAAAAACAGGGCCAGTTCCCCAATGGTCATCCCGTGCGCCGTGGGCAAATTATCCACCCCGACAAAGGTCTCATAGCCTTCCTCCAGCACCATGCCGTCAACGGTTAAGCCGCCCAGCGGATTGGGCCGGTCGAGGACAATAATCGTTTTGTGATATTTCCGGGCTGCCTGCATACAGTAATTGAGCGTCGAAATATAAGTATAGGTCCGGGCCCCGATATCCTGAATATCATAAAGCAAAATATCCACATTTTCCAGCATGCTTGCACTCGGCATTCTCGTCGCCCCATAAAGGCTGTACACCGGAATACCCAACTGCGGATGCACATAGGACTCCACATAAGCACCTGCCGCCGCCTGCCCGTCAATGCCGTGCTCCGGTCCGTAAAGAGCCGTTAATTGAAAAGAAGTCTCCCGCGCCAGAACATTAATGGTGCTTTCGCCTTTACTGTTTACTCCGGTTTGATTCGTAATCAAACCAACCTTTTTTCCGTCCAGCAAATAACGATACTTGCTCAACAAAACTTCATTACCAAGTTTAAAATGATCTCCTTGCCCGGTGGTCGCCGTAACCCCAGTTATTTCAATGCCGCCCGTGACTGGCGAGATATTGCTTGCTACAGATACTGCCCTGCCCGTATTCCCGGCATCGGCAGTATTGGCTCCGTTGGCCGCCGCCGCGTTTCCAGCCCCCGGGCCGGAAGTGAGCAAAAATGCCATGGCCAGCATGATGGTTCCGATCCTACTTCTCTTTTTCTTGATCATTCTCCTCTTAGCCCCTCCTCTGCTGTTTTTCGCAATGTTCCTAATCTGACTGACGAAAAGACCCTCATTTTGTTCCTCGTCACTCTCATGTTCGGTCAATTTTTTGCTTAATGCTTAACAATCCCCGCTTATCCACGTAAGTTGCGGCACCGGGTAAACGTCAGCTTTTCAGTAGATAAATGGCGGTAATAATCATGCCGAAAGCAAGGGCTGTTTTCGGGAGGGAGAGTTTATTCCCTAAAATGGCCACCGAAAAGAAGGCAATCGCCAGATAATAAATAAAAGTCTGCCCCGCAATGAGAAGGGGCAGGTTCTGAAAAATAGCGTGCCCTTTGTTGATCCCCAGCCCGATAAAAATATTAGCCCCATAAAGGAGCGGCAAAACCGCCAAATAGTATTTAGCGATGGAAGCGAAGTCCGCCGCGGCGAATTTTACCTGCAAAGTGACAATAAGCGCTAATAAGATTGAGCCTCCGCTTAGCAATAAGATAATCCTGAGCAATTTTACACCCACCCTTTACACCTTACTAGAAAAGCCCTAATATCTTGCCCGTCTCGTCCACATCAATCTTTTCGGCCGAAGGCAAACCGGGCAAGCCGGGTAATGTATTAATGGACCCCGTGAGAGCCACCACAAAGCCGGCCCCCGCCGACAGACGCGCCTGCCTGACGGTCAGCTCAAAGCCCTCCGGCGCACCCAGTAATGCCGGATTATCCGAAAAGGAATATTGGGTCTTGGCCATACAGACCGGCAATTCCCTGTATCCCAAAGCTTCAAACTGCGCAAGACTCTTGGCGGCGTCTTTACTAATCACCACACTGCCAGCCCGATAGAGTTCTTTGGCAATCGTGATGATCTTTTCGCGCAAACCCATCTCCGCCGGGTAAAGGAATCCATCCTTTCCCCGGTCATAGCCGCCGTCCTTGGCCTCGTCCCGGTTCCGCTTCTGCTCGATATTTTCCAGCAGCTTCCCGGCCAGCTCCAGGCCGCCTTCGCCGCCTTTGCCGAAAACCTCGGTCACCGCCGCCTCCACACCTTTTTCGCGGCATTCGTTAATCACTAACTCCAATTCCGTCACCGTATCGGTGGGGAATCGGTTCAAAGCAACAACAACCGGCAGATGAAATTTCCGGGTCATATTTTCGATATGCCGGTGCAGATTCGCCATCCCTTTACAGAGATATTCCAGATTCCCCTCTCCCAGCAATTCCTTCGGACAGCCCCCATGTAGCTTCAAAGCGCGGACACTGGCCACCAGCACCACCGCTTCCGGTTTAAATCCGCCGGTCCGGCATTTTATATCCAGAAATTTTTCCGCCCCCAAATCGGCCCCAAAACCGGCTTCCGTGATGACATAATCGGCCAGCTTCATGGCCAGCTTGGTGGCGATCAGGCTATTACAGCCGTGAGCGATATTCGCAAAAGGCCCGCCATGCACAAAAGCAGGGGTCCCCTCCAAAGTCTGCACCAGATTCGGGTTGAAGGCATCCTTCAGCAAGGCCGTAAGCGCCCCTTGGGCCCGCAAATCTCCGGCCGTGACCGGTTGCCCTTCAAAGGTATAAGCAACCACCATTTTCGCCAAGCGGTTCTTCAGGTCGTGCAAATTCTGCGCCAGGCAAAAAACGGCCATAATTTCCGAGGCCACGGTAATATCAAAACCGTCCTCCCGTGGTGTCCCGTTGCCGTTTCCGCCCAGCCCGCTGACGATATAACGGAGTTGCCGGTCATTCATGTCCAAAGCCCTGCGCCAGGTGATTTTCTTTGGATCAATCCCTAGTTTATTCCCTTGAAAAATATGATTATCCAAAAGGGCCGCCAGCAGATTATTCGCAGCGCTGATGGCGTGCAAATCCCCGGTAAAATGCAAGTTGATATCTTCCATTGGTACGACCTGAGCATAGCCGCCCCCCGTAGCCCCGCCTTTTACCCCGAAAACAGGGCCCAGCGACGGTTCGCGCAGACAAATGGCCGTCTTTTTCCCCAAACGGTTCAGAGCATCACCCAAACCGATGGTGACCGTTGTTTTCCCTTCTCCGGCCGCCGTGGGATTAATGGCCGTCACCAGAATAACGTGTCCATCCGGACGGTCAGCCAGCTTCTCCCGCAGCCGGTAATCAACCTTCGCCTTGAAGAAGCCGTAATAAATCAGGTGTTCCTTTTCGATTCCCAGTTTTGCGGCAATATCTTTAACCCGTTCCTTTTCAGCCGCCTGCGCTATCTCAATATTACTCTTCATAGATGTGTAGATCCTCCTTGCCAACTGCATACTATACTACAACTACAGACCAAGCCCTGTTTCCAAGGCCTTAATATTTATTTCATGAAGCTTCGGCGGTAAGAAACGCTTCAACACCTCTACCCAGTCCAGCTTCTCCAGCCCTAAAGCCTTAATAACCGTTCCCAGCAAAACGATATTCTGCGTCTTGACGTTGCCCAATTCAGCCGCCAGCTTATGCGCCTCTAAAACCTTCAACTGTCCCTCCCGTTCTTCCACATATCGGGTGAGCCCGGCAAGCACATTATCCGGATAAGCCCGCTGACCGAGTAACACAGGCAAAGGATAGATCTCATAATCATTTACAATTAGTGTGCCCATTTTCTTCAACTGGAACATATACCGGGCCGCTTCCAATTTCTCAAAAGCAACAATCACATCAGCTTCACCGGCCCCGATAATCGGGGAATACACCTTGGGACCGTATTTAATCTGGGTGATCACACTGCCTCCTCTTTGCGCCATCCCGTGAATCTCCGACATTTTCACGTCGTATCCCTGCAAGACCAGCCCCTCACTCAGAATCTTCGAGGCCAGAATCGTTCCCTGTCCGCCAACGCCAACCAGCAATAAGGCTTTTGTCTCCGTATTTTTCTCCATCGTCATCTTATTCACCCGCCTTTGTAATGGCCCCAAATTTGCATAACTGCCGGCAAAGCCCGCACCCGTTGCACGAACTTTCATCAATTAGCACCTGTCCTTCTCGGATGGACAGGGCCGGACAACCGGTTTTCAGGCACGTCTTACATTTAATGCATTTCTCCTGGTCAATCCGCAAGGCCTGCCCCGCACGTTCCCGCTGCACATCCTTCAACAAGGCGCAGGGACACTTTGAGATGATCACAAAGGGCTCAACTGCTGCCGCAGCCTCCCGCACCGCACTTTCCGTTTCCGCCAGATTGTAGGGATCAACCACCCGGATATGTTCTTCCTTAATCCCCACGGCCCGCACAATCTTTTCGATATCAACAATCACAGTTTCTTCACCCTGCAAGGTGCGCCCTGTGCCCGGATTCTCCTGATGGCCGGTCATGGCCGTAATCCGGTTATCCATGATCACGACACAGACTTTACTCTTGTTGTACACCGCATCAATCAGACCGGTAATCCCGGAATGGAAAAAGGTTGAATCGCCGATACAGCAAAAGACCTTTTTGGACACTCCGCCCTGCTGGAAAGCCTTTTCAAAGCCAATCCCGGCCGAAATGCTTGCGCCCATACATATCACCGTATCCGTAACCCCCAGCGGCGGGGTCAGCCCCAACGTATAGCAGCCGATATCCCCTGAAACGACTATATTCTTTAACTTACTCAAAGCAAAGAACATCCCGCGGTGCGGACAACCGGCGCACATCACAGGCGGTCGTCCCGGTACGGGAAACGGAGTGGCTTCAGCAACATTCGCCCGCTTGTCGGCCTGCTCCTGCCCCTGTTCCGGCGCCTCGTCTTGCTTTTTAGCCTCTTCCTCCGCCGGGAAAAAAGCCTCCCGGATAATCCCCGGATTCAATTCACCACAGACAGGAAGTAGCTCCTTCCCCCGGCAGGAAATTCCCAGGGCTTTCACCGCTGTTTCCAGATAGGGATCATTTTCTTCGATGATCCAGACTTCCTCCATCTGGGCAGCAAAATCACGAATCATCTGCTCAGGCAAAGGATAAGTCAAGCCGAGCTTCAGATAGGAAACCTCGTCGCCAAAAACCTCCCGCGCATATTGATAAGAAATACCGCTCGTAATAATCCCGATGCCACAGTGCCCCCATTCAATGCGGTTGCAGGTCGACGTTTCCGCGGCCGCCTGCAGTTTGCGCAGTTTTTCTTCCACAATGATATGCCGCGCTTGAGCGTGGGCCGGTGCCATCGCGTATTTCTGCACATTTTTCTGATATGGTTTAACCCCCACTTCTGCTCTTTCCCCTAATTCTACCAGGCTCTTGCTGTGACACACTCTGGTTGTTACCCGTAGAATGACCGGCAGATCATACTCTTCGCTCAAAGCATAGGCAATTTTCACAAAGTCCTTACATTCCTGACTATCCGACGGCTCCAGCATGGCAACCTTGGCATGGGGTGCATAATAACGGTTGTCCTGCTCATTTTGGGAACTATGGATGCCCGGGTCGTCCGCCGTAACAAGGACCAGCCCGCCGTTCACCCCCTCATAAGCCATCGTAAAAAGAGGATCAGCGGCCACATTCATCCCGACATGCTTCATCGCCGCCAAAGCCCGCGCCCCGGCAATCGCCGCGCCACTGGCTACTTCAACGGCGACCTTCTCGTTGGGGGACCATTCGGTATATATCTCTTTATATCCTGCCAAATTCTCCAGTATCTCGGTGCTGGGTGTACCGGGATAAGCCGCCGCTACGGAGCACCCGGCTTCGTAAGCTCCTCTTGCTATCCCTTCATTTCCTGTTAAAAGCTTCTTCATTTGTGCTCTCCATCCCCTCCGATATATTTTGTCAAATGCTTTTTCAACAGTATTTTAATGAAACAGACACACTCATACATAAGTATAATTGTATCATTAATTCACGCAAGAGAAAACACTCCCCCACCAGACTTTTCTCCGCCATAATTTACCGTATAATTGAAAAGCTGATGTCATCAGGAAAATACTGATTAAACATCAGCCAGATCAGGTCAGAACCTGACGCGCTTAAAACAAAAAGCCCTTCAGGTAATATAAACAGACCAGATTAAAGGCAAGCATACAAGGCATCCCTATTGTAAAAAGGGGATGTCTTGTCTTATGGCGGAATACCTTCATCCCAACCAGGATACCACCCGCCCCGAAGGCGGCAGCCATAAGCAGAAAGCTCTTTTCCGGAATCCGCCACAGCCCCCGCTGTGCTTTATACTTATCGAGGCCGCAGAGAAAAAAGGTGATTAGATTAATCGCAACAATGCCAATTTCGAAAGATTTGAAAGTAGCCATTTTATAAATTCTCCCCATTGAATATTGTCATATCCAGTACTGCCTGGTTTTTTGTGGTTATCGGCTAGTCCGGAATCATCGTTACTTGCCTGGTTGTCAGCTTGTCCCTCTTCTTCCGGGGTTTGCTGTTCTTCGGTTTCTTCGGTTATGCTCGTTGTGCTGGTCTGCGATTTGTGTTTTCGCTTGATGTTCAATGTATATGTTTTTTCCGTCCCATCTTCGGCCACAACCTGAATGGTGACCACATTACTGCCAGTCCGCAGGGCAATCGGCTCTGAGTTTTCCCCACTGCTAACTGCTACCCCATTGACTGTCACGACGGCCGTCTCCTCTACGGTTACCGGCTTCACCGACAGGCTGCGCACCTTGTTACTTACCGTAAGATTATAACCGGTTATATCTCCGGTAAACTCTAACGGCACATTACCTTCATTTAAGGATAAACCAGCCAAATCCGCGTTTGTATCCGCCTCGCCCCGGTTAACCCTAAGCCGGTAGACCGTACCGGTCATCTCATCTTCCGCTGTGACCACAATCCGGATCAGGTTTTCCCCCACATTGAGGGGCGCCGCATAAGCATCTTCAGTCGCGGATACGGTTTCTCCGTTGACAGTAACCGCTAATGAAGCAGTCTCAGCCTCACACTCGGGAACTACCTGCAAAACAGCCGTACCGTATGCCACATTGACCGTGTAATCCCGTTCCGTGTCAGCAAAAACCGGGCTTAAGGTCCCCGCACTCACGGATAAATCAGCTAAATCCGCCTCATTATCCGCAAAAGCTAACAAATACGGATAACCATCATTCTTCCCGGCAACCAGTCCCCAAACCTCAGCAAAATCCCAGCCGCCAAAAGTACCTTGCTGTTGCATTTCATCCGTTGTTTTTCCGACACCCTTTCCTTCATCGGTCTGCCCGGTAGTATCTGAGTCGTAATAGGAGGAAGTGATAATAGAATCAGCATCGCCGCATAATCCGCCAAAGTTTTCGCCTTCACCGGTCACCAACCCGGCAGCATAACAATTCGTAATTGTAGCAGAATCGGCCCCAATTAAACCACCGGTATTAGTACTTCCTGACACGCTACTATGGCTATAACAGTTTTCTGCCATATAAGAAGATGTACCGGCTAATCCACCGCAATAATTCACTCCTTCTACACTGCCAACGGAAAAACAGTTCCTAATTACATCACTATTGCGCCCGACCAAACCTCCCACCTGTCGATTACCAATTACCGCGCTGACAGCATAACAGTCTATAATGCTATCGTTATTCTCTCCAACCAAACCACCCACATAATTAGATGCCGGTGCAGATACACTAACTATCGCATAACAGTTTCTAATCTCATTGTTATTTCCGCCCAGTAGTCCACCTGTCGCACTTCTGCCTGCTACTTCTCCGATCATATAACAGTTGTTGACTTCGCTGGAGCTTCCCCCAATCAGCCCACCCGCATAAGAATCGCTGAGTGCAGTTACCCTACCCCTTACTGAACAGTTATTTACCGTATTTGCTGCGCAATCTCCTGCTAAACCTCCAACACATCCGGCTCCAACCACACTTGCATTTTCTAATTTTACGTTGTTTAATGAAGACCCGCCCCACGCAACTCCAAATAAACCTAAATAATATTCCTCAGGCATATCGATGGTCATATTACTAATGACATAACCGTTGCCATCAAAAGAACCGGTAAAACTGTTTTCCCAATCCCCAATTGGCACCCAATTTTCATATACACTCAGGTCAATATCAGCCCCTAACTGATAGTGAGCGGTCAGCTCCTCTCTGACTTCATTCAATTGCTCCGCCGTCAATATTATGTACGGATCAGCTATGCCTCCGCTCCCTGTACCACTAAAAGCAGCTACCTCCTCTGTACATACAGTCAGTCAAAGCAAACAGAAAAGCAGCAACGGCAAAACCAACACCCTATGCCTTTTTCCCATCGAAAGAAAATTCATAATCAATCCCCCACTCTTTTTTCTTTTTTGCACTGCTTTTTATATCATAACATCTGAATATATTATACAACATTTTATTAATAAACTGCTTTTTCATATTATTAACACATTAGTAGAAAGTCTTGCCCTTCAGGTAATAAAAGCAGACCATATTAAAGGCGAGCAAACAAGGCATCCCTATTGGAAAAAGGGGATACCCAGCCCCATAAGAAAAGCGGCGATTAGATTAATCGCCGCAATTGTCACTAAATATAATGCTCTCCATTTGCTCTCCCTATTCCTTTACTTTCTCATTTTGCCGTTCTAACGTATCCTCCCCTAGAGTTTGATGTCTTGTTGTCCCGGCTTTTGGGGATATTGCTCCTCCTGCATAGGGGAAGTCTTACTGCCCGGAGTCGGCTTAAGCTCATAAGTAAAGATATTCGTTTCACTGATGACATAAAAGGTGAAACCTTTCTCCCCCGCAAGTCCCCGCTCCAGATAATAGACCGGCCGACTTATTTCATCGGCGACACGGACCAAGTCGTCGACCGTTTTCACCCGGATATACTTCTCCGTACTAACAGTCCCCTTCTTTCCGACCGCCGCGTCTCCCGGTAATTCCTGTCCTAAAGCAACAAGTCTTTCCTCATATTTTTTAAAGATCTCCTTAATCCGCTTTTGATATGCATCCGGTTTGGTTCCCCGGACAAAGAAGAGCAACCCCAAAAGCAACAGCAAACAAAGGGCGGCGCCGCCTCCCAAAACCCTTAACAGAGTGCGGTTAGGAGGAATATTTTGCATGACTGTTTCCGTCAAAGCCCCTTCCTTCTCCTGGGTCAAATCTCCTGTAATCTCAAAATAGGTCATGCACAAAGGCAAGCGAAAACCGGGCGTGAGCTCTTCCTGAATCATCCCGTATTCCGTCTCCGCCTCTGTCTTGATCAGGCACTTCACTTTTAAAGCAACACTGGAGAGAATCCCGGTATCCTGCTGCACCTGGAGCGCAAACGCATTAAAGTCCTGGAACGGGATCACCAGCTTTTTCTGCATAATGACCCGGCTTGTTTCCGTGACCTCATCCGAAAAGGGTGTCGCCGGTTCTAGGACAAAATCTTTACTCCACAAAACTTTTTCCGCCTGGTTTTCCATTTGAATGCCTTGAACCGTGGCCACAACCATGTATTGCCCGGAGACTGTGCCACGCTTATTACCGTTAAAATCATATTTCAGATCGGCCGTAACCTGTTTCACATATTTAGAAGGATAAACATTATTCATGCCCAGGACCTTGTTCCCGTATAGCAGATTATCGTTTAAAGCGACCTCATAGGTGATTTCCCCCTTTTGGTGATACTGATAATTCGTAATCTCCTGCTCCTCCGTGCGCGGACCCATGCTGTTCACCAGAAGCGCAGCAAGTAAAGCGAGGAAGACCACCGAAACAATACTGAGCAAGAAAAGCCTAAGCTGATACGGCATCCCGACTTTTTTGACCTTTTTTACCAGTTCTACCATTGAAACTCCCCCTATCAAACACTTTCCTCGTGTTAATTCTCTACCCCTTCCGGAATCGGCTGATTACTCCTTAAGAAAAGGGTCAGCCAACCCATTTTGGGGACAACCTTAAGGACCTTTCCCTTTACCTGTCCTAATAAAACCGAATCCGTATCTGCAGATGTGTTATTGTCTCCCTTGGTCGTCAGCGTTATCTTGTCTGTCCGATTAATGGCAATTACCCGATGGGTTATACTAATCTCCCTTTCGGGATCATAATACTGAATCACATCATTGAGACAAACCTTCTCCCCGTCGATTTTTTGCACCAAAACAAGATCGCCCGGTTTGATCATTGGTTCCATACTACCGGTGACAATCACGGAAGGATAAATCGGGAAAATACCGACGGCAAACCAAATCAGCGCTACCGAAATAATACTCGTCACCAGCCAGCCGAATAATTCTTCACTTTCTGAAGAATTTCTTTTGATCTGGTGGGCCTGTAACAGATAGAAATGCCGCACCACCAGCAGGGAAAAAGCTGGAATGAAGCAACCCAGAAAAGTTTTCATCGGCCACGTTAAATCAGGTAAGATCGGGCTGAACCATTCGAAAGCCAGCAAAATCCCGTGAAATACCGCCGCCGGAGCAAATCCGCCCAGAAAAGCAAAATAGGTAGTTAAAATACTCTGGGCCAAAGCAGGTAAAAACTCACTCCCAAAAAAACGCACAAACTCTAAACCGTTACTAAAATTCAGAATTTCCCCCAAAGAGATTTCAGTAAACAAATAGAAAAAACTGACTAGGGCAATTGTAAGATATGCTCTTTTCCCTTTATAACTGTTGACTAAAAACGAGCGTGTTGCCTCCAGTCCCAGCACAAAACAGGAAATGTATATAAAATTAATCGTTGAAGTGACCAGTCCCACCGCATAAGGGCTTTTGCCCAAGCCCGTAATCATTCCCCCCACCATCATAAAGAGGATATTGATAACCGCTGCCCCAATCGCCAAATTAAGCACAAAGCGGCGTAAACTCAAACGGCCGGCTGCCCTGGTGCGCGGAAAGCAGTATACTGTCGCGGCCACACCGAACCATAGAAGTGGTCGTCCAAAATAGATAAAATTAATATTATTCGTCAAGGGAATGAGGTTCGTATTCGTCAGTATAATCATGAACGAAACCATCCCTAGCAAAATCCAGCGCCTTATGGCCATCTTGACTCACTACCTCATCAAATATGTAATTATCCGGAAGCCTCACGAGCCCCTCCACATCCAGGACCTGATTCCAACTCCCATCGGTGCCCGGAATCAGCAACAGCCCGCCAATAACACAAAGCAGAATCAATCTCAGATATTTTCTCAGCAGCAAAAGCCTCCATCCGTCAAACCCGGTTGTCCCCCTGTGTTTTTCATTTATTTTTGCTAATTTCCCCTCTGCTCACTCCTCTATCGTACTATCACTGTTCCCTGCACCGGATTCCCCATCGTTGCCAGCGCCACCAGCGCTGTTTCCTTCATTGGTTTTATTGCCGGTATCATCACTGTTTCCTTCTGCGCTCCCGGAACCGCTCTTATCACCGGCACCGCTCTCTGCCGTCCCATCTTCCCGGCCGCTTTCCCCCGTTGTCTCAGGGACAGGATCATTACCTTTGGAAATAGTGTCATTCCCTGTACCGGCTACATCATTGCCATCATCGACAATATCATCTGCACCAACAGGATCACCTGCGCCGAGAAGATCAGCGCCGCCGGTATTATCCGTTATATTATCCTCAGTTTGCTGTCCGTTGTCGCCGGTGTCACCAGCATCCGCTGGTCCTCCCGCTGTATCCCCCGTTGTACGCTCCTGGGCAGTATTTCCCTTATGATTATCCGCAATATCCTGCCCTCCTTCCGGTGGCATCGAGGGCGCCTGTACAGGCGGTGCGGCTGGCTGTTGTGTTTCCTGCGGAATTGTCATCATTTCCATGTCCCCACCGGCAAGCATCATCGTTCCATTAGAACCGGAAAAACCGCCGAAATTAAAACCTTCTAGCCATTTAAGGTTGCTTATAATGCCATCATCAATACTGTCTATGTCTTCAAGAAACGCTATTAATGCAGCTATGTCAAAATCGTCTTCACAAGCGAGAAGATCCCTTAAGGAACATTTATCAATATCATTAAGCATCGCTAATATTAAGTTCCATATCCTTTTACACTCCGGAATAGGGCATTCAATGTCGTCTTCGCCTATCTGCACAGTTCCCGTGATCTGTAACGATTCTCCCCAAGCGGAGTATACTCCCGGAATCATTGCTAATCCCAGGAACGAACATATCATTATAATAGTAATATATTTTTTCATGACGAGATAACCTCCAATTGTACGCTAAGCACTCTCAAATTAATATAGTTTTTATTATGGCAGGATGGGCAAATGAGCATTTGCCCATCCTGCACCCAACGGAATTAAACCTCAGTTCAGACAATACTAATTAACTCGCGGATCCTATAGGTAAACCTTGGGTTACACTGTCTTGAATAACTTGTTCCCAATCAAATCTAAGTTGAAATGTATAAGTTTTGTTTTGCACAGTATTATCAACGTCTTCGCTCAGTCTGACGAAAACCTTATAAGTGCGCTCACCGTTTGCCGGAATCTCAGCGTTGTAATCATCTCTAGCGAAATCAAAATCAAGAATGCTCTTTTCGTACTCGCTTAATCCGGTAGGTATACAGTTGGTATAGCTTACAGGCACACCACTCAGATTTTTCACCTGAATGCTAAAAACTGCACCCCGCCCAGGATATAAGTTTGCAATTGTGCAATCAAGGGTCTTCTTATCGTCAGAACGTGTAACAGTAGCTACTACTTCACTGTCAGCTCTATCAACTTTTGTATCTGTTCCGTAAATTACATTCATAGTACCCGTTGCCAGTGATGCATTTAATTTTAGACTGTCGGTAAATGCTGCATAACCTACTCCCATCATCATTACTGCACACACTAATGTGGCAATTAAAATCCTTGCTCTCTTCATTACTTTTGTTCTCCCTTCATTAAGTAAATATAAATTTTTTTACGGCAGGATGGGTAAATGAGCATTTGCCCATCCTGCAATTAAAAGACATAGTTAGGTTATGTTTACGATTGGGTATTTATTGTCTTTAGGTATTGTTCCCATTCTAGATCTACTGTGAACTCAACCGTTTGTTCTTGGTATTTGGTATCAGTTTCACTATTTAACATAACTGTTAAATTACAGGTGTCACTTGCCCCAGCAGCTATTTTTTTATTATTCTCACCAGAAATCTGGAATTGATTATATAAGCCCCAGTCTCCGTTAACACGTTTACACTCAACATTAACTAATTTTGCTCCTACCGCACAGTTGTTTTTAACAGGAATGGGGATTACTACCGTCTGACCTGGAAATATACCACTAATTGTGCAATGGAGTAAATCCTGATCACAATTATCTCTATCAAGGTAAACTCTTACATTTTCGGGACTAACTTCCACTGGACCTCTTGCGTCAATAAAATCCACATCAAAGTTACCCGCCTTTGCTGTTGCAGATACAACAGTAGTGTCGTTAAATAAGGCATAACCTACTCCCATCATCATTACTGCACATACTAATGCAGCAATTAAAAGTCTTGCTTTTTTCATTGTTTTTGATCTCCCTTCGTTTTAAAAACTATATACTTTTCTGAATTTACAATGCTGTCAATTTAATTAAAGGTGCTTCTCTTATCTCCTTAATATTGATGTACTCCCCCCTTATAAATTATTGCACCTCAAATATCAACTTAGCGCCTGTTTATTTAAGACTCGCCTGGCGAGATTCGAGCGTAACTGAAAAGTTACCCTCCAAACCATCTTTCCAATGAGGAGGTTGCACTTTTATCTCCATACGACCTTGCATACTGTCATCAACGAATAGTATCCGGTCCTCTTTATTTCCTTTATCCTTAAACTCTATCTTAATGGCTTGTCCTTCGCCATCGGGCTTTTTTCCCTTCGTATCAGGAATCTCAATTTCGACAGGTAATGTCCCTTTATTTTCAAGCGTAAAATCCAGATAGTAGTTCCCTTTTTCCTTTATGCTGACCAAAAGACTCTTGCCGTCTTCATCAATAACAACTGTTCCAAAATCCGCGTCTGAACCAGATCCCCCCCGACAATTTCCTTTCCCTTCTCCCTCATTGCCGTTCTTTGATAATTCAGCATCAGTAAAAATGGTATTAATATAACCGGTAGATACGGTGCTTTCTAATGTTAAGGTATCACTCCAGGTGGCGTAACTGATCCCAAACCCGCCCATGCAGAATATGAAGATTATACTGAAAAGTGGATAGAAAAAACGCACAATTGATTCCGCCTCTCCCTTTTTCACTTACTAGACATTATATTACTAGATATTATATATAATCGCAATTGAAATTTTTGTCGTTTTTAGTTGCTAATTAAAAAATATTTTATTCTTTTCTATAATACTTAAAATAAAGGACTGGCCACATCGGGACAGTCCTTTAAGAATAGCTGAAAATTTTAATTTACATTTTCTTCTATAATAATTATTCTTGCGACTTTTTGTGCTTCATTCTGCTCCAGCGCCGGTTTCCATTTCTCCTCCTGCTTCTGCCGCCGCATTATTGTTTTCATTCTCCGCCTTTACATCAGCGCTTTTCTCGACTGTTTCAGAAGCTGCTTCCCCTGCTGTTTCACCCCTGCTTTCGGTTATTTCTTCGGTTGCTTCCCCTGCTGTATCTCCGATGATATCATCAGTTACAGTATTAGTTATCGCCTCGCTTGGATCCTGCCCAGGGTCTTCCCCGGTTACTGCCGAATCTGCCGTTGCACTGCCTCCTGTCGTTTCTGCTACAACCGGCTCGCTCACTGGAAGGCTTTCTTTAATTCCTGCTTCGGGTACTGCCCTCGAACACTGCTGCAGGCACTGCTTGAAATCCCGTCTCCAGTTCTTCCGCAACCTCTCCCTTCCTCCGCTTTATGGTCCGGCACTTCTCCCGTCCCCGCCACAGTACCTTTATGTTCATCCACTTTCCGTGCTAGATTTGAGTCTGATCCCTGTTCGACAGAACGTAGAGGAGAAACATCATTTAGCCGGATTTCCCCTCTGATGTATAACTGGTCCTGCCAGGAAGAATATACCCCCGGCACTATCGCCAAACCCCAGAAGACGCAACCCAATAATAGTATCAGATATCGTCTCATCGCCAATAACCCTCCCATTCAACTTTAGATAAAGTAAAGAGCAGAATAATAGATTACTTTGACTTTGTCTTTCTATACTGTTTAATATTATATCTTACTTTTTCTGTATATATTGTCGTTATTAGGCTTGTCCGGAAATAATCTTTGTATTACCCAAAACTAATACTCCCTCATAGCTAAAAAAAGACCCGCCAAAAAGGTGGCGGGTCTGCAGGATGATAATTCAATTCAGCGCCGTATTAGTGATTACGCAATTTCCCAATCCATCTCTAAATCAATAGTAATGGTCTTATCCATTGTTTCATTACCGGAATCATAGTCAAAGTAGAAGATAAAGCACTCTTCATTTACACCGTCATTGTTTAAATCAAGAGTTGATTCTTCGCCTTCCGGAACACCAAAGACAATTGATTCCCCGGGTGCCAATTCAAAAGCACTTAAAGCATTTTCTAAAGTTGTCTCTAATTGATCAAGAGAAACATATGGGGTAGCGTTGAATGTTCCCAGACAGGTAAACCGTTGGTTCCCATTTTGTAATACAAGGCCTGCACATAAATATCGTCTTTTAATACTTCATCACCCGTAGTGATTACAGTTGCATTAGCTAATTTAGCCGGAAAATCACCGGCATTTTTAACGGCTACATCAACAACGCCAACGACTCCGGGGTGTAATTTGTCAAAAGTGAATTCAATATTCTCTTCTTCAAGTTTGTTGAAAACTGCCGTCGCATAACCACTTGCATATGTGGTAGGAACAAATGGCTCAAACTGATCATTTTCAAAACGTACATTCAGTTCCCCGGTATTCACCGTTCCTGCCAAGGTAACCGAATCAGACCATGCGGCGTAGCCAACGCCCATCAGCATTACAGCACAAACCAGAGTAGCAAGTAACATTCTTGTTTTTTTCATTTTCATTACTCCCTTCAATTCCTATTTTTTCAGTAAAAAGATTGCATCAACTTTTGCTGTCCTGTTAAATCCTTTAACAGAATTCTCTTACCGATCGCCTCCTTTTTTTGACTGACGTAGCGCGCCTTACGTAAATCAAAAAAATACTCACACCCCGTATTATACATGATGGTATTTGTAAACTTTGTCATTTACTGGAATTTGTCAAATATTTTTCTCCCTTTGTCCTTGTCGCCCGCAAATGCCCATAAAGAAAGGGCCGCGCCGTTTCTGGCACTGCCCTTTTTTCTAAAACTAACCCATATTTTTTTCTGACACTATTTCCCTATATATTTAGAAAACGCTTCCATAATCTTTTTTTCGCCCAATCTTACCTTGTTTCCTTTTATTTCCACTTTGTCGTATGGTTTGCAATATTCCCTTTAGCCTGCTATTTCTTGAAGCCCTGGATCCCCGAATTGAAAAGATTGTTCTCGTAGGAATAGGTTAACGCGTTCGCCTTCTGGTGATGACGAATCGCCATTGTCAGCAATTGATCCAGGAGCCCGGCGTAGGTAAGCTCACTGTTCTCCCAGAGATAAAAAGCCAACGAACCGGGGATGGTATTCAGCTCATTCAGGTAAACCTGATTGGTGTCCTGATCAATAATATAATCAATGCGAATTACGCCTTTACAACCTAAAAGATTAAAGACAATCCGGGAGAGATCCTGAATGACACCGGCCATCTCCGCGGATATATCGGCCGGAATCTTTCTTTTCGCGCCCGACATCCCTTTGGTGCTGTTGTTGCTATACTTATCGTCAAAGGAGAGGATATCCTTGCTGCTGACCGGCTCTTCGCAGACAGAAGCCTCCGCATCCTCACTGTCTCCAAGCACCGAACAGTTGACCTCCTTAATATTCTGCACCAGTTTTTCCACAATAATCTTTTCCGCCATGGAGCGGGCTAATTCCACCCCGTCTTTGAGCTCCTGCCGGTTATGGACAATGGAAATGCCAATGCTGGAGCCACCTGTCGCCGGCTTCACAATTAAGGGGTAGCCGATCTGCTCCTCCATTTCCTCGATGAGCCTGGTCTCGTCAGTGAGCCAGTCATGACCGTAAAAGCTGTACCAGTCGATTACCGGGATACCGGCACTGCGCAGGACATATTTCGTGATCACCTTATCCATGCCCACGGCAGAAGGAAGGACCCCACATTCGGCATAAGGGATGTCCAGCACCTCAAAAAAGCCCTGGAACGCGCCGTTTTCGCCGAGATTGCCATGCATCACCGGCAGAATCACATCCAGATAAGCAAGGGGCTTCTTAAAGAGCCCGAAGGGATACTTATAAAGGAAAACCTTATTTTGCTCCTGATCCCTGATGATGGCTACCGGCGTGGCTTTGTGTAATAGTGCCTCCATATCTTTATACTCGGTAATATCCAGGAGCTCCGCCCCAGTATAAAAAGTCCCCTGTTTGGTCACATAGACAGGCACTGCCTCATATTTTTCCTTATCTAAGCTATGTGCGGCCTGAATTCCCGAAATGACCGACACTTCGTGCTCAGTTGATTTCCCCCCGAAAAACACCCCTACTTTAATTTTCAATTCAATCCGACCTCCCATCTTCTTCCCACTATTTATTTCACACGACCCACTTCCTGCTCTCACTGTTCACTTCCTTTTTCGTGCTTCTACTCATCATAATCGTCGGTTAAATCATTCTCAATTAAGACGACGTCATTCTTCTCCCGAATCTTCTCCAGGTGAGCAAAAGCCGTGAAAATATCCTTGACCACCGTATATTTTTCCGGCGGATAATTTGCCTCCCGCAAGCCATCCTGCAAGGGTTGGGTGCGTTTTTCGCCGACCAGCAGAATATAGTCACAAACCTCGGCCGCCTGCCGGGCAAAAGCCTTATTCAACTCGTATTCCTGACTGCCCAATTCAATCATGCCGGGCGTAATGAGAATTTTTTTATTGCCGCTGATGAGCCGCAAAACCTCCAGGGCCATGCGCGTCCCGACAGGGTTGGCATTATAGGCGTCATCAATCAGCACATAATCGTGCTGGCGTTTGATCTGCAAACGGTGCTCAATGGGGGTAAGGTCTTTTACGCCCGCATAAATCGCTTTATAGTCCATGCCGAGGGTAAAGGCAAGGGAAATCCCGGCCAAAATATTGTACAGGTTGTGTTGCCCCAGCAAGCCGGTGCGGAAAGAATATTCCTGTTCTTCCCCAGCCCCGCTGCGCACAACCGTGAACTCCGTTCCATTTTCGGAATAACTGATCTTTGTTGCTCTGAACTGCACCTTCTGCGCCGGTTTCTCCGCAAAAGCGGTCTTGGCCGTGCCGCACGGTTCCTCCGCACCCACAGCCGCGCTCTCGTCCTCGGCAATTCCATAGGAAATATAACGGAGCTCCTTGTTCCCGTATCGTTCCCTGCCTGCCGCGATGCAGGCATCATCCCCATTCACCACGGCAAACCCTGCGGAAGGCAGAGCCCGGATTAATTCAAATTTGGTTTTTTGCACGTTCTCGATCGTCTGAAAAGTCTCCAGATGTTGTGGCCCAATCGACGTTAAAATCCCGTAGTCCGGCTGCACCAATTGACAAATCTCCGTAATATCGCCGGGCTTTTTCGCCCCCATCTCCATGATAAAGAAGTCATGAAGCGGACTCAAGTTTTGCCGGATGGTCAGAATAACCCCCATGGTCGTGTTATAGCTACCGGGCGTCATCAGCACGTTATATTTCTGGGACAAGATTTTCTGCACGATATGTTTCGTGCTGGTTTTCCCATAACTGCCGGTAAGGCCGATTACTTTTAAATGGGGCATGGCCTGCACTTTTTTCTGGGCATCCCGGAAATAATAATAGTTGATGCCTTTTTCCACAGGGATAAGGATGATATTGCTGACGAAAACCAGTCCGGCCACAAAAGGCTGCAAGAAGCCCACCAGCAAAAGGAAGAGCAAAGGCTCCGC
Source organism: Peptococcia bacterium (assembly GCA_050951585.1). Taxonomy (GTDB): domain Bacteria; phylum Bacillota; class Peptococcia; order DRI-13; family DTU073; genus UBA3937. The sequence goes on along the minus strand of JBMNJI010000005.1, from coordinate 46,877 downwards.
CTGAAGTTGCCACAGCACCCCGAAAAGGAGGAGGCACAACAACGCGGCGGCGGTAAACAGTCTCTTCACCCTGGCCGTATATTTGATCTTCTTTTTCGCTTTCGTTTTTTCCCGAAAAAAGATTAAGCCGAGCGATACTGCTCCAAAGGCCGCATACAAGACGACCGGCAGTATCCCGGCCGTTTCCGTCTCAGGAGCCAAAAGCCGCAGCACAAACGGCAGAAGAACAAAAAAGGGCAGAAAATCCACGGGGCGGAATGCCTTGCCGGGATTTCGTCTGAGCCACAATAAATAGCGACCGTTCATATATGAATTCAATTGCAGCATATGAAAATGATAATTCAGTTTAAAAACCAGGAAGGACAAGCCGGCTAAAAGAGCCGTCACGAAAATAATCTTACCGAACAAGCACTTTACCTCCGTTAATTATACTTTCCAATATACATCTTTATATAATATTGTATTACAGTTCGGTTTACAATACCATTACAGCTACTAATTGCTCGCCGTTTTCCCTGATCTCAACATCCTTCCAGCCCTCGTTGCTCTGCAAAACAGGGATCGGGGCAAATTCATGCATCAGCGCATCTCCTCCTTGAAGAAACTATCGGTGACGCTGAGAAAATGGTTTAGCATCTCGAGGAAGGCATAGTGGCCGCAATTCTTAAAAACAACCAAGCCTGACCCCGGAATGTTTTTCTCCATGATCCGGGCATCCCGGAGCGGCGTAGCCGTATCATTCTCCCCCCAAATCAGCAGGGTGGGTACTTTTATTTCCGGCAGATATTTCGTTAAATCCTCGTTTACCACTTTAATAAAGACCTTTTTCATCCGCTCGGAGGCATTTTGATAATCCGCCGAGCCTGCCTTCTTCCGGTACTGCTCATACACGTCCCCGAACAGCTGCCGCAAGCCGGGCAGCATGATGATCCGCTTTGCTAATTTATATGTGTAAACCTTAACATAATAATCCAGACCGCGCCGCGGTTTGATGCCGGCACTGCCGGTCAGAACAAGCTTTGCAAAGGGGTATTGCAGCGCCCCCGCACTGTATATGGCCACTCTACCGCCAAAGGAATGGGCGATAATCAGCGGGTTTTCGATCCCCAACTCCTCCAGAAAAGCACATAAGAAGGCCGCATAATCGGCTACCCCCCACTGCTCCGGCGGTTCCTCACTTTGTCCAAAGCCCGGCCAGTCAAGGGAATAAGTCCGGAAAAAAGCTTCATAATGCCGGTGGACCGGGGCAACGGTCTGGATTGTGCAGCCCCAGCCGGGCAACAGAATCAGGTCTTTTCCCTCGCCGGATACATGATAATTCACTTTCACACCTTTGACGGTAATCTCCACGGTAAACAGCCCTCCTGCCTGTCACTGATCATCCCCGTTTATTGAAAAATAGTCTATTAAGATTGTATTGCTTTACGTAAAAAAATACAACAAAAAGGAGCCATGTTTTGCAATAGCTCCTCTAGTGAACCGTATCTCTTACAGATCGTAATAAAGGTCAAATTCCTTCGGATGGGGAATGATGCTGACCTCCTTGGCCTCCTTACGGATTCTCTTTAAATGGTCTTTAATGATTCCCTCTGTAAAGACCCCGCCCGCGAGCAGGAAGTCGTGATCTTTTTCAAGGGCATCAGCCGCTTCGTCTAAGGATTTCGGCAAAGCCTTAATCTTGGCGCGTTCTTCTTCACTTAAATTGAAGATGTTAATATCATATGGGCCAAAACCTTCCTGCACCGGATCGATCTTGTTCTGAACCCCGTCGATTGCCGCCATCATCAGGGCCGAATAAGCCAGATACGGATTACAGGTAGCATCGGAAGGACGGAATTCATACCGTTTTTCCATCGGCCGGTTCGCATAACCGGGAATTCTGATGACCGCACTACGATTGGCCGTCGCGTAACAAATACTGACCGGAGCTTCGTAACCGGGCACCAAACGTTTATAGGAATTGGTGCTGGGATTTGTCAGGGCCAAAAGAGCCGGGGAATGCTTTAAGATACCGCCGATGGTATATAGAGCCGTCTGGCTTAAGCCGGAATATCCCTTTTCGTCAAAGAACACCGGCTGGTCTCCCTTAAACATATTGATATGTACATGCATGCCGCTACCCGCCTCCCGGTAAAAGGGCTTGGGCATAAAGGTCGCTGTCTTTCCGTGCGCCAGCGCCATATTTTTGACGACATATTTGATCAGCATGGTCCGGTCTGCCATCTCGAAAAGATTTCCGAAACAGATTTCGATTTCCACTTGCCCGGAGGAGCCCACTTCGGGATGATGATATTTAATCGGCACACCCATTTCTTCCAGTTGCAGAACCATTTTCTTTCTTAATTCAAAATTCACGTCATAAGGAATATCCACATGGTACCCTTGCTGATAGGGAACCTTAAAGCCTAAATTCTGATAATCGTTGTCCTTCGTATGCCACTCGGCCGTTTCGGAATCAAGCTGAACGCTGATATTGTTCCGCTCAATGGCGTAAGAAACATGGTCAATCAGGTAGAATTCAAATTCCGGTCCAAAAGAGCTCCGGTCAGCAATGCCGGTAGTCTTTAAGTATCTTTCCGTTTTCTCCGCAATATAGCGCGGGTCACCCTCGAATCGTACCATTTTATTCCCGTCAAGACGATAAATGTTGCTCATAATGCTTAAAGTGGGTATTTCACAAAAGGGATCTACAAAGGCGGTACTAAAATCAGGTAGGAAAACCATATCCGATTTCTCCAGCGTTAAAAAGCCATAACTGGAACCGTCAAAACCGATCCCATCATCCAGGATTTGCTGATCTAATCTCTCCACAGAGATGGTCAGGTGGTGCCAACGCCCCGCGAGATTAATCAATTTAAAATCAATCGCCTTAATCCCGTTTTCCTGACAGTACTTCTTGCATTCTTTCAGATTAGCAAACAAATTATCCTCCCCCTTTTTCCCCTTCTTCCTTAGAAATAAGGAAGAAAAATTTACTCTATATATTTATTCAGTCGCATAGTTATCAAAATATCCTTGAATGAGCACCACCGGTGTTCCTTTATCCCCACTGCCGCTGACCAAATCGCACAAGCTACCCAGTAAATCGGTCAAGCGACGCGGTGTTGTCCCCACCGAATCCCGGGACCCCACCAGGTTAACCTCTTTTTCGCGGATATATTTTTTAATCGCTTGCTGGCTTTCTTCATCAGACATGTCCTTCAGCTCGTTATCCGCAAAATATTTCAGTTTAATTTCATTGGGCAGCCCGCTTAAGCCCGCTGTATGCGCCGGAGAAACTACCGGGTCCGCCAGCTCCCAAATCTTCCCGACCGGATCCTTAAAGGCACCGTCGCCGTATATCATCACTTCGATTTGCTTTCCTGTCCGCTTAATCAGCTCGTCCTGCACGGCCACCACAAACTTTTCTCCGTCCCGCGGAAAGAGTTTCACCAGGGTTTCGCTTGCCTTATTGGAGCCCAGCAGACCGTATTGACGGTTATACCCGCTCCCATGGCGTGAACTGGTGCAAATATCATCAAGGCCCCACAGTAATTCCGCCCCGGCCTTTTTCAAGAGCTTCTTCGTCCGGAACCTGGTGTGAATATCCGCCACCAGCACATCCTTCGTGTATTTGAGGATCGCCCTGGGGTCATTGGCAAAAATAATCTCTAACTCCGCACCTTCCTTTTCGGCGATTTCGCGGTACATCCGCACATAATCAATCCCCGTAAAAGGATGCCTTACCTCTTCCCCGAATAATTTCCGGTAGGTTTTCTCGTCCAGAACCTCCTGATAAAGATTGATCTCCAGATCATCAAGGATTTCCGGATCCATTAAATGATTGCCCACCTCGTCACAAGGGATGCTCAATTGCAAATAGAGCTTCCTTGTGGCACGCGCAATCCCTTTTAAGACGATGGAAAATCTATTCCGGCTGAGAATCGGAAAAACAATCCCAAATTCTTTTTTGCCGGCAAACTTCTCTTTAATATCCACAGCGATATCGTCCAGGCTGACATAATTCCCTTGCGCCCTCGCGACTGCCGATTCGGTTACAGCAATAATATCTTTGTCTTTAAGGGTGTATTTCTCTTTTTCGGCTGAGTGTAGTATATTCCGGACTACCATCTGAACTAAATCGTCCCCTGCTTTGATGATGGGCAACCTTATGCCACGTACTACAGTGCCAACTGTCCTGACCATGTGATTCACTCCTTGTCCCGCTTAATCGGGTCGCATCAGTCTCTCAAACTTCCCACACAATTTTAACAGATTTTCTGCCATTACGCTAGAAATATTTCATCTTAATCTGATTTTTTAGCATCCCCTTAATTGAAAAGTAAAATTCCACCCCTGTTTTGATTTAAGTGGAATTAATCTATTTTTTTAATTCCTTCTACCGCATATAACGGCAGATTCACAAGCCATTCTTCCCTTTTATAATCCGCCATCGAGGTGCGGACAGCGATTTCGGGATTGTATTTATCCTTATATACCCGCAAGCTCTTGGCTTTGAGATTGACCTCAGCTTTAACTTCAAGCGGAATGACCTGCTCCCCGGTATCAATCACAAAATCAATCTCACAAGAGCCACGGTCATTGGTGTAGTAATAGACACCTAAATCAGCGATTGTTTTCAGCTGTTGACAGACGTACTGCTCTGTCAGCGCGCCCTTGAATACGGTAAACAAGCCGTTTCCGTCAAGAAGTGTCTGCTGGCTCAAGCCGGTCATACAGCCGAGAAGTCCCACATCGACCATAAACAGTCTGAATGCTTTCAGATCCTCATAGGCTTTCAGCGGAATACCGGCCGCATTCACACGGCTGACCTTATGGATAAGACCGCAGTCGGAAAGCCACATGATCGCTGTTTCATATTCTTTGGCCCGTCCGCCCTCACGTAAAAGACCGTAAATAAATTTCTTGTTCTCCTTGGCAAGCTGGGAGGGAATGCTGTTCCAGACCATGCGGATTTTCGGAACGATTTCATTGGGTGCATGCTTGGAAAAATCCTGCTCATATGCAGCCAGAATCCGCTTTTGAATATTACGTACTTCGCTAAAATCTTTTTCATCTACAAAGCTTTGAACCGCCTCCGGCATGCCGCCAACATAATAATACTGTTTTAGTGCATCAATATAGGTTTGCTTGAAAGAGGTAATCATCTGGTAGTCCTGTTTATCCAACAGTTCAGAAAAACGTTCTTTCCCGGTCGCCATTAAGAATTCCTTGAAGGACAGCGGATAAAGCTTTAGAAAATCCACTTTCCCAACCGGGAAAGATGTACCTTGATGTAAAGCAATTCCCAGAAGTGAACCGGCGCAGACAATGTGATATTGCGGCGCGTTTTCATAAAAATATTTCAGCGAGGACAGTGCTCTCGGCACCTCCTGCACCTCGTCAAAAATTAGCAGTGTATTATCCGCGTTAATTTTTCGTCCGGCATATAGCTCCAGTCCCATAATCAGACGGTCGGTGTCAAGGTCTGATGAAAACAGATCCGCCATTCTGGAATTTGCATCAAAGTTGATATATACAGTATCCGCATAAACCTCTGCGCCGAATTCTTTCATCAGCCAAGTCTTGCCAACCTGCCTTGCGCCTTCAATAAGCAGCGGCTTACGGTTCTTACTTTCTTTCCATTTATATAGGTTCTCGATGGCGATTCGGTACATATATACACCTCCATACGCTAATACGAGTATAGTATAGCACGCTGTAACAGAAATTACAACGATATTTGGTATGTATATTACATTTTTTACGGGGAAATTTATATTCACTTCATTTGTAAATTATTCGGTAATATTCTTGTAATTACAGGAAGTTTATGTATAATGAAATAAGGTAATAATTAGGGTATGTGAGCAATACCGAAAAGAGAGGAGGTGTTAAAAATAATTGTCTTCATAATGTTCACAAAGAGACAATTATTACGAAAAAATAGTTTCTGAGGAGGTCAATCAATGTTGTTCAAGAGAATGAGTAAAAGAACTGTTATTGGTCTGGTATTAGTGATGGGACTACTTTTCCAATGTATGCCATTGCTAGCAACAACAAGTACTGCCGTAGAACCGGTAGCGCAGTGGAGCTTTGACGAAGGAGAAGGGACAATCGCTGCCGATACAAGCGAAAACGGTTTTGATGGTACAGTCTATGGAGCTGAATGGTTAATCGGACAAGTAGAATCGGCTCTTCGTTTTGATGGCAGTGAGTATGTTGAGGTCCCTCATCATGATGCCTTAAACACCAGAACTGCCCTCACGGTAGAAGCATGGATCAAGCCAACTGCTATCATGCAGGATTGGCAGAAAATCATCTGCAAATCCCTGGGGAAAAACACTGATTACAGTATCATCGGCAGAAAGGATAATCAAATTGGTTTCTCCATCAAAATAGGCAATGTGGCCCAAACTGCTTATTCCAAACTTCCTATTGCTTTGAATCAATTTACTCATGTGGTCGGTACTTATGACGGAAAAAAATTATGCCTCTATATAAACGGGAAACTGGCTAATTCCTTTGCCGTAACCGGAAAAATCAATGATAATAAAGGAGCGCTGCGCATTGGCGGCGATACCGTTAATGCCAATTTCAAAGGCGTTATTGATGAAGTAAATATTTATTCGCAGGCACTTTCCGCTTCTGACGTATTAAGCCGGTATGAAGCGGGATTGCCAGATCCCGGGGAAATGAACCTGGTAGCCAAATGGAGCTTTGACGAGGGTGAAGGTACAGAAGCTACAGATTCAGGCGGGTTAAATTTCCACGGTTTAATTAATGGAGCTACCTGGGCAACCGGTAAAGTAGGATCTGCTCTTCGCTTTGACGGCAATGACCTCGTGCAAATTCCTGCTTATGATGGTACGGGTGCTTTAAACCCCGGAACAGCCCTGACCGTAGAGACGTGGATTAAACCAACTGTGAACATGAAGGATTGGCAGAAAATCATCTGCAAAAACCAAGGCACGAAAACTGATTACAGTATCTTTTCCAGAAGTGATAATCGAATCGGTTTCTCCATCAAAATGGGCAATGTAGCGCAAACCGCTTATTCGCCCAGCCCCATTTCTTTGAACAAATGGACCCATGTGGTCGGTACTTATGATGGAGCAAAGTTGAGCCTTTATTTAAACGGAAATTTGGTTAAATCCTTTGCCGTAACCGGAAGAATTAATTATAATCATGGCAGCCTGTATATTGGCGGAGATACCGCTAATGCTAATTTCAAAGGCCTTATTGATGAAGTCAGTATTTACGAAAGGGCTTTGACAGCAGCCGAAATTTTAACCAATTATCAAAAGGCGAACTAAAGAAAACTAAATCAACGGTAGAAATAAGGAAAAGAACCCAAGGCAAAAATGCTTTGGGTTCTTTATCTTCCCCGTAACTCCTGCGTTGTTTTAAAATGAAGCTTCGCTACTTTCCCCAACTCGTCTTCCCCGTGTTTCGCCACAATTTGCCGGGCCACTTCCCGCACTCTCTCATTACAACCCTTCGGTAAAACCACTCCGTATTTTTCGGAAAGCTCCTCCATTTTATGGACGAAAACATCCCGGGCGATGATCGACGCGGCCGCCACCGCCGGATCCCGCTCCCCACGCGGAATTTGTACCAAGCGGATGCGGCGGCCTTTTTGCATCAGCGCCCTCTGAATAAGACTCTCATCCCCGAATCGATCAGCCAGGGCATACCGGCAATCCAGCTTCCCCGTTTTCGATAACTCCAGTTTTTCCAGGAGATTTTCCATTACTCTAGCATGCCCCCACGCCAGTAGTTTATTTAGATTCCCGATTTTCGCGTAGAGCTCGTTGTATTTTTCCGGCTTAATGAAAAGAACCTCGAATCTGTTTTGCAAATATGTACGCAAACTTTCAGAGATTGTTTTGATTTTCTGCTCTGTTAAAGTCTTGCTGTCCGCAACCCCCATCTCCTGCAAGATCGCGGCATCTTGCGGTTGCACAAAAACACCGGCCACAACCAGCGGCCCAAAATAATCCCCTTTGCCGGATTCATCCGTACCCAGATGGGCTTCAGTCAGCAATTGTTTTAAAATAGCCGGTTCGTCCGCGCTCATTTCGGCCTTCGCCAGTTTGGTGTTGGCCTGGGCTGGCGCAGTGATCGTTCCTCTCCCCAATTCCTGTTCCAATATACATAAAAGGCGTTCACTGCCCCTATCAATAATTACCTTCGACGAAAAGCCCTGTTTATTAAAATAGAGCACACCGGAAAAAGCGGTTCCTTGATCTTCGCCGCTGATTTTCAGCCCATAGCCTTGATTCACTATTTCTTCGCCCAGCCATTCCATCCCATGACCCGTCAGCAGTTGTCGAAGATACGCCACTGCCTCCGCCCGCGGTTTAATAAAAGCATAAACCTTACTCATTAACGGTAGCCCTCACTTTTCGATACAGTTCACATTACCATTTAAAAACTACTAACTACGGTAACAACTACATTGTAACGGTAATGGCGCCCGGAGGCAACTACCACTCTGGTTAATTCGGCGAAGTATCCTGAGAATACTTATTATATATCTTATGCAAAAAGGCGGCTGCTTCTGCCCTGGTAGTGTTTCCGAGCGGATTGAGTTGATCGCCGCTACCAACAATTAACCCTTCCTTAATAATAGCAGCAACACTATTCACAGCATAAGGCGAGATGAATGCTTTATCGGTAAACCGGTCTAAATCGGCAGGTGTCCCAATTGTGGTGAGCAGTTCTAAATTGCGTAAAGCTTTTTCCGTTAAAGCGATCATGTCCTGTCGCGTAATTTCCGCCTGCGGGTTAAAAAGATTGTTTCCTACTCCGCTGGTAATCCCTAGCTCTCTGGCAATGCCGATCTCCCGATAATAATCCGCCTCAAAAGGAACATCAGCAAAATTACCCTCGAACTTAACATTCAAGCCCAACGCTCTCACTAATGAGGAAAGGAAATCCGCCCTCGTAATGTTTGCTGCGGGCACAAATTGCTGAGGCGATATGCCCTTCATGATTCCCTTGGAGAGTAAGACTTCAATGGTTCCTTGAGCCCAGGGAACATCTGCTAAGTCGGTAAAGGTATCAATGGAAACAGGGACAGAGATAGGGACATTGCTTTCAGAAATTTGTGTGTTCTGTATTTCTTGAATATCTTGCTTGGTAATAGGTTTGGCACTATCCACAGCAGCATTTCTCACATAAATAAGACTGTATTTATCATCATATTCGCCAATCGAACTGTATACTTGATAGCCTTGATAAGCTCCTTCCCCTGTGCTTCCTTCGGCAGCAGTCATTTTCGACCGGCAGACCATCACATAATCAGGTGCGTTAATCCTCCCGGTAACAGCAACTACTCCTCCTCTCTCAGCACATACACCAAGACTATTCTCTCCGGTAGCCGTAACATTTCCGTCAACAATGATTCTTGCATTCAGTGATTCTATTGCCGTTCCTTCATTACCGTTTACATTGACATCTCCTTTTACATGCACAAAGGTAGACAATAAACACTTCACTGCTTTAGGCGCTTGAATGCCATTTGCTGTAATATCACCGCCTACCTCGATATTTCCGCACCCGGCAGAGGTGATGGCCACACAATGGCTGCCTTCTACCGAAATATTACCATGTACTACAATGTTTTCATACATTCCGTACAAACCATAATCACCTTTCACCAGCACGTTTCCGCCAATTTCTACATGACTGGTTTTATCTTTTGTGCCTAATATGTCTATTCCTGTATCAGCACCGAGGTATTCTCCATTCTGATAGACTCCTTCGGCAATTAGATCGCCCTTAATGCTGATTCGATCAAAATTCAGAGCAAACACACTGCAGCAATTTGCGCCACTTGCCTTCACATTGCCGCCAACGAACACTGAACTGGGTTTAACCGGCTCATTATCATCTGACGGAATATAGATACAAATGCTCTTATTACCAATAGACGTAGCATTGCCATGAACCGTCACCAGCCCACCATCATAAACGCATACGGCCCTGGCAAAACCGCTGGCCGTCGCATTACGCATCACTTCAACGGTACTGCCTTCCCTTAAAGCATAAGCAGCATATGCGTGGTCACCGGTAACCTTGACTTCACCCCGGACAACACACTTCCCTCCGTTCATCGCAAACGCACCATGAGAGTATTCTCCGCTAGCCACGGCATTACCTAATATTTCAATCGAACTGCCGGGGCAACATACACGGGCAGCACTGCTTTTCGGACCAACTATTGATACATTTCCTTTCACAAGAGCCTTTCCACCATAATCTGCGATAACTCCTTTTCCATTCTCACCGATCACGGTCACGTTGATATTGCCATTGACCTGAACATAACTGCCCTCATCAAAAGCACCTGCGCCAAAACCAATCTCCGTGGTGGCCGTAACATTAGTGACTTCCGCCCTGCCCCCATTCGTGACCCTCACAGCAGAGCCGTATCCACTGACATTCAGCTCACCCTCGCCGGCCAGTTTAAGAGTACCATTGTCAACTACAAGAGCCCGCCCCTCATTATTGACAATATTTAACGTATGTCCATTCAGATTAAGAGTAATGTCTGCATCAATAATCTCCACTGTGACACCATGCACATCAACATCATCCAACAACGTAATGGTATCCCCATCTGCCAAAAAGAGCAGTACTGCCCAAAAACCGATTTCATTGGCCACCTCATAGTTTTTCCCTTCCGCTAACGCTGCGGCAGGCCAAATCATCCCCAACATAAGCATTACGCACACCACATATAGCAGCAACATCCGGCTGCTTATTCCCCGCCTTTTCATCTTAAGCCTCTCCTCCCTGTATCCGAATTTTCCTGGTGTTGTATCCGGAATATGATTTTTTTATATTTGCCAGCGTGTTCTGTTCATTACCCCCCACAAAAATACTAATTTACTACATAACATTATACCATAATGAATATTGCCTACATTCGTAATAGTATGATCTTATAGTAGTATATTTAGGGCTGGTGCGTAACAAGGTTTTCTAAATAATATTGGGGGTTATCCGTTCCTTGATCTGCTTGCGATAATACAAGTTGACGGTAAAATAAAACAAGCAATTTCCAGGTTTTTTGAAAAAACCTCGATGCAGGATCGTTCTCCGCAGAATGTTTTTATATGTAAATACTTTCCTATACAGGGTCCAATAAGCCTCCGTCAACTCCTCCGGTGTCATATTCTTCGGCAGATGCACCGCTTCGGCTCCATTATAAGAATAGATCTCCTCATTGTAGATCCTCTTTTGCTTCTTCATTTCATGATAGAAGACCGTTCCGGGGATTGGGGTAAGAATATAAAAACAGTGTCATCATTGGGGATGCGGAGGAAGTATGGCAGGATGTCCTGAAGGATATTGAAGAGGGAACATTAAAGCCTTTTATCAAAGGGAACTAAGCAACTCGTCTATCCGGTACCACTCGCTACGATCTTCTGCTGAACAATCCATCGGTCAAAAAAAAGCAACCTGCAGTACCTTCTCATAGCTTTTGGAAATGATATACATGCAAGTTGCAATAATTTTGTTGCCTTTTTTTACCATCATAGCGTAATTTCCAGACGACTGCAAAAAGCTCCTCGCTTGTACAAAAACTGCTTTAAAACAGGTGTTGAACTATCCTTATATTGGGGATATTTATTGTAAATCCTTTAACGAACCTTAAATAGTCGGGATTAATCTCTTTTATTACATTGCAATAATTCCATTTTGCGACCCTCTTACCTATTTTTTGACTTCTTAAAATATATTCGACTAAATATTTCAACCTCCTTTATTTTCTTCCCCGGTAGCTGCCATCGGTAAAAAAGCCACCGGCCGGGCACTATCATCTCACTACTCCCGACCGATGGCTTTGCACTTTGTTTAAGTAAACACTTACCAGTTTGTCTTGCTATGGGCTATTACTCGTACGAATACTCCAGGAAAGTAAATCTGTGAAGCCCGAAAAGGCCGAAACTGTCGGGAGTTCCCTCCGCGCAGTCCTGGGGCTTAAATTCACCCTTCATGATCGACCCGCGTCAAATACCGTATAAAAGGATGAATCCATCTCCGTATTACTGGGGAAATAATAAGTTTTCCCGTCCCTGCCTATATGCCTTACGCGCAATTGGGTGATTGGGCGTTCGTTGGTGCTGGTCACATAGTAGAGCTTCAACTTATCTCCAACCGGCAAGGCGCTCACATAATTCTGCAGTCCGGAATTGGGCGGAAGCTCCGCTCCAACTCCCAAAGGCGGGCCGTGGATCATTCCCCCAAAAATGCTTAAAGATAGTTTGCGCATTTTCCCCCTGGGTTTCATTGACCAGGAAAACAGCCACAACCGGTGGATTTTGGGCATTATCACTGGCTCCTTCCCGTACATAAATATGTTGCAGTGTATCACCCGGTTGCATCATGTGCGGCGAAATATTGGAAACCAGTTTCCAGGTTGACCGGTAGTAGGATCCACATAAACGCCGGAATATTATTGCTCAAAGCATCAGCTACAGTATAAGCGTGCAGGCGAATCCCGTAATGCAGTGGACCACTGCGGCCGGAATATATTGATGGTTAGCCGCATATTCCTCATAACCTAGTTTGAGCTGTTGCCGTCTGGCGGGGGTGGAGGCCAGCTCATAAATCGGGATCAAGGGTCTGGGCCCAAAATCGCTAATCCCCGGTTTTGTCTGGAGGCTGTTAAACCACTGCTGGAAAGCTGCGGGATTGAAATCCCCGGCACCATAGGCCGGATAAGCTTTAATTTTGGTCTCACAGTGTTGCGTAAATGCTTCACTGGTCGTACTGCTGCTATTCTGTACATTGACTCCCGCCGAAGCGAATAGAGCGTTAAAGGAAGCCTTTACATCCTGCTCAAAATTATGAGATTGGCTGTTATAGGTACTATTGGCCGTAGCGTTATACTCCAGACGCCCGCCCATTCTGACAGACCGCAGGACATGAGTGCCGTAAAACTCAAAAAGCTCCGCCGGTTTCACATTGGGATCGTTAACGGCCTGCTTAAAAGCCGGATCTAAAAAGTCACTGAAATTCAAATTCCGGTCATCAAAGTAAACACAATATTGGGGCGCCTCATAGATCAGCGTCGCATATTGCCGATTAGTTTCCGTTAATGAGGAGGAACTGAAGTTTGTTGTCACGCTTCCGCTAAAGAAAAGGTATCCTCCGCTGACGCCAATTGACGTGGCCATATGCTCGGCATATTTATGGACACTGCTTCCCCTGACAAACCGACTGTCACTTGCACTGGCATCTAATTTATAGACCCGTTGGCTGTTTAAAAGCTTGTTAATACTCAGGACATAATCATTGACACTGTTGCCATCGGCATACTTCCCGGTAATAATGTTATAGCCCCTGCCCAGATAATCTATACCCGCAAGATCATATTCACTTGGTTTAAGTGGGAACCCCGAGGAAAGCTCATCTAATGCGGATGAGCCTTCGCCCAGTGAGGGGGTCCCAATGTTCGGCTGCAAATCACCAATAATCCCCAATCCCGTTATTGGTGTCACCGATACCCCACCGGAAGCATTGGCGGAAAAGGACGGATGGATGTTGTTATTATTCGCCTGCGGATCCCTGGTGAACGGTGCTCCTGCATCTTGGCATAAAGATCATTGATGTCGAGATTCTCAAGAAGCGCTCCTTGCTCCGGGACTGACTATTTCCGACATATTTGCTGTAGTACGTTTTAACAGGATAACCGCCTGTTCCCAGCGTCGTATTACTTAACGGAGAAATGATTCCCGCTGCTGTTCCTCTCATTATCTCGTTGCGATAGGCAATTTCATGGAATTGAGAGCCCATGAAGCCACTTCACCGGCATCATTAAAAGGAAAATCGCTGCCGGGGGCTGGCATCAAGGTTTGGTTTGAGCTGCCTTTAAGGCATTTAGGATCATACAACAAATCTCTTGACGGTAATGCTCGCTGAAGGTGAAAAAGTATTCGCGGACGTGCCGTTTACTATTCTAACGGCATAAGCCTTCAGAATCTCCGGATTTGTCGTATCCACGAACGGATTGTTCCCTGGAATTGCGATGGTCCCACTCAGTTTTTCATAAAGCTTCACCGCGATCACGCAGAATTCTTCGCGGGTAATCGGCCGCTGATAATTTTGCTCGACCTGGTCATAAGTCAGTCCAAGGGAATAGGCCTCCCGCAGGTCTGCTTCGGCCCATTGACTTTGCGTACCGTCAAATTCAGATTGCCTGTTGTTGATATGCCCCGACATCGTAGTTTCTCCTGCCGCAAAAACAGGCACCGCGAAGAAACACAAAACCAAAGCGAAAACGAGCCAGAAGAAAACAAATTTCTTCCTCAATTTGGTTAACACTTTACCACTCCTTTACTTTTCCACAACTTAGATCCCGCTTATTTAAAAATATGGATCAGCAATCACCATGATATCCGGGTGCGATATTCTTTGGTACCCGCTCATATATCAAGTTCTGCACATAGAGCTGCTGGATTTGCGGAATATCAACCTCAAAAGCGATAGACTCACCATTTTTTCACTTTCAGTTCTTTCAACACCCGGCCGATTGATCCTTTTCTCTGATTTTAATCGTCACTTCTTCCGTAGGATCATCAGTATTAACGTTATCCTGCAGGCACGCTACCCCGCCAAATTTCTGGAATTGTCCCTGAGGCAGCACAAGCCCCCCATCTCGGCATATCCATCTTTGCCGGTATAAAGGATGCCCGACTGATACTGTTTCCCGTTCACCAGAAGCTGGCTTTGGTCAAAACTAAGCTGACAGGCACCAGAGATGATCAAAGTGCTTGCTCTCCAGCGGAGTTCTGCCTTTTTCCCCGATATATACTGTTTGCGAAGCAGCATCATAATCCACGGCAACGGATAAAGCTTGCGCAATTGCCCTCACCGGCAGATAGGGTACTGCCATTGTACGTGAGCGGGCGGCATAATCGTCCCGTCTGCTCTCTTGGGGACAAAATCTACGCCGTTTAGCTTCAATTTCAGCTCATGATTAATGTTACGCTTTTACTTCTTGCAGTTGGGATTGCGCCAATTGCCCCTAAACTAGCCCCACAGATGAAGACAGCACATAAAGTGAAGACCCCGATTCTTTTTTTGAAGATTCCCTTTTTGCAGATTTCCCTTTCCATGTTTAACAATCACACTCCCCTTTATAATTTTTCTTTTATTTTTGTTATATCATGTTTATTGCTTTTCTCTAGTAATGTCAATATTACCCAATTATTTCGTGCAAATTTTTCCGGCTAACCTGTTTTTGAAATTTTGTGCCCAAACTTTTAAAATGTGTATAAATCATTTAAAGTATACTTATAATATATATTGACAAAGATAAAAGTTTTCCCTATGATTAAAATATGAAATGAGGTGAGACCAATGGCAATTACCTCAAAAGAGGGAATTTTAAAGGTATTAGCCGCTTTTAACCCCTGGTGGAAAACAGGGATAGTTCATCCCGGTTTCACAAAGGAATTCAAACGAATTGCTTATTACGAAAGCCTTCAGGCGTCTTGAGCAAACCGACATCAGAAGAAACATCGTGCTGACCGGGGCGCGCCGGTCGGGAAAACCACCATCCAATATCAAATGATAGAAACTCTGCTCAAAACGAGGCGTTAATCCACAGCAGATTGTCTTTATCTCAATGGATCATCCCATGCTGAAATTAAGCGCCTTAATGAAATTCTGGAATGTTACCACGAGAATATCTACGCCACATCAAGATGCCTATTATTTCTTTGATGAAATTCAGTATGCTGCGGAATGGGATAAGTGGCTCAAAACAATCTATGATCTCCAGCCGGAGACCAAAGTGATATCGCCACTGGCTCGGCCAGCCCTGTATTAATCAAAGGTAAGTACCGAGAGTGGAACCGGGCGCTGGAGTGTTATCCAGGTTCCTACTCTTTCCTTTTTATGAATATTGCTCCTTAATCGGGATACAAGAAATATTAGCTGAGCAAATAATAAGCCCCCCATCTTTGCTGCAAATGACCCAGCAGGAGCGTTCTGCGCTGATGATGAAGCTGTCCCCGGTTCAAAAACCACTTTGTAAGATACCTGCAAGTGGCGGTTTCCCCGAACTGGGCTCTTGCCACAAATGATTTACTGGCCCAGCAGGTGATGCGGGAAGATGTGTGTAGATAAGGTACTCAAGCGTGACCTGCCCTCTCTTTACAATATCCGCAACTCGACTGAACTGGAGCGTATTTTCTTATACCTTTGTAATGTCTCCTCCAATATCGTTTCCCATTGAGGCGATCGCCAAAGAATTGCACGGTGTTTCCCGCCCGACGGTGGAAAACTACATTCGGTACCTGGAAAGTGCTAATCTAATCTATCTGAGCTATCCGGTAGAAATGAGCGGCCAAAAAGTGTTAAAAAGCCCAGCCCAAAATCTATATTGCCGATGCTGCGATCAGAATGCCGTATTAATGGATGACGATATTTTGACCGTGCCTGAAGAAATGGGCAAGGCTGGTGGAAACCGCTGTTTATAAGCATGTGGCGGCATTTTATCAGCAAAGGGGGGCGCGAGTCGGTTATTACCGGGGAGGAAAAAAAGGCAAGGAAATTGACATTGTTGTGGACTATCCAAAGACCAATAAAATGCTCATTGAAATAAAGTACCGGGAACACGCGCCGATTCTGGATAATGATGCAATCTGCGACCTGTGCGCAGAGGCTGGCACCGCCATTGTTGTTACCAAGCGGTTTGACGATTACGGCATCCACCATACACCTAACGGCGGCAAGCTTCTGCGAATCCCTGCTTTTGCCTTCCTTTATCTTTTGGGTCACGCCGAAAAGAACGAAGTTAATCTATTATCGAAGGAGGCTTCATTATTTCAACTGGTCAATATGCTCCCAACAATATTAGTTGATGATGGGGTTTCTTATCGAATGTTCGAGAAGATCAGATGCTCAACAACCCGGGCCACCAAAAGAGAATAGCCCCTTGGAATTGTCGATGGGATAATGAAGTTATTATCAAAATATCAACACCTCGCTCCACGGAAAAATGATATGTTAGGTAGCATATCAAAAAAGCGGAACGAGGTGTTTTTCATGTTTTGGGTTCAGCCCGCTAAACGTCAGCCGTCAGCGTAAAAGTGTGACGGAGGGCGTTCTTAAGGTTAAAGACGCACTTGCTTCATTAGAGTACACAGAAGAACTGGCTCCCTTTACCGCTTTGACCCGGTAAGTGTATTGGGAAAGCCGCCCGACGTCGGTATCAGTATAAGTAGTGACATTCGGCCCCAACTGTCGCGATCTGGCTGTACTCGGTGGGGAGGGGGTCGCCGCCCTTTCTTTCGATGACAAATTTGCTTTCATCCAAGGTATTGTCCTGCCAGGTCAGGGTAATGGACTGGGCGCCACCAACAGCCTCAAGTTTGCTGGGAGCCGTTAAAGAGCCCCACATTAAATCGTAGTGTTAAAACGTGTTGCCACAAAACCCGTATTTGCGGTTGTTGAGCGTAGTATAACCGGAGATAATCCCCTTTTTTCCACGTATGGATATTTCCCGTGAACGTTTGCGTTTCCTCCGGCGGCAGTAGTAAAGGAAAAGCTTACGCTGTGAAAATTATTCTGCACCTTGCCGGTTACGGCACTGGAGCGAACCGTTGCTGTCCGTATAAGTGCCGGTGAAACTTCCCGAACCTGAAACAGGAGCATTAACCTTCAACTCACCCTCACCGTCACCATAATCAACCTTCCAGGAGCCTACGATAGTAGAATAGCTTAATTGATTCAGGGTGGGAGTATCAAAGCCAAGTAGTCTTCCCTGGTCGCATAAAAGCCGAATTTCTCCTGGTTGGTCTTCTCCATTTCACCGGCCATGAAATTGAGATCATCCTTAGGAAGATAAGCGGTGAATTTGTTGCCCCGCAACTCACCATAGGCTAAACCGGGTTTATTAAAATCAATATAAAACTCCAATTTATTGCCGTTAAGGGTCCCATTGACCCGGTATGCGCGTGCCAGCCTCGAAAAATGTGCCGATGCGGCGGTCGGTTTGCCCCCTCTAACGAACTGCTGGAATGGATGCCCGGAAGCTTATATATTATTACGAATATTATATTATATGTCCGATGGAAAATATATCACTTTATTAGACCCGCTTTCCTCCATCACTTACCCGTCACTTTCCCAGCTAATTAACCGTACAGTACTCAGTACTACACTACTAGCCTAGTTTACCAGCAGCATCCGGTCATTGTTCAGTTGACTGCCGCCTGTTCTCGGCAAATAGTCTTAAGACCTCCTGAGTGGTCATCTGCTGCTCTTTGGGGGCCGGAAATATCCAGGGCAATCCGGCCTTCATGCATCATAATGGTGCGGTTGCCTACTTTCAACGCATCCCTAATATTATGCGTAACCATGATCGTTGTAAGCTGAAGGCTCTCCACAATGCTTTTCGTCTGATGCAGCACAATCTCCCCGGTTTTGGGGTCAAGCGCCGCTGTATGCTCATCTAAAAGCAGCAGTTGCGGTTGTTGATAGATCGCCATCAAAAGGGTCAGGGCCTGCCTCTGGCCGCCCGACAGCAACCCCACCGGTGTAGTCAGGCGATTCTCGAGGCCAAGCCCCAGTTTCGCCAATTCCTCCTTCATTTTCATCCTGTTACTTAAATACAGGGCCTTTCTTAAGCCGCGCCGCATCCCACGTTTTGCCGCAAGAGCCAGGTTTTCCTCAATCGTCATGGAGGCGGCCGTCCCCAGCAGCGGGTCCTGGAAGACCCGACCGATATAGGCGGCTCTTTGATAGTCGGGAAGACCGGTAAGATCTTGCCCGGCAAGACAGATTCTGCCCGCATCGACCGGCCAAGAGCCGGCAATGGCATTCAGCAGGCTGGATTTGCCGGCGCCGTTACTGCCAATAACCGTTACAAAATCGCCCTTTTCTAAAGTGATACTCAAATTGTCCAAAGCTGTTTTTTCATTAATCGTCCCTTTGTTAAAAACTTTCGTCACCTGCTTTATTTCCAGTTCCGACATAAGATCACCTCCTGAGAGAATCGTATTGCTGCTTGCTTTTAAAGCGCGGTACGGTTAAGGCGAGTACCACCAGGGCGGCAGTAAGCATTTTCATGTCTGTAGCCTGAAAACCCAATCTTAGGACAATAGCGATAATTACGCGGTATGCGACGGACCCGCCCACCACGGCGATTAACACCCGCAGCAGGGAGCGGGAGCCAAGCAAAACCTCGCCGATAATCACGGAAGCTAAACCCGCGATAATCATCCCGATGCCCATGCTCATATCGGCAAAGCCCTGAAACTGGGCAATGGCCGCGCCCGCTAAAGCGACTAAGCCATTGCCGAGCCCCAGCCCCAGCAGCTTCATGCTGTTGCCATTTATCCCCAAGCTTTTGATCATCGTTTCGTTATCCCCGGTTGCCCTTAAGGCCAAACCCAATTCGGTCTGAAAAAGCCAATAAAGGAAGAACACTAGCAGGGCAACGCTACCGGCACCGAAAGCTAAAACAGCGTATTTCTCCGAAAGCCCGCCTCTTGTCAGGGTGTCATAGATGCTGGGCAATCCCAAAAGAGGCACATTAGCCTTTCCCATCACCCGCAAGTTAACCGAATAAAGAGCCGTCATTGTCAGTATGCCTGCCAAAAGCGGCGTAATCTTAAACCTGGTATGCAAAAGCCCTGTCACCAGGCCTGCCAAAATCCCCGCCACCGGGGCAAGAAGCAAGCCCAGCCAGGGGCTGTGCCCGCCGGCAATAAGCACCGCCGACGCAGCAGCCCCCAGCGTAAAGCTTCCGTCAACCGTTAAATCGGGAAAATCGAGGGTACGGAAAGTGAGATAAACCCCCAGGGCCATAATTGCATAAATTAACCCAAGCTCAGTAGCCCCCAGAAGCAGATTGATATTGATGAACATTGCTGATACCCCCAATCCTGTCTGTCTTTTCTCTCATTCTCTCATTCTCGCTTTCAATCAATCGATAATTAGTTCAATTTAGTAAACTATCCTTCGCGCAAGCTGTTTTTCTCATAATATCTTCCTATTCGTTAAATACTTCCTTGGCCTGTTGGATAATCTCCTCCGGTATCTCAATCGCCATTTCCTGCGCCGCCTTCAGGTTAATACTGATGGAATAATCCGTTTGCTTCTCTACCGGGATTGTGGCTGGATTGGCCCCGTTAATTACCTGCAGCGCCTTTTCACCCGTTTTTCTTCCCAACGCATAATAGTCCACCCCGATAGTGGCTAAGGCTCCTCTTTTGACGGAATCGCTTTCGCCGGTAAACAAAGGTATGTCGTTTTCATTGGCCACTTTGATCACTGCCTCCAGACCCGAGACTACCGTATTGTCAGTTGGGACGAAAATAGCGTCAACCTTGCCAATTAATGACTGGGCTGCCTGCAATACTTCGCTGGAATTATTGGGAGTGGCCTCAACTACCTGCATTTTCAGCTTTTCGGCAATGTTTTTCACTTCCTGGGCCTGCACAACCGAGTTTTGTTCGCCGTTATTGTAAATCAGCCCTAATCTTTGAGCCCCCGGCACGATTTTTTGGACCAGCAGGATCTGTTCCTCGATGGAAATATAGTCGGAAGTCCCTGTGACATTGGTGCCCGGTTTTTCCATGCTTTGCACAAGTTTGGCATCAACCGGATCCGTAACCGCCGTAATCAGAATGGGAATGTCCTTGGTCGCATTGGCCATAACCATCGCTGTAGGCGTAGCAATGGCAAGAATCAGGTCGGGTTTATCCTCCGCAAACTGCTGGGCAATGGATTGGGCGATGGGCATATCGGCTTGCGCATTGCGATAAGTGACTTTAAGCCCATTTCCTTCTGTATAGCCGTTTTCCGCCAGAACATCCAATAATCCCTGCCGGGCACTATCCAGAGACGGATGCTCCACATATTGGATGATCCCCAGCTTCACCTCTTGGGCCTCGCCCCCTTTCCCGCCTGCTTCAGCCGGAGCTTTGCCCAAAGCGCACCCTGTCAGGCTGAGAACCAGCAGCGCCGAAACGGCGAACGCCGAAATCCTGCTGCGTAAAATACCCCCCAGCGAAATCCTCCCATTAATTTCTCTTTCAATTTTTCTTTGTCTTTCCTTGACGTCAGTTTTCATTAAAATCTCCTCCCTTTGTTTAATAAATTTAATAATTAAATAGAAAAAGCCACAGTTCTCATCCTCAGGGACGAAAACTGTGGCTTTCCGCGGTACCACCCTTATTGACAGCGCTAGCTGCCCTCTCTATAGGTACAGGAGTATCCGCCTTTCACCTGTTTGACCGGGTGCCGGTTAGTAAAATACACCGGTATGTAGCAAATAAAAAAAGTTTTTCATCCTGTAGGGACGAAAAACTTACTTTCGCGGTACCACCCTAGTTGGCAGAAATACTGCCCACTCCAGCTGTAAGGTACGGGATCACTCCGATACCCTCTTCCTTGTAACGGGGAAGTCTCCGGCCAGGACTACTTCATTCACCCTGGCAGTTTGGAAGAGAACTTCAATCGGCTTCCTTCTATGAGCGCTTGCAGTCACGACGCCCACTCCCTGTAAAATTCCACTGACCTACTTTTCTTCCGCATAACTGTTTAATATTCACTTTAAAAAACTAAGTGATATTAAATATAGCTGCTTTTTTACAATCTGTCAAGGGGAATTCAGGAGAATTTTCTACAAATCCGCCGCAATTTTTTGACAAATATGTAGTAGAACGATTATCTATTTTTCACCCGGATAGTCGTGTTTTTATCGACAATTGTATCAAACCTAATGTACATCAAATAATCTTGAGAAGCGCCCCCTCCGGCAATCCCATCCTCCGCCCTCATTATCGAATTGTTTATCTGGAGCTTCTTTGGTGCGGTGATCTTCCCGTCTATGGTAAGCGTTCCGCCCATGCTGGCATATGCCCCAACACTATTTTCTCCTATTGCGGTGACAGCGCCGAGAATCGTCGCGGTTCCTTGCGAACAATGCACCGCATAAGAATTGCTTCCCACTACCTTGACCTCACCTGTCACCTTAACAGTCCCATCGAGTCCGACGCTTACTGCTTCAGCATCATCCCCGGTTGTTGTAACATTGCCGTATATTTCTAACGTCCCGCCAAAAGAGGCACTGCCCGCAGAATAACCTTCCGAAGTGGTGACATCGCCGTACACCGTAACATCTCCCCCAAGGGTGCTTACGCCAGTACTTTCTTTGCCCACCACATTACCCAAAACAGTAATAGAACACTCTTCAACTATTTCTTCTGGTCTGTCAGCACGCAGACAAGTACCGGTACCAGCGTACCTTCCTCCGCGCGTAATTCCTTGTGCCGTTTTCCATGG
Organism: Peptococcia bacterium; assembly: GCA_050951585.1. GTDB lineage: Bacteria > Bacillota > Peptococcia > DRI-13 > DTU073 > UBA3937. The sequence continues at coordinate 24,581 of JBMNJI010000005.1, read as the reverse complement.
TTCAATAAAACGGCCTTCGGTCAGCACATCACCTTTGATAATAACCTTTCCGCAATTCTCCACCACCACGCCTGAGCATGTCCTGCCGCTTGACTGAGCATTACCGCCAATAATTACTGAGCCGGGATTCTGCGAACCTTCTTCTGCCCTAATATAGACACTGGTACTGAAGTCGCCAAAGGCCAGCGCATTGCCATGAACAAATACTTGTCCCCCTTCAAATGCACTTGCCCCAACACCGCCTTCGCTTACTATGACATCACGCCATACTTCGACGGTACTGCCTTCTCCTTCGGCATATGCAGCGGTACCAAACCCACCATTAATCCTCGTCTCACCTTTGACTACACAGCGGGCGCCACTATTGGCCAGCGCACCCATCCCGTACTCACCGTTTACTTCAATGTTCCCGAGCACTTCCACCGAACTGGCAAAACCGGAGGCAAGTGCAGCACATGCTTTCCCGGTTACTTTTACTTTAATATCGCCTTTGACAAGGGCGTATCCTCCAGAATCTGCCCCCACGCCATAACCATGTTCGCCGGTCACATCCACCTGAACACTGCCGTTTACTTCAAGGGAACTACCCGCACCAAAAACACCCACACCAAAAAGACCCTGAGTAGTTGCCGTCACATTTGTCACTTCCGCCCTGCCTTTATTCTTCACAATTACAGCAGGGCCAACACCGCTTACATTTAACTCCCCCTCACCGGTCAGCTTCACAGAACCATGGTCAACCAATAAGGCAGTATCTTCATTATTGACAAGATGCAGTATATGACCATTAAGATCAATTGTTATATCATCATTCTTAACATTTACCGTCTTGTTATTTACCTGAAGATCATTCAGCAGTTTAATGGTGTCCCCATCTGCGGACCTCACTGCATGCAAAAATTGACTTTCATCGGTAACTTCGTATACTTTTGCTTCAAGAAAACCTACCGAAAACCGCATCAACACAAGCAAAACCAAGATGCAAATCAATATTTTCAATCTTCTTATTTCCTGTTCATTAAAAATAATCTATCCCCCCTGTACCCGAAATTCTCCCTGGCACTAGCCCCTAATCCCACCTGCCCCTGCCGGCTAACACCTGACTGTTTTTGAAGAAAGCTTTTTGAAAAATAAGCTCTTCCTAGCGGGTGATGCAGATCCCGCTTTCGGAAGGATTCAGACTATACCAGAAGAGGATCCGTCCGTCGGCCAAAACACCCAAAAGAGTGGTCTCCGCCGCTTTAACCGAGACTAATTGTTCCTCCAGCCGGAAATTATCCAGCTTGATCCGGTTTAGATATGCCATATTGTTATCGTTGTTGTTATTATCCTGCCGTGTAGTAAGATAAGCCGCATAATTTTTCCCCACAAAGGCCAATTCCCTGATATACCCCGTATCCCCGGTTTCGGTAATAGGTATTTCCGTCAGCTCCCCCGTCCTGAAATCCAGGTAAAATGTTTTAACGCTTCCATCCCGCTGATATGAATTTACCTCCAGAATGCCGTTATCATAACAGATTGTGCCAGTGTCGGACGCTTCCGAACTGATCTCATATTTTTTAACCTCACCCGTCTGTAAATCACACAGGGTATAGCCCATTGTCCCTTCATACGCTGTCATTGTGGTAATAACCTTTTGCCCATCGGCGACAAATCTGGGAGAACGATGGTAAGAAGCCTTGATCAACTTGCTCTTCAAGCGGTACTGACTCCGCCAGCAGCGTTTCGTTGCCATCAGGAAGATGCAAAAGCTTCAAGCCCGTTTCATCGGAATAGACGATTTGCTGCCCATCCGCCGAGACATCATAACCTCCGAAAAAGATATCCGGAATACCGTTTAGCATCAACTTTCTCCTCGCGCGCTATTATGCCGGCCAACGCCGGAGGAAGAGCGATTTCCCCGGTGATGGACAAATCCGGGTTCACGATCAGGAAGCGGTCTTTTAAGTAGACATAAACCTTATCGGTCAACAACCGTACATCGGAAAGAGAGATTTTTTCCGGCAAAGTCAACTTCTTGACCACTTCCATCTTATCGGGATTGACTAAGAGCAGCGCGCCTTTTGTCCCTCCATAATAAGGCGTCTGAGCAAGCATAACATTCCCGTTGAATTCTCCCAGCATTCTCAGCTCTTGCAGCAGCCACATTTCCTGCGGGTCAATATCAAGACCGGTAATTTTCTCAAAGCGCTGATAATTCCCGGTCAAGCTGACCAGATGATTATTGACGAATTCCCATTTTCCACTAAGAAAATAGAGACTGCCGTCCTCCCGTTCCTTTAAAGTATATGTCTTCGTATATTCCACCCGGTCACTGGGCTGATAATCATAATGGGTCAGTACCGCCGTAAGGGTACCATCATTATTTCTGGTGACTTTAGTCAGTTTCAGCGACCAAGCCTGGCCTGAATTATAAGGGGGAATGGTTTCATTTTCACTGCCCAGGTTAAAGAGAAAAGCTTGCCTTTGGGGGTCATACTGTCCTGTGCGCTCGTCAATACGGGAAAGATCCAGGCTGTCCAGATCAAAATAGCGTTTGGCATACTTTAGAACGGTCTCCAAGGGGAAAACCCGTGAGAACCGGCCTTCCTCCTGCTCGAGGCTGTCCCGACCAAACTCCGTATCATACTTGTGCCAGGCAAACTGGGCAATCTGCAGGGGATCTATTTCCGCCGCGGAATTAAATTCCCGGGTATTGCCCACATTCGCAATAGTCGGATAAAAATACTCCTCCCAAAGCTCCTGCAATATAACGGGATCCGTGATTTCGCCCACCGTCCGGACAGGATTCTGTTCAAGATTCTGTTTAAGCTGGGATTGGCCCGGGGCCGGTTGATCCGGTAATTTCCCCGCTTCCCTTCGACAACTGGTCAGAGAAAAAAGCATGGCTAAGAACAATACAACTATTAATACTTTTGACCTCATCAAGCTTACCTCCTCAACATGAGTAATGTCCACCCTATTCATTTTGCACTCTTGTAAAATACAACTCAGGCAAGACAATCATAATTTCATGTTCGCATTCTTCTTTCTGCCAATAAACAATAAACCTGACCCGGGCTGTTTGTGGCTCATAGTGATTGATTTTCATGGCTCCAATTCTATTTACGAATTGCTTGGAAAATTTGATTACTGTTTGCCCTGCCGAATTAAGACACCCATCCCCCTCTTCATTAATTGTAAGCTTATCTCCACTTTTTAGCCGCGCAATCAAATGCTGACAGGAGAAGAAATAATCGAGCCAAACATCCCTAAAAGTGAGTTGCATGACTAATTGGTTAGGAGGTAAATACTCTGCAGAATCATGAACAATGCACATATCTTCCGTTTTGATAGTATCAAAATAGTTCCCATTATAATGAATCGTCAGGTTGCTTTTTGCCCTGGTCAGAGCAACATATAACTGCCTTTTTTCATCATCCGTTTCAGGATAAAAGCCATCAAGCATCAGAAAGACATTATCATACTCCCTGCCTTTCGCCTTATGAATAGTAGAAACATAGATAATCTCATTACTGTTACCGCAAAAATCCTCCAGCCGTGATTCACGAATAAAGATCTCCAAATCGGATTTGTACTTTGTTTTGGGATTCGTTACCTCAAAAGCTTTTATCATGTTTAGGCAAAGCTCAACATTGAAGCCTGTCCCAAACCTCTCGGTTAATCTCCGCTTCACATTAGCCCAGTCTTCATCGCTAATCGTATAGCTTTTCTCACCCAAATTAAGCTGACTTAGTAAAAACCGAACTTCTAATAGGTTGTATAAATTAAAGCCTTCATTGGATTGAATCAGTTTCGCCGGCACGCCCTTTTCCCTAAGCAGGCTAGTGATCTGTAAGGCCTCTTCATTGGTCTTGGTCATAACACACGTGCTTCCTGTAAGTCCTTCGGCCAGAAGATCATCTACTAAAGGCGTAATCAAATTAGCACTCTTATAGCACACTACTTTGATTTTTCCATTGTCATTCTGCATCGCCACATTAGGAGTATCTTTCAGTCGATGGGTAATTCTTGTCACAAACTGATTGGCAAAATCCACAATGTTTCTTTTACTGCGCCAGTTTTCCACCAATTCATACTTTACGGCATGCTCTTCAGTGATTAGCTTCTCCAAGTATTCTGAGCTGGATCCTCTGAAGGCATAAATATTCTGGTCATCATCCCCGACCGCAATGACACGCATCTCCTCATTCTGTTCCATCAACGCCTTAATGAAAGCATACTCATCAGCATCCATATCCTGTGCTTCATCAATTACTAAAACCGTTTTCGTAATCTTACTCGCTTCGACTTCTCCAACAATTATTTTCTGAACAGCTTCCCGAATTATCTCATCCGATTTTTCGATTGTTCCTACTTTGCCTAATAGATCAAAACAATAAGAATGGAATGTTTTTATCTCGAGGAAATGCGCGGCATTCCCGATTAGCTTCATTAACCGTTCCTTAAATTCAGTAGCGGCCGCTCTGGAGAAGGTCACCATCAACAATTGCTCATACTTAACATCCTCGAGCAAGATCAAGGAAGCCAGCTTATGGACCAGAATGCGGGTCTTCCCGCTTCCGGGTCCGGCGGTCACCACGATATTTTTTGCCTCCTTATCATTGATTATTTTTAATTGAGACGGTGATAATTCGCCGAAAAGCTGTCTGAACTTGGCAGGGGTAATATTTCGCCTGATCTCATTTTGCCGACTGCCCGGAAAATATTTATTAAGAAAAGAATTATAGTTTAAATGAAAATAATCATCAACAAATTGCAAAGCGTCTTTATAATCGCTAAGCATCTTTGTGGCGTATTCGCCCACAATATGGATTTGCTGGATCTTGTTTTCGTAAAACTCTTCGAGTATCTGATAATCCTCCACCTTATACCGTTTTTTGTTGTCAAGCTCAATTCGTTCAATACTCATCGGATTATATATAACCAAAAAACCGCCCTCAATATTTACCGCTCCAATCCGCGTCAGATAAAACAGTGCATCCTCAATATCTTCAATAGTCACTTTTTTCTTAAAAAGCTCCATCCTATTTTCAAACTGCCGTTTTAATTCTAAAACTGAAAACTCAACAACGTCTTTAACTATAGGGGCAATATTATACTCAGTATTTGCAACACTAGTCTCAGAAAAATACTCTAAAATAAACTTTGCTATCTCATAACGCTGTTCGAGCTTTGCTTTGAGAGCATCCTTTTTCTGCAGACAAAGAACTACAATATGGTCTTTCAAATAATCTAATCTGCGGCGTTTGACCCATTTTTTGATTGCCCAGAAGTTAAAAATAGTGTTGAGCTTATGGATGGTTACCCCTTCGCACCCATATTCCCCTGCCTGCTCATTCAATTCCTTGAGATGAAATGTTTTTTCCTCGTCCTCTAACACCGAAAGCAAAAATTTTTCGATCAGCACATATTCCTTAAGGATGTTTAGAGCATACAGAAAGTTTTGCCCTTTTGGAGTATACGCGCTTAAATCCTTGGCATCACCTAGAATCCTTTCTTCGCGGAGAAGATTCACAATTCTTATTACTTCATTTTTGGGGATTGCTAAATGATCGGAAATGTAATCAATCCTTGATTCAGCTTCTTCATCATATAAAGCTTTCCGGCTTCTGCTGGAGATAAGCTTTTTTATAATCCGAATCGCATTGGTTTTCTGCTTCTCATCATCAAATTGATCTGAAGCATTAATTCTATCGATGGCTTCCATGGCATTTCTCGTTAGAATGCTGTCTGCATATAACCTTGGCATATTATAGCCGCGCTTCACATACCCGGATTGCTCTAAAGCCAGAATCGCGGTTTTCACCCTTGTTTCCAAATCGTAAACTGTATCTTCCCAACCAGCCTTGCGTGCAATCTCTAAAGCAGATTGTGATACCTGGGAACGAAATTTGGTGATATGCTTTATCGCTTTCCAAACCTGCTGGATTTCGCGAATGCTCAGTTTTGTCTGGTTTAGAAGGATAAAATGCTTGTTTAGGTCTTCTTCGTCATACAAGACATAGCAATCCGCCGAAATACTTTCATCCCGTCCTGCCCGCCCCGCTTCCTGAACGTAGTTTTCCAAGGAGTCGGAAATTTCATAGTGAATAACTAGCCCCACATCTTTTTTGTCTACCCCCATACCGAAGGCAGATGTGGCTACTATAATCTGAACCTCACCCCGCATAAAGGCATCCTGATTTTCGGCCTTTTCCTGCTTATCCATCTTGCCATGATACGGTTTTGCCTGATACCCGTCCTCAGATAATCTTTGGGCTAAATCATATGCTTTTTGGGTTCGCTGCACATAGATAATCGTTGGACAATTCTTTTCTTCCAGCAAATCTCGCACTAAGTTATACTTTTCTTCTTCGCTACCCCTTTGGAATACTTTGTAGTGAAGATTGGTTCTGGAGACATTTGTGCTGAAAACTTGTAATTCAAGACCGAGTTTTTCTTTAAAATAGGCCCGAATATCTTCAATGACCTTTTGCTTGGCCGTAGCAGTAAAACACGAAACAGGAATTGCCTCCTTCAGATTCTTCTTTTCCTGCAGAGCTTTAATAAAATCACCAATAAATAAGTAGTCCACCCGAAAATCCTGGCCCCAGGACGAAAAGCAGTGTGCTTCGTCAATGACGAAACGGACAATATTTCTTCCTAAGAGCAACTTTTCAATAGTTCTTGAACGCAACGACTCCGGCGAGATATAAAGGAGCGAGGCCGAGCCGTTTTCCACTCTTTCAAAGGATTTCGCCCTTTCAATCGGATCCAGCAATCCATTAATCGTTACTGCCTCTGTGATGCCGATCTTTTCCAGATTATCAACCTGGTCTTTCATCAATGATTGCAACGGAGATATTACAACAGTCAAACCCTTGACGCTTTCCCCGCTCATTAGGGCAGGTAACTGAAAAGTAATGGACTTCCCGCCCCCTGTCGGAAAGATAACCAAAATAGATTTATTCATGATTGCCGCATTAACAGCTTTTTCCTGTAGATGTTCCCCCCCAAATGTCCGAAAGGAGTCATAGCCAAAGAACCTTTTCAATCCTTTATGAATGTCCATAGCCTCATCGCAATACGCACAACCCATTAAACATGGCTTGTGCCTCAGTAAAAACATCACTTGTTCCACGTCCGGAAAATTCTTTAAAACCCACGGAGGAGTAATGGAATACCGGCTTTGAATATTGATTAGGGCCAAACAATAAGCTAATTCCATCGGCCGTTCCGCGATTATTTTGGCGAGGTTTGCCCGTTCGCATATTTGAGCATGAAACTTTTCACGAATTTCATTTTCAAGATCAATACTCTCTTCAGAATTTATCTTTGTACCATCTTCCGGAAAGCCAACAAACTGAAAAAATGAGCAGAATTCGTTTTGATCTTTTAAAAGTAAATAAAAAATCCGTTTTAATGAATTATCCAGCCTTTGAAAAGCCGTAACCTCATCAAAGAAAAGATCTTTCGCCTTGATGGAATCATTCAACGGATTATTGATGTCATCAGATTGCAGCTTATCATCCTTGAGAAGAGCATGATAAGGCTTAGCCGGGAAAAGAAGCGGAGACAGATACAAGGTATCAATTATCCCCACATTATTAAAACCGGCATCACGAAAATAGTGTTGCAGATACTTCATGTCATGATTGAATAATGTTATGTCCGCACAGATATTGTGACCCCTCGAGAAATTTTATTAAATCGGTAACGGAACTGGAGTGAAATGAGCTGCCATCCTCTTTCACACTGCCGATATCGCAAATTTTACCGCTAATTGTCCCAATTTCGACATCTAAAAAAGCAATGGTCTGCAACATTTCCACCCTCTTACTACCATAATACCTAAATCTGCCGCAATAATAACATTATAGAACTTATTTCTGACATTTTCAAATAATGGCATACCTGTAAAAAGCCGCCCTGTAATTAACAGAAGCGGCTTTTTAAATCATGTAACATTCACTTTACTATAACTGATTCTTTGATTGTTTCTTTTCCGGTCCGGATGAAGTGAGGTCCGGATAGAAATATGATACCAGCCCTTTGTATTGATCCTGTGCCGATAAGCAGGTATCTGTAAGATATCCTCTTTCTGTTGTGTATTCTTTCAACCCGCGGTAGTAAAACAACTTATATTCATGATCAATAATGAAAGGCAAAATATCGTTCTTTAAGCATTCCTTAAACATAATAATTCGACCAACCCGTCCATTGCCATCCTGGAAAGGATGAATCCTTTCAAACCGGTAATGGAAGGCAATAATATCTTCGATTGTATTCCCTTGATGATGATAATCGAAGAGAAGTTTTCTAACCTCGCCTGCGACCTCTGCCGGTAGCGTGGTTTCCATGTCTCCCACCACATTCGGTCTTGTTTTGTAGTCCCCGACACGGTACCAACCCTTGCGTTCATCCGAGGTGTTGCGTTTGAGAAGCCGATGGAATTCTTTGATCATTTCTTGCGACAATTCCTCATCCGCATTAGCGAGCATATAATCAAAACAGGAAAAATGATTGATCGTTTCAATGATATCATCAACATTTGCCGCTTCATCCGGTTCTAAATTAAGCGTATTTGTTTCAAAAATATAGCGGGTTTGGTCTTCCGAAAGGCGACTGCCCTCAATGCGGTTCGAATTATAAGCCAGTTTGATCTGGGTCAGATGATACAAACCGCCTTTCAGCTTCATCTCCATTTCTTCCCGTAACCGATCTAATAAGCGTTGTTTCATAAAACAAGGCACCTTCCCGCATCATAATTCTACTACATTATACCATATCCAATGATTTACCGTTTTGCAGAGCTGATGTATGCAAATCAGAGATATTTCACAGGAATTACGCGGTCATTGTCCTGCAGAGTGACTAAATTATCGTACAGGCAAATCACCCCTCCCGGTCCGCGCTTGACGGAAGGAAGCTTGTCAAGCTGTTTAAAAGCGGCAATGTCCCTCTTTTGGGGATCGGCGTGCTTTTTCATCTCCAGGGGATAGAGGATCCCGTTATCCTCAATCAGCAGGTCAATTTCATTCATGTTCTTGTCGCGGTAAAAGTAAAACGGCAGTTCAAGAATTCCTTTATTCAAATAGCTTTTGCATATTTCGGAAATAACAAAGGTCTCAAAGAACGCCCCGGCCATTGCCCCATTTTTCAACACATCGGGTGTATTCCACTTGGTAAGGTAAGCGGCAAGCCCTGTATCCAGAAAATACAATTTAGGCGTTTTGACCGTCCGCTTGGTAAGGTTATTGGCGTAGGGCTGCAGTAAATAGACAATATTTGAGGTGACAAGAATAGACAGCCAACGCTCGGCGGTCGGTTGGCTGATTCCCACATCCCGTGCTAAAGAAGCCAGATTCAAGAGCTGCCCGATGCTAGCGGCCGCTACTGTCATGAAATGCAGGAATTTCACCTCATCCCCGACCTGTGTTAACTGGCGTACATCCCTTTCAATATATGTCTTCACATAAGCACCGTAATACATCTGCCAGTCAAAATCCTCATTGGCAGATAACTCCGGCATGCTCCCCCGATGAATGTTATACCACACCTCATCATAAGACAACTCTTTACTGTTTTGTTTCCGTGCGGTGAAATAAGCCTCCGTCGGCAAAAATGCTTCCGAGAATTCAATGCCCTGTTTTTCCCGCAGCGAAAGGCCCAGCAAGGTCAACAACCCCACTCGTCCGGCAAGAGATTCCCCGACGTTTTTCATCATGTGAAATTGCTGTGAGCCGGATAAATAAAACTGCCCCTTTTTCTTCTCCCGATCTGTGATTATTTTAATTTGCGGAAATAACTGCGGGGCATATTGAATCTCATCAATAAATACCGGCGGCGGGTTATCCTTAAAGAAGGTGCCGCTCTGTTCCCGCGCCGCGACCAGCAATAAAGGATCGTCAAGGGTGATATACGCCACATCTTTAGTCAAATTCTTAAGCATCGTGGTTTTCCCGACCTGGCGAGGGCCGGTCACCAGAACCGTCGCGAACATTTGGGAAAGCTGACGAACCGCCTTCTCCGCATGTCTTTTTATGTACATTGCAACGCGCCACCTTTTAGTCTATTTTAATATATAATATTATTATAGCCTATAATATGCTTTTTAAGCAAGGTGGAAAATGCGTTCAAATTTCGTTTTAGGTATAGAGCAGATTCTCTTTGCGGCAGCAGCCTTGATTGACCACATAGCGAACCTGCTTCACTGTTCCCGTTCTGCGTGAAAAATCGTCCAAAAGTTCACCGGCATCAATGGTCGCCCGTTGAATCCGGTCCAACTCAGCCGGGTTATTGTGGTCAAAATAAAAATCATATTCCCAGATGCATCTTTTTCCACTTTCAAACGGAGTAATAAAGCCTAACTCATTCTTGAGCTGATACTTATCCGCAATTTTTCCCAAGGCGCCTTGCATTTCCGTGATTAAGCCAATCTCGGCAGGGAGATAACAAACGAGCCCTACAAATGGATTTTCTCTGCCAAAGCGCGCGCTTTGGATCCGGAAGGTATTCAGCCAGACCAGATCACTCATTTCCGGCCGGGAGTAGATTTCATGAAATAATGGTCTTAATTCCGGATCAATACTTGCGGTGATTTGCGCCACGGAAGGATTAAGGGCTATCTCCGCCAGTTTGCCAAACGGCTTGAGCTGAAGATAGGAAAAGGGCTTGCCGCGGGAAAAGAATTTAATAGACCCAGCCACCGCGCCGACTCTAAGGAAGGAAACCCATGATAGAGTATCTGAAAAAGCTTTTGCCCAATCACCGGCCGGCCCATTTTGCGAACAGCCCTTAAGGCATATTGATCGCCGATCAGAAGCACCAGATAAGACATGCCTAGTTTATGCGCGAAGACATCCCTGGCTATGGAAGCCAGCTTTTTCGTCGGCGCCAGAAAAGAAGAGACAAATTGAAGGCCAAGCAGGCCAATAGAAAGACCGATCTGCCTGACCGCACACTCTTTGGCAAAAGCAAAAGCATCCTCAAGGGAGGTAAACGGGACCAGCACGCCCTCTTCGTCCTCCGTAACAGGGTGAAGCTTGACATCCGCAGAGATACAGATGGCCTCAGGCGAGTGCTCGGCAAGGGCCTGATCAAACGCCAAAAGGTTCGGCGCCCTGCGGTCATTAAGGGAAAAAATTGAGCCGTCCTTGGCCATAAACTCGGCATCAACAAAATTATCGGCCGCTACCCCGTAAGTTGTGGAAAAGGTGGAAAGTAAACCCGAGGTCATGAGATTGGCGCAGACATTGGCGGCGGGTTCTGCGGTATGGACCCTGTAGCCCCGCTGCCTGGCGGCTGCTTGCAGGTCAAACGAAGCTACACCCGGTCCCACCTTCACGCACCAGTTCTTTTCATCAAACTCCATCGTCTTCATCCGGTTCAGGTCCAGGACCGCCCCTTCACTGAAAACAAGCCCGTGAGAGGAGGCGCCGTTACCGCGCACAACATAAGGAATGCCGTTTGTGTGTAACAGTTGGACAACCGAAGAGAGCTCTTCTTTTGTGCCCGGCATGATCACATATTCCGGCATTTTGAACACTGCGTGCGGACAAAGGTCATGGTGATAGGCTATTTTGATCGCCGGGTCATTGGTGGCCCAGAATTCGCCCACAATCCCCCGTATTTCCCTTAGAAGATCATCGTCCGGCACGGGAACAATCCGGCCGCCATTTTTTAGGTACGCCGCAACATAATCCTTCAAGGCTTTCATGACCTTGGAAGGACGTAATTCGTTCACATAATAGCACTGGTAATCACACCTGCCGCATAAATTACAGCTCTGGGCAATCTCCACGCATTTGGCGGTGACCGGAGCCGTGTGGTCAGCAAGGGCCGCATAAAGATCCATTCTACCTTGAGGATAAAAGCTGACATATTGTTTTTTCAGTCCCGCTTCACATACGCCGCTCCCGAGAAAATCCACCTTGCACATGGCAAAATGCCGGCAATTCCTCGCTGTTCTTAGCGCTTCATCTTGCACCACCACTCCCTCCTTCGTCCTTACGCCCGGTCTTAGAATTGACGATCTGCTTTCATGGCATACCCTTTCTCTTCTCCCCAGATATTTATATGTGAATTATTAGGATAAATGCTCAGCAATATTAAAGGGCTATGTCAAAACAATTAGTTGTTTTAACACAGCCCCTGCTTAACCAAATCATACAGTCTTTTGTTTTGATAAATCCTCTCTTTCCCTATTTTCTCGGAAGTAAGAAAACCCCCTTTTTCAAGAGAAGATAGATAACTAACCGCAGTCTTTCGTGTTACCGATAAGCCCTTTTCAATATAGACGGTTTTTGTGTAAAACTCATAGAACAGCAAATCAATTAATTCTTTTGAATAAATTTTGGGCAGCTTTTCTTTAATCTCTGCACTCATGTTTTCAACTTCCGCATTGATTCTTTTTACTAATCCCAATGTCTCTTCTGCGGTTTCTTCAATACCTGTGAGAATATAGACAATCCACTCCTCCCAATTCTCATGGGTTCGAACTTCCTGAAGAAGTCTGTAATATGCTGACTTGTTCCTGATTATATAACTGCTTAAATAAAGAATAGGACTATCAAGCAATTTCTTCAATACCAGGTAAAGCACATTGATGATTCTGCCCGTCCTGCCATTGCCATCGTAGAAAGGATGAATGCTCTCAAATTGATAATGGATAACCGCCAGCTTTATTAAAGGGTCAATATCATTATAGTCTTCATTGATGTATTTTTCGAGATTACTTAAAAGCTCTTTAATTTCAGCTTCTCCTGCAGGTGGTGTATAGACAACCTCACCGGTTCTTTCATTGCGAAGTACGGTTCCGGGTAGCTTTCTTATTCCCGCCCGATTCTTTTCAATCATCCCTTGAATCTCGACAATCATGTTTATCGTAAGCATCTCACGAGCTTTAACCAGCTCATAACCATGCCATAAAGCAGTCCGGTAGCTGACCACTTCCTTGGCGGCAGGACTTGCCCCACATGCATCACTCATTGCTTTATAAAGATCGTCATGAGTTGTGATAATATTTTCAATTGCAGAGCTGTCCTTGGCTTCATTAATCATGACCGCATTTATCAAAATGTGTTTATTCGGAATCGTATCAGCATAACCTTTCAGTTCAGCCAAGGCACGATTGGCTCTTGCCAGTTGCTTTAATACTGCTTTCGTTTCCAGTTCGGCTTTCGGCGGCAACATAGGTAATTTTTGCTCGCGCATTATCCACACCTCCGTTACATAGGTATTTTACCGCTATTTTTTACCTATGTCAACTATATATAGGTAAAATTCATGGCTTTTTACCTATATGGAAGCAATGAATCCTCCCAAAACCAAAAAACCGCCGTCATCCCAGTTTGCTCAATGCCTTGGATGATGCGGTTTAGAAGGCGTACACCTGCGGTGTTTCTTCACCTGGCGGTGTTTCAATAGTACAAAATGGCGAGATAAGGTTTATAGCTCCTTGCTCCCCGTCCAATATGAGGAAGCCAGGGTCATAATGGTAGCTGCCGCCTTGTTTTCATCAGAGGAGCGCAGACAAATGCCATGATTCGGTAATGTCTTGTTCAGCCACTGCTTGACTAAGGGAGTAATGTCCCAGGTCAGCCATCTGCTTTGGGCCTTTCCTTGAACCTCCGTTCACCGCCACGGGGTGTTTGCCCAAAGAAGGTTGTGCCAGCCAGTTTATTCTCTCTTTCTCCCACGGTTCCAGCACAGGGAAACAACCCACAACATCATCGGCCGGACCTTTCCAGTTCAGCCACAAATGCAGGAAGGCGGAATCTATCTCACCGTCCGGCAAAAGTGCCTCGGAATCAAAATATAGATAGGTTCGGCACACCTCCCTCTCCTGAGGATCATTCCCTTGCAGTCCAACATACAAATAAGGCGTCTGAGCAAAATTCTGCGAAGGGGTCTGGTCAGGATTCTTTTTACTACGTACACTAGTATCAACATCAGGAGGTTGGAGCAGCTTTAGGGAGAGGTTTTTTTCTGGCCACAGGATGGGTTTCCCGATCGCTTTAATTGAATTGAGACACTCAAGCATCTGAGCAGCCCTTTTGTCATAGGTGTGTTTTGCCAATACTTCCGCCTGTCCTTGGCTGGCAATTTTCACGCGCTCCTTTTTGTGTTTAAGGTAGTAATCGACCAATTTGAGGGTTTCATCCGGCGAATTAGACATAATTAAGTGCTTACCGTGTGTGAATAGGTTCTCCACAGCGGGCGTACGAACTGTCAGCTGGAAAGCTCCACAGCCGGATATCTCAAAAGTGCGTGAAGTCACGCCGGTATTACTGCCGCTCTGGTTCTGCGGGTTCAAAATGATTTTGGCGCTTTGAAACACCCGAAAACTCTCCTCAAAAGTGACAGGGCCCTTGCAATGAACAGCGGAGATCAGTTTATCATCCCACCAGGGGGTATCTTCCCAACGCCTCCCATATATAGCTAGATTATACCCTCGTTCGAGCAAAGGAAGCAGAAGAATCTCTAAGCTCCTATAACGATATATCTCCTGCTTCCAGATTTGATAGGAATTAGCCACTAAAGCCAGGTCATGGTGTTCATGGTTATAATCCGCATCAGGCCGTTTGGACGGATGCGTCTCCATAAGGGGATTGTAGCCAAACTCCATATGAAAAGCCGGTATCCCTAAAGCATGATAATATGGAATACAGTCGGCATTAATCGTAAAGACAAGATCCGGCTGCACAATCTTAACCATGGGTATAGACCATTTTTCCAAATGGATAATATCCTCAACCGCCCAATAAGCATGCAAACAATGAACGTCTTGGGCCGCCTTTTTTATCATCGTCAGCTTCTCCGGCGTGTACTCATTAATCCAACCCGCCGTAATCAGCAGATCCGGTTTGAACACTTCCAGATATCTTCTGAGATAATCTACCTGAATAATACCCGCGATTTTTACATCATGTCCTAACTGGCGAAACCCCCAGGGAAGCGCATGAGCCATAATGGTTTCATTATTAAGCAACAGAATCCTCATTGCTAATTCTCCTCTTACGGGACACGTTTTACTCCCGGTATTTCATATGTGCCGTTGAGAATTTTAGCGGCAGGTTGATACATCCTTAATAATAAGTTGAAATCTTCATCGGGCGCCGGTAGCCAATTCGATTCCTTATTTAGGGGCGGACATTTTTGGATATAGATATCAAGTGAGCCGTCATCATTGTACTCAAGCCCCGGGGTGTAGTCTGCAATAGCATAACGTTTCATATCATTGGTCACCAAGTAGAAATCCGCATCATACATTGTTACTGACCAGAAAGCTTCTACCGGGGGGAACTGGCCATTTTCAAACCGCAAAATGTATTTATTTTGCCCGTTTAATGGATTCCCTTGATCATCGACAAAAGCTCTCGGACAAGTAGCTTCTTCATCCACGTTGGCCCCCAGCCCGCTATAGGCAACATAGGCCCGCTTCAGGAACCGGTCCCCATAAGTACCGACCCCGAGACAGACCATCCATCCGTTACTATTCCGGCAGTCTAATTCTTCTAAACTATTGACGATAATCTGGAAAGCGTCTGTGGCGGCACGCTTAAGTCCTGCAATAGTATCCGGATCTAATTTTTGAGCATCAAAGCCGTACGTAAAATTAATCCCGATTTGTGCAAATTGTTTTTCAAAGGACTGATTATTAGCAGTAGGATTAAGAATCATTAAGTCGGTCATCGTTTTAAAGAAATCGAGGGCACAAAGATCCTCGACCTTATTTTCTAAAAGTAATTTATTAGCCGGCGTAATCATGGATGGAAGCTTGTTTCCATCCGGTGCTGTCAGGGTAAATTGCCTTAGTATAGCTATCGCATTATCCAAATCATCCTCGCCTTTTGCCAAAACACGGCCGATAAGCCAGGCACCGTTTGTGGGGCATTTAACCTCTTGATGCCCTGAAGGCAGAGTACCTCTCCAGTCCGGGCCAACAATGGCAAATTTTCCGGCGCCCGTTCCTGAAGTGCGGCGCCCTATACTGGCAAAGGTATTTGTCCAGGCATCCATTAATTGCATGACATAGTACCTGTCATTAGTATCCGGAACATTAAGAACTACAGGGTTCCGGGTGAGATCAAGCCAGGCAGCGCAATAAACGATATCAACATTGGGAGATACCACATCTTTGAATTCCGGCGTAATCAATTCATAAAAAAACACATTGGAAACAGTGTATGCCGGACCCAAGGGCACTTCAATTGAAAATTGCAGCTGCCTGGTCCTTTCCAATGTGACAAGGGGATAGCCATATATATAGGCCTGTATACCTAAACTGTACGCATAATTTTCCCGATACGAACTTAACGAGTCTAAAGATCTTGTTGCCTGCATAATAAACCACTCCTTAAAAAGATATGTGGCTTATCATATGCAGGCAAATTAATTTTTGTGAGGAACAACTGCTGTAAAGACATTGGTTATCTATCCTGACAGTTTATGCAAAAATGTCCTTACGTTGATTGGCTCCTTTTAAAGTAGAGAAAAATAAACCACCCATCGATAAAGTTTATTTATCAGCCATTCTCATGTGCAATCAAACTATTTGTATATTTACATTTCCTTATTGTATTTATTAAAGTAATAAACATTGGCAAAGATAAAGAATAAGTAGATTGCCACTAGTATAAGTGTTACATATATATTTACTTGCATAAGTGCAAAAGCAAGTATTACTACAGCATACACGATAATCATCAAATCATATACACGTGCCTTTGACTTATTGCTAATAGCTTGATTACGCTCATCCTTTTGCTCTATTTCCACTTGCCTTGCGGCTTGTGAATTTTTAAGCATAGCTTTGTTTTTAAGTGCTGTTCCGATATTGCCGCCAAAGATGCCTGAACCTAACCCCACACATATATACGGTAGCGTTTTCAATAGACCGTCTGCATCCCACAACGATTTTATTAGTACCAGACCTACAACGAAGATAATAAACCCGATTGCCGCAAGAAAAAAGTATCGGCCAACCTTATATTGTTTCATTTTTCTGTTCCTCCTCGTAAATAAAAATTTCCTCGATACTTAATCCGAAATACCGTGCAATTTTGAAGGCTAAGATAATTGAGGGATTATACCGCCCGTTTTCCAACGAGCCAATTGTTTGTCTCGACACTTCAAGAGCTGAGGCTAAATCCTCTTGCTTTATACCTTTCGCTTTGCGGATTTCCTCTAATCTGTTTTTCAAGATTTCACTTCCTTTTATGGAAAGCTTACTTTACATACTTTCATTATATCACCAAACAACACAATGTCAAGCTAACTTTCCATTAGCGTATTGTGCCGGTGCGCCTTATTGCCAAAGTAAATATTTTATGCTAATATAAAATTGCATTTTAGATTTGCATAAAATGCCTCGTCTGCAGCCATACTATGAAGGGGTGATTTTGTGTACATTACCAGAACAATAGAAAAAATGGTAAAGAAAACTAGTGAGACATATCCTGTTTTATTGATAACCGGACCTCGACAGGTGGGGAAAACAACACTTTTGCAAAAACTTGCTTCACCGGAAAGAAAATACGTGACTCTTGATAATCCTACCTTTCGTGAAATTGCCAACAACGAGCCTGAATTGTTTCTGCAACGGTTTTCTCCACCGGTAATTATTGATGAAATTCAATATGCAACAGGTCTTTTGGAATATTTGAAAATATATGTTGATACCCATAAAAACTGCGGTGATTTCTGGCTCACAGGCTCACAAACCTTTCATATGATGAAAAAAGTCAGCGAGACACTTGCCGGCAGAATAGGTATACTTCGTATGCTCGGGCTTTCAAACAGTGAAATAAACGGATACAGTCTGCCGGCATTTGAAGTAAATCCTCCCACACTGATCAGCCGACTTAGCACCGTGAAAAAAATGACTATGCCCGAAATTTTTGAACGCATCTACAGAGGTTCTATGCCGCGTCTTTATGAAATGCCGCAAACCGAAAGAGACGGATTTTATGAATCATATCTTGAAACGTACATCAGCCGCGACATCAAGGATTTAACACAAGTTGCCGATGAACTTTCTTTTTTTAGATTTATCGGAATTGTTGCTGCCAGAACCGCAACCAATGTAAATTATGAAGCATTGGCCAATGAAACAGGCATTACCGCACCCACTGCCAAACAATGGCTTTCCCTTCTTGTATCAAGCGGGCTTGTTTTGCTTGTTGAGCCTTACTATAACAATGCCTTGAAACGAATAATTAAAGCACCCAGAATGTATTTTCTTGATACCGGTCTATGTGCATATCTCACCCGTTGGAATTCCCCCGAGGCTTTGGAAGCCGGGGCTATGAGCGGGGAGTTCTTTGAAACATGGATAGTATCAGAAATATACAAGAGTTATATCAACAACGGAAAGCGTCCTCCGCTATATTTTTATCGGGACAGCAACAAGAAAGAAATTGATGTGATACTACATCAGAATAACACGGTATATCCTATTGAAATAAAAAAGAGTGCAGCCCCTAAGGATGCCGTCAAGAATTTTTCCGTTTTAAAGCCGATTGAAAATGAACCTTCCGAAGAGGATAGATTTTCTGGCGCAGCACATCTCAAAACAGACATCGGAACCGGCGCGGTGATTTGCCTGGCATCTGATGTTTTACCGATTGATAATAAAAATTGGTATATCCCAGCGTGGTTGGTATAGAGCCACAAAAACCACCTATCGATAAAGTATTTTATCAATAGATGGTTAGGTTTTTCACTGTGTGAGGCACATCAAATTGATACAATGCACAGATTAATCCGGGGGCTGTGCATTTTCCATTATTCCAAAGGCAATGCATACTGCTGAAGCTGATTTCCTTTCTTGAAGGTCAACTCCAACAGCTCTGCGGCAATCCGCTCGCTCACAACGCGCATAATGTTATCTTCAACATCATCCTTGGATAGAAGATTCATACTGCCGTACCATACGATCTTATTGTCTATAACGGCATAGTGCTCGCAGTTGTCTTCTACGAGTTGAATGTTTATACCGGCGTTGCGTAAATCCTCCATCAACTCAATCCGATGTTCATCGGAACCATATATATACGCATTTGGATGCCAGGTAACAATTGTCACTCTAACGCCGGCGTCCTGCCGTTCACGCAGTAATTTCAGCATTCGCATAACCTTGCGCTTGCCAAGCGTAGGACTCGAAATAACAATATCGCTGAGCGCCTCTTTTAGATCCTGTTCATATACAGGACTATAGCTGTCGGAATCGAATATTGCATTCACAGATTGCTTTCCAACAGGATTATCATCGTAAAGCTTGTAACCGATGCGCTTATACGCCTTCATCCTCTTAGCATACATATTGTCGAACACGGGAATGTTGGCATCGATATAGTCATAAATCATGACATTCTGCTTACCTTCGAAGTCACGGTTCAATCTGCCGGCATATTGCTCCACGACACCTTTCCACGCAACCGGATCTGCCATAATTAATGTATCCAGCCTCGGATAGTCAAAGCCTTCTCCGATTAGTTGCCCGGTGGCAATCAGTATGAGCGTTTCGGCAATCGGGACTGCGTCCATTTGAGTGCGCAACCCTCTCTGTTCTTTTTTTGATTTATTACCAGTCAGCAAGAATACATTGTCCGCGCAGCACTTGAGCAATTCGTAGAGCACGTCTGCATGGTCGGTGAAACGAGTCAGGACAACCGGAGTGCGCTTTGCCGCGATACATTCCTTGATATCATCAACGATTTGCTCATTTCGGAACTCGTTGTTACGGATGATTTCATAAGCCTCGTTAATATGGAGCTTATCCCGACCGTGAGGACTGACCGCGCGCGTGAAACGTGGCACAATCAGATGGTCAATGCCTTGCTCTTCAGCTTTTTCCTTTGCAGTATATTCAAAGCGGACCGGCCCAAGCAGCATCTCATTTATTCTCTCAAGGCCATCGCCGCGGAAAGGTGTGGCCGTTACGCCATAAACATATTTCGCGGGAATTTCCCGCAGGATTCTGCTGACGGTGGCGGAGGCGCTGTGATGGCATTCATCAACGAGCACCATTCCGTAATCCTTCAGCCGTGGGTGAAGTTCCCCCCTTTTTATACAATGAGCCTACCATAGCAATATCTACGATGCCGGTGGATGTGTCCTTGGCTCCTTGAATAACACCAACTATGCTTTTGCGTTTCTTGGTGCGTCCAGTCTTCGTTTTATATTCCGGCAACTCCTCGTCAATCGCAAGGAATGTGGAAAGTGATTTCTCCCATTGCTCAATCAGAGATGATGATTCAAGAAGAATCAGCGTGTTGACGCGCCGTTTGGCAATCAGATTGCCGCAGACCACGGTCTTACCGAACGCGGTCGCCGCGCTCAGAATACCGTTGTCGTATTTCATAAGCGCGCCAATTGCTTTTTTCTGACTGACCCTCAGTTCTCCAGTAAATTCTACTTTAATTGCAGTACCGTTGCAGCGTTTGTCTGTAATCATAAACGGGATCCCTGCGGCTTTCAATTTCTCAGTCAGCTGTTCAAGTAATCCCCGAGGAATGCAAATATAGTCGCCGTCATCTTCGCCAAGGTAGATGTACCTTGAGTTAGTATAATTCGATAAGCCAATGGCATCATTGCGGAAGAACACCGGATTCGAAAAAGCCGCAATCCGTCTGATTTGGTTTTGAATCCGCGGTTTCAGGTTGATTGTTAATATGTAAAGAAGATTTGAAACGGTAATGGATACTTTGCCGGATGCATCTTCCTTGTGTAGCCGCTTGCTTCTTTCCCACGGTTTTGTGGTGTCAGTTTCAGCGGTATCGATGTTATCTGAAGGATTGTCTTCCATCGCGATATTCCAGGAAAACATCAGATCGTCCATCTTTGCAGCAGACAGCTTTTCCATCTTTTGCAACGTGGCCCACTGATTCGGATACGCATTCCAATTTTCATCGATAAAGGCACTGTTTCCCTGTTTAAGTGCCTGCCTTTGAAGAGGCAATGCTATGAGGTTACCAAGCTCACCGTCCTCAAGATAATCCTGTGCAGGAAGCATCCGGTCATAAAACCGGAACGAAGTCATGTTGACGGATTCAGCGCCTTTATCCAAAAGTGCAAATCCGAATTTTCTGGCAAGGGCAGCAGAAACTGGAGAATCGAAGAATATCCAAACATGAGAGCCTTTACCCGAGCGGGAGCGCTCAACCAACATAGGAATCCCATTCTGCTTGCCAATTTCACGCAGCGCGTTCACCTCGCCAATCCAGCTGTTATCGGTATTGGCGTAGTCATGTTCGTCTGCACCCTTATCGTGATTATCGAAATCAAAGACAAGGAAACGACAAGTTCCATCTGGGAAAAGTGGATAGATGCCAATAACATCAGACGCGTCTTCTCGCAATCCACGCAGATGATTCTCAATCTGGGTGCCTTCCAGTTTGGTCCAGCATCGGTTATTACAATCCTTGCATTTCACCTTAACACCGGATACTTTCGGACAAACGCCGTGCCTCCAGAAATTATCACACTGCGGATAATAGCCTGCTTTTCCTGTGGTTTTATTCTGAGAGCGCTTGCTGTAAACGTCTATGCGTCCCCAGAAGTACGAGTAAAACTGCCTCGCGTGATTCCGCGTGATTTCTTCCGGTATGATGCGGGAACCCTGGTCCGGAACAAAAATCGGTTCAGCCTCAGATACACCACCTACAATCGACAGCGCATATTCTATGCCGGCATTCTGCAGGAGCGTTTTGAGATAAGAATTTTCCTGTTCAAGTTCCGTAATCCGGTTTAATAATGTACTATTTTCAACCGTGCGTTCCATATACTCCTCCGGCAAGCTGGCCAATTCAAACCCCAATCTTGTACCAGATAATTCTTCGTTCAGATCGAAATCGTGTTCTTTAAAATAGGTAAAAGTAAAACGAAGAATATGTCTTCTGCACTGAATTTTGAGCTCTACTTTTCTAACGCCAAACACGCCTATTCTTCATAAGTAAGCAAAAATTAAAAAAGAGAAAGCTGATCCTGCTTAAAACTCTTAACTTTTCGTTCATTCACCTTATCATTTGCCTCAAGATTTCCAATAAGCAAAGGTGACTTAGGGTCATGTCTGGCATAGCTGTTTTTAACGCTTGCTATGCTGTAATTCGCATAGCAGTATTTACACATGTGCTTACATGTGTTGTATTGACCAACATCGATACTTTCAGCACAGTGGCATTGACTTCTCTGCGTATTATCTTTTTTCACAGAAAGCTTGTATCCCGTAATCCGTTCAATTAAATCAGAATCAATGCAGCATGAGTGCTCAATTCCGAATTGATCCAACTCAATATCTTCTGCACAGGTCTTAAGTTTGATCTGACGGTTTGAAGCAATCACTGAAAAGCACCTGGCAAAGTTCTCTTCCTGAACGGAAGTAATTGACATGTATTCAGCCGCAGCAAGGTTGCTCTTAATTTTATCGTAGATATCAACAAAGCTGAAAACGCATGTATCTGTGTATAGAAATAGCCTGTCAGCAAGTCTTTCAAACTGATCCATGTGCCATGACAAATCATATTTCTGTGACAGTATGATTGGGTCATATCTCCATATTACCCGCTCTTTCCCATAGATTTCAGATATGCGTCGGAAAGTATCAATTCTTTCCTCCTGTGCAGGGAGATTTGGTTCAAGATCTTGATTGTAAGGATTAAGTGTGAACTGAAAATAGAACGGATAATCCCTACCTATTTCATCCAAATAAGGAAGTAATGGTGCTGGATTTTTCGACCAGAACACAATGAAGTCCACTACATCCGGTGTAATAGGAGTCCGGCTGACCTGATGATAATTCATTGGATTTCTGGTCAGAACATATTTCTCGTGTATTCGATTCATAAACCATTCCGTGTAAAACGCCGGAATATCTGTTCTTCTGCTGACACTTAAAATCATAGTTATTTATATATCCTTATTCTGGTTTTGCGGCAAACGCCAAGTTTGTTCGGCGCCTCAACAACGGCATTTTTGATATCAATCATGCCACCCCTTCCGCAGGTAAGGGTATTAATTTGAGGCTCAAGAAGTGACTTTCTTGGTATGTTCATCCATACAGATTTGTTTTCTGGGATGTTTCCATCACATACTTTCAGAGCGAATACATCATCGTCCGGATGAGCAATTGCACATACGAAAGCCTTAAAACTGATTAACTCTCCACCATGATTACGAAGGTCACATAAAATGCTGTCTGATCCTGAGTAATCGTATTTTTGAAGCGTATCGTTACGGAACACAGCATACTCAAACGCATGATAGTCCGGCAGACGGGTAATAATATCGTTTTCATACAATTTCTTGCATAAACTGATCCCTTTGATATTTAACTGCGCAGACGCGAATTGACCACATATTTGGTTCTCACAGCAACACGGACTGTAGCAGCACAAACCTTCGCGCAGCAAAATAGCTTTTATTGTTCTAAGAAAATCAGTAAGTCCCTGTTTAGCTGGCTCGATAAAAATAAGACTAGAATGCTTTCCTAGGGCTCTTATCAAATTATGAGCTATACCTTCCAGATAGTAAACAGATATATGTTCATTGGGGTTAAGCATGTTACTCTCAATAATGAGGTTATAGTCACTATTCTCATTATGGTCGAGAAAATCAACTGCATCAGCATTTATCGTTTTTATTGAGACGTTGAGATTGGATGGCAGAGAACGAGTATATTGTTCCATAAGCAAATCAAAGATTCTTAGAAACGCGGATTTACGTTCTACAACCGTGATATCTATGTAAAACTCTGTCGAATAGTTGTCGTATGCCAGATACTTGTAAAACTCAATCAGCCCAATCGTTGCTGAGCCCGGCCCGGAACCTAATTCAAGAACACGGCAAGATGGTTCAAGGCTGTCGGTAATCGTCAAGTCCAAAAGCGGACGCCAGATCTTTTGCATGTTTACGGGTAAGTAGTATAGCGCATATGCACGACAATATTCATCATATTCAGTCAGCGCAGTTGTAGAAAAAAGCTGTGCAATACTATTCTTCAAAAGCGACTTCTTTTCTTGTGTCAGTTCGTCTATGGTACGAATACTAAACAGGTCAAGTAAACCGCGCTGTATGGTTTCCGGGATATCTGACAGATATTCAATTTTCGATTCAATGGACGATGTATTCATATTTCTCCTCTTATCTGTTTGAGCAGGTCGTTGGCCTTTCGCTTACACAAATCTTTTTCTGGTATTTGCTCCAAAATATCGATTGCGTCTCCAATATTGCCCTGAAGTAAACAGATTCGAGCATGCTCGAATTGCATCCATGGCTGTGCACGCTCAAAGCATCTGCTACATTCGTTTGGCTTGTTTTTTAAATAATAGCAGATTGCCAAAGGAAACTTGATATGATCCGGGAACATAAAACGGGCACCATCATTTCTCAGTTGTCTTGCTATAGCCAGTGCAGAAGTTAACATTTCTACGGCCACATCAAAGAACGGCAGATACTTTTCCGAAGGATAGTTTTGTAATAGGAGCCAGTAACCTTTTGCCATTGTCAGCTGAGCCGCCCTATAGCGGATGTCGAAATAACCGGGCTTCTCGTTGATGTTTTCAGCGGTTGGGACATCCGGGCTCATCTCCTTAACA
>JBMNJI010000004.1:0-35072 GCA_050951585.1 Peptococcia bacterium | reverse complement strand
TAGACCAAGGCAGGACGAGGAGGAGCAAGCGGAGCGTACAAAGCGTACGTGAGCATTGCGACGACGAAGGCCAACGCAGGGATACGAAGCTGATCACAATCCGAATAGGTCAAGCTAGGAAGGGCATACGGTGGATGCCTAGGCGCTAAGAGACGAAGAAGGGCGCGGTAAGCTGCGAAAAGCTACGGTGAGACGCAAGCAGTCCTTGACCCGTAGATACCCGAATGGGGCAACCCAGCCGGAGTGATATCCGGCTATCGTATGGTGAATCCATAGCCATACGAAGACAACCCGGGGAACTGAAACATCTAAGTACCCGGCGGAAAAGAAAGAAAAATCGATTCCCGTAGTAGCGGCGAGCGAAGAGGGAAGAGCCTAAACCATTGTTCTACGGAACAGTGGGGTTGTGGGACTCTCATAAACAGAGGGAAAGATAGCCGAAGCGGACTGGAAAGTCCCGTCATAGGAGGTAAAAACCCTGTAGGCGAAATCTTGACCGAAGGGGAGAGGATCCCGAGTACCGCGGAGCACGTGGAATTCCGTGGGAATCAGCGAGGACCATCTCGTAAGGCTAAATACTCCTTAGCGACCGATAGCGCATAGTACCGTGAGGGAAAGGTGAAAAGCACCCCGGGAGGGGAGTGAAATAGTACCTGAAACCGTATGCTTACAAGCAGTCAGAGCCTGATGTAAATCGGGTGATGGCGTGCCTTTTGTAGAATGAACTGGCGAGTTGTGGTAGCAAGCGAGGTTAAGGTGAGAAGCCGGAGCCGAAGCGAAAGCGAGTCTGAATAGGGCGAGTTTAGTTTGCTGCTGCAGACCCGAAACCGGGTGATCTACCCATGTCCAGGGTGAAACGTAAGTAAAATTACGCGGAGGCCCGAACCAACCGTCGTTGAAAAGGCGGTGGATGAGGTGTGGGTAGGGGTGAAATGCCAATCGAACCCGGAGATAGCTGGTACTCCTCGAAATAGCTTTAGGGCTAGCCTCAAGAGAAGATTGATGGAGGTAGAGCACTGATTAGGCTAGGGGTCTTCACGGATTACCGAACCTTCTCAAACTCCGAATACCATCAATTAAGCTTGGGAGTCAGACTGTGGGTGCTAAGATTCATAGTCGAGAGGGAAACAGCCCAGACCAACAGCTAAGGTCCCAAAGTTCAGGCTAAGTGGGAAAGGATGTGGAATCGCAAAGACAACCAGGATGTTGGCTCAGAAGCAGCCATCATTTAAAGAGTGCGTAATAGCTCACTGGTCCAGGGGTTCTGCGCCGAAAATGTACCGGGGCTAAAGCCTGACACCGAAGCTTTGGATGTCGTAAGACATGGTAGAGGAGCATTGTAGCGGCGTCGAAGCTTTACCGAGAGGTAAGGTGGAGCTTCTACAAGAGAGAATGCCAGTATTAGTAAACGAAAAAACAAGTGAGAATCTTGTTCGCCGAAAACCTAAGGTTTCCTGGGGAAGGGTCGTCCGCCCAGGGTAAGTCGGGACCTAAGTCGAGGCCGAAAGGCGTAGACGATGGACAATCGGTTGAAATTCCGATACCACTCCTAGATGCATGAGTGAAGCAGGGACACAGGAGGGCAGGTTGAACGCACGGTTGGAAGAGTGCGTCCAAGCGTTCGAGGTAGCAGGATAGGGAAGTCCGTCCTGCAATAATACTAAGACGTGATGGGGAGGGAAATTAAGTACCGAAGCAACTGGGCTCACACTGGCAAGAAAAGCTGCTAGCGAGTTTAGGAGTGCCCGTACCGTAAACCGACACAGGTAGGTGGGGTGAGGAACCTCAGGCGCGCGAGAGAACCCTCGTTAAGGAACTCGGCAAAATGACCCCGTAACTTCGGGAGAAGGGGTGCCACTGAAAAGTGGCCGCAGAGAAGAGGCCCAGGCGACTGTTTAGCAAAAACATAGGTGCTTGCGAAAATGAAAGTTGACGTATAAGTGCTGACGCCTGCCCGGTGCTGGAAGGTTAAGGAGAGAGGTTAGTGAGGAAACAAACGAAGCTTTGACCCGAAGCCCCAGTAAACGGCGGCCGTAACTATAACGGTCCTAAGGTAGCGAAATTCCTTGTCGGGTAAGTTCCGACCCGCACGAAAGGCGTAACGATCTGGGCGCTGTCTCAACGAGGGACTCGGTGAAATTGTAATACCGGTAAAGATGCCGGTTACCTGCGATAGGACAGAAAGACCCCATGGAGCTTTACTGTAGCCTGATATTGGATTTTGGTGCGTCATGTACAGGATAGGTGGGAGACTTGGAAACCTGGGCGCCAGCTTAGGTGGAGTCACCGGTGGGATACCACTCTTGAAGTACTGAAGTTCTAACCTGGACCCCTGAAGCGGGGTTGGGGACAGTGTCAGGTGGGCAGTTTGACTGGGGCGGTCGCCTCCTAAAGAGTAACGGAGGCGTCCAAAGGTTCCCTCAGCGCGGATGGAAATCGCGCGAAGAGTGTAAAGGCAGAAGGGAGCTTGACTGCGACACCTACAAGTGGAGCAGGGACGAAAGTCGGGCTTAGTGATCCGGTGGCACTGAGTGGAAGGGCCATCGCTCAACGGATAAAAGCTACCCTGGGGATAACAGGCTTATCTCCCCCAAGAGTTCACATCGACGGGGAGGTTTGGCACCTCGATGTCGGCTCATCGCATCCTGGAGCTGTAGTAGGTTCCAAGGGTTGGGCTGTTCGCCCATTAAAGCGGTACGTGAGCTGGGTTCAGAACGTCGTGAGACAGTTCGGTCCCTATCCATCGCAGGCGGAGGAAATTTGAGGGGAGCTGACCCTAGTACGAGAGGACCGGGTTGGACAGACCGCTGGTGTACCAGTTGTCTCGCCAGAGGCATCGCTGGGTAGCTATGTCTGGAAGGGATAAGCGCTGAAAGCATCTAAGCGCGAAGCCCACCCCAAGATGAGATTTCCCACAGGGTTAACCTGGTAAGGCCCCTGAGAGATGATCAGGTTGATAGGCCGGAGGTGTAAGTGCAGCAATGTATTGAGCTGACCGGTACTAATAGGCCGAGGGCTTGACCTATACTAGTTAATAAATTGTGGTTCAAGGTTAAGTGGTCGAAATTCGAGAATAGAGTTAGAGGCTTAAGTGCTTGAACAAAGGTTTTCTTTCTTACTGCTCTGTGTGCTTTTCAGAGAACAAATCTCTTGTGCAAATTAAATATGTAGATAAAGTAAGACATTATCATGTTTTACTTTGAAAGTTTCCTGGTGACACTAGCGAAGGGGTCACACCCGTTCCCATCCCGAACACGGCAGTTAAGCCCTTCAGCGCAGAGAGTACTTGGTCTTAAGACCTGGGAGGGTATGTCGTTGCCAGGAATTAATTTTTGCCGAAAAGGAGTCAATGACTCCTTTTTTTGTTTATTCAAGAGTAAAAATCATTTAGCACAAGACATTATTTGATCAATTGTATAAATAAGCTGGAAATTGTGTGACAAATTTAGTAACATTATATATAGAGACAGACAATAAATTGTAAGAGGTATAAAAATGGCGATCGATATATTGTACGACAGAGAAGCAACTTGCCTTTGTTGCGGGAAAACTTTTAAAACAAAAAAGGTTAGAAAAAGTAAACTAATCCTGAAAAAAAGGGATCCGGACTTTTGCATGCATTATGAGGGGGAAAGCCCATACTATTATGACATATCAGTCTGCCCCCATTGTAGTTATGCTTTTTCCGACAGTTTTTCACCAATACGTAAAGAATATATTGACATTCTGGAAAAAGAATATCTGCAAAAGATTGGTAAGGTTGAACTGTGTGGCGAGAGAAATCACCAGGATGCTTTGAGAAGCTATAAGCTGGCTTTATTATGTGGGAATTTTGTTAATGAGCCTCGGATTGTTTTAGCAGGAATATTATTGCGTATTGCGTGGCTATACCGTTTCCAAGGCGATACGGAGGAGGAAAAGAAATACACTGTCAAAGCTCTTGAACAATACACTTTTGTGTACGAACACGAGGATGCCAATAAAGCCGGATTAGGGGAGCACCGTTTGTGGTATCTGTTAGGTGAACTTAATGGGGCCATTGGTAATATGGAAGAGGTTCGGAAGTGGTTCAATATGATTATTTCCGATCAAACGGTGGAAGCAGCATTGAAAAAAATGACAAGGGAAAGATGGGAAGTATATAAAACCAAGGAAGGCCAGGAAATATAATACCTTCTACGCTGGGTGTCTCTCCTGAGCAAGTGAAAAAATAAAATTTTATATATTGCTAATAAATGTTTAGAACCATGACAAGAAGAACAGAATATGTATAGAGAAAGAATGTTTTGGGGGCGGCAGTACTGATGGAAGAAAGAGCAACAAGTGAAAACCGGCAGGTCTCTATACAAGGGGAAGAACAGCGGGAAAAGAAGAGGGAAGCGCAGCCGGAAGAGCAGAAGGAAAAGGCGACGAGGAAAGAAACAGCAGTTGTTTCAGCTCCGAAGGTAGTTCCCGTTTGTGTCTTGTGTAAAACGGTACCGCCACAGGGACTGCGCGATGGGTTCTATTTAAAAGGAGTTTTTATATGCAGTCATTGTGAAGCAGAGTTAATCAATAGTAAACCGGAATACCAGAGTGAATATAAAAGGGCTATTGCCAAGATCAAAAGGATTTTGTTTCAACAAAAACCCTAGTGAAGATACTTCACTAGGGTTTTAACACTAAAGGTTTTGTGCGGGATAACTTACTTTTTTCCTGTTGTCGTGCTTTTTCATGAGCGTAGGTAATATCCTGACGTATTTGAACCAGTTTATGCATATTTATGCCCAGCGTTCTGGAGAGTTCAACGTCATTTATACCATTTTTCCATGCACGAATTATTCTATCAATATCACATTTATACTTTTTACTTAACTCAGTTGAATTCACGGGGCCTTTTTGCTTTCGCAGCATTTTATTCACTCCTTGTCTTTAATCAAAGGATGCCAAAACGCTGCTTTTAGTTTTCCCGTTTTTCAAACTTTTAATATCGAATCCTTTTCTAAAACTCTGCCGGTTCCCCGACAAAGGGGACACATATCTTCCACGACGCCTTTATCATGACAATTAAGGCAGACGCGGGATGCAGGATCCTCATTGTCAGGTTCTTCAAAGATTCGACAATAGGGGCAATCAATTATTACTCTTCCGGTACCATGACATCCCGGACATTCGGAGTTCACGCTTTCACCTTCTTTCTGATGTTAGTCGGTTACTTATGCGGTAGCAGATACTTTTTTATTGCCACACAGGGATTTTCCTATGTAAGCGGCTAAATCGATGACGCGGCAGGAATAACCCTTTTCATTATCGTACCAGGCAAGAATTTTCACCATTTTTGAACCCATGGCCATTGTTGAGAGGGAGTCAATGATTGCGGAATGGTTATCGCCTAAGTAATCAATGGAGACAAGCGGTTCCTGCGAGTAATCAAGGATTCCTTTCAGGGGGCCTCTCGCGGCATTTTCCAAAGCCCGGTTAACCTCGTCAACGGTGATTTCCCTTTTCAGTTCGACAACTAAGTCGGTTAAAGAAACATCAACAACCGGTACACGGACGGAGATCCCGTTCAGTTTGCCTTTTAATTCGGGAATAACAACTCCGATTAATTTCGCGGCTCCTGTAGTGGTAGGAACAATTGATTGGGTACAGGCTCTGGCCCGCCGCAAATCTTTATGGCTGTTGTCAAGAGCGCGCTGGTCTGTCGTAAAAGCATGTACGGTTGTCATTAAGCCTGAGTCAATTCCGAATGTATCATTCAGAACCTTCACAATTGGACCAAGGCAGTTTGTTGTGCAGGATGCATTGGAGATGATGTGATGTTTTTCCGGATCATAGGTTTCCTCATTCACACCCATGACGATCGTAGCGTCTTCTCCTTTGGCGGGAGCCGTAATAATAACCTTTTTCGCTCCGTTTTGGAGATGAACCTGGCATGATTCCCCGGTTTTGAATTTACCGGTGGATTCAATCACGATATCTACCCCGAAATCACCCCAGGGCAGATTTGCCGGATTGCGGTCAGATAACACACGAATGGGACGTCCATCAATAATTATCTCGTTTTCAGTTGTTTCAATTGAGTTATGTAGTTTACCATGCACTGAATCATACTTTAAGAGATGCGCCAGTGATTGTGGACTGGATGTTCCGTTGATAGCGACAACTTCTACTTCGGGATTTTCTAAGGATGCCCTCATACACATTCTTCCGATACGACCGAACCCATTGATACCTAATTTGGTTACCACTTTTTATTTACCTCCTGATAATAAAATAATTAATGTTGTACGTCGCTAATTGTGGTATCATTATTACGAAAATGTCCCGAAATATTGTAACATTATTACTGCTCTGTAAACAGAATGATACCATAGATTCAGAAGAAAGTAAATTAAATCTGCAAAAAAAAATGCAAAAAACGCAAAAAAATAAATATAAAAAGTGCGGAAAAATTTACCCCAATTAGCTTTAAAAAGAGTACGGAAAGGGGTGGATAGAGTTTCCGTTCTTTTTATGATATACTTTTCACGGGATCTATTCAGTGCTAGATAGTGTAAGTAAGCGTAAAAACGCAGTGAAGGATGGAGATAAGTGCGGTCTACTCCGATCTTAGAAAAAATTTCAGAATACTTGAAACACACCGTGGCGGGATTTCATACGCCGGGGCACCGGCAGGGAGAGGGCTGCCTACCGGAGTTTCGCCAATTAATGGGCGGCAGGGCATTGAGTATGGATTTAACCGAGGTGCCCGGCTTGGATAACTTAAAAAATCCGGAGAGTTGCCTAAAAGAATCCCAGGCTTTGGCGGCGAAGACATATGAGGCAGCAGCCACTTTTTATCTGGTGAATGGGTCGACGGTAGGGCTTCAGGCCGCCATATTAGCCGTGAATTCGCCGGGCGGGAAGATAATAATACCCCGGCATGCGCATGTTTCCGTATTAAACGGGTTGATTCTAAGCGGGGGAGAGCCGGTTATTGTGCCGGTTGAACTGGAAAAAACGTGGGGATTCCCACTGGGGGTGCGGCCCCAGGTGTTCCGTGATTATCTTGGAGAACCAACGAAACCGGCGGAGCCGGGGGAAGCGGGAAAGCAGTCAGAAATAGAAGCGGCGCTAACGGTACAGCCTACTTATCAAGGGATTGGATTCGACGCGGCTGAAATCAGGCAAGTATTTGCGGCCAAAGGGATAGTACAGATTGTGGATGAAGCGCATGGCGCTCATTTGTTTTTTCAAAAGCGGCATCCTTTTTCCTTGCAAAAGGAGCAGGCTGACCTGGTGATTCAGAGTACACATAAGACTTTAGCCGCTTTGACGCAGGCCAGTATGTTGCATGTGAATAATCCCCGGTGGATTGAACCGGTGCGGGAAGCCCTTAACATCTTACAGACAACTAGTCCCTCCTATCTGTTAATGTCTTCCCTTGACAGCGTACAAGCGCAGATGGCTGAGCAAGGGCAATTGCTGGTGGAGCGTGCCTTAGAGCTGGCTGATCATTTGCGGAGTCAAGCGGCTGAAATCGCCGGGTTTGAGGTTTTCTCCAGGGAGATGTTGGCGACCAGCAAGAAGGAGTGGCAGCAGGATCCGACCAAGGTGCTTGTTTCGGCGGCCCCGTTAGGGCTAAACGGCTGGCAATTGGCGGAATTATTACATAAAGAATATGGGCTGGTGGTCGAAATGGCGGATTACTACTATGTCTTGTTTCTGGTGACAGTCGGCCACAGCAGGGAGGATATCGAGAAGGTTGTCAGGGCGTTACAAAATATCAGCAAGGCTTACCGCGACAACCGGACTGGCGCCCATTGCCCGCCTGGCGCGAACAACGGCCTCGGTTCATCGGGTTGCCGTAGCAAGTGCCCGGGCGAGTATTATGATCAGGCGGTAAATCTGGTGATGTCACCACGGAAGGTGTATTATAATAAGAAAGAAGCAGTAAAACTTGCCGAAGCGGTTGGCCGGATTAGCGGCGCGTCCCCGGTGGTTTATCCACCCGGCATCCCTTGCCTGTGGCCGGGACAACTGATCGAAAAAGAGCATGTGGAATATTTAGAATGGGCTTTGCAAAACAACTTGCAGGTGCAGGGACTAAAGGACAACAAAAAAATCGTAGTGTGCAGGTGAGCGGGGATATGCGTATTCAAAATAAAGAGATCAAAAGAAGGCTTGATACGCCGACCGGCAAAATTGAGAAAAAGGAAAAAGTTTCGGGCGCGCGGCCGAAAAGCTTCGAGGATGTTCTTCAGGAACAGAGGCCGTTTAATTTTCAGGAACAATTAGATATTCTGTTACAGCAGCTTGACGAGATCGGAAAGCGGCTGGTGAAGAATTTTTCCATTCAGGATTTGGTTGAGTATAAAGAGACCTTAAAAAGCTTTCTGCAGGATACCGTGAGCAATGCCTTTGCGATGAAGGAAGAAATAACGCATTCGCGCAGATCCCGTCCGAAGATATACCAGCGCATTGAGACGATCAATCAGGAGTTGGAGGATTTAAGTAAGTTGGTGCTGGAGCAGCAGCAGGACCCGCTAAAAATATTAGAAAAACTGGACAGTATTCGAGGATTATTGGTAGACTTATACTATTAGAGGGTAGAGAATATGGAATTAGGATTCGCACAGATTAAAGGTCAAAAACGGGCAATTGCCTTGTTACAGGCAGGTTTTACCGCAGGGAGAATCAGTCATGCCTATCTTTTTTATGGGCCTAAGGATTGCGGAAAAGGGCAAACCGCACTGACTTTTACCCAGTTGCTTCTTTGTGAGAATCCCAAGGGGGCGGAACCATGCGGCATTTGTCTGCAGTGCCGGAAAGCGGTAGCAGACAATCATCCGGATGTGGAAATAATCGCGCCTGACGGGGCATCACTAAAAATCGAGCAGATGAGAAGTATGCAGGAGAAGGTTTATTACCAATCTTACGAAGGTAAATATAAGGTTTTTATTATTCGGCAAGCAGACCAGCTTACGGAGCAGGCGGCGAATAGTTTACTGAAAGTACTGGAGGAACCGCCTGCGCAGACAGTTTTTTTGCTTTTGGCCGAGGATTTGGGAAAACTGCCGATTACCATCCAGTCACGTTGTCAACTGATCCCCTTTGCCTATCTCAATAATGCCGGGCTGACCGGAGGGACGGAGGAACAGGCCAGGCTTAGCACGAAATGCAAATTTACCGAGCTGATGACTGGATTGCAGCAAGGCGGGTACAAGGAGATTTTTGCCTGGGCGGAAATGATCGATAAAATAAATAAAAACGCTGAAAACAAAAAAGAATTAATGGAAATGATTCTGGAACAATTGACGGTTTTTTACCGCAATAGTATCGTCTGCCGGGTCACGGGCAACAGGGAGCTGTTATTAGAGCAAGGGATAGGGATTGATGCGGAGAAGAATGCCGATATCATGACATCCGGGGCAGATGTAGAAGGCTGTCTTGCCGCTCTGGCAGAAATAAATAAAGCTGTATATAATTTAAAATATAACGCCAATAAAAGACTTAACATAGAGGTATTATTAATGAAATTGCGGAAGATAGAACAAAGGGAATAAAATAACGGGAACAGAACAACGGAATCAGAACTATGCGAAAGGAGGGATTAACCTGAGATGATGGTTAATGTGATTGGAGTCAGATTTAAATATGCCGGAAAAATATATTATTTTGACCCGGGTGATTTGGAATTGCCGGTTAATACTCCGGTTATTGTGGAAACAATCCGGGGGCTGGAATTGGGCACGGTGGTAATCGACTTACGGCAAGTTCCGGAGGAGGAAGTAGTGTTACCGCTGAAGAAAGTAATGCGGATTGCCACCCAGAGCGATTTACAGAAGATGGAGGCGAATCAGGCCAAAACAGCGGAAGCGAAGGAGATTTGCCTGCAAAAAATTGCGGCCCATGATTTGCCCATGAAGTTGGTTGATGTGGAATATACCTTTGACGGAAGTAAAATCATTTTTTATTTTACGGCGGAAGGACGGGTTGATTTTCGGGAGCTGGTCAAGGATCTGGCTGCGGTATTTAGGACGAGGATTGAATTGAGGCAGATTGGGGTCCGTGATGAGGCGAAAATGTTAGGCGGGCTCGGCTCTTGCGGCAGGGAACTCTGCTGTGCTTCATTTTTGGGTGATTTTGAGCCGGTGTCTATTCGCATGGCCAAGGACCAGAACTTATCCCTTAATCCCACCAAAATATCCGGGATTTGCGGTCGTTTGATGTGCTGCTTAAAGTACGAGAATGATTGTTATCAGTGCAGTAAGAAAGAGCGGAAGGAGCCTCTTTCATATAATCCGGAAGATTTAAATTACGATATTGAAGGCGATCTTCAAAAGCTCGAAGATGAATAGGCAAGAGGGGTTGTTCTAATGAAGCTAACCGAACGATTAATTAAATTAGAGCAGGAACATCAGGCGCTGCAAGAAGAATTGACCGCGTTGAAAATGCTGGCTTATGCCCTGGAAGAGGAAAATGAGCGTCTGCGGCGGCTCTTGTGCAGCTATACCGATGAAGATAAAGAACAAATAGAGAACAATGTCAAGAAGATTCAGGGGTCCGGCTATGAGAATCTCGTGAGGCTCTATGAGGAAGGTTTTCATATTTGTCATCTCCATTTTGGACAGTCCCGGCAGGGAGATTGTCTCTTTTGCATGGGCTTTTTAAGCAAGCTGTGACTCTCCCCTGGCCTTCTTATAAAGAAAAAGGCAGACTGATTAATTCATCTTGTATTGGCGAATCAAGTTATGAAGGGCTGGGACCGGTGCTGTGCTGAAGAATGATGAATCACTGGATGATTTAATGATCAACGACCTGAAGATCATCCAGAAGAAAAAAGGGTTTCGTTTCACTTTGGATGCAGTCTTGTTAGGCCATTTTGCTACAGTGAAGGAAGATGACTGTGTGGTTGATTTGGGAACAGGGACCGGGGTAATCCCGCTTATCTTGAGCACCCGGGCTTCCATAAAGCAGATTATTGGGGTGGAGCTTCAGGCGGAAATGGCGGAAATGGCCCAGCGAACCATGGAATATAACAAGCTGGAGAATTTTATCAGGATTGTTAAGGGGGATCTGAAGGAGATTCACAAGGTAATCGGGGGCGGCCAATATAACTTGGTCACCGTTAATCCTCCCTATTATCTGCCCGGGCACGGGATGGCCAGTCCGGCGGAAAGCAAGGCTGTTTCCCGCCATCAATTGGAATGTTCGCTGGAGGATATTGTGCATTCCGCCAGTAAACTATTAAACTATCAGGGGCGTTTTGCCTTGATTTATCCTGCGCAAAGGATGGTAGATCTTTTTGCCCTTTTGCGCAGCTATAAATTGGAGCCGCGCCTGCTTCGTTTTATTCATTCCTATCGGGAAAGTCCTTCCCGTTTAATGCTGGTGGAAGCCCGCAAAAGTGCGCCGCCGGAGCTTCGCATATTACCTCCTTTGATTATCTATAAAAAGCCGGGTGAATATGAAGCGGAAATATTAAGCTGGTATGGGAAAGAGGTGGAGCACGCTGAGGAAAAATGAAAACAGGAAGGAGCCGCAACTTAAGGAGCAACACGCCGGAGGCACTTTATTCTTGATTGGGACGCCGATTGGTAATCTACAGGACATTACCCTTAGGGCCCTCGAGGTCCTCAAAACGGTTGATTTGATTGCGGCGGAAGATACGCGGCAAACCCAGAAGCTCCTAAATCATTATGATATTCATAAGCCGGTAACCAGTTATTTTGAGCACAACAAGGTTCTTAAAGGGCCGGCTCTGGTGGAAAAATTGCGGCAGGGCGCCAAAATCGGGCTGGTCTCGGATGCCGGGATGCCCGGGATTTCTGACCCTGGCGCAGACTTAGTTCAGTTATGCATCGCACAGAAAATCCCCGTTACGGTTATTCCGGGGCCTTCCGCAGTATTGACGGGCTTAGTTGCTTCCGGGCTGGATTGTAACGGTTTTGTTTTTGCCGGTTTTTTTCCCCGGACCAGAAAAGAGAAAAAACAAATATATGAAGAATTAGGCAGCGAAAAAAGGACGGTTATTTTTTATGAAAGTCCTTATCGCCTGGTCCAAACATTGACCGATCTACTGACGGCTTGGGGGGATAGGCGTTGTTGTGTGGCCCGCGAGTTAACCAAGGTCTTTGAGGAATATCAAAGGGGTACTTTAAGTGAGGTACGGGAGCATTTCCTTACGAAGCAAGTGAAAGGAGAAATTGTGCTGCTTGTGGAGGGGGCGTCCCCTCTTGATGCGCAGAGTAAGATGAAAAACAGAGGTGAAATCACCGTGGCGGAAATTGACCAGTGTTATACAGATTTGCTGGAGAAGGGCTTTTCACGGAAAGAGGCTCTCAAAGAAACGGCGCGTCTGCAACACCTGTCCAGACGGGAAGTCTACGAGAAGCTGCTTACACTTCGCGAGCCTACAGAGTAAGGGTGAAAAAAAGCACAAAAAAGAGCATTACCCGGTTTTGCATCACGGGAATGCTCTTTTTTAGATATTAGAATTAGATACCAGAAAGTATAAGTTAAAAATTAACTACCAAAGAGGTAAATAAGTTCGTAGTGTCGGCTCCATGATGTGATTTGAAAAACCTTATTTTAATTACCTGATAGTACCATTTAATACGTATTTGAAAGGGGAAATTAAGCATTGGCTGACATATCATGCACACATTCTTTACATACTAGTTTCCCACGAAAATGCTGAATATTGTCGGCGCTTCCGCAGAACACACAGGCTGGTTCATATTTTTTTAGGATGATTTTTTCCTGGTCAACGTAGATTTCTAAAGCATCTTTTTCATCAATGCCTAAAGTTCTTCTTAACTCGATAGGGATGACTACACGACCAAGTTCGTCAACCTTCCTCACAATACCGGTAGATTTCATTGTATCATCTCCTTTCTCGGCAAAATTCGACAACTACATAACTAAATGATAACAATGCTACCATTAAAAGTCAATACCAAATTTACATTTTTTTATCAACATTTTTACTGTTTTCACCATGGAAATGAAAACACTATCTGTCAGAAACTGCTTAGAGATCCCATGATTCATTCAATTTTCTAAAATAAAGATTTAGGGACGCAGATAACAGTAAAATAAAGCAGGAATTTGGTTATTTATGGAGAAAGAAAAAACAGTACAAACTTGTCTAAAAAAGTACGAAAATAACGCTAAAAACAGGATGCGCAGTAATAAGTAGATTGAAGTGAAAGAATAATCCGGACAATAAGCAAATAAACAAAAAATGAGGTGTAATGATGATGAAAATGAAAAGACGAATATATTGAAGTCTAACGCTCGTTTTGCTACTGATTTCTTCCCTTCTTAGCGGGTCAGGGCTCACTGGAGCGCCGGTAGCCTATGCCGAGTCCACCGGTAATATTTATTATGTCAGTCCGTCTGGCGATGATGACAACCCGGGGACCGAGGCAGAACCCTGGCGAACGCTTGCCAAAGCCTCTACGGCGGAAGCGGGCAACACCGTTATCTTTATGGATGGTGAATATGAGGGCTATTTGGCCCCGCAAAACTCCGGTACCGCTGAGGCGCCGATTACATTTAGAGCGCAGAACCGGGGGAAAGTATTATTTAAGGGTTTTGCCGACAGAACAGGTTTTATTTATGCGGACCCGCGCAATTGGGCGATTTACATCGCCGGGAAGTCGTATATTAACATCGATGGCATCAATATTGAAATGCAGCATGAATATTACGGGCGCTGGCTGAAAATTTTCAAAGATGAAAGCGGCAATCGGTCCCATGATATTCACGTCTCCAACTGCGTCATGAGGAAGGCGACCGGTAGTCCTACTACGCTGAACGCCTTTGATGAAAAGTCCCCGGTGGTTTTAGCCTATTGCGATAATATCTGGCTTACGGATAATATTATTTCTGAATTAAGACGCATGGATGATATGTTTTCGATTAAACATGCCACCAATATTGTGCTGGAGGGCAATGAAATCAGCAAAGCTCCCCATGCGGCACTGGCCGTAGAAGATGGTGGCCCTTATAATACCACCAGGAATCTCGTGATCAGAAATAACGTTTTTAATGGTCAGTGGGGACGTAACTACGTGCTATTTTCTACGGAAAATGTGCTCATTGAAGGGAATGTTTTTGCCGAAAACATTAATGGCGGGGGTAGCGCCCGCGGTGGTGACGAGCTTTTCCCCGACCAATGCATTTACCGGTTTAACCGCATGATGCGTAACTCTGATTTTGGGATGGAGGTAGGCCCGTGGAAGGATCCTTTGGTTTTTAAA
This sequence comes from Peptococcia bacterium, assembly GCA_050951585.1. GTDB lineage: Bacteria > Bacillota > Peptococcia > DRI-13 > DTU073 > UBA3937. Next base: position 20,841 of record JBMNJI010000004.1, on the reverse strand, counting down.
AATTGCCGCTTCTATAACAATGTCTTTGCGGAAACTGCCAAGAGTGTCTTTGAGTTTGGGCGGCTGGACGAGTTCGTCGCTAATAATGTTTTCAAGAATAATATTTTCTACAATAACGATAATTATGGGGAATATATCAACTTACGCTTTCTTCGTGATAACAACCTTGCAGACGGTAATAATCCTGAAAAATATGCCATCTTCCACAATAATATCTTTTGGCACGGCGAGGGGATTATGCCCTGCTTTAGCTCCTGGATCATGAGTTGGTCGAATTCTATTGAAAAGCATACCCTGGATGACTTGCAGCCAAGTGCTCAGTTCTTAAATAATACAAATGCTGATCCAAAGTTTGTGGATCCTGAGGATTATAATTTTGCCCTGAAAAATGACAGCCCGGCGAAAGATAATGCCGAAGCGCTTACTACTGCTGTAAATTCGGGTGAAAACAGTAATACACTCGAAGTTGCCGATGCAAGATATTTTTACGACGGCTGGGGCATCCCGGGCGAAGTCGGTGATCTTATTGCGGTGGGGTCAGCCGCAAACACCGCCAGAATTGCGGCTGTTGATTATGACACCAATATTATTACCCTCGAAACCCCGCTATCCTGGGAGGAGGGGGCTACCGTAAACCTGGCTTACGCAGGCGAGAAGCCTGATCTTGGGATATACGAGATGGGCAATGCCGGACGCGTCTCGGTTCAGATTGACACACAGCCTTTCAAAGTGACTGCAGGGGAACCTGTGACCCTGACGGCCATTGTCCGCGGGGCAGGCAATCCTGTTTCATACAAATGGAATTTTGGGGATGGAATGGTGCAGGACGCAGGAAGCGCGGTAAACCACACCTATGATAGTCCCGGCCAGTATGCAATATTTTGTACGGTAAACACAGCTGACGAAAAAGTATACAAAGGATGCGCATATGTGATTATCCAGGCGGAGGATGTTTTAGCTCAGCCCTTAAGCAAATGTACTTTTGACGCCGATGATCAGGATTGGGAGTGGACCATTAATACTCTGGTCAGGGATTGTCTCTATGATGAACCGATTGCCGTGGAAAAACAGGTTGAAGGAACGAATGGTTACCTGCGTTTATTCTATAAAGAATGGGAGAACGATGATGGTGAAATTGTGGTTGATAAGGACCTTTGGGCGGAAATTAATCCGAACGAATGGAACATCGACCAGTACCCGATAATTAAAGCCGATTACAAAATAAAGCCGGGAACTCCGGTGGCGATGTACGTAAGGGCGCATGCCGCCTACAACTGGAATAATAGTTTTACTCAGGGATATCGCATTGTCTATTTAGCGTCAAGTGAGGCATGTAATATTGATACGCCGGAGACCTTGATTGCGGATGGTGAATGGCATTCCATCGAAATTGACGCCCGGGACATCAGGAATACGTATCCCGATGTTGTTTATGCCAATGCCACAGGATTTAGGAGCCCAGAAGAAAAAGTAGCTGTCAGTGGGGATGAATGGTATCTGGATAATTTCTCTATTGAACCAGAGGATCCTGAAGAATCTGCAGAGCCTACGAATCCCACCAAACCGTCCAAGCCTTCAAAATCCGGAAAATCTTCAGGGCAGACTGTTGAGCCTATAGAGCCGGAAGAGTCTAGTCCTATAGAGTCCCCGCTTATTAATAATAACACTCCGGTGCTCAATCCTGAGGATGTTCCTACCACAACATCAACCGAAGGCGACGCTGGACTCGAGACATTCTTCCGTGATATCTCCGGGCATTGGGCGGAAAAGGGGATTAAAGCCTGGGCGGCGCGGCAACTAGCGGGTGGTTATCCCGATGGGACATTTCGACCGGATAACCAGATCACGAGGGCTGAATTTTTCACTTTGGTCAACCGGGCTTTTAATTATCCGGGCGGCGGATACGCAAGCTATCGTGATGTAACGGAATTAGACTGGTTTGCGGCCGAGTTTGCCAAAGCGGCGGCGGTGGGCTATCTTGGCGGTTATCCCGACGGAACAGCAAAACCGCTGAATCCGATCACGCAGGTGAATGTGAACGGAGTGGTAATTGAGCCTCCGGTGCAAAATGTGCTGATTGCAGACGGGGTTCAAGCTTTGGTGGCCGGAAAAACAATTACGGCAAACATGGACAACGCGTCAACTAAAAAGAATAAAAGCAGTGCTACCACTACCTATATACTTACTTATGTGGCAGGAGCAAACGGCAGTATTAGCGGGGAAGCAATACAAACAGTAAGCCACGGTGGAAGCGGAACAGAAGTGACGGCAGTACCGGATGAGGGCTATCATTTTGTCAAATGGTCTGATGGGGTTGAAACAGCATCCAGAACAGATAGTAATGTAACCGGGAACATAACCGTAACAGCGGAATTTGCTCATACGACCTATACTGTTACCTTTATGGATTATGATGGGACGGTATTATCAACACAGAATGTAGCGCATGGAGGGAGTGCAACTGCTCCTGAAAATCCCACCAGAGACGGATATACTTTTACAGATTGGGATAACGACTTTACTAATATAACGCAAGATTTAACAGTAACTGCCCAATACTCGGTCAATATAATTGAGAATGAGTTTACTTCCACGAGTGTTAGCGGTACAACTGCAACCTTTAGTTGGACGGCGGTAGAAGAGGCGGAAAGCCTAAAGATACGGCAATCGACTGATGGAGGTGAGACCTGGACAGATGCAGCCACTTTTGAAGATTTAGCGCCGGAGGATACAACCGCAATTGTCACAGGGCTGACGATAGACACTCCTTATTGTTTTAAACTGGTGGCCACCGGGGGCGTTACTCCCGGGGAAACTGCGAGTATAAATGTAACGACAGCCGACGGGTATATGTTTGGGGCGGTCTGGGACAGCAGTACGGTGTCTACAGATTTGACCAGGCTGGGAGATGCCGTAATCGAATCATGCTTTGATGATTTTGCGCCTTGGAATGGCATGAAATTATGTACGGTAGCGGATAATGGGACTATCACCTCATACTTAGATGTGATTGGTGCGAATAATTTTAAGCGTAAAGGCGAAAGTGGGCAGGTGATGGTAGAGATTCCGCAATTCTATTACAAGCATACTTATAATGCTGAAACAAAGGTGCATGAATTTTGGGTGGCAGATTGGGAAGCTCCGGGCTTTAAGCTGCATCCGGCCTTTGAGCGGGGGACGGAAGACCCGAAAGAGTATGTATATGTTGGGGCCTACAAAGCAAGTCTCGATACTGATAACAAATTAGCCTCCGTATCGGGAGCGATCCCAACAACCCGGACAGATATAACCAACTTTAGGAATTATGCGCAAGCCAGAAATGAAGACGGACACGCATCGAGTCCAAGCCCTAACGGGCAAAGAACATTCAATCTGGCAGACCGTCACACTTACATAAAATCACATAAATATAGGGTTTAACTGGCCCCTCATACTAAAGTATGAGGGGCTTTTCTGCAAATTCATTCTTATGAACGATGTTTTTTCAGGCATCTTCCCCTAAAACTTATGTTATGCAGACGGATTAACGATGACGATCCGTCTAAGATACTGCTGAGAGCCGATGGCTGCGCTTTGACGGCGACATGATAAAGAATATAGCAGAAACCGCCGGTAAGCTTGGTGAAGTTGGCTTTGAAAAAAATGAAGGAGGTAATGAGATGAAGCTGAGAAGGTTTCTTGTTTTATTATTATCATTGGCGTTAGTATTTACCCTCGTCGGCTGCGGCGGGGCTGGCAGCGGGAAGGGCCCTGACGAAAGCTCCGCGCCCGCCGAATCCATCAGCGCCTGGATAGTCTATGAGAAGCAGGTCGATAAAAACGAAGTCACCATCCACCATTACTCTTCTTTTGGCAATCAAGTACCGGATTTGATGTTCAGATTTACAGTGAGTAAGCCGATAGAAAGGAGCTTGGCGTAATGAAACGAAAAATACTAGCCATTCTGCTTGCAGCCGCTATACCGTTGTCCTCAATGGCGGGACTTACCGGTTGTGGAAAAGGCAATCAGGCAAACTCCTCCAGCGCACAGAAAGCCGAAGTCTTCATGGTGGAGGACGGACAGACGGCAATAGCTTCGGAGAACGGGGCGGCGATTGACTTTGGCTGTCTGCTGGAGGCGGGCGAGGAAGTCACCATACAAAAGGTGACGCCTGCTCCCGCTGACAACGACGTGGAGATCTACGCCTACGATTTCAAGTTGTCCTCCGGCCAGCCGGGGGGAGTTCTTGAGTTGACCATACCCTATGACGACACGGGGCTTGATGCCGACGAAGAGTTGCTTTCGGTCTGCGGTAAATATTTCAACGAGCAGAGCGGTCAGTGGGAGGACGTTTTTTATACAGTGGACGCAGAAGCCAACAAGGTGCATATTCTCACTGACCACCTTTCCACCTATAGCGTGTTTAAGGTCAGGGACGAAGGAAAACGCAACGAATACATTACCGATGTGAACGCTTACGCCATTTACATGACAACGAAGCAGGCGGAGGGGCTCCTCAAAACTTACGTCGAGCAGGGTCCGTCGTGGCAGGAGGATGTTGTGGCGGCGTTCCTCGATGCCAACAACTCGCTTCCCATGTTCGCTGAAACAAACATCCCCACGCTCATCTCGCTTGGAGGTGCATATGATGAGCTGGTCAGCAAACCGTTTGGTGACGCGTTGACGGTTTTAGGAATCGCCACCTCCTGTACGCAGTTTGCTTATGACGCATACAGCAACGGACTGACAAGCAAGGAAGCATCAATCAGTGGAATGAAAACCGTCTTAAATCTGGCCTTGAATCTGGCGTCAGCTCGGGAATACCTGCTGGATTCATTTCAGGTGGCCTATATCGGTGTCGGAGTGATCGACATCGCGCTAACCGATGTGCTGAACTTTGCCATTGAAACAAAGTACGAAAGCACAAAGAAAATGTACGACGCTTACTACGCCAGACCCGAAAACAAGCGCAAGGTCAAGGATTGGTACGATATCTTCAAGAAGATATACAAAGCGAACAAATCCGCTCCGCAGACGGCGCTCGACAAAATGAAGGGCGAGATTGACAACTATGTGAAAAAGTATTGGGAAGTAGCCGGGAGCGACTGGGAATCATGGATAGACTCCTATGACAAAAACGGCAATCTGTCCAAATATCCGTGGCCGTCGAAAAGCGACCAAGAAAAAATATCAAATAATTTCAAAGCCGAGCTCTATGATTACCTTCAGGCGATGTTCGAGTCTCTGAGCCGTGATCTGTATTTTGATACTCTCATTCAGCGGGAAAAGTATTATGAGCGTCTCGCCGCGCAACTAAATACGGAATACACCCTGAACTTCAAGGAAGATCATGACGACGGCAAGAAGGCCAAATGGGCGAACGCATATGTGAAGCTGGCGCCACTCTCCGCTAAGACCACGGCGAAAGAGTGGACGATCCAGTTGGATGGCGAGGCTAAAGGACAGATGAAGTTCACTCTGCGCGCCCACGAAACGGCAGGCTTTCCGATGAAGGTCGAGTTCTTCAAAACAGAAAAGGACCTGGAGAACGGCAAGGTTGGGTTGAGTGGAAAGCTCAAGCCCTTTGTCGAAACCAAAATGGACGTTATCATAAATACAAAGACCAAGAAGGTCGACTATTCCGGAACATATACGGGGGTCATGAATGTTACGGAAACGGGGAAAGAAATCAAGGTGACGACCGTAGTCACTTATGAAAAGGATTTTGGTGACGGCTCCTACTATAAAATTGTCTGCTCGAATGATGAAACCGGGAGCAAGTACATCAACGGCAGCTATTTCGTGCGGTGGTCGACTGGCGAGGCCAATATTGCGGGAGCAAAATTTGTCTTCTCCGCTGACGGAACATCGTTCAGCGCCTCCATGCGGGATCACAATGATAAAGAGTGGGGCGTGATGACCTGTCACAGGTAATAATAGCCCCAAACATAAAGAATGTCGGCCAACATGAGAAAAGGAGCATGTTGCGCCGACGTTTTACTCTTTGGCCGTCCTGTATCTGTTGGGCGTGGGCTGGCGCAAAAATCAGGAAGGTGAACAACAATGAAGGGAGCGTCGAGATGTCAAAGAAGAAAAAGGACAAGAAAATACCCCTTGTCATTCTCGTGCTGATTTACTCAGTGCTGTTGTATGCCATTTATGTAAGTCTCTCCACGCTGGTGCTGGCGATATGGGGTGATTCCGTCATGGGTACGGTGGATATTTATGAGTCGCGGCTGGACGAAACCAAGGCGGAGCCAAACCGCTCCCGCACCATTTCTAAGGGCTATTGGTTTATGGCAAACGGCAAGGAATACCGGGGCTATGTGCTGTACAAAAGCGGCGAGGCGTGGCCGAGTTTGGACGACGGCGAAACGCGCTCCGAGCGCATTCGTTATCTTGGTTTTTTCCCTTACATCAACAAGCCCGCCATGCTGTGTGAATTTGACGAGATGGGCGAGGTGGCGATCATCTATCATATTCTCGCTCCCATCGGTTGGCTGTTTTTGCTGCGGCTTGTCATCCGCACGAACAGAGGCAAGAAAAAGAAGAAAAAAGCCGCAAGGCAACCCGCTGCGCCTTAAATAATGGAAACCAGGTGTATTGCGCCACCAATTTTATTTAAACACTAACATAGCAAAAAGTTCATTTGACAGAGTATTAATTCTCATGCTAATATATATACTTGTGGAGTTAAATCTGGATATGGGCCATTAGCTCAGTCGGCAGAGCACCTGACTTTTAATCAGGGTGTCCCGCGTTCGAATCGCGGATGGCTCACCATTCCTTCACTTTACGAGAGCTAGCACTCTCATGATAGGACCCCTTGGTCAAGTGGCCTAAGACACAGCCCTTTCACGGCTGTAACATGGGTTCGAATCCCATAGGGGTCGCCACCATTATATGGGCGATTAGCTCAGCTGGGAGAGCGCCTGCCTTACAAGCAGGATGTCGGCAGTTCGATCCTGTCATCGCCCACCAAAAAGTTAATCTTGGTACGGAACTGTGGTGTAGTGGCCTAACATGCCTGCCTGTCACGCAGGAGATCGCGAGTTCGACTCTCGTCAGTTCCGCCATTATTTTTCTAAAGCAGCAGCCCATAATTTATGAAAAGCATTTTTGGACCAAACGTGTTATAATAGATAAGCACATGTGAGAACAAAATATTGGTTTTTCAGTTTTTTTCTTGTGAAATAATTGATATAATATTAAAGTGGTAGTGTCATTAATGTTCTCTAGGAAATGCCTTGGTAGCTCAGTCGGTAGAGCAGAGGACTGAAAATCCTCGTGTCGGTGGTTCGATTCCGCCCCAAGGCACCAGGTACAAAACCAACGATCGGGGTGGCTCAAAGTTTCCGGTCGCGGAGCTTGTCGGGGGTGATTAGCTCAGCTGGTTAGAGCGCATGCCTCACATGCATGAGGTCGGGGGTTCGAGCCCCTCATCGCCCACCATTTTAGAAGAATTTAACGCTATTGAAGATAGAAAGCATAATATGTGAGCATGCGGGTGTGGTTCAATGGTAGAACTCCAGCTTCCCAAGCTGGCGGCGAGGGTTCGATTCCCTTCACCCGCTCCATCTTAAAAAAACACCCGGCGGAATAGTCGGGTTTTCTGTATTATGAACCGTGACGCATTTCAAGAGATTGTATATTGTGTAATAAAAATAATATAATACAATATAGATAGAGCCCAAATTAACGCAATATCGCATCTCCATATTGAAGGCAGGGTCTTTTTTAAGAGTCGAGGGGGGTGAACACAGCAACATTTGCTGTGAGGTTAAATGAGCAATATCTTTCATGTTGGTATTGATATAGGTTCTACAACCGTAAAATTAGTTATTCTTAATGAGCAGGACAAAATCATCTATAGCAAATACGAGCGACATTATGCGGATATCAGGAAAAAATTGCTGGATATCTTGCAGGATGCCGCTAAGATAATTAAGGATACGAAAGTTACGATGATGATTACCGGTTCCGGAGGAATGAGCATTGCCCAGCGGATCGGGGTGCCTTTTACCCAGGAGGTAGTTGCTTCGACAAAAGCAGTGAAGACCTATTATCCGGAAACTGATGTGGCGATTGAATTAGGCGGGGAAGATGCCAAAATCACTTATTTTAATGATGGGGTCGATCAGCGGATGAACGGTACTTGTGCGGGTGGTACCGGTTCTTTCATTGACCAAATGGCCACCTTGCTGAAAATAGATGCCGGCGGCTTAAATGAGCTGGCCAAGAAGTATAAAGTAATCTATCCCATTGCGGCCCGCTGTGGCGTTTTTGCCAAGACCGACGTTCAGCCGCTCTTAAACGAAGGCGTAGCCAGGGAAGATATTGCCGTTTCCGTCTTGCAGGCGGTGGTCATTCAGACCATCAGCGGCCTGGCTTGTGGCAGACCGATTAGAGGAAAAGTGGCCTTTTTAGGCGGCCCCTTGTATTTTCTTTCGGAATTACGCCAAAGATTTATCGAAACCCTCAAACTGACCCCGGAACAGGTTGTTTTCCCGGAAAACCCCCAGCTTTTTGTAGCGCTTGGGGCGGCTTTGTCCTCCCTTAACGAGGCGCCGGTCTGTTTTAAAACCCTGCTTAAGGAAGTGCAAAGCCTTGAAAACATGGCGACAGGGGAAACTACCAGCTTAGGGGCGCTTTTTTCAGAACCTACAGAATATGTTCGTTTCAAGGAAAGGCATCGCCAAAATGCGGTGAAAAGAAGGGACCTGGCCACTTTCGCCGGCGATTGTTTTTTAGGCATTGATGCGGGTTCGACGACGACCAAAATAGCTTTGATCGATGGGGAGGGGGCGCTGCTTTACACTTACTACGGGAGTAACGGCGGAAGCCCGCTTAAATCAACCGTCAAGGCTTTAAAGGAATTGTATCAGGTTCTGCCCCTCGGGGCGAAGATTGTGAATTCTACCGTAACCGGTTATGGCGAAGGGTTACTCAAAGCTGCTTTAAGGGTAGATATCGGAGAAATTGAGACCTTAGCTCACTTCAAAGCGGCCGCGCACTTCTGCCCGGGGGTCGACTTTATTCTGGATATCGGCGGGCAGGATATGAAGTGCCTCAAAATTAAAGATGAAGTCATCGATAGTATCCTCCTAAACGAAGCCTGCTCTTCCGGATGCGGCTCTTTTTTGGATACTTTCGCCAGCTCCCTCGGGATGAAGATTGAAGATTTTGCGAACGCGGCTTTGACGGCGAAAGATCCGGCCGACCTCGGCTCGCGCTGTACTGTCTTTATGAATTCCAAGGTTAAACAGGCCCAGAAGGAAGGGGCCTCGGTTGGCGATATTTCGGCCGGTTTATCCTATTCGGTCATTAAGAACGCCTTATATAAAGTCATTAAATTAAGAAATGCCGATGAACTAGGGGAGAAGATTGTTGTCCAGGGCGGGACTTTTTATAATGATGCGGTCCTGCGCAGTTTTGAGATCCTTTCCGGGCGTGAAGTGATCAGGCCGGATATTGCGGGGATTATGGGCGCTTTTGGGGCCGCCCTGATTGCCAAAGAGAGATACGAAAGAGGCGCGGTTTCCCATTTAGTCAACGCGGCAGAATTGAACGAATTCCGCCTGGAGACGGCGGTTACCCGCTGTAGAGGCTGTTCCAACAGCTGCATTCTGACCATTAATAAATTCCGCAACGGGGAAAGCTTTATTTCCGGGAACCGGTGTGAAAAAGGAGCAGGCGGGGTCCAACAGGAGCAAGCTCTGCCGAATCTCTATCGTGATAAATACCGGCGGCTTTTTGCCTACCGGCCCTTAGATGCGGCTAATGCCCGGCGTGGAACGGTGGGTATTCCGCGGGTCTTAAATCTCTATGAGAATTATCCGTTCTGGTTTTCTTTCTTTACCCATTTAGGTTTTCGGGTGGAGCTATCGGACCGGTCCTCCAACAAGATCTACGAAAAAGGGATCGAAACGATTCCTTCCGAATCGGTCTGCTATCCCGGCAAAATGGTGCACGGGCATATCATGAATCTAATTGAAAAAGGGATTAAGTTTATTTTCTATCCGTGTATCACTTATGAGAAAAAAGAGCAGCAGGAAGCAGATAATCATTATAATTGTCCGATCGTTGTTTCTTATCCCGAGGTAATTAAAAACAATGTGGATGTGCTGAGGGAGCAAGGAATCCTTTTTCTGAAGCCGTTTTTGACCTTAAATGATGAAGCAAGCTTAGGCAAGGCTTTGTCAGCGGCTTTAAAGGCGTTGGATAAGCTCAAGATTAGGATTAGTGAGCAGGAAATTCAGAAAGCAGTTGCCCTTGCCCAAAAGGAGCAGGCGGCCTTTAAAAAGGAGATGCAGGAAGCGGGGGAGGCGGCTTTGCGCCTGATGCGGGAAAAAGGGCTCAAGGGGATAGTTTTGGCCGGTCGGCCCTATCATATTGACCCCCAGATCAATCACGGCATTCCGGAGATGATCAATTCATTGGGGCTCGCCGTCCTTACGGAAGATTCGGTGGCGCATCTGGGGAAAGTGGCCAGACCTTTACGGGTGGTCGATCAATGGACCTATCATTCCCGGCTTTATGCCGCGGCAAGCTTTGTGGCCGGGCAGGATGATCTGGAACTGGTTCAATTGAATTCTTTTGGCTGTGGTCTTGATGCGGTTACGACGGATCAGGTGCAGGAGATTTTGCATGCCCAATCGAAAATTTATACGGCTTTGAAGATCGACGAAGGAAACAACCTGGGAGCGGCCCGGATTCGGATTCGTTCTTTAAAGGCGACGGTTTTGGAAAGGGAGAAAAACGGCTACAAACGGCAGCAGAGAGGGGAAGCTTTTTATAAGAAGGTGGTCTTTACGGAAGAGATGCGGAAAAGGCATACTATTCTTGTTCCGCAGATGTCACCGATTCATTTTCAGTTTTTGGAGGAGGCGTTCAAAGTCTCCGGCTATAATTTGGTCGTTCTTCCCTCAATAGATACGCAGGCGATTGATGAAGGATTGAAATATGTGAATAATGATGCCTGTTATCCGGCGATTATCGTCATCGGTCAGTTGATGAATGCTCTCAAATCCGGGCAATATGATTTAGAGAACACCTCTGTGATGATCTCGCAGACCGGGGGCGGTTGTCGGGCGAGCAACTATATCGGTTTATTAAGAAAAGCGTTAACAGATGCCGGTCTGGGGCATGTTCCGGTCATCTCTATCAATGCGAACGGGATGGAGAAAAACCCCGGCTTTAAACTCACCTTTGGCCTGATGCATCGGGCCATGATGGCCATCATCTACGGTGATTTGTTGATGAATGTTTTATACCGGGTCAGGCCATACGAAAAATTCAAGGGCTCGGCGAATGAGCTTTATGAGAAGTGGGTCAAGATTGGCAAAGAATCTCTTGGACCGGCCAGACTAAGCACTTTCATTAAGAATATAAATGGGATTGTGCGCGAATTTGACCAATTGGCCATCCACAATGTGCAAAAGCCCAAAGTAGGACTGGTAGGAGAGATTCTGGTGAAATTTCATCCGACCGCAAACAACAACGTAGTAGAAGTCGTGGAGGCTGAAGGGGCGGAAGCCGTAATGCCTGCCTTACTGGATTTCTTCTCCTATTGTGCTTATGATTCCGTCGTTAAAGCGGAGTATTTAGAAGGAAAGAAGCGGTCAAAGCTTGCGGGGCAGGCGGCGATTCTCGTCCTGGAATTTTATCAGGAGCTTTACCGGAGGGCGCTTGCGAAGAGCAAACGGTTTTATCCGCCCAAACGGATTCGGGAAATAGCCAAAGGGGCCTCCACGGTGGTGTCTTTAGGGCATCAGAGTGGCGAAGGCTGGTTTTTGACCGGCGAAATGATCGAACTGATTCGGGAAGGGGTCAAAAATATTATTTGCATGCAGCCTTTTGCCTGCTTGCCTAATCACGTCACCGGAAAAGGGATGCTCAAGGAATTGAAGCGGGTTTATCCCGGCACCAATCTCGTGGCGATTGACTATGACCCGGGGGCGAGCGAGGTTAATCAATTGAACAGGATTAAGCTGATGATTGCGACTGCTTTCGAAAACCTGGAGGCGAGCCAATCCGGCCGGGAAGAGGCATACCGGACCCAAGACGCGACCCTGGAGCTTTCGGCGGATCAGATGGGGGAGCTCACGATCTGAGACACATGGGGCAGGGCACGATTTGAGAATGTCTTTACCGGAAGGAAAGGGCATGATATAATAAAGAGCGTTCAGGAAAAAGGAGGCGTATGACGATGACGAAAAAAGTACATATTCAAACTGTCAATAAACAGAATCTGGCGCAGACTGTCAAAAACGGTGGTTGCGGAGAGTGCGTTACATCTTGCCAATCAGCATGCAAAACATCATGCACTGTGAGTAATCAGGAATGTCAAAAACAGCAATAAAGGATTAAACAAACTTGTTTATAAATAGCCTGACCCGGAAGGGTCTCTTTTTTTGGAGGAACGAAACGATGAAGGGTGACTTAGGAACTAATCCGCAGTATGACTTTTCGCTTATTCATAAATTTGCGATCGAGGATACCTATCTTGTGCTGGATATTAACAGCGGGGCTGTGCATACTTTGAGCAAGGAAGCCTGGGATTTTCTTGCGGCCTGGGAAAAAGCCGGCGGGGATTGGGAGAGAATTACGCCCCCCGAAGGTCTTTCGGACGAGGATTTTGCCGGGATTAAAGCGGCCTTTGCCGAACTGGTCGCTGCCGGGGCCTTGTTTAGCCAAAACGAGGTACAAGAGAATTTTGAGCCCCGTGACGAGAAGATTGTGAAGGCCCTTTGCCTTCATGTTGCCCATGATTGCAATCTGCGCTGTAAATATTGCTTCGCCGGTACCGGACCTTTCGGGGCGGATCGCTCCCTGATGGATGCAAAGACAGGGAAGAAGGCCCTGGATTTTCTCTTTGCCGCCTCCGGGGCGCGTCAGCATGTGGAGGTAGATTATTTTGGCGGCGAACCGCTCTTGAATTTTGCCGTGGCGAAGGAGCTGGTAAAATACGGCAAGGAAAAAGCCCGCGAGACAGGCAAAACTTTGAAGCAAACCTTAACGACCAATGCAGTGTTATTAAACGAAGAGATTATTGATTATCTGAACCGGGAAGGCCTTTATTTAATCTTGAGCATCGACGGGCGGCCGGAAGTGCATGACAAAATGCGGCCCCTTACCGGTGGGCAGGGCAGCTTTGCCCTGGTGGACAGGAAAATCAGCGAATTTGTCAAGAAACAGCAAGCGGGAACATATTATGTAAGAGGGACCTATACCCATTTTAATCTGGATTTTTGTGCGGATATTCTGTATTTGGTGGATCATGGCTATGACCGTCTCTCTTTGGAACCGGTGGTGGCTTCTCCGGAGCAGGAGTATGCTTTACGGGAGGAGGATTTGCCGGTATTAAAGCAGCAATATGCGCTTCTAGCGCAAAAGTGGCTGCAATACTACGAACAAGGAAAGCCGTTTCAGTTTTTCCACTTTAATATTGATTTAAACAAAGGACCATGCCTACTCAAGCGTTTATCGGGCTGCGGGGCCGGGAATGAATATCTGGCTGTCTCTCCGGCGGGTGATTTGTATCCCTGTCATCAGTTTATGGAGAACAAAGAGTTCCTGATGGGGAATGTCTTTACGGGTGTCCAAAATGAGTCCTTGCGCCAGACTTTTCGGAAGGCCCATGTGTTCAACAAAGAAAAATGCCGGAATTGTTGGGCGAGATTCTTTTGCAGCGGGGGCTGCCATGCCAATGCCTATAATTTTCACCGGGATTTATTGCAGCCGTATGAATTAGGATGTGAGCTGCAAAAAACGCGGCTTGAATATGGGATTTATCTGCAGGTGAAGGTTTGGCAAAAGCAACAGGAAGTAGCCGCCGGAAGCGCAAAATAACCCAAGGGCAGAGTGGGAATGGGCCAAGTTGGTATAATTGTTTAATGGTTTTGTTTTTTGGCAATAATATAGTTGCGTAAAGAAGGAAAATAAAAGCTTAGTAAAAAAACGGAAAGCTTTGGTTGAAACAAGCTTACGAAGTATAGTATAATTATGATGATGTAGAATTTTTTAGCAGCTGACGGAAGGGAAGGTGAAAACCCCGGAGGCTTTGGCTTGATAGAAAGAACGGAACTGATGTCTTTGGGGCAGATGGCAAAGAAAATATTATCGTACATAAAATTGCTTGGCACAAGGGTAAGGATTTATGTTCATTCCGGTAATATACTGAAGTCACCCGGAAAAAGTTCTTTGAAATATGCCCAAATGGGGGCGGTTTGTGTTCTGGTTGCCGGTTTATTGATTGGTGGTGTGTCTTATTTTCTGGCGCAAAAGCCGGTGATGCTTCTGGCTGACGGCAAAGTGGTTGGCCTGGTAGGAGGCCGGCACGAGGTGGAAGTGGCGCTGGAAACCGCCCGTCAGGAATTGAGTAGGGAGCTGGAGACAGAGATCTCTACAGTTACTTCCCAGTTGTCTTATCAAGAGGATTGTGATCGTTCGGGGAACTTTTAGCAGGCGAAAAACTGGTTGCTGTCCTGAAAAAAGAACTGGCTTGGCCGATTAATACATGGGCTATCGAGGTAAATGGGGAGCGGGTACTTTATCTGGCTTCGGAAACGGAAGCGGAGAATGCCTTAGCCGAACTGAAGAAATATTATTTGCCGCAGGAGGAATCCGCGGATAGTAGCACTGACGCACTAAAGATTGAAAAGGTTGAGTTTTTGGATCAGGTGCAGGTTGTGCCGGGGAAAAGTGTCCCCGAGCAGATCATGACTGTTGCGGAAGCCGTGGAGGCGATGGTTAAAGGACTAGAAAAGATTGTGCCCCATGTGGTGGAAAAAGGCGAATCCTTATGGACCATTGCCCGTGATCATGGTTTGACGGTGGCGGAATTGCAGGAAATCAATCCTTCCTTGAAGGGCGAATTGCTACAGATAGGGCAGGAATTAAATCTGAAAAAAGCCGAGCCGCTGGTTAATGTTGTTTCTACCTGGGAAACAACAGTGGAAGAGGAGATTCCCTATAAAGTTGTCTATGAAGATGATGCTTCCCTCTGGAAGGGGCAGGAAAAAGTCAAACAGAGCGGGAAAAAAGGGAGCAGAATCGTAACCTACCATGTTACCCAAACTAATAATCAGATTACCGATAAACAGACCTTAGCGGAGAATATTATCGAGGAGCCGGCGGCCAAAGTCGTGCGGAAAGGGACGAAGCTAATCGTTGCTTCTCGTAGTAGCGGAGGGAATGGAATATTAGGCTGGCCCCTGCGGGGAACGATAACTTCACCGTATGGCAAACGGGGCGGCTCCACACATACAGGGCTGGATATCGACGGGGATACCGGGGATCCCGTGGCCGCCGCAGAGGATGGGACCGTGGTCAGGGCTTCCACGTACGGAACTTACGGCAAATGCGTGGATATTAATCACGGGCAGGGCTTGGTCACCCGTTATGCGCATCTTAGCAAAATAGAAGTTTCCGTCGGGCAAAAAGTATCCCGCGGCGATTTAATCGGCAGGGTTGGCTCAACCGGGCGAAGCACCGGATCACATCTTCATTTTGAAGTAATCGAAAATGGGAAACATGCTTCACCTCAGAATTTTCTAAAGTAAAGCCGCCCGAAGAAAAGCGAGCAAGCAAAGCAGACTACATGAAGTATACGCAGGGTACAGGTGAGAGAGCTTGTACCTTTTTTCTATCAGGATCTTTTCGATTCAGCAAAAAAACCCCAAGGGGGGAATTAAGATATGGATATGTATGATATCGTCATTATTGGGGGCGGCCCGGCCGGGCTCACTGCGGGCATATATGCGTGCAGGGCCGGTTGGAAAACGCTCGTCATTGAGAAAGGCGCGATTGGCGGGCAGGCGGCCATCACCGACCGGATAGAAAACTATCCCCGGCTTTACGGAAGGGATCTCCGGACCGGAGTTAATGAACAATTTTTACAATCAGGCCGTCCATTTTGGCTGTGAGATGAAGATCGCGGAAGTGAGCGGTCTTAGGAAAGCCCAGCTTCAGGCGGGGGAAAAGCCGCTTATTACAGTAGAGACAACAGATGGGCAAGTGCAAGGGAAAGCCGTCTTGGTTGCGGCAGGGGCACAGGCACGCGAGCTCGGCATCAAAGGCGAAAAAGAATTCCGGGGGCGCGGCGTGTCTTATTGCGCAACCTTGTGACGGATTTTTCTTTAGAAATAAGAAGGTGGCGGTCATCGGTGGCGGAGATGCCGCCGTGAAAGAGGCGCTCTTTTTAGCAAAACTGGCCCGGGAAGTCGTGGTTATTCATCGGCGTGATACTTTTCGTGCCGATAAGTATCTAAGCGAGCAGGTTAAGGCTACGCCTAATATCAAGATCTATTGGGATACGGTGGCTGACGAGATTGTCGGGGAGAAGCTTATCACCGCTCTTCTTCTGCATAATGTCAAAACGTTAGAAACAATCACAGAGGCCGTGGATGGGGTTTTCGTCTATGTAGGGCCGCAAGCCGAATACGGACTTTTTAGGGGATGATTATCCCAAAAGCACACAAGGGTATCTGCTTACTGATGAAAGCTTGCAAACAGTGATACCGGGGGTGTTTGCCATCGGGGATTGCCGTGAGAAGCAGGTCAGGCAGGTGGCGACGGCGGTAGGGGATGGGGCTAGCGTGCTGGCCGCAGTGGAAGAATATATGCGTTTGTACGGGGAGGAATGATGAAATGATGTTTTCCAGAAAAAAAAGAGAACAGCTAAAAAAAGCTTTTCTTGTGGTGCTGGTCCTTTTATTATGCGCCGGACTTTTACTGTCCACGTTAGTCTGGTACCTTTAGGGGCAATTTTCCAAGGAAGAGTAGGAACAGACCTGTTATAATGGGATACGTGGAAAACGTCTAGCCGAAAAAACCAGAGAGGAGTATCCCATTTTTATGCAGTTAATTTTGACAAAGAGTGAACCGGGGATAAAACAAAGGATTAGTGTAAGAAAAGTCGGGCTGCTATTAATTGTCAGTCTTTTGTTCGGACTGTTTATTACGGATCTGTCCGTTTATGTACGCAAAACCGTTTATAGGGCCTTTCAGCAGGGCGTTCGTCTGATCCTTAATTTCCAGACAAGAGAATATGCCGTAATAAATAGTGACAGTTTTCGCTTAAAATATACAGCTGAAGATCAGGAACTGGCTCCGGTCGTGCTCAATCTTGCCGAGGACTATTTACGGCAAGCGGAGGAGATTTTCGGCCTGGAGCACCGCACGCGCCGGATCCCGCTGGTCTTATTCCGGGATGAAGCCTCTTTGAATAAAAGCTTCGGCTGGAGCGGAGAAAAAAGTACGGCCGGGGTTTATTGGGCAGGCACGATTAGAATTGTCTCGCCGCGCGGCTGGGCGGGCGCGCCGGACACGGTGCCGAATCTCGCTGAGGCGGCGGAGGCTTTTGCCGAGGAAGGGCCGCTCGCCCACGAATTAACGCATTTACTGGTAGATGAAATATGTGGGGGCAATTATCCCCGTTGGTTAACCGAAGGGTTGGCGCAGTACGTGGAACAGCAGATTACCGGCTTTACGCTGGGAGAACCCGGGCCATCTGCCAAAGCACATCCCTATGCTTTTGCCGCGTTAGACAAGCGGTTTGATGAGCAGGAAGACCAGTATCTCGCCTATTGGCAGTCGTTCCAGGCCGTTCGCCAGTTGCTCGCTCGTTACGGGCAGGAAAGAATGACGACCTTATTGCTGGCGTTAGGGAACGGGCAGGATTTCGCGGCGGCTTTTACCGAGACGTATGGGCTGACTTTCCGTGATTTTGCAGAAAGTTTGTCAAGCGGCGCGGAAGAGTATAGTCATGGGAGTCTCACGGACAGTTACGGGGAATAGTGCGGCATGCGAGTAGAAGATAGGTCGAATATGTGAAAAAGAGAGCGTAGAATAATGAAAGTATGCACATTAATTAGTGGCAGTTCGGGGAACGCCATCTATATCGAGACTGCCCGGGCCAAAGTGATGATTGATGCCGGGCAGTCGGGGAAGACAATCAGTAAGGCTTTGGAGGAGGCGTGTGGCAGGTCACTCGAGGAAATAGACGGACTGCTGCTGACCCACGGGCATCGGGACCATATTAGCGGGGCGGGGGTCTTAGCGCGCAAATACCACCTGCCTGTCTATGCCACCGAAGGGACCTGGTGCGAGCTCGATAGTTTGCCCGGGAGTATTAAGGACGAGCAAAAGAATTACATATGCGCGGGCGAATCCTTGGAAATCGGGGATCTGAAGATTGAGCCCTTTCCTGTTTCCCATGATGCGATGGAACCGGTCGGGTATCTTTTGTCTGCAGGGAAGAAGACATTGGGCGTAGCTACTGACTCCGGTGTTTTTACCGCGCAAATGGCCCGCATGGTCACAAATGTTGACGGGCTTGTTGTTGGAGGCTAACCACGATTTGGAGATGCTCAAAAACGGGTCTTATCCCTGGCCGTTAAAGAAGCGGATCTCCGGGATTCTGGGCCATTTATCGAACGATACGGCCGGCAATGCTTTACTGCGTATTTTGGGCAAGGCTACCCGAAAAGTAATGCTGGCCCATTTGAGTACGGAAAATAATCATCCTGCCCTTGCCTTGCAGACGGTGCAGGATATCTTAATAGAGAATCAGGTTAATTTAGACGAGGTTGATATTACGGTGGCGCCGCGGTACAAACCGAGCGCAAGTATCTCGATATAATATCAAGATCAGAAAAGGGATACGGGAAGATGCTGATTCGAATTATCGCGGTTGGTAAATTAAAAGAAAAATACTGGCAGGATGCCGTCAAAGAATATCGCAAAAGGATGGAGCCCTATACCAGGGTTGAAATAGTGGAAGTGGGCGAGGAAAAGCTGCCGGAGCATCCGTCCGCTGCGGAGATTGAGCTGGCTCTGACAAAAGAAGGGGAATCCATCAGGCGACAGATTCCCCCTTCTTCTTATGTGATTGGCTTAGCGATCAAAGGAAAAATGCTTTCTTCCGAGGAGCTAAGCTGACTTTATCAGCCGCCAAACTCTACAAGGGCATAGTAAAATCGTCTTGCTCATCGGCAGCTCTTATGGGCTTTCGCCGGAGGTCCTGGGGAACTGCGACTTTCTGTTATCGTTCTCGCCGCTGACTTTTCCGCACCAAATGATGCGGGTCATTCTCCTGGAACAGCTTTATCGCAGCTTCAAGATCGCCAAAGGCGAGCCGTATCACAAGTGAAGCAAGTGCCCCCAGGGTGCTATGTGCACATGGGATGGATAGATTCATCTGTCAAAAACAGAAACGCTTTGCAATAAGTGTTAAGAATATTATAATGAAGAATAGAAAAATAGATGCGTTTTGGATAAGGAGAGAGCATGGAGCAGAAATATCTGTTTACTCCTGTAATTAAAGTGCAGGATGGCGAAGAATTAAAGTCGTATCGGCTTTATTATTTGTTTGTGGTTGCCTTGTTGGGCGGTATAATCCCCTCCTTGATTTTATGCGTGAAAAACTGTTTCTGGCTAAGGGCAAAAAAGCCGCGCTGATTTTGGCCGTAGTATCGCTCGGGCTACTCATTGCTAAATATCAGGTTTTAGGAGACTATTATCACGCTCATTCTACTGTGCTCAAAGATTTTTTTCATTATTACCGGCAGACCGAACAGCTTCAAGCTAAGCCGGAGGGGATTATTAACGAGCAAATTATGCAAACCGTGACTAAATATGTGCAAGGTCAAAAATATTCGCCGCTCTCGAAAATTGTGGGCGATCCTCATGGTTTTAGTGGTTTACCTGGTCTGTAAAACAATTATCAGGTTGTTTTACACTTGACGGAAACATTCAACGATTCTAGGCTGGGCAATTGGGACCATTCTGCTTGCGCTAGTGTTTGAGAATGCTATTTCCAACTTGTTCTTTGGAGGAACTTTAATATGAACAATGGTTTTTCGGAAAAGAAAATGACCGAGGCGATCGCCTATTATGATATGAAGAAGTATAAACAGGCGGAAAAAGCCTTCAAGAGCTTCTGGCTGAGGACCCCCGGAACAATGCGGCCCAATTCCTTCTGGCGAATTGTTATTTTATGCTGGACCAGGAAGATGAGGCGGAAAAGCTTTGTGAAGAGCTTGTGGCAACGGAATTAGCCGCCGAGGCCTTTGAGTTGTTAGGCAAAATATACAGGGAGAAGGGTTACTATCAACGAGCAGAGGAGTCTTTTCTGAAAGCACTGGAATTAGACCCGCAGAACGCAGAGACATTAGCCGATTATGCCTACCTGTTACTTCTTTGCGGTTATTATGAAAAAGCCAGAGAAGTAATGCAGGAAGCGCTAAGATTAGAGCCGGAGAATGATCTGGTTTTACATTATTACTACTATTTTGAACATGCGGTAGGAAAGAAGAAACAAGAAAAGAAAGCCATCGAAGAATACATGGCTAGCTCCACTGATGAGGTGCAAAAACTAATCAAACTGGGGCAAAGTGAGTACAAGGCGCATCACTATAAAAAGGCGGAGAAACACTTTCGCCAGGCCTATTTGCTTGACCCGACCAATCCACACATCTTAAAATGCTGGAGGAACTACAGGAGATAAATCATTTTATTTTTTGCGCCGAACCGGTTCTTTTCCTGGGTGCAACCGCTTAGGTTTTATGTGTTTTTCCTCTTGTTGCTGGTAGTTCTTTCCTTTCTGGAAGAAAGGGTAGGTCCTCCCGTAGGAAATATCATTTTGCCGGTTATGTTGGGAGTGTATTTGTTGTGGCGATTTGGTCATGGGTCTCGCGACCTCTTTACAATCTTTATTTGAAAATTAAGGGTATGATGCGGAGGTAACAAGAATGGAGAAAATCCAACTGATGCAGAAAATGGCGAAGGAGAATCCGGGCAATATAGAGCTTCTTTATTTGCTGGGGCTCGAATATAAAGAGGCGGGAATGGCTCAGGAG
>JBMNJI010000003.1:0-204482 GCA_050951585.1 Peptococcia bacterium | reverse complement strand
TATATCTACTAGTTGCTTCACAGAGGTAGGACGCAGCATATACTTGTCTAGTATCATCTGTAGTTCATACGATTTCTCCGCTATATCACCATCTGCAAATACATTGCCTGTTACGGTAACAAATCGGTTTGTTGCTCCAGCCACATAGACCTCAACTCCCAGCTTTCTGTTGTTGATATAGTATTTTGTTTTGTCAAAGTTAAAGCCTGTGGCCTTAAAGAAAATATGAAGCCCTTTTCCAGATGGACTGTGTTCCATATAGCAACCACCAAAAACCTCTACAACACTTTGGGAAATAGGCTTAAGCTTACCACCGCTATCAAAGCAATCATCTAAGTCGATAACACAAATGTCATTACCTACCAAAAATCCGATACCGTCATAATCACTTATAGCAGCTACCGCCGAACTAAAATCTTTAAATGTACCACGTTGATTTGGTTTTGCCCTTTTTCCCGTTACTGGGTTATAGGGAACTTTGGTTTTTCTACCGCTTCGTTCTTCATATTTCCAACAGCAAAACTGTGGCTTATCTTTAAGCACCTGTGGCAAGTTCTCGTATTGTGTATTCAGTTATTTCACCTCCTTGCCTGTTTATGACCCGAAACGCTACGGTTCCAGAGGGTTTGCCTTGTTTGACAAAACCTCGTTATCTTTCAAGGTATATGCTCGAAATCTTGTCATGGCATATTCTGCTTGAAGTATCTCTTGCATTTCGGGGTATTCAGTTGTCAAGGAGCAGTGAGAGAAAAACTATGCTTTCATTGGGGGATTATTTTTCCTCTCACCTTATAGCCTTGGTAGAACACATTAGTTGAGGATTTTCTAAAAATATTTTTCTTCCTCATTCATAAGCGAAGAATTCTATTGAATCGAACCACTAAAATAAAAAAACAGCTTGTCTTTTTTCTAAGATAAAGACGGCTGTAATGATTGTGCTTTAGCTCAAGTTTGAGCGGAAGTGGTATTAAATTTAAGAAGGCTGAATGCTACAACTTTAGGTTTTACAAATAGACTTACAGACTTTTTTGTCTAAAAGTATTTATTTAAATAAAAATCAAAAATAAAGGCATACACAACTATCATTATCTTTGTTAACATTGTAAAATTACTTCACAAACGCAGAATTATCATGTTATGTTTGAAGAAAATGTGCTATAATGGAAAAAAGATATAAAGAGGTGACCAAGATGACCGTTAGCTATAAAAAGCTTTGGAAATTGTTGATAGACCGCGATATGAAGAAGAAAGATTTACAAGCTGCTGCGGGAATAAGTCCATCGTCAATTTCAAAGCTTTCTAGAAACGAATATGTCAGTATGGACGTTCTTGTAAAGGTTTGTACGGCGCTTGGCGTTGATTTTAAAGATATCATGGAATTAGTGCCTAATATGGTTGAAGAAAGGGAGTAGAGTTATGGAAAATAACAGAAAAGAACAGGAACGGGCGGAATTGCACCGCACGATATGGAATATGGCAAATGATTTAAGAGGCAGTGTAGATGGATGGGACTTTAAGCAATATGTTCTAGGTATGCTGTTTTACCGCTACATATCTGAAAATATTACTGCCTATATTAACGCCGGAGAATGGGAAGCTGGCAATACGGAATTTGATTATGCTAAGCTATCCGACGAAGAAGCAGAACAGGCACGAGAGGATTTAGTTAAGACAAAAGGCTTCTTTATCTTACCCAGCGAGCTTTTTGAAAATGTCCGAGCTCGTGCAAAGGACGATGAAAACTTAAATGAAACACTGGAACAGATTTTCAGTAATATAGAAGCATCTGCCCAAGGAACAGAGAGTGAAGATAATTTCAAAGGCCTGTTTGACGATATTGATGTTAACAGCAATAAGCTAGGTAACACTGTAGTAAAGCGTAATGAAAAGCTGGTTAAGCTAATGAATTCTGTTGGAGAAATGAAGCTAGGAGATTACAAAGACAATACCATAGATGCATTCGGTGATGCTTATGAATTCTTAATGGGTATGTATGCATCCAATGCAGGAAAAAGTGGTGGTGAATACTATACGCCGCAGGAGGTTTCTGAACTCCTTACCCACTTAACATTAGTAGGAAAAACTGAAGTCAACAAGGTATATGACCCCGCTTGTGGTTCTGGTTCTCTACTGCTAAAGTTTGCAAAAATCTTAGGAAAAGAAAATGTACGTCAAGGTTTCTTCGGTCAAGAAATCAACATTACAACCTACAACCTGTGCAGAATTAATATGTTCCTGCACGATATTGATTATGACAAATTTGATATTGCCCTTGGTGACACGCTAACAGATCCGCAACATTGGGATGATGAGCCTTTTGAAGCCATTGTATCAAATCCTCCATACTCTATTAAATGGAAGGGCGACAATGATCCTATTTTGATTAACGATCCCCGTTTTTCTCCAGCGGGAGTATTGGCTCCTAAATCCAAGGCAGATCTTGCTTTTATTATGCATAGCCTTTCTTGGCTTGCAACAAACGGAACAGCGGCTATTGTATGTTTCCCCGGTGTAATGTATCGCGGTGGTGCTGAAAAGAAAATCAGGCAGTACCTGATTGACAATAACTATATCGACTGTATCATTCAGTTACCGGATAACTTGTTCTATGGTACTAGCATTGCTACCTGCATTATGGTTCTAAAGAAATCTAAATCGGAAAATAGCACCTTATTTATCGATGCATCAAAGGAATTTGTAAAGGTTACGAATAACAACAAGCTTACACAAGAAAATATTGAGACCATTCTTAACGCATTCAAAGATAGAAAAGATATAGAGCATTTTGCTAGGCTTGTGCCAAACAGTGAAATAGCTGAAGAGGATTACAACCTTTCTGTTTCTACCTATGTGGAACAAGAGGATACAAGGGAAAAAATTGATATTGTTGCCCTCAATGCTGAGATAGAAAAAATTGTGGCGAGAGAGCAGATTTTAAGGGAAGAAATAGATAAGATTATTGCGGAAATTGAGGTGGGCGAATGAGTAAGTTAGATGAATTGATTGCTGAACTTTGTCCAGATGGGGTGGAGTATGAAACGATTAGCGGAAGTCTATAAAAGATAAGGGTACAATTAAAGCAGGAAGAATGTTAAAGAACATTGAGAATCCCATGGTGAAATCCAGTATCTATGCAGGTGGAACAACTGATCAACGCAATGTGAAAGATATACCAATATGCACAATATTACAAAGTTGCAGCATGATGGTCATCCAGAGGTGTAAATTATGCTGTACAATATGATAAGCCATGTTTCATTTAGGAACAAATGTGGATGTATACAGCCGATAATGAAATAGATATGAAGTATTTATATTATGTACTTAAAAGCAACCTTTCAATTTTAGAAAACTGCGTACAGGTAGGATCATGCCGCAGATTTCTCATCAGGGATTACAGAAGAATTCGAAATCCCCGTTCCCCCTCTACCTGTTCAGCAGGAAATTGTCCGTATTCTGGATAATTTCACAGAGCTTACAGCAGAGCTTACAGCAGAGCTTACAGCAAGAAGAAAAGCAGTATGAGTATTATAGAGATGAATTATTTGGAAGAAATTATGATGAGATGATTCTAAAATCCAAACGTGACAATGTTAAGTTAGTTTCATTGCACGAATTAGGTAAGTTTACTAGAGGAAAAAGATTTGTCAGAAAAGATATGAGAGAAGAAGGAGTTCCATGCATTCATTATGGTGATTTATATACCCACTATGGAACAAGTGCCCGAGAGACAAAATGGTTTTTAGAGAAAGAACTAGCCCAAAAAATGAGGTTTGCAGAAAAAAATGATGTTGTTATTGTTCAAGCAGGTGAAAACCATGAAGAAATTGGAATTGGAGTAGCGTGGTTGGGCGATGAAAAAGTAGCCATTCACGATGCATGTTATATATTCAAACACTGCATAAATCCTAAATATATTTCTCATTATTTAAGGACTAGTATTTATAATTTACAGATAAGGAGATATGTTTCAGAAGGTAAAATATGCTCAATATCAGCAGAAAATATAGGGAAAGCTCTTATTCCTGTCCCTTCCCTCGAAGAGCAAAAACGCATCGTAGCTATCCTCGATCGCTTTGACGCTCTGTGCAACGACTTAACCAGCGGCATTCCTGCTGAAATTGAAGCTAGGCAAAAGCAATATGAATATTACAGGGATAGATTGTTATCTTTCAAGGAGGTGACGGCATGAGTATCTACAACATCGTTGCCAGTACTGACGAAGCAACGGTTGTTGCTGAATATGCAGCTGAATACAATGTCCGTCCTGAAAAGTATCAAAGCGAGGCGGAACTTGAGCGGGAGTTTATTAGGCAACTGACTTCCCAAGGATATGAATATATTTCAGTGTACAATGAAGCTGCATTGATAGCAAATCTCCGAAAGCAACTTGAACTGCTTAATGACTTCACCTTTACTGACAGTGAATGGGATAGATTTTTCACAGAATGTATTGCCAATACAAATGAAGGGATTATTGAGAAAACTAGAAAGATTCAAGATGACCATATCCAGATTCTAAAACGTGAAGATGGAACAACAAAGAATATCTACCTTTTGGATAAAAAGAATATCCATAACAATCGCCTGCAGGTTATTAATCAATACGAAGAAGCAGGCGGCAAGCATGAAACTCGATATGATGTAACAATCCTTGTAAATGGACTTCCACTAGTTCATGTGGAGTTAAAGCGTCGTGGTGTTGCTATCCGTGAAGCCTTCAACCAGATAAAACGATACCAACGTGACAGCTTTTGGGCGGCTTCTGGTTTATTTGAGTATGTGCAGGTATTTGTAATTTCCAATGGTACCCATACAAAGTATTATAGCAACACCACAAGAAACGCACATATCAAGGAGCAAAGCAGCAGTGAACGTCGAAGAAGCAAAAAAACAAGCAACAGCTTTGAGTTTACCAGCTTTTGGGCAGATGCAAATAACAAAATTATTCCTGATCTTGTGGACTTTACTAAAACATTTTTTGCCAAGCATACCCTCTTAAATATACTAACAAAATATTGTATCTTTACATCTGAAGATCTGCTCCTTGTAATGCGTCCTTATCAAATAGCTGCTGCAGAACGTATATTATCACGTATTGTAGTATCAACCAACTACAAGAAGATGGGCACAACTGCAGCTGGAGGATATATTTGGCATACAACAGGCTCCGGTAAGACATTGACCAGTTTTAAGACAGCCCAATTAGCTTCTGCCTTGCCTTACATAGACAAGGTATTGTTTGTTGTTGACCGTAAAGACCTAGACTATCAGACCATGAAGGAATATGATCGTTTTGAAAAAGGGGCAGCTAACGGTAATACGTCCACAAGAGTTCTTCAAAGACAATTGGAAGACAGGGATGAAAAAGGAAATCCTCATGAATACAAAATCATTGTAACCACTATTCAGAAGTTGGATATATTCATCCGTAAAAACAAACAGCATGATATTTATAAGAAACATGTGGTGCTGATTTTTGATGAGTGCCACCGTTCCCAATTTGGTGAAATGCATCAAGCTATCACGAAGAGTTTTAAGAACTACCATATCTTCGGCTTTACGGGAACCCCGATTTTTGCTGCCAATGCTAGTTCAGGAGGTAACCCACTGCTTCGCACAACCGAGCAGGCTTTTGGAGAAAAACTGCATACTTATACCATTGTGGATGCCATCAATGATGGGAATGTTCTGCCTTTTAGAATAGATTTTATTAACACCATCAAGATGCCTGATTACGTTAATGATAAAAAAGTCTATAGCATAGATAGAGAAAAAGCCTTAGCAGATCCACAGCGAATCAGTGAAATTGTTTCTTACGTTCTTGAACACTTTGATCAGAAGACGAAGCGCAATAGTTATTACACATTCTCTGCGAAATGGGAAGAAGCAGATAAGCACAACCCTAAAAAGATGATTGAAAAGCGTGAAACAAGGCGAGTTGCCGGTTTCAACTCCATATTTGCTGCTGCATCCATCCCAATGGCAATCAGATACTATAATGAGTTTAAGAAGCAGATAGAGGAAAAGAACCGTAATCTTACCATAGCAACTATTTTCAGTTTTAGTGCAAATGAGGAGGAGCCAGATGGACTGTTGCCTGAAGAGGATTTTAATATGGAAAACCTTGACCAGAGCTCCAGAGATTTTCTTGAGGCGGCTATCCGAGATTACAATTCCACATTTAGCACAAATTACGATACATCCTCGGATAAGTTCCAGAATTATTATAAAGACCTCTCTCTTCGTGTAAAGAATCGGGAGATTGATATATTGATTGTTGTCAATATGTTCCTGACAGGCTTTGATGCAACAACCCTGAATACGCTATGGGTAGACAAAAACCTGAGACAGCATGGACTGATTCAGGCTTTTTCAAGAACTAACCGCATCCTAAACAGCGTTAAGACCTATGGTAATATCGTTTGCTTTCAGAGATTTGAAAGAAGAAACAGACAAAGCTATTGCACTATTCGGCAATAAGGATGCTGGCGGTATTGTACTGCTAAAAACATACGAAGAATACTATAACGGCTATGATGATAAAGGTGAGTATAAGCCGGGCTATGCTGAATTGATTACAACTCTTACAACACAGTATCCCCTTGGACAACCTATTCTCGGAGAAGAAGCTGAAAAAGACTTTATACGGCTATATGGAGCAATACTTCGGCTCAGAAATATTCTTACTTCTTTCGATGACTTTGAAGGAAATGAGATTTTATCTGAAAGGGATTTTCAGGACTATCAGAGCATTTATATTGACCTGTATCAGGAATATAGAAAAGGTGCTGATGGTGACAAAGAAACTATTAATGATGACATAGTTTTCGAGATTGAACTGGTCAAACAGATAGAGGTAAATATTGACTACATCCTTATGCTTGTAGCCAAATATCAAAAATCCAACTGTAAGGATAAAACCATTCTTACGACCATTGATAAGGCTATCAATTCGAGTATTGAACTTCGAAGTAAGAAAGAACTTATCGAGCGTTTTATTGAGCAAGTCAATGTATCGACCAAAGTGGATGAGGATTGGCGTAAATTCCTCCATGAGCGTAAGGAAGCGGATATTACAGCAATTATAGAAGAAGAAAGATTAAAGCCTGAAGAAACCCGCCGTTTCATCGACAATGCTTTCCGAGACGGAATGCTTAAAACGACCGGTACAGATATTGATAAAATCATGCCACCTGTATCCCGCTTTGGCGGAGGCAGGGCTGCGAAAAAGCAAGGAATTATTGAAAAACTGATGATATTCTTTGAAAAGTATTTAGGTTTGATATAGATTAATATCAATCACTAATTCAAAAAAATATCTTTAATAAAAAACCAGTCACTTCAAGCATTCATGCCTGATTGTGACTGGTCTCTTTTTGCCCCGCTTGAAGCTGTTCATTCAAGTTTTTCTTCAATCCCTAAGAGAACGCTTCTTTTCTGTAGCTCTTTTGTTTCTTTTACTATGCAATTTATCTCTTAGAGAACTGCGGTGCACGACGTGCGCCCTTCAAGCCATACTTCTTTCTTTCCTTCATTCTGGGGTCACGTGTCAAGAATCCGGCCCGTTTCAAAGCCGGTCTCATTTCGGGATCAACTTTCAATAAAGCTCTGGCAATCCCTAAACGGATTGCACCGGCCTGACCAGTAATCCCGCCGCCTTCTACCTTCGCAATAACATCAAATCTTCCTTCGGTTTTGGTAAGCACTAAAGGCTGTCTTGCAATCATCTCCAGCGTCTTTTTACCGAAGAATTCATCTAATGGTCTTTGATTAACCACAACTTTTCCTTCCCCGGGCACGAGCCGAACGCGGGCGATAGAAGTTTTACGACGACCTGTTCCATAATATTGTACTTCCGCCATTTTTTCTTCCTCCCTTCCTTAACCCCGTAATTCCCAGACTTCAGGTTTTTGAGCCTGATGGGGGTGCTGTGGTCCTTTGTATACTTTCAGTTTTCTGAACATCGCATCACCAAGCCGATTATGAGGAAGCATTCCTTTAATCGCTCTTTCCAGAACCATTTCGGGCTTCTTCTGTAATAATCCCTCTAAATTAATCGTTTTCAACCCGCCCGGATAACGTGAATGCCGGTAATACATTTTATCTTGCAGCTTGTTGCCGGTTACAACCACTTTTTCCGCATTGATGATAATGACAAAATCGCCGGTATCAACATTAGGTGTAAAAATTGGTTTATGTTTGCCACGTAAAATAGCTGCCGCTTCCGACGCTAAACGGCCAAGGGTTTTATTAGCAGCATCAATAATATACCATTTGCGTGGAATATCTTGTGCTTTCGCCATGAAGGTACGCAAATCTATTCCCTCCTAAATCTCTTCTTTAATCATGCTCTTCTTCGTTTACTTTGTAATTGATCCCGGGGCTAGTGGAATCAAATACAGCACTACCATTTTATTATACAGGGTCTATTGTGTCAAGGTTTCTTTTGCCAAATGTGTGTTAAATATCTCAAATGGAAATTACTTTTGCAAATATGGAAAATCAGCAGAATGGTATTAAAATACCTTGACCGGATGCAATCGGTATGCTAATATTATACTGACTATTTTGAATAATAGCGAATATTTTCCGAGGGGGTGGGTCTAACGCTCACCAAGAATAAATTTACTAATATCATGCTTTTCTTAATAAAAATATCTATCCTTATCTTATTGATACAATGCTTCCCGGGGAATGCGTGGGGATATGATATAAATGGATTTATTAGGGGGTTCACCGATAAGCAAATAGAGCAAAGCAACAAAATAATTGCGGCGTACAAATCTAAAATTACAACACCATTTAATCAAGCTGCCGATTGGTTTAAAGCAGAAGGACTGAAAAGTAACTCCTCTTGGATAAAAAAATACGGGTTGGATCAACAAAACACACTCGTCAAGGGGTTAGACTATGCCAATAACTTCGGTTATGGATTGGCCGCGGGATTGCTTAAGGGAAGTGGGACGCTATGCGGTGAGCTTTATTCTTTGGGCGCAAAGATTCCCACAGCACCGGAACGTTTGATCAGTTTTGGTTACCGCGTTTCCGAAAATCCCAAGAAATATCAAGACATGGTGATTAACGGTGTCCAGACGGTTGCCGGTGTGGCGTTAAATCCTTTGCCTATTATAGATGGTTTATACGGGCATGCCAAAGAAGTAGTGAAGGATCCACTTAAAACAGGAAGTATCTGTGGCGAAACAACGGCGGTAATAGGCTCATGCTTAATCGGCGGAGGACAAATCAATGCTCTGGCCAAAGCGGGTAAGATCTCCAAAACCTATCCCAAGGTCCCCCTGGAAGAACTGGCCCCGTTAATAAAAAACAATAAAAGGCTTCCTATGAATGAAGGCGTTGTACGGACAGTCGCCGACATGAGCGGTGCTGATCTCTCCGGTGTCAAAATAAAGATCGTTAATAAAATAAAATTAAACGAAAAAGGAGAAGAAATATTAGCAACCACCAGTACATATAGAAACAAAATTACCTTTTATCAAGGAGCATTTAAAAATCCATTGACACTATCATATGTAATCGGACACGAAAGAACCCACATTTTTCAATTTGGGCTTTATCGTGGGCAGTTTTTAAAAACAGGTGTAAATGCATTTTTTAGTAAGACGGGCCTGAAAAATTTTGATATACTGATCAATAATTTCGAACGTGCGGCCTATGATACACATCAGCAATGGCAACTTTATTTTATAGATAGTTGGAAAACCTATAACAGGGTCAAACTTCTTTAATACTGAAAACAAAATACCATGGCCAAGAAATAAAAGCTTCGAAAATAAAAGTGTTTTCGAAGCTTTTCTCATTCCCTGACCACATTTAGCTCTTGGAGAACTGCGGTGCCCGACTTGACCACAACTTTTCCTTCCCCGGGTACGAGCCAAACGCGGGCGATAGATTTATTGAAGATTGTGCGGATATTCCACGGAAAGCAGACATAAACCCCAGGGAGGAAGTGTTGCTCCTGCCGCGACCCGCTGCCCCGTTTTGAGTATTTCCGGAATCTCTTCCGCACCCCGCTTTTTCTTCCCGACTTCCAGAATAGTCCCTGCCATAATCCTGACCATATTATATAAAAACCCGTCCCCGGTCACCGTTAACCTAATTAACGGTCCATCCTGCTTCAGGGAACAAGCCTCGATCGATCTCACAAAATCCTTTACTGCGGTATCGCTGGCGCAAAAACCCCTGAAATCATGCCGGCCGAGGAAAAAAGCGCAAGCCTTCTCCATCGCCGCTACATCTAATTGCACCGGCACATGATAAGCATAAAACCGCCAAAACGGATCCATAATGCGATCATTAAAAATTGTATAGCAATATGTCTTCCTGAGCGCCTGGAAGCGGGCATGAAAATCAGGCCCTACCTCTTCCGCATCTTTCACCACAATACTTGCCGGTAATAACGAATTGACCGCCACAGGAAAACGTTCCACCGGGATCCGCGTATTGCTGAAAAAGTTCACAACCTGCCCCCTGGCATGCACGCCGGCATCGGTCCTTCCCGAACCAATCACCGTAATTTGTTCCTTCGTAAGGATACTTAAGACTTTTTCCAACGTTCCCTGAATAGTCTTTAACCCGGTCCCTTTTTGGACCTGAAAACCGTGGAACTCTGTTCCGTCATAGGCGATCGTCAGCTTAATATTACGCATATAGTAATCTCCCTTTTACGAGCGGGTATAAATAGCCGCTACCACAAAAACAATAATTAAGACATACGCCAGAATATCACGCGCTCCAAACACCAATTGCTTCACTCTGGTTCTTTTTTCCCCGCCACGATAACAGCGGGCTTCCATCGCCATCGCTAAATCATCCGCCCGGCGAAAGGAACTTAAAAAAAGCGGTACCAGCAAAGGAATAAGATTCTTCGCCCGTTTGATTAACCCGCCACTTTCGAAATCAGCTCCCCGGGCCTTCTGGGCCTTCATAATCTTCTCCGTTTCTTCAATTAAAGTGGGGATAAAGCGAATCGCAATTGTCATGATCATGGCCAGTTCATGGGCAATCGGCACAAAACACGCCTTCAGAATTTTTTCCAACCCATCGGTTAAGACAATCGGCGTTGTCGTTAAGGTTAATAATGAAGTGACAACCACTAAATAAATCAGACGCAAGGCCATAAAGAGTCCCTGCCTGAGCCCATCTTCATAAATATGCAAAAAACCCCACTCCCAGAGAAGAGGGCCTCCCTCAGTCAAAAAAATATGTAATCCTACGGTTAAGAGAATAATAATCGTTAAAGGCTTTAGTCCCTTCAGAATAATCTTATAAGGAATATGTGCTAGAGAAACTATCCCTGCGGTAATCAGTGTCACAAACAGATAACCTGTAAAATTATTCACGACAAAAAGCCCAACCATATATAGTACCAAAGAAATAATCTTGGTACGCGGGTCTAATTTGTGCACGACAGAATCACCCGGAATATATTGACCAATTGTTATATCTCTGAGCAATGTCTTTGTCCCTCTCTTATCACTTTTAAGATCTCATCTCTTGCTTCTTCCACCGTATAAATATCCTGCCGCAGCCTCCAACCTTTACTGTGCAAGGCCAGAACCAGCTTCGTCACGGTTGGAATATCCAGCCCAAGCTCCTTCAGTTTGGCCGCATGATTGAGAAAGACCCGCCGCGTCTCATCATCATAAATAATCCTGCCTTGATGCATGACAACCAACCGCTCGGTTAATTGCGCCACATCGTCCATGCTATGTGAAATCAAAATCACGGTGATTCCGGCGTTATGCAGTTCTCTTACCTGCTCCATTATTTCCCGCCGACTGCGCGGATCCAAACCGGCCGTAGGTTCATCTAAGATTAAATAAGCCGGTTCCATCGCTAAGACACTCGCTAGAGCCACACGCCGCTTCTCTCCGCCGCTCAAATCAAAGGGCGAGGCTTCGGCATAAATATCGTAATCCAAATGGACCATCTGTAAAGCCTTCTTCACCCTTTGCGTAAGCGTCTCCGCAGATAGCCCTAGGTTCTTCGGTCCAAAGGCAATTTCCTTATAGACCGTATCCTCAAAAAGCTGGTGTTCCGGATATTGGAAAACCAGCCCCACCTTTTCCCGAATCTTTTTTAACGCCGCTCCGGGGGTGGTTATATCCCAGTCGTCCACATAGACTTTGCCACCGGTGGGCTTTAGGAGACCATTAAAATGCTGGGCCAGAGTGGACTTGCCGGAACCGGTATGCCCAACCAGGCCAATGAATTCTCCTTCATTAATTACCAGATTAACCTCATGCAAGGCTTCCGCCTGAAAAGGCGAATCAGGCTGATAAATATAAGAGACATTTTCCAGTCTTATCGGCATAAGGCAACCACCATTTCCTCAACAGTTAATATATCCGCAGGCAATTGAACGCCTGCCTGATTAAGCTGATTACGCAGCTCCATCATCGGTGGAACATCAAGCCCTAAAGCTTTTATTTTCTCTACCTGGGCAAAGACCTCCCGCGGCCCTCCGTCCATGACGATATTTCCTTCCTCCATGACCACAACCCGGTCGGCTAAGATAGCCTCCTCCATAAAATGGGTAATGAGAATGATCGTTAAGTTCTCTTCCTGATTCAATTTTAAGACCGTCTGCATTACTTCGGCCCGCCCGGCAGGATCAAGCATCGCGGTCGGTTCGTCCAGTACCATGACATTTGGTTTCATCGCCAGTATCCCCGCGATGGCCACACGCTGCTTCTGCCCGCCGGATAAAAGATGCGGAGCCTGTTTGCGATAGGCACTCATATCCACAATGCGCAAAGACTCGTCCACCAGATGACTGATCTGGACAGGTTCAATCCCGAGGTTTTCCGGACCAAAGGCCACATCATCCTCTACGACCGTGGCAATTAGTTGGTTATCGGGATTTTGAAAAACCATCCCCACCTGTTGCCGAATATCCCATAACAACTCGGGTTTGCGCGTATCCATCCCGTTAATAATCACAGAGCCCTGGTCCGGGACCAGAAGCGCATTCAAATGCATGGCTAGTGTTGATTTCCCCGAACCGTTGTGCCCGATAACAGCCACAAACTCACCCGGCCGGATTTGCAGATTGATCCCTTTGAGAGCCTGCCTATTAAGGCCCTGAGCATTAATATACCAGTGCTCCAGGTCGTTTATCCTTATTATTTCATTCACAGCACATCACAACTCTTTTCTGCCCGTAGCAAAGAGCATATCCCCGGCACTGCTTTACCAGCGTGCCTATGCCTATTAATGCCTATTATAGAAATAATCCTCGGAATAACAAAAACAGGAAAGCCAAGACTCAAACACATTACTGTTTAAGGATATGGTTTTCCTGACTTTGCATCTTCCTGAACCGAATCTCCGTACTCTAAAACAATTATCCACTAAACTAATTCTATGATCACTAATGACGCGGCATCTCCGCGGCGGAACCCTAATTTGAGAGTACGCGTATAGCCACCCTGCCGTTCCGCGTATTTCTTACTGATATTTTCAAAAAGATCCTTCACAACAGCTTCATCAAGAAGATAAGCCATTGCTTGACGTCTGGCGGCTAAATCCCCTTGTTTGCCCAAGGTGATCATCTTCTCGACAATACTTCTCAATTCCTTTGCCTTCGGCTCAGTCGTCTCAATGCGGCCGGTTCTGAGTAAAGCCGTCGCCATACTCCTAAACATCGCCCGACGCTGCCCCGAATTGCGTCCTAGTTTTCGATAGGCCATTTTTCATCCAACCCCCTTTTTACAGCCGATATATCGCACCTATTCTTCCGCTTTCCTAAGACTTAAACCAAGTGACTTCAGTTTTTCATCGACTTCTTCCAGGGACTTTTTCCCCAGGTTCCGTACCTTCATCATTTCTTCTTCTGTCTTTTGAATCAGCTCTCCGACCGTGTTAATACCGGCTCGCTTTAAACAATTATATGACCGGACTGAGAAATCCAATTCCTCGATACTCATGTCAAGAATTTTATCCTTTTCTTCTTCTTCTTTTTCCACCATGATTTCGACGTCGCCGATTTTTTCGGTCAGTCCGATAAACAGCTTAAAGTGATCATTGAGGATTTTCGCGGAAAGACTAACTGCTTCATCGGGCAGAATTGTCCCGTCAGTCCATACTTCCAAAGTCAGCTTATCATAATCCGTAATTTGCCCTACCCGGGTATCAGTTACCGTATAGTTCACTTTTTTGATTGGTGAAAAAATCGAATCAACCGGAATAACCCCAATGACGTGCTCTTCCTTCCGGTTTTTCTCTGAAGGTCTATATCCACGGCCTTTTTCCACAGTAATTTCCATTGATAATTTGGCGCCGCTGTCCAAAGTAGCAATGTGTAATTCCGGGTTTAGGATCTCCACTTCACTATTCAGCTGGATATCTGCAGCAGTAACCTCTCCTTCGCCTGTCGCTTCCAGCCAAACCACCTGAGGTTCATCCGAATAAACCTTCAAGGCAAGCATTTTTAGATTCAGAATAATGTCCGTTACATCTTCCATTACACCGGGGATCGAAGAAAATTCATGCAGAACTCCCTCAATCTTCACCGATGTAACAGCCGCTCCGGGCAGTGAAGATAATAAAACCCGACGCAAAGAATTACCTAAGGTAATTCCGTAGCCGCTTTCTAACGGTTCGACCAAAAACCTAGCATAATCCTTCTTTTCGTTGATTTCGACGCACTCAATTCTGGGCTTTTCAATCTCTATCACAAGCTACCCTCCTACTCGAACCAAACTTTCCCCCAGCAGTCAGAGAGATCAGATTACTGATATCCCCGGCATTATCTGGAGTACAATTCAACAATCAGATGATCCTCAATCGGAACATCAATTTGGTCTCTATTGGGAAGAGCCAAGACCTTCCCGGACAGATTATTCTTATCCAATTCCAACCAGGCGGGTGGAGTTTTATGCGCAATACTCTCTTTAGTCCCTTCGAACTTGACTGATTCCATGCTCTTTTCTTTAATCTGGATTACATCTCCTACCTTAACCAGCATCGAGGGGATATTTACTTTTTGCCCATTGATTGTAAAATGATTATGCTTTACGAGCTGACGAGCTTCCACTCTGGATGAAGCAAAACCAAGCCGAAATACCACATTATCAAGACGTCTTTCCAAAAGACGTAATAAGTTTTCACCGGTAATCCCTTTTTGGCGCTCCGCCTTGTCAAAATAATTGCTGAACTGTTTTTCTAAAATGCCGTAAATACGGCGGGCCTTCTGTTTTTCCCTCAACTGAAGACCATATTCCGATAATTTTTTACGGTTCCCCTGTCCATGCTCTCCGGGAGCATATGCTCTCCGATCAATGGCGCATTTCTCCGTATAGCAACGGTCACCTTTTAAATACAGCTTTTCGCCTTCACGACGGCAAAGCCTGCAAACTGGTCCTGTATATCTAGCCATTAACTGATTTACACCTCCTTAAACTCTCCTGCGTTTTGGCGGGCGGCATCCGTTATGCGGAATCGGCGTAACGTCTTTGATAACGTTAACCTCGAGCCCTGTAGCTTGTAATGAACGAATAGCCGCTTCACGACCTGACCCCGGCCCTTTTACATATACCTCTACTTCCCTCATGCCATGTTCCATCGCTGCTCTTGCAGCTTGTTCAGCGGCCATTTGGGCGGCGTAAGGTGTACTCTTTCTGGACCCTTTAAATCCTAATTGTCCGGATGTAGCCCAGGAAATTGTATTCCCGGTCTTATCAGTAATCGTCACAATTGTATTATTAAATGTTGATTGGATATGTGCAGCACCCTGTTCAACATTTTTACGTTCACGGCGTTTCACTCTCGTCGTCGCTGTTCTTTTTGCCATCTGCTAGTTTCCTCCTTTCCTATTTGTGCTTCGCTCCTACGGTTTTGCTGGGACCTTTCCGGGTACGGGCATTAGTCTTTGTCCTTTGTCCACGCACCGGCAATCCGCGGCGATGGCGCAACCCTCTGTAACAGGCTATTTCCATCAATCTCTTGATATTTAAAGAAGTTTCCCGTCTAAGATCACCCTCGACCTTATGTTCCTTATCAATTACTTCCCGCAGTTTGTTTACTTCATCTTCTGTCAGATCTTTTACCCTTGTATCAGGATTGACACCTGTTTTGGCTAAGATCTGTTGCGCAGTTGTTCTCCCAATACCGTAAATATAGGTTAACCCTATTTCTACCCGTTTTTCGCGAGGCAAATCAACACCTGCAATTCTGGCCAATTTTTGTACACCTCCTCATCCTAACCCTGCTTTTGTTTATGTTTGGGATTCTCACAGATAACCATGACCTTCCCCTTACGTCTGATTATTTTACATTTTTCACAGATAGGCTTCACCGATGGCCTTACCTTCACAGTTCATACCTCCTTCATCCTAAGAAGCTCACTTAAAGCGATAGGTAATTCTACCCCTTGTTAAATCATATGGTGAAAGTTCCACAGTAACCCGATCACCTGGCAAAATGCGGATAAAATGCATCCTTATTTTCCCGGAGACATGTGCCAAGATTTGGTGCCCATTTGCTAATTCAACCCGGAACATCGCATTAGGGAGGGGTTCCAGAACAGTACCTTCAACTTCTATGACATCCTGTTTGGACATATACTACCAACCTCCTTATCCCCAGCACTCTTCAAAATTAATCCCTCAAACCATAATTTTATCATTATTATCATCTGCATATCCTCTATTTTGTCAAAATCCTTGGTCCTTCGTCTGTTATCGCGACACTGTGTTCAAAGTGCGCGGAGCGTTTTCTGTCGCTGGTTACTACTGTCCAATTGTTTTCCAGTGTCTCAACCTCAAAATCACCCACATTAACCATCGGCTCAATGGCCAAAACCATTCCGGCTTTTAATCTGGGCCCATGCCCGGGTTGACCAAAATTGGGTACCTGTGGGTCTTCATGCATGTTCCGGCCCACACCGTGGCCTACAAAATCTCTGACTACTGAAAAACCTTTGCTTTCTGCATAAGACTGTATCGCATGGGAGATATCCGAGAGCCGATTATTAACGACCGCTTTCTTGATCCCCTCATACAAGGACCGCTCTGTTACTTCAAGCAATTTGCGGGCTTCTTCATCAACTTCGCCAACCGGCAAAGTCACAGCCGCATCGCCCACGTAGCCGTTGAAAGTTGCTCCGATATCAATACTTATAATATCGCCACAATTTACCTGCCTTAAACCAGGTATCCCGTGCACAACTTCCTCATTGATTGAAGCGCAGATGCTGTTAGGAAATCCATTATACCCTTTAAAGGTGGGAATTGCTTGCTTGCTTTTGATATATTCTTCAGCAACCCGGTCAAGTTCCAACGTGGTAACTCCCGGTCGAACAGCTTTCGCCACCTCGCGGTGAGTTTGGGCGACAATCTGTCCGGCATCATACATATAGCGCAATTCCCGCTCAGACTTAAGAATAATCATGCTAACCTCTTCCTAATGCCGTGATGATATTCTGCGTAACTGTTCCCACAGAGTCATTTCCCTCAATATTAAGAAGGAGTCCTTTCTTTTGGTAATAATCAATCAGCGGAGCTGTTTGTTGTTCATAAACATTCAACCGGTTTCCGACGATCGTTTCCGAATCATCGCTTCTCTGGTAGAGCTCTGCGCCGCATTTCTCGCATTGATCCTTTTGGGCCGAAGGATTATAAACAACATGATAAGTGGCCCCACACCCTTTACAAACTCTACGCCCGGTAAGACGTTCCAAAAGCGCTTTCCGCTCCACCACAATATTAATAACCTTATCCAGCTTCACATTAAGCTCCTCCAGCGTTTTCTCCAAAGCATCCGCTTGAGGTACTGTTCTCGGAAAACCATCCAGTAAAAACCCTGCACGGCAATCCGATTGTGCTAGTCTTTCTTTGACAATACCGACTGTCACCTCATCAGGTACAAGCTTGCCCGAATCAATATAACGCTTGGCCTCGACCCCAAGGGGTGTACTTTCTTTGATGGCTTTTCTGAACATATCTCCGGTGGAGATGTGCGGTATATTTAATTCTTTGGTCAAAAACTCAGCTTGCGTTCCTTTTCCTGCTCCCGGTGGTCCCATCAGAATAATTTTCATTCCTCTACCTCCCACTTTATCGGAATCTACTTGAGGAAGCCCTGATAGTGTCTCATTAACAGATTAGATTCCATTTGTTTCATCGTATCTAAGGCTACGCCAACGACAATCAGCAAACTGGTGCCCCCATAATAAATTGGCAATTCCGTTGTGGAAACCAACATAGAGGGGAGTATCGCGATCGCCGCTAAAAAGACAGCCCCGGCCAGCGTAATCCGGCTTGATACTTTCTCAATATATTCGGCCGTCGGGCGACCCGGTCTTAACCCGGGGATAAACCCGCCATACTTCTTCATATTATCCGCGATGTCATTGGGATTAAAGGTAATGGCCGTATAGAAATAGGTGAAGAAAATAATCAATAGCGCATAAATGAGTTGGTACCAAATGCTTTCAAAGGTAAATACTCTGGTGACCCAGGCCGCAAAAGCATTCTCCGGGAACCAGGCCGCAATCGTACCGGGGAACATCAGCATCGAAATGGCAAAGATAATAGGAATTACCCCGGCCTGATTCACTTTTAACGGAATATGCGTGCTTTGGCCGCCATAAACCTTTCTTCCTACAACCCGCTTAGCATACTGCACGGGAATCCGCCGCTGCCCTTCCTGAATCGCTACGATCCCGGCGATAACTGCAACCGCAATTACTACAAATAGTAGCACGACAAAAATACTTGTGGTTCCGGCCTTCAAATATTCGTAAATAGAAACTACTCCGGCCGGCACCCTGGATACGATACCGGCAAAGATGATTAAGGAAATCCCATTGCCAATCCCTTTATCGGTAATTAATTCACCGAGCCACATCAAAAAGGCTGTTCCCGCAGTAAGGGAAATCGCAATTATCAAAGTTGTGCCCAGCCCCGGATTAAGCACTGCCGACCTTAATCCGAAGGAGATCCCAACCGCCTGGACAAAACCTAAAATAACAGTTCCATATCTGATATACTGCGTCATTTTTTTCCGGCCGTCCGGCTCTTTGGATAATCTCTCCAAGGATGGAATAACAACCGTCAGGAGTTGCATAATAATAGATGCATTAATATAAGGAGTGATACTCATGGCAAAAATCGAAAAGTTTTTAAACGCTCCCCCGGAAATGACATCAAAAAACCCTAATAGTTGTCCCTCGGCAATTAAATTAGCAATTACATCAGTATTGATGCCTGGTACGGGAATATGCACACCAACCCTGAAAACCACCAGCATGCCGATGGTAAAGAGGATCTTTTTGCGCAAATCGGCCAGTTTCCAAGCACTTCTCAAAACCTCCAACACCTTAAATCACCTCTACTTGGCCGCCAGCAGCGGCAATTTTTTCTGCTGCCGACTTGGAGAAACCATGGGCCCGCACTGTTAAAGCCTTCGTGATTTCCCCGTTGCCGAGTATTCTTACTCCATCACGCACGTTCTTCACCAAACCGGATTCCACTAATACTTCGGGCGTTACTACGGTCCCTTTTTCAAAACGGTCATTTAACTGTGCCAGATTAATTACAGTATATTCCGGTTTGAATATATTAGTAAAGCCACGTTTCGGCATCCGTCTTTGCAAAGGTGTTTGACCGCCTTCAAAATATGGCGCTTTTCCTCCGCCTGATCTGGCTTTCTGTCCTTTATGGCCACGTCCCGCAGTCTTGCCAAGGCCGGTTCCTGTGCCACGCCCTTTTCTCACGTCTTTTGTTCTTGAGCCGGCTGCGGGTTTTAAATTATGGAGTTTCATCTGCTGCACCTCCTTCTCATCACTAAGACAATTCTTCTACAGATAATAAATGCCTCACTTTATTTACTTTTCCGCGAATGTCAGGAGTATCTTCCTGCACAACACTCTGATGCAGCTTGTGCAGTCCTAAAGCTTGCACATTTGCCCTGACTACTTCGTTAGAACCAATCACACTTTTTTTAAGAGTAATTTTTAACTTCGCCATTGTTGACCTCCTAACCCAAGAGTTCTTCTACGGACTTACCACGAATCTTCGCAACGTCTTCAGCCCGTTTCAGACTCTCCAGTCCCTTCAAAGTGGCTCTGACCATATTATTAGCATTATTTGATCCTAAGGATTTTGTCAGAATATCTCTGATCCCCGCCAACTCTAAGACCGCACGCACAGGTCCGCCGGCGATAACACCGGTACCTTCTACTGCAGGCTTTAATAAAACTTTACCTGCCCCAAACTCCCCCTGTACCTGATGAGGAATTGAGGTCCCCCTCATTGGTACAGAAATCAGATTTTTCTTCGCGTCTTCTATGCCTTTACGTATAGCTTCCGGGACCTCTGTTGCTTTACCCAAGCCGGCTCCTACAAGTCCGTTGCCGTTGCCGACCACTACTAAGGCACTAAAGCTAAAACGCCGTCCGCCTTTCACAACCTTCGCTACACGATTGATAAACACTACTTTTTCCGTAAATTCCTGATTACCCGCATCTAACCTTGCCATTTTTTTCCCTCCTTTGCCGGTAGATTAAAAGATCAACCCTGCTTCACGGGCGCCTTCGGCTAACGCTTTAACACGGCCATGATAAATAAGGCCGCCGCGGTCAAAGACTACTTCCTTGACCCCTTTCTTTAAAGCCTTTTCCGCTAAGAGCTTACCCACTTTATGCGCAGCTTCCGTATTTGAACCGTTTTCCTTTTTTCCTTTTAACGGGGTCTCCAACGTTGAAGCTGCAACAAGAGTATTGCCCGAAACATCGTCGATCAATTGCGCATACATATGGTTTAAACTTCTATAGACTGCCAGTCTCGGCCGTTCCGCCGTCCCCAAAATATTCTTCCGTATTCTGAGGTGCTTTTTCTGGCGAATTTTTTTACGATCCGGTTTCGTAATCACCTGCTTCACTCCCTTCTTTTACGGGCTAAGCTTTGCCGTCGCTCACTGCTTATTTTTTCTTGGTGCCGGCTTTACCGACTTTCATGCGAATTCTTTCCTCAGTGTATTTAATACCCTTCCCTTTATATGGTTCCGGTGGGCGGATAAAACGAATATTGGCAGCTAATTGACCCACTTTTTCCTTATCGGCACCCTTCACGATAATTTTATTGGGCGTCGGAACTTCAATCTCGAGGCCCGCTTCCGGCACGATTTCTACAGGATGGGAGTACCCAATCGTTAAAACAAGCGTTTTCCCTTGTTTAGCCGCACGATAACCGACTCCGACCAAATCCAGAGACTTCTCAAAACCGTTCGTAACCCCCTGAATCATATTCGCAATTAAAGTTCTCGTCAGGCCGTGAAGAGCTCGATGATTTTTTTCATCACTGGGACGGGTCACAACAATTTGCCCATTGTCAACAGCAACTGTGATTTCGGGATTAAAATCTCTTTCCAACTGACCTTTGGGCCCTTTAACAGAAATATGTGCACCCTCTATTGCAACATTTACCCCAGCGGGTATGGCAATGGGCATTTTACCTATTCTTGACATCTTTACACCTCCCGCGCAAAACTTTTACCTACCATACATAGCAGATTACTTCTCCGCCAAGACCACGTTTTCTGGCTTCCTTATCAGTCATCATTCCTTGAGATGTTGAGATAACCGCAATGCCTAGTCCTCCCAAAACGCGAGGAACTTCATCTCTTTTTGCATAAACGCGCAGTCCGGGCTTGCTGATACGTTTAATCCCGGTAATAACCTTTTCTTTGTTCGGACCGTACTTCAAATATAGTCTCAGTACGCCTTGCTTCCCATCTTCGATATAATCAAAATCTTTGATTAAACCTTCTTCTTTCAGAATGGTGGCAAGGGTTTTTTTCGTTGTTGAAGCCGGTATTTCTACTTTTTCATGATTAACAGAATTAGCATTTCTAATTCTCGTTAAAAAATCCGCAATAGGATCAGTCATGACCATACTAAAAACGACCCCCTTCCTTTTTCAATACTTACCAACTGGCCTTTGTAACGCCGGGAATTTGTCCTTCATAAGCCAGCTCACGGAAGCAAATACGGCACATGCCAAACTTCCGCATATAAGCATGGGGACGACCACATATTTTGCATCTGTTATAATTTCTCACCTTAAATTTAGGTGCCTTCTGCTGCTTCAGGACAAGAGACTTCTTTGCCACATAATTCCCTCCTTTGGTGTTTTCTTAATTACTATTTTTCTGCAAAGGGCATTCCCATAAAACGTAGTAATTCTCTTGATTCCTCATCATTTTTTGCGGTTGTCACAAAAACAATGTCCATGCCACGTACTTTATCGATTTTATCATAATCAATCTCCGGGAATACTAATTGCTCTTTTAAACCAAGTGTATAATTTCCCCTGCCGTCAAAGGCTTTGGGGGACACGCCCCGAAAATCCCTCACTCTTGGCAGTACTACGTTGAAAAGCTTATCCACAAACTCATACATCCGGTTGTTTCTCAACGTTACCTTTGTGCCGATTGCGACGCCTTCACGTAATTTGAAAGCAGCAATCGATTTTTTGGCCCGGGTAATCACCGGTTTCTGTCCGGTAATCGTCTTAAGATCTTCAACAGCCCCATCCAGTTCCTTGGGATTCTGCGTTGCTTCCCCGACTCCGATATTAATTACTACCTTTTCGAGCCTGGGGATCTCCATCACATTTTTATAGTTGAACTTCTGCATCATTGCAGGAGCAACTTCTTTTACATATTTCTCCTTTAAGCGTACCATAGCTTCAACCTCCCTTCCGGCAGAGTTTACTTGTCAATTTGCTCGCCGCACTGGTTACACAAACGAACCTTTTTTCCATCAGCCAGGATTCTTTTATTTATACGAACCGGTTCTTTGCATTTCTCACAATAAATCATCACGTTAGAACTGGCTATTGCCGCCTCTATTTCCGTAATACCACCTTGAGGCTTCGTTTTGGTTGGTCTCATGTGACGCTTGACGATATTCACGCCTTCCACTACAACCCGGCCACTTGTGGGATCTACATTAAGAACCTTTCCTTTTTTACCGGCGTCTTTACCGGTAATTACCTGAACCATATCGCCCTTTTTGACATGTATCTTCAGCTTTTCCATGCACAGATCACCTCCAGCCGTCTCTTTTCACATTTGATTTCATAATACCTCCGGCGCGAGTGAAAGAATTTTCGTAAATTCTCTTTCTCTCAGTTCACGTGCTACCGGTCCAAATATACGTGTACCTTTGGGGCTCTTGTCATCTTTAATAATCACTGCGGCGTTTTCATCAAACCGGATATATGATCCGTCGACCCTTCTGATCGCATCTTTGGTACGGACAACAACCGCCTTTACCACTTCACCTTTTTTTACAACGCCCCCAGGTGTTGCCTCTTTAACAGAAGCAATAATGATATCACCTATTGAAGCATACCTACGAAATGATCCACCCAGCGGAC
The DNA here is from genome assembly GCA_050951585.1 of Peptococcia bacterium. GTDB lineage: Bacteria > Bacillota > Peptococcia > DRI-13 > DTU073 > UBA3937. Next base: position 181,074 of record JBMNJI010000003.1, on the reverse strand, counting down.
GAATACATAACAAGCGTTTCGCCCCTGAATTATCCGCAACTTTCAATATTGTTTCCTGTTGAATCACTTGCCTTTAACCTCCTTTCAGGAACACTCCTGTTTATACAAGAGGGGCTTTTTCGATGATTTGAACAACCCGCCAGCATTTATCTTTGCTAAGAGGACGGGTTTCCATAATCCTGACTTTATCCCCGACTTTACATGTGTTTTCCTCATCATGAGCCTTATATTTTTTCGTATACCGGATTACTTTATGATAAAGAGAATGTCTGCTATAGTTTTCGACCGCAACAACGACGGTTTTATCCATTTTATCACTCACCACAATACCGGTACGGGTCTTGCGCATTCCTCTCTCCAAGTTTAATACCTCCTTTTTCAAAGCTTAATCCAAGTCAACTTCTGTTTTCTTCTAATTCCCGTTCTCTTATGACTGTATGAGTACGGGCAATTGTTTTACGCACTTCACGCAAGCGCATAGGATTTTCCAATTGACCGGTTGCAAGCTGGAAGCGCAAGTTAAATAATTCTTCCTTCAACTCGGTAATCTTACGATTTAGTTCTTCCTGTGTAAGGTCACGAAGGTTTTTAGCTTTCACTTGCTTCACCACCCATTTCTTCACGTTTTACAAATTTTGTTTTGATGGGTAGTTTATGAGCAGCTAAACGCAATGCCTCTTTGGCCGTTGCTTCGTCAATCCCGGCAATTTCAAACATCACCCGTCCGGGCTTCACTACGGCGACCCAATATTCGGGAGCCCCCTTACCACTACCCATACGTGTCTCAGCAGGTTTTGCCGTCACAGGTTTGTCCGGGAAGATTTTAATCCATACTTGCCCACCACGTTTGATATATCTAGTCATTGCAATACGGGCCGCTTCAATTTGCCGGTTGGTGATCCAGCCCAGTTCCATTGCTTGAAGCCCGTATTCTCCGTATGATACTTTATTACCGCGCAGTGCTTTTCCTTTCATTACTCCACGGTGTGGCTTACGCCATTTCACTCTTTTTGGAATCAGCATTGACATTTGCCTCCTTCCTGTCCTTTGCTTCAGGAAGTATTTCCCCTTTGTAAATCCATACCTTTACCCCGATTTTGCCGTAAGTAGTATTCGCTTCGGCAAAACCATATTCAATATCTGCTCTCAAAGTATGCAGAGGTACTTTCCCTTCACTATACCATTCCGTACGCGCAATTTCCGCTCCTCCCAAACGGCCTGAGCAGGAAATCTTGACGCCTTCGGCTCCGGCACGCATTGTCCGTGTAACTGCTTGCTTCATGGCGCGCCGAAAACCAATACGCTTCTCCAACTGTACCGCGATCCCTTCGCCGACAAGCTGAGCATTCAGTTCAGGCCTTTTAACTTCTACAATGTTGACATTAATTTTTTTGCCGGTCATCTGTTCCAGGGTCTTTCTCAGTTCTTCGACTTCCGTTCCGCCCCGGCCGATCACAATACCGGGTTTAGCCGTGTGGATCGAGACCTTTACACGATTGGCCGCACGCTCAATCTCAACAGCAGAAATACCTGCTTGATACAGCTTTTCTTTAACAAAATTGCGTATCTTGATATCTTCGTGAAGGAGTCCCGCATAGTTTTTGTCAGCGTACCAGTTGCTCTCCCAGTCACGAATAATGCCGACTCTAAGTCCCTTTGGATGTACTTTCTGACCCACTATTACTCCTCCTCCTTTTGCCCGACTACTACAGTAATATGACTACTGCGTTTCACAACAATATCTGCCCTTCCCTGTGCCCTGGGCATCACTCTCTTCATTGACGGCCCTTCATCCACAAAAACCTCTTTAACAAATAATTTATCTGCATTCATTTCATTGTTATGCTCAGCATTGGCTACTGCTGATTTTAAGACCTTATAAACAGGAGTCGTGGCCTTATGTGCCGTAAATTTGAGAATGGCAAAGGCTTCGCCGACATCCTTCCCCCGGATCAAGTCTACTACCTGACGTGCTTTCCGGGGAGAAATCCGTATATGTTTGGCTATTGCTTTAGCTTCCATAAATAAATACCTCCTTCTTGCCCGGAATTTATTTCAAGGCGGTAGACCTTTCAGTATGAGAACCATGGCCTTTAAATACTCTCGTCGGTGCAAATTCGCCTAATTTGTGTCCTACCATATCCTCAGTGATATATACAGGTACATGTTTTTTCCCGTCATACACCGCGACGGTATGTCCTACCATTTGCGGAAAGATTGTCGAACGACGGGACCATGTTTTAATGACACGTTTTTCATTACTCTTATTCATCTGTTCAATTTTACTTAACAGACTGTCTTCAATAAAAGGTCCTTTTTTTACTGACCTGCTCATTCATTTGCCTCCTTTCTCTATTTTATCCCGCTTTATTTTTTACGAGGCGTCACAATGAACTTATCGGAAAGATTCTTTTTCTTTCTTGTCTTACCTCCGATGGCCGGTTTGCCCCAAGGTGTAACAGGGGTCTTGCGTCCGATGGGTGAACGTCCTTCCCCACCACCATGCGGATGGTCCACAGGGTTCATTACCACACCGCGGTTCGCCGGTCTGATCCCCAGCCACCGTGTCCGGCCCGCTTTTCCAATGTGAATATTTTCATGTTCGATATTCCCAACCTGGCCAACTGTCGCTTTGCATTTGATAAATACTTTCCGCACTTCACCTGACGGGAAACGAATTGTCGCGTAATCCCCTTCTTTAGCCATCAACTGAGCAGCACCACCGGCTGAACGAACTAACTGTCCGCCCTTAAGTGGTTTAAGCTCAATATTATGGATGAGGGTACCTACCGGGATATTCTCCAACGGCAAAGCATTCCCAACCTTAATATCCGCATCAGCCCCGGAAATAATGGTATCTCCAACCTTCAATTGCTGTGGTGCAAGGATATATCTCTTTTCACCATCCGCATAATGAAGTAAGGCTATATTCGCCGAACGATTAGGATCATATTCGATGGAAGCGACCTTGGCCGGAATACCATCCTTATCGCGCTTGAAATCGATTTTTCTATAGAGGCGTTTATGCCCCCCTCCCCGGTGTCTAACCGTCATGTGGCCTTCGTTATTACGGCCTGCATTTTTTTTCAGAGGTTCAACCAGGGATTTTTCCGGTTCGATTGCGGTAATCTCTTCAAAAGTTGAAACCGTCATTTGTCTTCTCCCCGGTGTAATGGGTTTGAAGCCTTTAACTGGCATCCTTTTTCCCTCCCTTACGTTCTTTCTTCATCTATTCTTCAAAAATGGGTATTCTTTGACCGTCTTTAAGCGTCACAACAGCCTTTTTCCAATCTGATGTATAGCCCGTAAAGCGGCCCTGTCTTTTTAATTTTCCGTTGACATTCATCGTTCTGACGTCTGTCACATCAACTTTAAAAATGGACTCGACGGCATGCTTTATTTCTATTTTGTTGGCATTTGGGTCAACTTGAAAAGTATATTTGTTTTCCGCCATTAAGTCAGTTGTTCTTTCCGACACAACCGGTTTTATTAAAACCTCATGAGGATTCCGCATTATAGAAGCACCTCCTCAATCCTGGCTACAGCGTCCTTGGTGATTAAGAGCTTATCATAATTGACCAGGTCATACACATTAATCCCATCAGCACTTAAAGGCTTTACACCAGGTATATTTCTTGCCGATTTTTCAACGTTAGAATCAAAACCGGCGGTAACTACCAATGCCTTTTGCTCAACCTTCAGGTTAGCCAAAACTTCTACCATTTGTTTGGTCTGCGGTTCAGCAAAACCCAGTTGATCTAAAACAATAATCTCCCCGTCTCTCACCTTGGCGGATAAAACAGACCTCACTGCCAGGCGGGCTTTTTTTCGGGGAATATGATAAGAATAATCACGCGGTTTGGGGCCAAAGATAACCCCGCCCTTCCTCCACAGCGGAGACCTGGATGTGCCGGCACGTGCTCTGCCTGTTCCCTTTTGTCTCCAAGGCTTTCTGCCTCCACCTTGTACCTCGCCTCTGCTCTTCACAGAATGCGTTCCTCTGCGCAGGCTGGCCAATTGCATAACAACCGCCTCATGAACAACAGCCTCGTTCGGTTCGATCCCAAAGATAGCGTCATTCAATTCGACTTCGCCTACCTGAGCGCCTTTTGTATTATATAATGCAACTTTTGGCATCAATAATTCCTCCTTTCCCATCAAGTTTCGTTTTAAGCCTTCACTGAACTCTTGATGGTTACTAGGCTCTTTTTCGGTCCGGGAACAGCGCCTCTTACCAATAATAAATTGCGTTCCGGATCAACTTTCACCACCAGCAGTTTTTGTACTGTTACCTGAGCTCCGCCTAAACGGCCGGGCATTTTACGACCAAGAAAAACACGCGCTGGGCCTTTTGCTCCCAAAGAACCGGGACGGCGATGATATTTTGAACCGTGCTTCATTGGTCCGCGGTGCATCCCATGGCGCTTAATCCCGCCGGCAAAACCTTTTCCCTTGGAAACGCCAACGACATCAACATATTCGCCAATAGAAAATAAATCCGCCTTAATTTCCTGTCCTTGTTCGTAAGCGGCTGCGTCATCGACTCTGAATTCCTTTAAATGACGTACCGGTTTTACCTGAGCCTTCTCAAGATGTCCCTTCGCAGGTTTGTTTAAATCATTTTCTTTAACGGCGCCAAAGCCTAATTGAATGGCATTATAACCGTCATTTTCTGCAGTTTTCTTTTGAACTACTATACAGGGACCAGCTTCAATAACCGTCACCGGAATTGCCTTCCCGGCTTCATCAAAGATCTGGGTCATTCCTATCTTCGTTCCTAATATGGCTTTATTCACTATTGCCACCTCCTAGCAAAGCCTGTGGTTTTTTTCATATTTTTAAAGTTTAATTTCAATGTCGACACCGGCTGGTAAATCCAACCCCATTAACGCGTCAACAGTTTTTGGATTAGGATCCAGAATATCAATGAGCCGTTTATGTGTTCTCATCTCAAACTGCTCACGAGAATCCTTGTTAACATGAGGTGATCTTAAGATCGTGTACATATTGCGCTCCGTAGGCAGCGGTATAGGTCCGGCCACTGATGCTCCTGTGCGCTTTGCGGTATCCACAATCTTCTCTGCGGATTGATCTAAAATCTTATGATCAAACGCCTTCAGCCTAATCCTGATTTTCTGTTGTTTTGCCATATAAACTCCCTCCCTTTCGCCCGACTTATTATTTCTCGGACATTCTCAGTGAAAATTCCCTGTTTATCGAAGGCTCTGCCCTTAATGCTCCGACTTGGGCTTGACAACGCCCTCGGGCGTATCCTTTCGATAACCAGCAACCTCCCACTTCATCGCATGTCGACCCATACTGTCTTATTATATTAAATTTCCAATTCAAATACAAGTATTTTTTTATTATTTGCCATAACAAAATAATAAGCAAGCCGACGTATAAAGGTTCGAAATTTGTCTGGCAAATTTCGAACCTTCCATACCCGGCTTCGAAAAAACTCGCGTTTTATTCGATAATAGCTGTAACAACTCCTGCACCCACAGTATGTCCGCCTTCACGAATAGCGAAACGCAGTCCTTCTTCCATGGCGATTGGTGTAATTAATTCTATTTTCATCTTCACATTGTCTCCAGGCATGCACATTTCCACACCTTCCGGTAAGGTAGCCACTCCTGTTACGTCGGTGGTCCGGAAGTAGAATTGCGGTCTGTAGCCATTGAAGAACGGGGTGTGTCTGCCGCCTTCTTCCTTGGTCAGCACGTATACTTCCGCATTAAACTTCGTATGTGGTTTGATCGAACCCGGTTTGGCCAGGACCTGACCACGTTCAATCTCTTTTTTGTCTATCCCTCTTAACAGTGTCCCGATGTTATCGCCGGCCTGGGCCTGGTCAAGCAGTTTGCGGAACATTTCTACACCCGTGACAACTGTCTTCCGTGGTGCCTCAGTCAAACCAACGATTTCTACTTCGTCGCCTACTTTGACCACTCCTCTTTCCACACGTCCGGTGGCCACTGTTCCACGACCGGTAATCGAGAATACATCCTCTACCGGCATCAGGAACGGTTTGTCCGTCGGTCTTTCCGGTGTCGGAACATATTTGTCTACTGCAGCCATTAATTCCATGACCTTGTCAGCCCATTCACTGTTCGTATCCTCTAAAGCTTTTAAGGCCGACCCTCTGATAATCGGAATATCGTCCCCGGGGAATTCGTACTCCGTAAGCAACTCACGCAGTTCCATTTCCACCAGCTCTAATAATTCTTCGTCATCGACCATGTCAACTTTATTCAAGAACACAACAATATAAGGAACTCCGACCTGACGCGCCAGCAAAATGTGCTCGCGGGTCTGAGGCATCGGGCCGTCTGTCGCTGATACAACCAGAATTGCACCGTCCATTTGCGCCGCGCCGGTGATCATGTTCTTGACATAGTCGGCGTGACCCGGACAGTCAACGTGCGCATAGTGTCTTGCATCGGTCTCATATTCCACATGAGATGTAGAAATCGTGATCCCTCTTGCCTTCTCTTCCGGTGCCTTATCAATCTGATCAAAAGCCACTTGCTGAGATAATCCTTTCGATGCTAATACCGAAGTAATCGCTGCCGTTAATGTGGTCTTGCCATGGTCAACGTGACCAATTGTCCCAATATTAACATGGGGTTTCGTTCTTTCGTATTTTGCCTTGGCCATCTGTAATCCTTTCCTCCTTTAAAAACATCCTTCTTATTACTTTAATATTTTTACATATTAACCTTTTTTAACAATGCTCGGGCACTGTGCCTTTGTTTATTTTCCCTGCCGTTTAGCAATAATCTCTTCGGCGATATTCTTCGGTGTTTCTTCGTAATGAGAAAACTGCATCACATAGGTCCCGCGGCCTTGCGTTTTGGAGCGCAGATCAGTCGCATAACCAAACATTTGCGCTAACGGAACAAATCCTCTGATCACCTGCATATTGCTGCGCGGTTCCATTCCTTCGATCTTACCACGACGGCTGTTAATATCTCCAATCACATCGCCCATATATTCTTCCGGTACAACAACCTCTACTTTCATCACCGGTTCAAGTAGTGCCGGCTTAGCTTTGGCCGCCCCATCCTTCAAAGCCATGGATCCGGCAATTTTAAAGGCCATTTCAGAAGAGTCTACTTCATGGAAAGAGCCATCATAGAGAGTAACCTTCACATCAAGCATCGGATAACCGGCAAGCACACCATTCTCCATCGCTTCCCGAATACCGGCGTCGATTGCGGGGATATACTCTTTCGGAATTGCTCCTCCCACGATCTTATTGATAAACTCGTAACCTTGTCCTTGTTCCACCGGTTCCAATTCGATCATACAATGACCGTATTGTCCGCGTCCGCCGGATTGCCTGATGAATTTTCCCTCAGCCTTTGTGCTGGCGGTAATTGTTTCTTTATAGGCAACCTGAGGTCGTCCCACGTTAGCGTTTACTTTAAACTCTCTTAATAAACGGTCAACTATTATTTCCAGATGTAGTTCGCCCATCCCCGAAATAATCGTCTGCCCTGTATCGTTATCCGTATGCATTCTGAAGGTAGGATCTTCTTCAGCCAGGCGGGATAACGCCACGCCCATTTTGTCCTGATCGGCCTTCGTTTTTGGTTCAATCGCCACATCAATAACGGGCTCAGGGAATTCCATTGACTCAAGGATGATTACATTATTCTCATCGCTAAGACTGTCCCCTGTGGAAACCTCTTTCAAGCCGACTGCCGCTGCAATGTCACCAGCATAGACCTCATCAACTTCTTCCCGGTGATTAGCATGCATCTTCAGGAGCCGACCAACTCTTTCTCTCTTCTGTGTAGTAGAGTTATAAACATACGAACCTGCTTTTAATACGCCGGAATAAACCCGGAAAAAGGCCAGCTTACCTACATAAGGATCTGCCATTATCTTGAACGCCAAAGCTGAAAACGGTTCATCATCACTGGCGTGTCTTTCTTCCTCATTGCCTGTTTCCGGATGCACCCCTCTAATTGCAGGAATATCCAGGGGTGACGGAAGATAATTGACCACCGCATCCAGTAACAGCTGAATACCTTTATTCTTGAAAGAAGAACCGCAGACAACGGGAATTAACTGTACATTGATGGTTGCTTTGCGTAACGCGTGATTGATTTCCTCTTCGGTGATTTCCTCACCCTCCAGGTATTTAGTCAGTAGTTCTTCATCCGTTTCCGCAATTGCTTCGAGCATCTTTTCCCGATATTCTTCAGCCATACTTTGCATGTCTTCAGGAATTGCTGTATCTTCACTTTTTGTGCCAAGCTCATCAAGATAAATATGAGCATTCATTTTAACTAAATCAATTATGCCTGAAAACCTTTCCTCCGAACCTATCGGCAATTGAATCGGTACAGGATTAGCGCCGAGTCTTTCTTTGATCATGTTTACTCCCCGCAGAAAATCAGCACCAACGCGGTCCATCTTGTTAATATAGGCAATCCGCGGAACCCCGTACTTATCAGCTTGACGCCATACAGTTTCCGATTGCGGTTCTACCCCGCCCACTGAACAGAATACTGCTACGGCACCATCCAAGACACGCAACGAGCGTTCCACCTCGACTGTAAAATCAACGTGCCCAGGCGTGTCTATAATATTTATATTTACCCCATTCCATTGGCAAGTAGTAGCTGCTGATGTAATTGTAATACCTCTTTCTTGTTCTTGAACCATCCAATCCATGGTGGCAGCACCATCATGGGTTTCACCAAGCTTGTGAACGCGGCCAGTATAAAAGAGGATTCTTTCCGTTGTAGTTGTTTTTCCGGCATCGATATGCGCCATGATTCCAATATTTCTAATCTTATTAAGTGGAAATTGCCTTGCCATTTCGTAACCCCCTTCCTAAGGCTGAATGGCCGTCTGTTGTTTTGTGTTGCTGCCTTTACCAGCGATAATGCGCAAAAGCTTTATTCGCTTCCGCCATTTTATGCGTATCTTCTTTTTTCTTTACGGCACCGCCGGTATTATTATACGCATCTAAAATTTCCGCAGCAATTTTTTCCTCAAAGGTTCTTTCTCCACGTTTACGTGCAAATGTCACCAGCCATCTGATTCCCAAAGCTTCTTTCCGATCCGGACGAACTTCAACCGGAACCTGATAGTTAGCACCACCAACACGACGTGCCTTAACCTCCAGTACAGGCATAATATTCTTTAAGGCCTGCTCTAATACTTCCATGCCATCCTTACCGGTTTTTTCTTCTACTAATTTTAAAGCATCATAAAAATTCTTCTCCGCGACTCCTCTTTTTCCATCATACATCACTTTGTTGATAATCTTCGTGATTAACTTGGAGCCGTAAATCGGATCAGGTAACACTTCACGTTTAGGTACACTACCTTTTCTAGGCATCTTCTTCCCCCCCTTTTTCGCATGAGGTTTGTTCAATGTTATACGGGCTTACCGCAACGCCGCTAATAGTAACGCTAACCTTATTTAGCTGATCCATACTTATTTAGCGGCAGCGGCCTTTGGTTTCTTCGCTCCATACTTGGAACGGCCCTGATTTCTCTTTTGCACACCGGCCGTGTCCAGTGCTCCTCTAACGATATGATATCTAACACCAGGTAAGTCTTTTACTCTTCCTCCGCGAACTAAAACCACGGAGTGTTCTTGAAGGTTATGACCAATACCCGGGATATAAGCAGTTACCTCAATAGTGTTTGTCAATCTGACCCTGGCTACTTTCCGCAAAGCGGAATTAGGCTTTTTCGGTGTCGTCGTATAAACTCTGGTGCAAACGCCCCGTTTTTGAGGACATTCTTTTAAAGCTGGAGCCGTTGATTTTTTTTCAACCTTTGTTCTTCCTTTTTTAACGAGTTGGCTAATGGTTGGCATGTAACCCACCTCCTTCCCAAGCTGTCATCGAATTACTCAATGAAAACTAAGATCATTCATTTTGGAATACCAGACTAAGATCACTTCGGGGCTAAAACTGCCGCAACAGAGGCTTCGACCTGAATCCCGCAGCTTTTTCCTAACTCCGCCATTGAATCTGCTTCAACAACGGGAACCCCTCGATCCAAGCATATTTCAAGAATAGACACACGAAGATTTTCCGGCGCGTTTTTCGCTAGAAACACCAACTGCGCTCGACCCTTTTCCACGGTCTTAAGTGATTGCTTATAGCCCACCACTTTTTCTTCTGCATCTTTAAGTCTGTGCATGAGGATTCCCTCCTTTACAGATCTCGAAAATATGCACACTGGAGTATTTTATCACTGTCAGCCCTATGCTGTCAAGGATATCTTTTTTCACAGGATATTTTTTTCTGCATACTTTACATGCTCTTTTTATCCTCTTCCCGGATACATCATGTTATTCCTCATCAGGGGCCAGCTCTGCGGAAGCCTCTGCAAAAGTCCCAGCAGAAGTCTCAGTAGAAAACTCTGTCTCACTTACCCTTTCTTCGCTGTAATTTTCGTCCGCAGCTTCTTCCTGAACCATCTCAGAATCAAGCGCCGTTTCAGATGCTAACAAATCAATCTTAATATTACGATAGCGCGACATCCCCGTCCCTGCAGGGATTAGTTTGCCAATAATGACGTTTTCCTTCAGCCCGAGGAGTGGATCTACTTTCCCCTTGATGGCTGCCTCCGTCAGAACACGGGTGGTTTCCTGGAATGAAGCGGCCGACAGGAATGAATCAGTGGCCAGGGAGGCCTTGGTAATACCTAACAAGACAGGCTTAGCTGTCGCCGGCTCTCCGCCTTCGGCAAAGACCATCGCATTTTCTTCCTCAAACTCGAAGATGTCAATAATCCCGCCTGGTAACAACCGGGTATCCCCCGGATCTTCCACTTTGACCTTCCTTAAGATCTGCCGGATCATAACCTCAATGTGCTTGTCGTTAATATCCACACCTTGTAATCGGTAAACCCGCTGCACCTCACGTAATAAATAAGCCTGAACACCTTTTAGTCCTTTGATTTTCAGGAGATCATGAGGATTGATGGAGCCTTCGGTTAATTCATCTCCCGCTTCAACCTCCTGGCCGTCTTTAACTTTTACGCGCGAACCAAAAGGTATCTGATAAATATACTTCTCATCATCAGAGCGCAGAATTTCAATCTCCTTGCGTCCTTTTTGATCGTTAATCTTCACGATACCGTCAACTTCGGTAATAATCGCCTGCCCTCTGGGCTTTCTGGCCTCAAACAACTCTTCAACGCGAGGCAGACCCTGGGTGATGTCATCACCGGCGACGCCACCGGTATGGAATGTTCTCATCGTCAACTGAGTTCCGGGTTCACCAATGGACTGTGCGGCAATAATGCCGACTGCTTCCCCAATCTCGACCATTCTGCCCGTGGCAAGATTACGGCCATAACATTTCCGGCACACCCCGTAACGGGTTTTACAGCTAAGAACAGAACGAATATAGAGCTTTTTGATCCCCGCCTCAATAATCTCGTTGGCCTGCTTCTCAGTAATCTCTGTTTGCGCGGATACAATCACTTCTCCTGTTTCGGGATGCAGTACATCCTCCATGGTATAGCGGCCGATAATTCTTTCCACAAAAGACTCAATCGCCTCATTGCCATCTTTTATTTCGCTGACATAAATTCCGGCATTCGTCCCGCAATCATCTTCACGGACAATCACATCCTGGGCAACGTCAACCAGACGACGGGTCAAATATCCGGAGTCAGCAGTCCTTAGAGCCGTATCGGCCAAACCTTTACGAGCACCATGGGTTGAAATAAAGTATTCCAGGACAGCCAGTCCTTCACGGAAATTAGACTTAATCGGCAACTCAATGGTACGCCCGGAGGGATCCGCCATCAAGCCACGCATTCCGGCCAATTGCCTGATCTGCTGAATATTACCGCGGGCACCGGAATTGGCCATCATATAGACCGGATTAAAGTGATCAAGACTCTCCAGCAAGGCATTGGTAACATCATCGGTCGCTTTATTCCAAACTCCGATGACTAACTGATACCGTTCCTCCTCCGTAATCAAGCCGCGTCTAAATTGATTCTCTGTGGTTTCGACCTGATTTTCGGCTTCTAATAAGATCTCCCTCTTCTTCTCCGGTATTTCAATATCCGTAACCCCAATGGTAATACCCGCTCTGGTCGAGAAAGTAAAGCCAAGTCTTTTTATTTCATCCAGCATACTGGCAGTTGCTTCATTGCCTAAAGTATAAAAACATTTGGCGACAATCTGCCCTAATTGCTTTTTCCCGATTACATCATTGTAATAACCTAATTCCGACGGGATGGCCTGATTAAAAATCAGTCTGCCGGTAGTTGTCTCCAGCAACTTGCCGTCTTTTCTTACCTTCACCGGTTCATGGAGCGTAACTTCTCCGCAATGATAAGCATATACAGCCTCTTCTTCACTGCAGAAAATGCGCATCTTTTCCCGGGTCAGAGGCTTAGCCACGGTCAGATAGTAGGAGCCCAAAACCATATCCTGCGTTGGTGTCACAACAGGTCTGCCGTCTTTGGGATTAAGAATATTATTCGTGGAAAGCATTAATAAACGGGCTTCTGCCTGTGCTTCAGCTGAAAGAGGCACATGGACAGCCATCTGATCCCCGTCAAAGTCCGCGTTATAAGCAGTACATACCAAGGGATGGATCTGGAGTGCCCGGCCTTCGACCAAAACCGGTTCAAAGGCCTGAATCCCTAAACGGTGCAGGGTCGGCGCTCTGTTTAAGAGCACCGGATGCTCCTGGATGACTTCCTCCAGGACATCCCAGACTTCATTGCGCATTCTTTCCACCATGCGCTTGGCACTTTTGATATTATGCGCAAAATTATTCTCCACTAACTTTTTCATGACGAAAGGCTTAAATAATTCCAAAGCCATTTCGCGCGGCAAACCACATTCATGTAGTTTCAAGGATGGCCCGACCACGATGACCGAACGTCCGGAATAGTCCACACGTTTCCCTAAGAGGTTTTGCCGGAACCGTCCCTGTTTACCTTTCAGCATATCACTCAAAGACTTCAGCGGACGATTGCCGGGCCCGGTAACAGGGCGCCCGCGCCGGCCGTTATCAATTAAAGCATCAACTGCTTCCTGCAACATCCTTTTTTCGTTACGGACAATGATATCAGGAGCCCCTAAATCCAAAAGTCTCTTTAATCGATTGTTGCGATTAATTACTCTTCTGTACAGGTCATTAAGATCCGAAGTCGCAAACCGGCCGCCGTCCAGCTGCACCATTGGTCTCAACTCCGGGGGGATAACCGGAACAACATCCATGATCATCCATTCGGGACGATTACCGGAAAGCTTGAAGGCCTCTACTACCTCCAGCCTCCTGATGGCCCGGATTTTACGTTGACCGGTCGCCTCGCGCAACTCCGTCCTAAGCTCCGCGTCCATCTCGTCCAGGTCCATTTCCTCGAGTAAAACTTTAATCGCTTCAGCCCCCATGCCGGCCTGAAATCTATTCCCGTACTTCTCCTTTTTCTCCCGGTATTCAGACTCGGTGAGTAGTTGCTTCTTCATTAAGGGAGTATCTCCAGGGTCTGTCACAATGTAAGACACAAAATATAAGACTTTTTCCAAGGAACGAGGAGAAATATCCAAAATTAACCCCATTCGGCTGGGTATCCCTTTAAAATACCAAATATGTGAACATGGAGCGGCCAATTCAATATGCCCGAGTCTTTCCCGACGCACCTTTGATTTTGTAACCTCAACGCCGCAACGATCGCAGACAATCCCTTTATACCGAACCCTTTTGTATTTTCCGCAATGACACTCCCAGTCACGAGTAGGACCAAAAATCTTTTCACAGAAAAGGCCCTCGCGCTCAGGTTTTAAGGTCCGATAATTGATCGTTTCCGGTTTTTTTACCTCACCGCTTGACCAAGCACGAATCTGCTCAGGAGAAGCTAAACCAATTCTCATCCTGTCAAAATTATTTACATCTAACAAGGGGTTCTCTCCCTTCTCCGTAATATTTTAGAACTAATTACGCAACCGTCCTAATCAAGAGCAACCGCATTCTACTTTTCATCCGGATCTTCAACATCCTCAGCATCCTCAATATCCTCAACACCATCTACTCCATCCGACAACTCCTGATCACGGAATATTTCTTGATCGTCCAGGTCCCCGTCATACTCGATAAAGTCTTCGCTCTGTTCGTCTGATTCCTCATCGGGATCTTCAGACTCATTCTTATCCAGGTTCTCCGCAGAATGAATATCCAGCTCCAGTTCCTTCGCGGTTTCGCTAATATCCTCATCGTTTTCGCGAATCTCGATTTCCTCATCATTTTCGGAGAGCACCTTGATATCCAAGCCCAGGCTCTGTAGCTCTTTGATCAGCACCTTAAATGACTCAGGCACACCAGGCTCGGGAACGTTTTCTCCCTTGACAATCGCTTCGTACGTCTTCACACGTCCAACAATATCATCTGATTTGACCGTCAGAATCTCTTGTAACGTATACGATGCGCCATAAGCCTCCAGCGCCCATACTTCCATTTCGCCAAAGCGTTGTCCGCCAAATTGCGCTTTACCGCCAAGGGGCTGCTGGGTGACCAACGAATATGGTCCCGTGGAACGAGCATGGATTTTATCATCAACTAAATGGGCGAGCTTTAATACATACATATTGCCGACAGTAATCTGCTGGTCAAACGGTTGTCCCGTTCTCCCGTCACAAAGAACTGTTTTCCCCGTAGGCGGCAAGCCCGCTTCCTGCAATATTTCCTCAATATCCTGTTCGGTAGCACCGTCAAAAACAGGAGTGGCCACACGAAAACCAAGAGTTCTGGCAGCCCAGCCCAAATGTGTCTCCAGCACCTGCCCGATATTCATACGCGAAGGCACGCCCAAAGGATTTAAGATGATTTCGATGGGAGTCCCATCCGGCAGGAAAGGCATATCCGCTTCCGGCAAGATGCGCGAAATAACACCCTTGTTTCCGTGACGTCCGGCCATTTTGTCACCCTCGGATATTTTTCTTTTCTGGGCAATATAGACGCGGACAATCTGGTTAACCCCCGGAGACAATTCGTCACCGTTTTCTCTGGTAAATATTTTGACATCAACAATTTTCCCCGCCTCACCGTGCGGCACTCTTAATGATGTATCTCTTACCTCCCGGGCTTTTTCACCAAAAATAGCCCGCAATAAACGTTCTTCGGCCGTCAGCTCGGTTTCACCCTTTGGCGTAACCTTGCCGACCAGAATATCTCCCGGCCGTACTTCAGCCCCGATTCTGATGATCCCATTCTCATCCAGGTCTTTCAGGACATCTTCGCCCACATTAGGAATATCGCGGGTGATTTCTTCCGGGCCCAATTTAGTATCCCGGGAATCGCATTCATATTCTTCAATATGGATGGAGGTAAAATAGTCCTCTTTGACCAGCTTTTTGCTGATTAAGATCGCGTCCTCGTAATTGTACCCTTCCCAGGTCATAAACGCGACCAAGACATTTCTTCCTAAAGCCAGTTCTCCTTGATCAGTGGAGGGCCCATCGGCAATAATCTGGTCTTTTTCGACCCTCTCCCCTCTTTGGACAATCGGCTTCTGATTAATACAGGTCCCCTGATTGGAACGGGCAAATTTGATTAATTTATATCGATCAATTAAACCTTCATCCGTCTTAATGAGAATCTCGCTGGCGGTAACGCGTTCAACGACGCCTGCGTTACGGGAAATAACCACCACGCCCGAATCCTTGGCCGCTTTATACTCTTCGCCGGTTCCGACGTAAGGTGCATCTGCCCTTAAGAGCGGTACAGCCTGACGTTGCATGTTGGCACCCATTAAGGCCCGGTTTGCATCATCATGTTCCAAAAAGGGAATCATAGCTGTAGCAATAGAAACAACCTGTTTAGGCGATACATCCATATAATCCACTTGGGAAATCGGAACCTCTAAAATCTCATCGGCATAACGCACATTAACTTTGGGATTCACAAAATAATCATTTTCATCTAATGGCGCATTGGCCTGAGCAATAACATAATTATCCTCTTCATCCGCTGACATGTAGACAATCTCATCCGTTACCCTGCCGGCCTCCTTGTCTACTTTACGATAGGGAGTTTCAATAAAACCGTATTCATTAACCCGCGCATACGAACTCAAAGAACCAATCAATCCGATGTTTGGTCCTTCAGGAGTCTCAATCGGGCACATTCTGCCATAGTGAGAATAGTGAACATCGCGGACCTCAAACCCGGCTCTTTCTCTTGACAAACCACCGGGTCCCAAAGCGCTCAACCTTCTCTTATGAGTTAGTTCGGCCAGAGGATTGGTCTGATCCATGAACTGAGATAACTGGCTGGAGCCAAAAAACTCTTTGATCGCAGCCACAACCGGGCGAATGTTAATTAAGACCTGCGGTGTAATAACATCAACATCCTGAATGGTCATTCTTTCTCTGACCACTCTCTCCATCCGTGATAAACCGATTCGAAACTGATTCTGCAATAACTCGCCAACCGAACGCAGACGACGATTGCCCAAATGATCAATGTCATCAGCTTTTCCATTGCCTTGCATTAATTGAATTAACCCATTGATCGTCGCCACGATATCTTCTTTGGTTAAATATCTAATCTCCGGAGATACTTCCAGCTTTAATTTTTTGTTTAGCTTATATCTCCCTACGTGAGCAAGGTCATATCTTTTGGGATCAAAGAATAAAGACTGAAGCAAAGATCTGGCACTGTCAACCGTCGGCGGTTCACCGGGTCGCAGCCTTTTGTAGATTTCGACTAACGCTTCTTCCTCTGATTCCGTATGGTCTCTTTCCAAGGTCAAACGAATACGTTCATCATCGCGGAATAACTCCGCAATTTGTCCGTTGCTGCCATAGCCCAAGGCGCGCAGCAAAACAGTCACGAGTAACTTACGGGTTCTATCCACACGGACAAAAACATTTTCGTTGACATCAGTCTCAAACTCCAGCCATGCCCCTCTGTTGGGGATAATCGTCGCCCCGAAGATCTTTTTCCCGCTCGGATCTATTTCTTCAGAATAATAAACCCCGGGGGACCGAACTAATTGACTGACAATTACTCTTTCCGCACCATTAATAATGAAGGTCCCCTTCTCTGTCATCAAGGGGAAATCACCCATGAATACTTCCTGCTCTTTTACCTCACCGGTCTCCTTGTTGATCAGTCTTACTTTTACTTTCAAAGGAGCAGCAAAAGTAACATCCCGTTCTCTGCTCTCATCAACGGAATATTTCGGTTCGCCTAAACTGTAATCAACAAACTCCAGAACTAAGTTTCCGGTAAAATCCTGGATAGGCGAAATGTCATGAAACATCTCCCTGATCCCCTCATTTAAAAACCATTGGTAGGAATTCGTTTGAATTTCAATAAGATTGGGCATTTTGAGCACTTCTTTGATTTCAGCAAAGCTTTCTCTGGTTCTTTTTCCGACCTGTACCGGATGGCGCATTAAAACCCTCACCCCTCAGCCTATGTATTGAATAAAGACATCTAAAGCAAGGCTGGTACCTTGCTACTTTAATCTCATTTTAAATAGTCTTACCTATATATGAATGCAATATTCTCCACATCTGGTTCAATATTACATTATTACATTTTACGACCATTCTAAGTTATACGGACAGAATCACATTTTTAAATTGTAGCATATATTTCTAACACTGTCAATAATACTTTTGAAAAATCAGAACTTCACCAGTCCCGTTTAGTATATTATTAAAATAAGTCGTTTTTCAAGGCTATAAAACAAGGCAAAAGGAAAGGCAGTACCCTTTTAAGCAAATTCAGTACTCCCTTCCCCTTTCCTTTTCATTTTGACAGCTGACTACTGAATTACTTTACTTCTACAGTTGCGCCGGCTTCTGTCAATTTGGCTTTGATTGCTTCAGCATCTTCCTTGCTGATCTTTTCTTTTACAGGTTTGGGAGCTCCGTCAACCAAATCCTTCGCTTCTTTTAAGCCTAAACCGGTGATTTCACGAACAACCTTAATTACGTTAATCTTTTTCTCTCCGGCATTAGCCAGAATTACATCGAATTCGGACTGTTCTTCAGCCGGAGCGGCGGCACCGGCAGCAGCGCCGGCAGCAGCAGGTACTGCAACAGCTGCGGGAGCAGCTGCAGTAACCCCAAATTCTTCCTCAAAAGCTTTTACCAATTCAGCTAATTCCAGTACGGTTAATCCCTTTACAGATTCGATAATCTCATTAATCTTAGACATTAAAAAATACCTCCTTAAATTCCTTTTACACAAATTATTTTTAAACAATCAAACAGAGAAAACTTTTCTTTAGGCTCGCTCTTTTTCTTGCCTGAGAGCTTCCAAAGCATAGACAAACTTGCGAATAGGTCCTTGTAACACATTGGCCATTCCGACAAGCGGCGCTTGCATACCAGCCAGGACCTGGGCCAGCAGCACTTCTCTCGAAGGCAGATTAGCCAGGGCTTTTACACCATTCGCGTCAATGGCCTTCTTTTCCAGAATCCCGCCTTTGATTTCTAATTTAGGATGGGTCTTGAGGAAATCTGTTAAAATCTTGGGACCGGCAACAGCATCATCGATACTAAAAATCCATGCCGTTGGTCCTACCAGATACTGATCGAGCCCCTCAACCCCGCAATCATCAGCAGCCAATTTGACGAGGGTGTTTTTTAACACTTTCATTTTTACACCGGCTGCTCTGAATTTAGCTCTAAGCTCCGTAATCTCACTCACGGTCATTCCGCGATATTCCAGGATGGTAACTGATTGCGCAGCGTTTAAGCTTTCTTTTATTTCCGCCACAACCTGTTCTTTTTCTTTACGGCTTTGCAAAATATACGCCTCCTTTCTTCTCCGCATGAAAAGTAAAAATTCTAACCTCCGTAGAAAATGAAGGTTAGAATCTCTAAACCTAATAATTAACCCGGTTAATTTATCAGTCTAAACTCAACCTCGGCAGGCTTGCTATTGCTTATTTAAGCCTATTGGCACCTGCTTTCTACAGTCGGCATGTATTTATTTTACTTTCTGCTTATTAGGCTTTCGCCTTTTTCACAAATCTATACTTATCTTAGACAAGTTTTAGAGGATTTAATTTTACAGAAGGCCCCATTGTGGATGAAAGGGAGACACTTTTAATGTATTGTCCCTTTGCCCCGGAGGGTTTCGCCTTAATAACCGCTTCAGCCAGTGCCTGAAAGTTTTCCTGCAGCATCTCCAAAGTAAAAGAAGCTTTACCTACAGGCGCATGTACAATACCGGTCTTATCAACACGGTACTCCACTTTACCGGCTTTTATTTCTTTAATGGCCCTGGCGACATCAAAAGTGACGGTCCCCACCTTCGGGTTCGGCATTAAGCCCTTGGGCCCTAACAGTTTTCCTAAGCGGCCAACTACGCCCATCATATCGGGAGTAGCTACGGCAACATCAAAACCAAACCATCCACCCTGGATCTTTTCCACAATCTCTTCGGCGCCAACAAAATCGGCTCCGGCTTCCTCGGCCTCCTTGGCTTTTTCACCCTTGGCAAACACAAGAACGGTACGGGTTTTCCCGGTCCCGTGCGGTAACACGATGGCACCGCGCACCTGCTGATCGGCGTGCCGGGGATCCAAATTTAACCGGAAAGCTACATCAATAGTTTCATCAAACTTCGCTTTGGCCAGATTCTTCACCAGTTCCAATCCGGCTTGCGGTTCGTACAATTCGTTATTGATTTGCTTTAAAGCATCTTCATACCTTTTACCTTTACTGGACATTGTTTCTTCCTCCTTTGTGGTCTTGGCGGATTACTCCTCCCACCGGAACACTACCCTTCGACAATTTCAATACCCATGCTACGGGCTGTTCCTTCAACCATTCTCATCGCAGCTTCTACTGAAGCAGCATTAAGATCTTGCATTTTAATTTCGGCAATCTCCCGCACTTTGGCACGAGGCACTTTGGCAACCTTTTTCTTGTTCGGTTCGCCGGAAGCCGTTTCAATGCCCGCTGCTTTTTTCAATAAGATCGCGGCCGGGGGAGTTTTGCATACAAACGTAAAAGAACGATCAGCATAAACCGTAATTTCTACGGGTATGACCATTCCCGCCTGCTTAGCAGTCTTTTCATTAAACTCTTTGCAAAACTGCATAATATTTACACCGTGTTGACCCAAAGCCGGACCAACAGGAGGAGCAGGGGTAGCTTTCCCAGCCTGGCATTGCAATTTAATAAAGCCTACGACTTTTTTAGCCATGTAGGTACACCTCCTTAAGACGTAATGTGGTATAAAAACGGGTTGTTAACCCTCCCACTCAAAATTATTACTGCCAACAGCGCTTATTCCAGTTTTTGAACATGTCCATAATCCAGTTCGACCGGAGTTTCCCTTCCAAACATGGCCACAAGCACCTTGACCTTACCTTTTTCCGGATATACCTCTTCAACACTTCCGGTAAAGTTCTGGAACGGTCCGTCTTTTACTCTTACACTTTCACCAACGCTAAAGATAGCCTTTGGTGTAGCTTCTTCCATTCCCATATGTTTAAGGATGTTGGCTATTTCCGATTCCAGCAAGGGAATAGGTTTGGAACCGGTCCCAACAAAGCCAGTCACTCCCGGCGTGTTTCTCACCACATACCAGGAATCATCCGTTAAGAACATTTCTACCAGTACATAGCCCGGAAAAACCTTCCTTTTGGTCATCTTCTTTTTGCCGTCTTTAATCTCAACCTCATCCTCCATCGGTACGAGGATGCGGAAGATCTTATCGCCGACGTTCATTGATTCAACTCTTTTTTCCAAGTTTGTTTTGACTTTGTTCTCATATCCCGAATACGTGTGAATAACAAACCAGTTTTTTTCCATAATGCGCAGGGCTCAGACACCCCTTGAGCCCCTCCTCCTTCACAACCCGTAATCCTAAAACAACAGACACCTCTCGACTGGCACTTATTATCCAGGTAATTATCTTACAATAAGCAGATTCATTAAAAAACTAATGCCGGAATCAGCAAGCCAAATACCGATCCCAACAATGAATACGGCCACAATAACCACCATCGTATAAACCGCTATTTCTTTTTTGGTTGGCCAGTGCACTTTCTTTAATTCACCGACTACGCCCCGGTATCCTCTTTTGATACCGCTAAACAGGCCCGTCTTTTCCCCTTTGGCAATGCTCATATAAACACATCCTAACTTCGCTAATCTATTCTAATGTTCCAACCCGAAGCAATAAGATTCTGCGTTTATTTTGTTTCCTTATGAGCAGTGTGGGTCTTGCAGAACTTACAATACTTCTTCATTTCGATACGATCAGGGTCATTCTTTTTATTTTTTGTGGATGTATAGTTCCGTTGTTTGCATTCTGAACAAGCTAATGTAACCGTCACACGCATTATTGCCACCTCCTGAATAAACCCACATTTCAAGTAGTTTATATACAACATTAACACTTTATCATAAACCATAACCCATGTCAACAAACAGTTAAGAAAAAGCAGGAAAAATCCTGCTTTTTCTTATTCATCCCTCAAAGCCAAGTGTATCCCTCACCGGCTTACTTTATTCGATAATAGCTGTAACAACTCCTGCACCCACAGTATGTCCGCCTTCACGAATAGCGAAACGCAGTCCTTCTTCCATGGCGATTGGTGTAATTAATTCTATTTTCATCTTCACATTGTCTCCAGGCATGCACATTTCCACACCTTCCGGTAAGGTAGCCACTCCTGTTACGTCGGTGGTCCGGAAGTAGAATTGCGGTCTGTAGCCATTGAAGAACGGGGTGTGTCTGCCGCCTTCTTCCTTGGTCAGCACGTATACTTCCGCATTAAACTTCGTATGTGGTTTGATCGAACCCGGTTTGGCCAGGACCTGACCACGTTCAATCTCTTTTTTGTCTATCCCTCTTAACAGTGTCCCGATGTTATCGCCGGCCTGGGCCTGGTCAAGCAGTTTGCGGAACATTTCTACACCCGTGACAACTGTCTTCCGTGGTGCCTCAGTCAAACCAACGATTTCTACTTCGTCGCCTACTTTGACCACTCCTCTTTCCACACGTCCGGTGGCCACTGTTCCACGACCGGTAATCGAGAATACATCCTCTACCGGCATCAGGAACGGTTTGTCCGTCGGTCTTTCCGGTGTCGGAACATATTTGTCTACTGCAGCCATTAATTCCATGACCTTGTCAGCCCATTCACTGTTCGTATCCTCTAAAGCTTTTAAGGCCGACCCTCTGATAATCGGAATATCGTCCCCGGGGAATTCGTACTCCGTAAGCAACTCACGCAGTTCCATTTCCACCAGCTCTAATAATTCTTCGTCATCGACCATGTCAACTTTATTCAAGAACACAACAATATAAGGAACTCCGACCTGACGCGCCAGCAAAATGTGCTCGCGGGTCTGAGGCATCGGACCGTCTGTCGCTGATACAACCAGAATTGCACCGTCCATTTGCGCCGCGCCGGTGATCATGTTCTTGACATAGTCGGCGTGACCCGGACAGTCAACGTGCGCATAGTGTCTTGCATCGGTCTCATATTCCACATGAGATGTAGAAATCGTGATCCCTCTTGCCTTCTCTTCCGGTGCCTTATCAATCTGATCAAAAGCCACTTGCTGAGATAATCCTTTCGATGCTAATACTGAAGTAATCGCTGCCGTTAATGTGGTCTTGCCATGGTCAACGTGACCAATTGTCCCAATATTAACATGGGGTTTCGTTCTTTCGTATTTTGCCTTGGCCATCTGTAATCCTTTCCTCCTTTACTAAATAAACGCCCTCAAAATTTAAAAAATATGTATTCAATCTGAACACATTCTGCTCAACATATTCTACAATATTTCAAGAGCTCTGTCAAATATATACATCTACCCTGTTCTTAGGCCTTTCCCAAGACCTTTGCTCGGCCTTTGCTGTTTTTTTGATGCCCCGCCCGATCCGTTTTCCTTTCCTAATATGCCAGAAAAGAACCTGGTTCATCCGGTTCTTTCAAAGATAAATCACTGCATATGTAATTAAGATAAATAAAAAATGGTGGCGGCGCAGGGACTTGAACCCCGGACACTGCGGGTATGAACCGCATGCTCTAGCCAGCTGAGCTACGCCGCCATATAGAACACAAAAAACTATTGGAGCTGACGACCGGGATTGAACCGGTGACCTTATCCTTACCAAGGATACGCTCTACCGACTGAGCTACGTCAGCATTATTTACTTTGGTTGCGGGAGAAGGATTTGAACCTTCGACCTTCGGGTTATGAGCCCGACGAGCTACCAGCTGCTCCATCCCGCGTCATTCGTCTGATACCGGTGTTTTGATGAACATTAACATTATTCCATCAGAACAGCCAGCAAAACCTATTATATAATAAAAATAAAGATGAGGCAAGTCTTTTCTTGCCTCTTTCTCATGGTTATTTATGTCACCAGGATCACTTACTCATGTCACTTATTCCGCTTTTCCAGATAGCGTTCCAGTTTCCGTTTGACCCGTTGCAAGGCATTATCAATCGACTTAACATGTCTTTTCAGTTCCACGGCTATTTCCTGATAGGTTCTCCCGTCCAGATAGGACATCAAAACCCGCCATTCCAAAGGGCTTAAAATCTCGCCCATTTTTTCCTCAATATCGTAAAACTCTTCCCTGCTGATAATTAATTCCTCAGGATCAGTAATTTTTGTTCCGGTAATAACATCAAGCAAAGTTCTGTCGGAATCCTCATCATAAATCGGTTTGTTTAATGAGACGTAGGAATTCAAAGGAATATGCTTCTGGCGTGTGGCAGTTTTAATCGCCGTAATAATTTGCCGGGTAATGCACAATTCGGCAAAGGCACGGAAAGACGACAACTTATCATAGCGGAAATCACGAATCGCTTTATAAAGACCAATCATCCCTTCCTGAATGATGTCTTCGCGATCGGCTCCAATCAGAAAGTAAGAGCGGGCTTTTGCTCTAACAAAATGTTTGTATTTGTGGATTAGATATTCAAGAGCCTCACCGTCACCCTCCCTAGCCAAATCCACAACATACTCATCTTCTAAAACATCAAACGAGGTCAGCGCTTCTTGCTGCACGCTCAAGCTCATGGATTTTTCTCCTCCATAATATAAAAATTACCAATATTAATCATTCTTCAACTAAAAATACATTGCTATTACTATTAAAACTTGTCCCCATGTTGAAAATATTATAACTGAACTATCGTCCACCCGTCAAGTCTAAGCACTTTGAAAAGCACTTAAATATTTCCCAGTCTGCCCCGTTGTCTGATTACTTCATAGAGGAGAAGCGCTCCGGCAACAGAAACATTGAGCGAATTAACCTGCCCAAGCATTGGTATTCCTACTAAGAAATCGCACTTTTCTTTCACCAGTCTGCTCATACCCTTTCCTTCACTACCGAGCACAATGGCCAAGGGTCCTTTTAAATCGGCATTAAAATAATACTGGTCAGCGCCGGCTTCCGTGCCGACAATCCAAATTCCTTTCTCTTTTAGCTGTTCCAGGGTGGTGGCCAGATTAGTGACACGGGCAACTGGCACATGTTCTACTGCCCCGGCCGAGGCCCTGGCCACTCCCGCTGTTAACGGAACCGCCCGGTGCTTAGGAATAATCAGCCCATGAGCCCCTACCGCATCAGCCGTCCGGAGAATAGCTCCCATATTGTGAGGATCCTCCAGGTTGTCCAAGATAACCAGCAAAGGATCTTCTCCCTTTTGCTCAGCAATTTGCACAAGCTCTTCCCATTCCACATACTCTTTTACCCCGGTGAGCGCAATAATCCCCTGATGATTTTTACTTTCGGCCAGAGTGTCCAGCTTCTTTCGCTCCACAAATTGATAGGGAACATTCTGCTCTTTGGCTAACTGGGATAATTCCTTCACAATAGCTTGATTCAAGCCTTGCGCAAACATGATTTTATTAATTGGCCTCCCCGCCTTTAGAGCTTCGGCGATGGAGTTTTTGCCCAGAATCAAATCAGCATAATTGTTTTTTTCGACTGGATTGTTTCTTTCAACTCGCTTGCTTCTTTCAATCCGGTTTTTCCGCTCATTCTGATAGCTTCCGGCAACCTGATTACTTTTCCTGTCTTCCATTTTACTCACCTCTCGGCAGGATTCCATCATAATATCAAAGTTTATTGCTTAAGTCGATTTTCCGCAGCAGTATGCATCTTAGGCCTGTTTTTCGTCGTTAAAGAGAACCGCCATTATTTGCTCTAGTCTCTCTTCTTGCCCGGCTAAAAATAAGTAACCGATCAAGGCCTCAAAACCCGTACTGAGATGATAATCAATCATGTCGGCATTTTTGGGAACATGATTTGTCTTGACATTTCGCCCCCGCCGAACAATCCCTTTTTCTTCATCGGTAAGCACGTCCTCCAGTAGATGCACAAAGCGTGCCTGGGCCCCGGCATTAACCAAGGCTGTGGAGGCGTGATGCAACATATTTACTTTCAGCTTGCCCTGGGCGACCAGGTGCGTCCTCACATACAATTCATAAACGGCATCTCCAATGTAGGCCAGCACCAGCGGCGGCAATTCACGCGGTTCGCTTTTCGGATAAAACCACATTACATATACCTCCAGCGTACTCCATGCGGGGTATCTTCCAGAATAATGCCCAGTTTCTTTAATTCATCCCTGATTAAATCAGACATCGCGTAATCCTTCCGGCTGCGGGCTTCCTTGCGCACCTGTATCAACAGCTCAATTAGCTCATCGGTTAAGGCGGAGTCACAGTTTGAGAGCTGATTTTGCTCCGTTAATTCCAACCCCAGGATTTTCGCCAGTTCAGCGTACTTTCCTTCCGCCTGCTCCAGAAGGGCTTTTTCCTTTTGCCCAATCAGCGGCTTGTCACCCAGTGCGGTATTCAAGCCGTTAATGGCTCTGGCTAAATCAAAAAGCGTCGCGATGGCCAACGCCGTATTAAAATCATCATTCATCGCTTCATGAAACTGTTTTTCAATCGTGTTTAATTCCGCACCGAATGATTGCAGGACGTGCGGAGCCAATATATCTTCCTGCCCTACTGTCCTCTTCTTTGTTTCCTCAAGCAAACGAACTGCTGTCACCAATCTCTCCAAACCCTTTTCCGCAGCCTGCAACTTCTGATCATCAAAATCCAACGGGCTCCGATAGTGCGTCGAAAGCAAATAGAACCGCACCACTTGGGCGGGATATTTCTCCAGAATCTCACGCAGTAAAAAGAAATTCCCCAAGGACTTGGACATCTTTTCCTCATTGACAGTAATAAAACCATTATGCAACCAGTATTTAGCCATCAGCGCATCATTAAGCGCTTCGGATTGCGCGATTTCATTTTCATGATGCGGGAAAATTAAATCCAACCCACCGGCATGAATATCAAAACTCACTCCCAGATACTTCGTAGACATGGTTGAACATTCGATATGCCAACCCGGTCTCCCATGCCCCCATGGGCTTTCCCACCATGGTTCGCCCTCTTTGGCTGCTTTCCAAAGGGCAAAGTCGCCGGGATGTCTTTTGCGGCTGTCCACCTCTACCCGGGCCCCAGCCTGCATATCATCCAAGGATCTTTTCGAGAGTTTTCCGTATTCTTTAAATTTATTAACCTCAAAATAAACATCCCCATCTACCACATAAGCATAACCTTTTTTCACCAGCCCGTCCACAAATTTTATAATATCCTCCATATTCTCACTAACCCGCGGATGTATTGTCGCTCTCCGCACATTTAAAGCATCGGCATCGCTAAAATATTCCCGAATATATTTTTCGGCAAGCTCTAAGGGTGATATCTTCTCTTCCTGTGCCCTCCTGATAATTTTATCGTCAACATCCGTGAAGTTTTGAATATAGGTCACCTCATAGCCGATGTGCTCCAAATAACGGCGCACTGTGTCGAAAACAACCAAGGGCCGGGCATTTCCCAAATGAATAAAATTGTAAGTCGTCGGGCCGCAAGTATACATTCTAACCCGCCCGTCTTCAAGAGGCTGAAACTTTTCTTTTTGCCCGGTAAGTGTATTAAATACTCTTAAATCTTCCTTACTCATCGATTTTACAGCTCCTTTTCCGCAACCTTTTTTTCTAACTCTTCAACCTTTTTTGTAAACTAAGAATAATATCCGCTACCGGATCCGGCAGTTTATTATGTTCCAGATCAGCTACCTCAACCTGTCTCCTTCTCTTTTCACAACCCGCCCCGGCACCCCAACTACTGTCGAATTAGGAGGAACCTCTTTCAGTACTACGGAACCGGCCCCTATCTTAACATTATCCCCAACTTTAAAAGAACCCAGTACCTTGGCTCCCTGACTGATTACCACATTATTGCCGATCGTCGGATGCCGTTTTCCTTTTTCTTTCCCCGTTCCTCCTAACGTTACACCCTGATAAAGGGTCACATTATCGCCTATTTCCGCCGTTTCCCCAATGACTACCCCAGCCCCATGATCAATAAAAAATCCTTCGCCGATTTTTGCTCCGGGATGAATCTCGATCTGCGTAAAAAACCGGTTGACTTGCGAAATAAAACGCGCAACCAGAAAAAGCCTCCTCCTATAAAACCAATGGGCGATTCGATGCATGATGATGGCATGAAAGCCGGGATAACAGAGAATCACCTCCAAAGGGCTTTTCACAGCCGGATCGCGCTCATAAACCACCTGAATATGCTTCTTAAACCACCTAAACATCTCTATTCCTCCCATCTTAGAATAGGGCTGCCTAAATTAATTTCTCCCTTAAGGGGGAAGTTTTATCCCCCAAAAACATACAAAAAATCTTCGTCTCAAGACAGAGGCGAAGATTACGCGGTTCCACTCTGTTTGGCAGTAAACTAAGCACTCAAATTAAGCAATGGAACTAAGCAAAGGCTTAAATTTTACCCCAACTCATTCTGCCTTAACGCGGCGCATACGGTATAATCCTACCTCAAAGGCATGACCCCGGCGTCGTTTTCACAACGTCGTCCACCCAATGGTTCGGATTTACAGCTCTGGGGCGCATTTCATCTCGTTTTTCCCGAACGGGCTCTCAGCCGATGGCCCATCCTCTCTGCGGGCTACAAAGATTACTTCTCCCCTTCTTTGCTTTATGCTCTTATGCTTTTTCGTAAAACTAATTTAAAAACAGTATATGCGCTGCGTTATCCCTTTGTCAATGATAAGTTATAAATGCTTGCTTTTGCTTGTTTTTGTGAAAATAATTATCCATAAATACTTACTCCCTCATTGAATATTTTATATTCAATAGTAACCTTTACTTTTGCCCTTTGTAAAAATTGCTCTTGATCATATACCAAGATATCAACAGGCTTTTTAGCAACTTCAGAGATAGACTTTCTAATGTTTTTAATTAAATCCCTTTTTCTAGTCTTATTATCGTTAATAATAATGCATAAATCAATATCGCTATCCTTATTTGGTTTCCCATATGCATAAGAGCCAAATAAGTATATTTTTTTTACCGGAGCAACGCCTTTTATTTGTTTTATTAATTCCCCAATTTCCTCTGTTTCTTCCAGAATCATTGCAATCAACTCCTCCGCTCGCCTGCTTCTTTGCTTGTCATTATTATATACTTCGCCGCCCTGATTATCAATAATAACAAAAATAGGCTATGTTTATCAATGTAAAAAGAACCCAGTCAAGGTTCTTTTTGCTTTCTGCACTGATGATCTGTTTCAGTTTTTGAGTTTTCCCCACCGTCAAAAGATGCTTCCGCATAAAATTATGGGCATTGCTATGCTTCAACCAGCCCCGGTAACTCATCACGGCCGCGGCATCCTTGAACACCGGCTTTCCCCTTGCCCGCATCTTACGGGTTCGGCGTGCTATCCGCAAAGAGGTACTCTTCCGCAGCAGACAATAATCCCGGAATGTTCTGTACCCCACAAAATCAACACCGCGGTCATCCACCCGAAAAAGCTGCCAATTATCCTTTACCCGTACATGCAAAACCTCGTTTAAGTATTGCTCCGCCTTTTTCCTCGCCTGATGCAGCTTTTTCTTGTTGTTGCCAAACAAACAAAAATCGTCCATATACCGTACATAGTACTTTACCCCGAGCGTTTCCTTCACATAATGATCAAAGCCTTCCAGATAAAAATTACTGAACCACTGACTGGTATAATTGCCAATAGGCAATCCCTGCTGATGACTGTCAATGATGGTATCAATCAACCACAAGGTATCCTGATCCTTAATTTTTCTTCGGAACTGCTCCTTTAATACTTCCCTGTCTACAGAAGGATAAAACTTCACAATGTCCATCTTAACGCAATATTTAGTATGCTTACGATCCTCCCGTAACCACTTCTTTACTGCCTGTAAAGCATAGTGAATCCCTCTGCCGGGAATACTCGCACAACAATAGCAGTACATTCCCCGCTTAATTATCTCTTCTATTTGCTGCATTAAACACCAGTGAATAACCTGATCCGGATAATACCTCGGCTTGTAAATAATTCGTTCCTTCTTGTTACCCCCGTCCCAAATCTTCTCTTCCTGATATCCGGAAGATACAAATGTCTTATTTACCAGCATTTTTTGAATTTCCTGAGCATAATAGCGAGCTTTACGAAAAATCTTTTGCACATTTTTTCTTTCCCGTTTTCCTTTGGATGAATTCCGAATAGCACGGAAGATATTGCTCTTTTCGCAAATCTTTTGGTAAATAAATCCCTGCCTTTTCATTTATCCCATCCTTTTCCCTTCGTTTGCCTTCACGGTTTTTCGAGAATGAACCTACTAGACCGTGCCTTAATCGGCGTCTCATTTTTGACCAAGCGGTCGGGAATACGAAGTGCATCCATACTTTTTACTTCAAACGAAGGACACGGGCACCCACATTCAGGTTCGCATTAGAAGAGGTATTATTAACATTCCAGTTGAACAACCCGGCATTAGTTCCATTATTCCAGTTACCGCCAACCAGGGCAACCTTGCACTTCGTACCCCCAGCTTGCAATGCGAATTTCGAATTGCAAGCAATCTCAACCTATGTTATTTTTTTTAAAATACCATGTGATGTTTGGGGGGGATTTCCCCCAAACCCCCTTTTGTTTCCCCTCTAGCCTGCCTAAAATCCTTCTGTTTGCCCAATTCGGAAGTACGCCGGGGGTTGGGCACCCCCGATCCCCGCCTCTAAGGTATCAGAAGGACACGGCCACCCACATCCAGGTCCGCAGCAGAAGAGGTATAATAAACATTCCAGCTGAACAACCCGGCAGTAGCTCCACTACTCCAGCGACCGCCAACCAGGGCAACCTTATTCGCGGTATTTTCCCAATTTTGATAGTAATAATCAGGGATATAGGTACTATTGGAACCTCCACCTACTATCGAAGGCATCAAGAGCCAATCCGCCTTAGCAGAACAAGCGAAGTCTTTCACATAACCATTGTCCGCAGGCAAGAGTAACACCGGATGATGTATAAACACCCGTAAACATATTATCGGCAAAATTACTGTTATCATCAGCGATATAAGGCCGTTTTTCACTATTTTTTATGTTAATCCCATCAACAAATTCCCATACGTTGCCCCACAGGTCTTCCAATCCCCGATAGCTAACCGATACTGTACTTCCTTTTGAGTTATCTGCACTGCCGGAACCATTACCTAACCCATCACAGCCACCCGTCTTTTGCCCGACATGATAAATGATGTTACCTACTGCAGTAGTAAATGGATCCCCATCCACAGTAATTGTTACATTATTATCGCCATCCGGTGCGGAAATTCCTGTAATCTTCCTATCCTTACAAACCTGTCTGCCACCTAGTGAAGTACCTACATCTATGATCCGTCCCGAACTCAAAATGAGCTGCTGAGGCATCTTTATTTACAACAATCGTTCGTTCGGGCATCTGTCGTAGCTACGGTTACCGTATCTGCCGCACTATACCTCAATCCCGTAATCCCTTGACCTATAGCAGATTGGCTGTTGGTATCGGCATATTCTACAAGGTAGAGCAAGGCTACCGCATTACGAGCAAGAGCATCGACAATACACCAGTTATCTCCTCTAGCCTTTGCTGAAGCCCTAAACTCATATCTTTTTTTCTGAACAGCAGGCAAAGCACCTGATACGGAAGCTAACGCATTTACGGTTAAAGTTTTATCTTCTCCATTTTCCCCCTTAACTGTAACTTTCTTTGTAATACTGGTGTCAATGCTCGCCTTATATGCTCCCATATAAATACATTCCTTTTCTTCCCCTGCCCGCCTAAAGGCTGGATGTAGAGCAAATCCTTCAGTTTCAAGAGGCCCATCAGCCACCCAGAATTGGTGCACTCCGTCTGCATAAGTATGCTTGTAATAGAATTTCGGGATCGTTACCATTACTTGCTCATCCATAGTGCAACGCTTCATCCCACTCCAAGGAGCATAATTATCAAAATACCCTACAAATCCCGGATTGTCCGCCTCTACGGCATCCCCCAGCCTTTCCATTTCTGTGGTATTAATAGTTTTTTTGCTATCCCAAGAAGCCCCGTACATTGCCGCTGCCTTTGTTGTTACGCTTATGGAGTTAGATTCGCCAGCAGTAGTTCCCCCGTTAACGACCAGTTTAAATTGATAGGCTGTATTTTTAGTTAGCCCTGTTACGACGGCTGTAGTAGCATCCAAGGATAATTCTCCTAAAGTTGTGGCATCTGCCCAAGTACTTCCTTCGTCTGTCAATTGTTGTATCTTAATGCTTGATGCCCCTATCGCCGCCGACCAAGTGAAAGTTGCGGTTGTTCCAAATACATCGTTTTCATCAGCGGCAAAGTCAGCAATTGTCCACTGGGCATACAGAGTAACATCAGCTGTGCCCATGGTAAAGGTATCATCTGCCGCATAAGCTGTCCCACTGCCATCAGCCGCAGTATTCCACCCGGCAAAGGTATAGCCTGTTTGTGTGGGCGGGTCATCCTCACCTAATACAGTTACGTTTGCTCCCTCTTGATATGCGCCCTCGTCAGTAGGCGCAGTGCCTCCCGTGCTACCGTTTCCGTTATAGGTCACGGTATAGGTCGGAATTAACTCAAATATCACTGTTACTGTTGCTGCTGCTTGTAGATTTGTTAAAGTATAGCTGGTTGTTTTTTCTTCTCCTAAGACACTGCCATCTAATTTCCATGCTTGTACCCTATATCCTGTATTCGGTGCCGCCGTAAAGACAATATCTTTACCGTGTTCTATTAGCGCACCGGAAGTAAT
This sequence comes from Peptococcia bacterium, assembly GCA_050951585.1. Taxonomy (GTDB): domain Bacteria; phylum Bacillota; class Peptococcia; order DRI-13; family DTU073; genus UBA3937. The sequence goes on along the minus strand of JBMNJI010000003.1, from coordinate 148,941 downwards.
CGCCGTATCATCCACTTTTGCTGTTAATGTTCCGCTTCCTTCTGCACTAAAGGTTACAGAGTAGGTGGACTTAGCCAGAGTTACTGTTTCATTTACTGCTACTGCAGTACCTGCTACATTTATCGTCCCTGTTGCCTCATTATATCCGGTAGCCGTCACAGTGTAGGCATGTGAACCACCAAGAGCGGAAAATACAGCGGTTCCATCTGCACCCGTAGTAATGCTTTCTTCATCAAGGTTTACTGTAGCTCCGGATATTGGAGCCTTACTAACATCTGTTACCGTAAAGGTTACCGAGGCTTTTACAGATACCGCACAGTCCGCGGTCTTGTTTCCGTCCTCTGTAGTTACGGTAATTGTTGCTGTACCGGCACCTACCGCCGTTACTACCCCATCAACTACCGTAGCAATCGCGTCATCGCTACTACTCCAATTCACCTTCTTATTTGTCGCATCAATAGGCGCTATGGTCGCCGTTAAGGTTTCCGATGCCCCTACCTGTAATGTGGTCTCCGATTTATTCAAGCTTACACTGGTCACCGTTACTGGTACTACCGTTACTTTATATCTTCCTTTCGTTGTCCCGTCTTCAGCCGTTACCGTGACGATAATGACATCGTTAGCCACAATAGCCTGAGTTGCTAAATCAGTAACAGTCGTCTCGGTTTCGCCCCTTTTTAGAGTAACTGTCACCGAGGCATTAGGATCGATCGCTTGTACCGCGATACCCTTAAAATTAGTGAAATTCGATACTGCCAAAGTTGCCCCTGCATCCGTATTTACTCCTGCTGATTCTTTTACATCTTGACCGCCTATTTCAAATTTACTTAGGCGCACCTCGTCATTTAGTGCAATATATACGGTTATGTCATAAACTGCCGTTGTCCCATTGGCGGCTGTTACGGTATATTTTACCGGAGTAGTTACCGAATTAGTGAAGTCTTGAGCAATCCCCGACTCAGGGGAAATGCTCACTCCGGTATGGGTAATGGTCGGCGTTAAGGAAGTTACGCCAGTCCCATAAGGTACGGTTGCCGTAATCGTTTTTGCCGTTTCGTCGATGGTGCCGATTACGTCTTCAGCCCCCAAGTCATTTTGCGAGGATTCAAATTTAAAGCCAGTGATAGCTTTCGCAGAATCCAAGGCAACAGTAAAGCTTACCGTATACTCCCGGGTGGCGCCGCTTTCGGCGGTTACCAGTACAGTGGCGGTATTATTCAGAGCTGTTAAGCCCGTGGCTTGCGTTATTTCCACTTGTGCCTTAGCATGGCATGCGGTAGCGGTGACAACCGGTGCTTTTTCAGTTCCGTATGGCAATACTACCGTATAATCCAAAGTATCGGGGGCAAAGCCCTCTACTTTTTTCCCATTTACCGCTAAGTCGCTTAAAGAAGCATCCTTGCTTTTTTTCTTTTTCGGTTCAACATATTTATAGCCTTCGGTGATGGTTTTCCCGGCAACGTTAGCCTGAACGCCGTCTGCAAGGAACACCTTCTTCGCCGGTGCCTCAATCACTACGCCGTCCACGTTGGCTTCAAGCATTTCGACAGTTCCCTGCCCCTGTACGATGGCGGGCGTCTCGGCAACCAAGGTATTAATGCCGGTCTGAGCCGCCAGATTGATTTGGGCAGCTTGGGCTGTGGAAGCTAGGATAAGATTTTGAATACTGCCTTCTTGTAGGTTAATTTGAGCTGCGGCAGACTGTACTTCTATATCGCCAAATTGACCCAAGAGTTCTACGGTGATAGTAGAACTTTGTTGGGGGTTGCCTCCCTGTGCGATAATTGCTTGCTGTGTATTAACAACCACCTTGGTAAAGCCGGAGCCTGTAATTCCTTTTTCCTCCAGTCTGGCCGGTGTCCTGGCTTCTAAGGTGCCTACCGCCGTACTGCCTTGCGCTAATAGACGGACAAGGTTTCGGCTCGGCACATTGACAAGACAGCCCCTACAGTGGTATTCAGCAGATGAATACTGTTACTGCTGCCCCCGCTTATTTTCGTTGTTCCTTGAACCGTGACATTATCTAAAGTAACGTCTCCCGCCCCGATCCCTTCGGTGAGGTAGAGATTTCCGGTAATGGTCGTGTTTTGCAGAGTGACCCCGGGGGTGTTGACGGTCACGTTGCCTTCCAGTAGGGCCGTTCCCTGAAAGGGCCCGTATGTACCGGCACGGTTATAGAGTGTGCCCGACTGCCCGTTCTAAAACAGCGACCGCCTCCGCCCGGGTAATGGGCTTAGCCGGCTGAAAGGTACCGTCGGGATACCCATTCATGTAGCCGCCGCTCACTGCCGCGGCAATAGCGGCTTGGCTCCACGCGGGGATCTGGGCTTGGTCAACAAATTTTACTTTAGTATCAGAGAGACTATCAACTGTATCATTATTGCTATCTTTGTTTTTATCTTTACCAAAGTTTGCTGGCGGCAAGATCTTGGCAAAAAGCGCCGCGGCTTCCTGCCTGGTAATCGGATTCTGCGGTTTTACCGTGCCGTCTGGGTAACCACCGAGGTAGCCTACTGCCGCCGCTTTGGCAATTTCCCCGGCATACCAATCGGTGACGGCAATGTCTTTGTACGCACCCCAAAATGACCCACTGGAATCAACTGCGGTATTCATCCCCCCGGCTCCCTGTCCGGCTGCCGTATAGCCAAAGGCACGATTAACCAAGGTCAGGAACTCTGCCCGTGTAATCGGGCTGTCCGGGCGGAAAGTGCCGTCGGGATAGCCGCCCACCAGCTCACGAGCCGCCCAAGCCTTGATCCCATTTTCCGCCCAATGTCCGGCAGTATCACCAAAAGAGACTTCCTTTACACCGGAGTCTTCAGACGCGGAAAAGATCCCTTTTTCTATCGGAGCATCCGACAAAAATATTACCTCCGCCTGAACAGAAAAACAAGGAACACAAAGGTTCAAAAGAAAAGTAAAAAAGAGCAGCAACGAGATCTGCCGCAGTTTTTTCTTATGCATTAGATTCATAACCTCCCCAACTCTTAGTAAATATAGTTTTTTATCTATGTTTTAATTCCCCTTCTGGAATCTTCAACTGGATTATTGCTATTTATTCTTTTCGCGACTAATTCGATATTTCCTGCTTTTTTATACTTATTTTTATCCGGAAAAAGGGCTTCGCCTATTTTCAAAGCAAAGCCCCCTAATGTAATTCCCGAACTAAACCACCCCCTTGCCAAAGCCTGATAATTCAATTCCCGCAGTTTTGGGTTTTGGGCAAATTTATAGCCCGGCCGCTTTTCGATCCAGCCGAATGAAGTCACTCCATCATTTTCTCAAATGAAAGAGTGTAAAAACACCGGCGACATCCAGACAAAGCTAAAGAGGCTATTTGCGGGACAATAGAGCAGATGCTTGAAGCAGAAACGGAAGAACATCTTAGCCATGATGCCTCCTTTACTGTAGTTCATGGAGGTATTGTCTCATAGGTTTTTAGTGCTGACGAGGCACCCGAATATTGAGCGCTTACGGAGCTTCGTTTGCCTTGTTCCTACGAAAAAATCCCTAGTTCTATAATTTTCCATAAACTCTCTATGACCACATTATAACTAGCTTCTTCAAATAACAAATCCCTTGTATTTTCCTCGTAGTCCTTCTTGTAAAAATCTTTCTTGATAATTTCTCCCAATATGCTATTTACAGAACATCCCTCCTGTGCAGATAAGCAAATTTTACTTTTACTTCTAACCTTACGGACCCTCTCTATAAGTTCAGACAAATTCCCATCCATTTTTACTTTTGAATATAACTTATATAAATCATATAAATGCCTTGAATGTTCTCTCGAATTATCGTTTAAATAATAATCACAAACAGCAAATACCTTCTCCACAAAAGTTCTTTCCATAGTCTGCACTTTCACTTTAAACGGCTCCAACTGGTACTGCGTTATCACATCATCTAATTTTTGTTTCTTTAGATACTGATAAATATAACAGTCCGCATTCATATTCTCTGTCGGAAAAGAACGAATTAACATCGCCGTTTCTACAATAAGATGAGCTTTTAGTAATCCGGTAGTATATTCTGAATTATAATTTATTACAAACTTATTGAACTCCCCACGACTACGGATTTCTCCCTGATTGCAAAGTTCCATCCCACAGTTTTCTATTGTCTCAATAACTGTTTGCGTGAATTTCTTTCTCATACCTTCAGTTGTTTTCTCTATTCCATTATCATAATTTAAATCAATATCTTCCGAAAATCGTTCTATTAATTTGTAGCACTTAGATAACGATGTGCCCCCTTTAAATATAATTGCTGATTCTCTTGCAACCAATTCTTTTAAAATATAAGTTACAAAATAGTCCTTTTCTATAATCGCTGCATTTATCCCCTTTTCTTCCGCTACAATTTCAATAATCTGCTCAAACAATCCTTTGTTTTTATGTAAGTTCATTAATAACCCCACTTTCAATCATGTTTTTTGCCGTACGTGAAGGAAATTTCGTCACATATAAAAAGACTTCCTCCCTTTTTAGCTTCTTCTCCTTTACAAAACTTTTTAATTTGTCTTTTGACTCCTCGGGCATATTCTTTAAATCAATACGATTCATCAAGTCAAGGAACTGCAGGATTCTTGCATTCCGCTCTGTAATTTTTACATTTGATTTACGCAACCTGACCTTTTGCTTTCCTACCATCACTTCTCTACGTCTTGACCCCTCATTATTCGTTACTATTTCCACAATATTGGGTACCTGTGTAGTAAGGCCGATTGCATTTTCAAGGATCAGCCCGGCATAAAAACCATATACTTTTTTTTCATTACAAATATATTTTTTCTCATATACCTTTTTTGCACTAAGTCGGGACTTCCCAAGTGACGTCATCTTCGGAATATAATACACCCCTTGTCCAAAACGTTCCAATCGCCCTCGTTTAACCAAGCGGGTAAATACCTGTCTAATGTACACTTTATTCATACCGGCAATATTAACTTCATTTAACAAAATAGGTTCATTATCGCCATATGCTTTTTTAAGATTTTGTATTATTTCCATATCAGTCACCTTCTTTCACCCTCACTATACTTTATTATACTATCCTTGTCAATGTTTGTGACAGCCTTTTAATATTAGTATGTGTAAATTTTAAAAAACTATTCCTCAAATTCTGTTCGAGTGAATGCAAGCGCTTACAACGCTTCCCATTAAAAAAAGAACCCCTCAAGGTTCTTTTTGCTTTCTGCACTGATGATCTGTTTCAGTTTTTGAGTTTTCCCCACCGTCAAAAGATGCTTCCGCATAAAATTATGGGCATTGCTATGCTTCAACCAGCCCCGGTAACTCATCACGACCGCGGCATCCTTGAACACCGGCTTTCCCCTTGCCCGCATCTTACGGGTTCGGCGTGCTATCCGCAATGAAGTACTCTTCCTAAGCAGACAATAATCCCGGAATGTTCTGTACCCCACAAAATCAACACCGCGGTCATCCACCCGAAAAAGCTGCCAATTATCCTTTACCCGTACATGCAACACCTCGTTTAAGTATTGCTCCGCCTTTTTCCTCGCCTGATGCAGCTTTTTCTTGTTGTTGCCAAACAAACAAAAATCGTCCATATACCGTACATAATATTTTACCCCGAGCGTTTCCTTCACATAATGGTCAAAATCCTCCAGATAAAAATTGCTGAACCACTGACTGGTATAATTGCCAATGGGTAACCCCGACTTATGACTGTCAATGATGGTATCAATCAACCACAAGGTATCCCTATCCTTGATTTTTCTTCGGAACTGCTCCTTTAATACTTCCTTGTCTACAGAAGGATAAAACTTCACAATATCCATTTAAACGCAATATTTAGTATGCTTGCGGTCCTCTTTCAGCCACTTCTTTACTGCCTGCAAAGCATAGTGAATCCCTGTCTTTTCATTTATCCCATCCTTTTCCCTTCGTTTGCCTTCACGGTTTTTCGAGAATAAACCTACTAAACCGTGCCGTTTACGGCGTCTCATTTTTGACCAAGCGGTCGGGAATACGAAGTGCAATAAATATATTTTACTTCAAACGAAGGCACGGGCGCCCACATTCAGGTTCGCAGCAGAAGAGGTATTATTAACATTCCAGTTGAACAGGCCGGCATTAGTTCCATTATTCCAGTTACCACCCACCAGGGCCACCCTTCACCTCGTACCCCCAGCTTGCAATACGAATTTCGAAATTGCAAGCAATCTTAATCTATTTTGTTCTTTTGTTCTCTCTAACCTGCCTGAAATCCTTCTTTTTGCCCGCTCCGATCGTGCGACATAGCGGGGGCTGGCCGCCCCCGGTCCCCCGCTAAAACGGCCTTACGGTATTAGAAGGGCACGGGCACCCACATACAGGTGCGCATTATAAGAGGTATGAGCAACATCCCAGTCGAACAGGCCGGCAGGAGACCCACCATCCCTCCAGCGACCACCCACCAGGGCCACCTTGTCTGAGGTGCTCCCATTCCAGTTTTGATAGAAATAATCAGGTATATAGGTACTAGAACTTGTACCCGTTCCCCCCGCTGCTGAAGGCATCAAGAGCCAGTCCGCATCACCGGAACAAGCAAAATCACGCACATATCCTTTGCCAGAGGGCAAAATAATTCCGGAAGCCTTATAGGGCTCACTAAACTTATTACTGACAAAACCATGATCAGCCACATAAGGCTGTCTTTCTATCTCTTCTATATTATCAGCAAACCTGTTTTTGATATTAATTCCATCCACAAACTCCCACACGTTGCCCCACAGATCCTCCAATCCTCGGTAGCTAACCGATACTTTGCCGTCTATCCCCGGCGTCTCCCCATCAGAATACTTGGTCGCACTCCCGGAAACCCCGTCTAATTCATCGCACCCGCCGGTTTTTTGTCCTACGTGATAGAGAATATGATTTTCTTCTGCTGTGCCGGGTTTTTCACCACCAGTCACCGTGATTGTGGTATTATCATCCACCGTTTCTACTTCCGTTATCATCCGATTTTTCCATATATCCCTTTTTCCCAGCTCTGTTCCTACATCGATAATCTGTCCAACATCATAATACCTACCTGTATTAGCGTAAGAAACAATAAGCTTATCATTATTTTGAATTTCATCTTCCAGAACAATGTCTGTTACTTTATCATCAGCAGTATACCTTAATTCCGTAATCCCCTTGCCAATGCCAACGGTAGTGTTTTGACTATCTGTATCCGCATATTCCACAAGATACAGTAAAGCTACCGCATTACGAGTCAGCGCATCAGCAAGGGTCCATCCCTGCCCCCTAGCCTCCGCTAACGTTCTGAACTGGGTTATATTTTTCGATACGGCAGGAAGCGCCCCAGATACGGAAGCCAAAGCATCGGCGGTATCAGCTTGATTCCGGCCTAAGCTCGCTTTATATGCCCCCATGTAAATATATTCCTTTTCTACCCCTGTGCGGATAAAGGCCGGATGCAGCTTAAATCCTTCCGCCGGTCCATCAGCCACCCAAAATTCATGCACTCCGTCTGCATAAGTATGCTTGTAATAAAATTTCGGGAGCTCTACCATGACCTGTCCATCGATAGTGCGACGTTCCATCCCACTCCAGGGCGCAAAGTCGTTAAAGTGTGCCCCAGCTGTTTTGCCCTCGGCACCCCCTAGTCTCGTCATATTTGTATCAGCTCCGCTAGTCCAGGAAGCTCCATAGCTAGCCGCTTTATCATCTATACTCATTGTCACATCTGCTTCATTAGAATCCCCCGCATTATTGCCGCCGGTAACCAGCAGTTTAAATTTGTATCTTTCCCCCGCTGTTAAGCCTACTACTGTTGCCGTATTTGCCGCAGCCTCTATCGGCGCGGTATATGCCGTTGTCCATTCCGTCCATGTTTCATAAGCACTGTTATATCCGGACTGCTCAATCTTGATACTTGTCGCTCCATCTGCCGCCGTCCACATGAAAGTAGCACTGGTTCCGTCATCTCCGGTATAGGTAAAATCATCGATCGGAGCAGGATTAACCGTTACCCCACAAGTATCAGTCTTATTGCCATCCTCTGTGGTCACGGTGATTGTTGCCGTCCCTACACCCACTGCTGTTATCACCCCGTTATCATCCACAGTAGCAACATCTGTCTCGCTGCTTTCCCAGCTTACGTTTTGATTGCTGGCCTCTGCTGGTGAGACAGTGGCGGTAAGGGTTTCTTCTTCCCCCACAGCCAACGTCACCGTTTCTTTGTTCAGGCTAACGCCCGTCACCAGGACCGGTACTACCGTTACTTTATATTGCCCTTCCGTTTCTCCGTCTTCGGCCGTTACCGTGACGACAATAACGTCATCAACCGCAATAGGTCTGGGTGGACAAAGCTTCTTCCGGAACAACCGTCTCGTTTAAAGTCACTGTTACCGAGGCATTGGGATCAGTCGTTTCCACCTCAATACCTTGGAAGCCGGTAAAGTCTGACACCGCCAAAGTTGCCCCTTCTTCCGTATTTACTCCTGCTAATCCTTTTACATCTTGGCCGCCTATTTTAAATGTACTTAAACTCACCTCATCATTCAGTGCAATATAGACAGTTACTTCATAAGTTGCCGTTGAACCGTCCGCGGCGGTAACGGTATAGATTACCGGGTTAGTTGCGGAATCAGTGAAATCTTGCGGTGTTTCCGCGGCAGGGGAAATACTCGCTCCTTCTGAAATGTTCGATCGTCGGCACTAAGGCTGTCACGTCCGTCCCGTAAGGTACGGTTACGGTAATCGTTTTCGGATTGGCCCCTTCATTGATCACCCCAACCACATCCGGATCAAATTCTTCAAAGCGAAAAGCGGTGATCGCTTTCGCCGAATTTTCCGCAACAGTAAAGCATACGGTATACGTCTGAGTCCTGCCGTTTTCCGCAGTTACCAGTACGGTGGCGGTATTATTCGGAGCCGTTAAGCCTGTCGCTTGCGTTATCGTTATTCTTGCTTTAGCGTGGTGCGCTTCAGCGGTGACGGTCGGTATTTCTTCTTCCGTGGTTCCATAGGGTAATACTACATCATAGGACAAGGTATCCGGAGCAAAACCCGCTACGGTTATCCCGTCGATCATTAAGTCGCTTAAAGCAGCATCTCTGCTTTTTTTCTTTTTCGGTTCAACATATTTATAGTCTTCGGTGATGGTTTTCCCGGCAACGTTAGCCTGAACGCCGTCTGCAAGGAACACCTTCTTCGCCGGTGCCTCAATCACTACGCCGTCCACGTTGGCTTGGGCTGTTTCAACAGTTCCCTGTCCCTGTACGGTGGCCGGAGTATCGGCAAGTCAAGGTATTAACGGTAGTCTGGGCCGCCAGATTGATTTGGGCCGCTTGGGCTGTGGAAGACAAGCTAAGGTTAGCAATACTGCCTTTTTGTAAGTCAAGTTGCGCTGCTGCCGCCTGTATTTCGACATCACTAAATTGACCCAAAAGTTCCACGGTAATCGTCGCGCTTGTGGAGTGTTGCCTCCCTGGGCAAGAATTCCTCCTGCTGCTTTTATAACCACCTTGGTAAAACCAGAGCCGGTAGTCCCTCTTCTTCCAGCTTAGCTGGGGTTCTGGCTTCTAAGGTACCTACGTCCGTACTGCCTTGGGCCAGTACACGAACAAGGTTACGGCTCGGCACGTTGACTAAAACAGAACTTACAGAGGTATTCAGCAGATGAATACTGTTACTGCCGCCCCCGCTTATTTTCGTTGTTCCTTGAACCGTGACATTATCTAAAGTAACGTCTCCCGCCCCGATCCCTTCGGTGAGGTAGAGGTTGCCGGTAATGGTCGTGTTTTGCAAGTAACACCGGGGGTATTGATGGTCACGTTGCCTTCCAGCACCACCGTGCCCTGAAAGGGTCCGTATGTACCGGCACGGTTGTATAAGGTGCCTACCGCCCGGTCTAGGACAGATAGAGCCTCCGCCCGGGTAATAGGCTTAGCTGGCTGAAAGCTACCATCGGGATACCCATTCATGTAGCCGCCGCTCACTGCCGCGGCAATAGCGGCTTGGCTCCACTCCGGTATTTGCGCCTGATCAGTAAATTGGGCAAGCGTATTATCCATATTGCCATTGTTACTATTATTACTATTATTATCTGTTAGAACATTGTTATTCGTCGGCAAAATCCGGGCAAATATCGCCGCAGCTTCCTGCCGGGTAAGCGGATTCTGGGGCTTTACCGTGCCATCCGGGTAGCCACCGAGGTAGCCCACTGCCGCCCCATTAGCAATTTCCCCGGCAAACCAGTCCGTTGCCGCCACATCACGATAGGTTGCCGGAATATTTCCCTGTCCGCCTGCCATACCTACCATCTCCGTATAGCCAAAAGCCCGGTTAACCAGCGTCACAAACTCGGCCCGCGTAATCGGGCTGTCCGGCCGGAAGCTGCCATCAGGGTAGCCCCCCGCCAGCTCACGCGCCGTCCAGGCTTTGATCTCTTTTTCCGCCCAATGTCCTGCTATATCACTAAAGGATCCGCTTTCAGCAAGGGAGCCTTCCGTAATGTTGTTTTTTGTTGCTTCCGCCTGCATAGGAAGGCAGGGAACGCAAAAGTTCAAAAGAAAAGTGAAAAATACCAGCATCGAAATGTACCGCCGCTTTTTCTTTGCCATGTTCATTAACCACATAACTCCCTTCATTATTTTGTGTATTATTATCATTTCTGCCTTTTTCACTAAATTTGCAACATAATCAATGCTCTTATATCTGTTCTTGATAAAAGCAAAATTTCCTGCTTATTTTTATATTTTTTACCCCATTTTAGCTAAGCGGGCTTTGCTGGCACCACCAATAAAAAACCCGGTTCGGATTACTCCGACCAGGCTTAAAACTGTCTATAATACACTATTTTTCAACCGGCGCACCACCAGTTCCTTGCCGAGAATCGCGATAACCAGATTCAAATCCGGACCGTGCATCTGCCCGGTTAAGGCCACCCGAATAGGCATATAAACAAGCTTCCCGCCTAATTTTAACTCCTTGGTCAGAGCCTTCAGAAGAGCCTTAACTGTTTCCGGTGTAATTTCCTCTAAGGCAAGCAGTTTTTCCCTGAAGGTACTGATTACTAAAGGTGCTGTTTCTTCCTTTAGAACTGCCGCGGCTTCTTCATTTTCAATGGTCACTTCTTCTCCCAGCAGGATTTTCACTTGTTCCGCTACCTCTTTTATGGTCGAAAGCCTTTCTTGTAAAGCAGTCATCACCTGTTCCACCCACTTTTTTTCTTCCGAAGAAAGGGTTTCCGACACATAACCTGCTTTTTGCAAGAATGGCAACGCCAGTTCCACCAGCTTCTCTATTGTAATCTTCCTAATGTACATTCCGTTAATCCAACGGAGTTTTTCCAGATCAAAAACTGCCGGGTTTTTCGCTACTCTCTCCAACGAAAATTCCGCAATTAATCTTTCTAAACTAAAGATTTCTTCTTCCCCTTCGGGAGCCCAGCCCAATAAAGCAAGAAAGTTTACTACCGCTTCAGGCAGATAGCCTTCCTCCTTATACTGCACCACTGAGGTAGCCCCATGCCTCTTACTCATTTTGGCATGATCCTTTCCCAGAATCAGCGAAATATGGGCAAACTGCGGCATCGGAAATCCGAGTGCCTGATAAAGCAAAGCCTGGCGGGGCGTATTGGAAAGATGTTCTTCCGCCCTGATCACATGACTGATTTTCATTAAGCTATCGTCAATTACTACGGCGTAATTGTAAGTGGGAATTCCGTCTGATTTCACAATGACAAAATCGCCGATTTCCTCACTGTTAAAAACCACGCGTCCCCTTACTAAATCATCAAGCACAATCTCTTGATTGGCCGGAACGTGAAAACGAATCACCGGTTTCCGTCCCTCCGCCTCTAATTTCGCCCGTTCCTCTGCCGTAAGAGCATAACACTTCCCGCTATATTTTACAGCCGCTCCCTTCGCCAAGGCCTCCTGCCGTTCCTGTTCCAATTCTTCTTCAGAGCAATAACAATAATAGGCGTACCCTTTGGCAAGCAGCACTTCTGTGTATTTTCGATAGATCTCCAGCCGCTCCATCTGCCGGTACGGACCATATGCGCCGCCGACATCCGGCCCCTCATCCCAGGTAATACCCAACCATTTTAAGGAATCGGCAATATTCTGCTCCGATTCGCGGCTGGATCTGGCAATATCAGTATCCTCAATGCGCAGAATCAGTTTGCCGCCTGTTTTTTTCGCCAGCAAATAGTTAAAAAGTGCCGAACGAGCACCGCCGATATGTAAAGGTCCCGTAGGACTGGGTGCAAATCTCAAACGCATTTCTTCCATCAATTCAAAAGCCTCCCCGTACAATAAGACTACCTAAGACTCCCTCTGTTCCCTTGTGCAAATTGCCCTGTTTTGTGTTCCAAGGCAGCTCAATTCCCCGGATTACCCGCTTGTCCGTTTGCCTCTTTTCGCCCTGTCCTGGCAAGGGTACAAACCGCATAAGCCGCTATACCTTCTTTGCGGCCCGTAAACCCCAGCCCTTCAGTGGTGGTCGCTTTAACGCTGACCTGTTCCAGGTCTACGCCAAGGGCGGCCGCCAGCCGCTTTCTTATCTCATCCCGATAAGGGGCTATCTTCGGTACTTGCGCCACAATGGTGCAATCCAAATTATTGCAAGTATAACACTTCGTTTTCAGTAATTCAACCACCTGCTCTAATAAAAGCAGACTGGAGATATCCTTATAACGGGCGTCACTGTCCGGAAACAACTGCCCGATATCACCCAAAGCCGCGGCACCTAAAAGTGCGTCCATCACCGCATGCAATAAGACATCGGCGTCAGAATGTCCTAACAAACCCTTCTCATAGGGTATTTCCACCCCGCCCAGCACTAGCTTACGCCCGGTAGCGAAAGCGTGCACATCATAACCAAAGCCGATTCTCATTTTTTCACCTGCCCTCGTAATGCCTCAAACAGAAAGGCAAAATCCTCAGGGGTGGTAATTTTAATATTGTTGTATTCTCCTTTGACCATATATACCGGAACCCCGAGCTTTTCCACCAGAGAAGCATCGTCAGTGCCCTGCCACCCCAGCGCTGCGGCTTTTGCATATGCTCTCATAACCAGCTCCTTCCGGAAAACCTGAGGCGTCTGCACGTGCCATAATTGGTCGCGGGGCGGGGTCATCTGCACAGTCAGATCGGGGTTTACCAGCTTGATAGTGTCCTTGGCCGGTACACCGACAATGGCCGCCTCACTCTCCATGGCCGACTTGCAAAACCTTCGAAATCGTTGCCTGGGAAATGAGTGGTCTTGCCCCGTCATGTATAACCACCCATTCCGTCTCTTCATCTAAAACCAAAAGCCCCTCATAAACCGAATCCTGACGTTCTTTTCCCCCGGCCACTACCCGGGTTACTTTGGTTAATCCTTCTTTATGTATCACCTGCCAACAATGAGCAATATCCTCCTCACGCGTCACTAATACGATCTCATCAATCTGAGCGTGTTTCTGAAACTGCTCCAGCGTGTAAGCGAAGAGAGGGCGATCCTTTATCTCCAAAAACTGCTTGCTGACGCGCCCTCCCATTCTTTTGCCTTGTCCTGCGCAGGGTATTATTGCGGTAACCTTACCCAATCGCGTCCACCTCGCACAAAGTTCGTTTATCATTATATTTTGGCTTCGCAAAAATCATGCGGCCAGCGGCAGTTTGCAATACACTTGTCACCATCACATAGATTGTCTGATTGATATATTTTCTGCCGGCTTCCACTACAATCATGGTGCCATCGTCCAGGTAGCCGATCCCCTGCTTTGACTCTTTGCCGTCCTTTACAATTTGTACGATTATTTCTTCTCCGGGCAAATAAACCGGTTTTAAAGCATTGGCTAATTCATTGATATTCAAAACTTTGATGCCTTGAAGCTCGGCAACTTTATTTAAATTATAGTCATTAGTAAAGATATCCGCATCAATTGTTTGGGCTAATTTGACTAATTTACTGTCGACCTCCTGGATCTCCGGAAAATCCTTTTCATAAATCTGAACCCGGATATCCGCTTCCTTTTGCATTTTGTTTAGAATATCCAAGCCGCGTCTACCGCGATTGCGTTTTAACGGATCAGACGAATCAGCAATATGTTGCAGTTCCTCCAGGACAAAACCCGGTATAATCAGGATATCCTGCACGAAGCCGCTTTTACAGATATCCGCAATACGCCCATCGATAATCACACTGGTATCAAGAATTTTGCCACGCCGCATCGTCCCGAATTTCAAATTAGAATGCTTTTCCTTTTCTTTTCCGCTTAATTTGGGAAAAACATTAAAAATGCCAAATAACTCATCCTTCTTTTTGTAGCCTAAGCTTAACCCCAGATATCCCAGCACAAGACTACAAAGAATAGTAAGATAATTCCCTATGATAGGGATCCTTGCCAGAGAAGATCCAAATAAACTGGCAATTATAAGTCCGATAATTAAGCCAATCGCCGCTCCCAATAGGTCTCCTAAAGGCATCTTTGTTAAGATTCGCTCGATCCAGTCTGTAAATTCAACTAATCTTTTAATAATCCAAGGGGCGAGACTGTATGCCAAAAGGCCAAGCGCTATGCCCGGCGCGATAATCACTATTACCCTTAAAACAATATTGGATATTTCCAGCCAGCCGTCATTGGTTAAGGCGTAACCGAGTGAAATACCCCCTGCCAGAAACATTAAGGTTAAAAGAAACCGTACCCCTTTTCTAAGCACTGTTTCACCTCCTTTGCCTGTTCTAGTCCTTATTATATGTTATTAATTAATTCGTAGGCAAGCATAAGCAAAAAAACGTCAGTAACCTGACGTTTTAAACCTAACGTTTAAGCTAAATATTTTTGGATCAGTGTTTCGATTTTTTCTTCTTGCCCGCTTTTAGCAAGTAAAAGCTCACTTATGAGGATTTGGCGCGCATTATCAAGCATTTTCTTTTCCCCGGTTGAAAGACCTTTTTCCTTATCCCTGGCCGCAAGATTCCGTACTACCTCAGCCAACTCATAGATATTACCGCTCTTGATCTTTTCCATATTATTTCTATATCTCCTGTTCCAGTTTGTAGACATCGGAGAATTCTCCTCCTGGAGTATATTAAAGACTTTATTAACTTCGTCCCCGTTAATAATTTTTCTAATCCCGATTGTCTCCACATTTGAGATGGGAACCATTACTTTCATTTCCCCAATTGGCATCCGTAAGACATAATAGTTTCGTCTCTCACCGAGCACCTCCTTTTCCTCAATAGCTTCGATGACCCCTGCCCCATGCATTGGATACACTATTTTATCACCAATTTTAAACATCATTTCACCCCCAAGAGTGCTCATATAGATATTTTAACAAAGATAGCCCCATATGTCAAAAAGGTTTATTATATATCATGACCCCCTTTAACGTCAACATCTTTTTGCCAATTCTCGTTATGCAAGCGTTATGTAATTCTGTTATGTTTGCGAATGGCAAGTTGCCCGCCTTAGTGATTGACAGAACAAAAGCTTTTTCAGTATAATAACATTAACATAAGAAGTACTCTAATAAAGGAGATGTTCAGGTTGTCACAACTTGATTCTCAGGATTTTGAAAAAACGGTTGCTTCTTTTCTCCTCCGGCACCAAAGTATCCTGGACTTATTGTCCAAGTATCAGGAAACATGTGCCCGGACAAATCGCGCCATTGCTAAAGCTGTCACATCGTGCGGCTGTATTAAAGTCAATGCCGAAAAACAGCCTTTACCCCCGGACGCTAGTATAGATGATTTAAAAAAGCTTTTCTCCACCCATATGGAAGGTGAGCTATGCGAAAATTGCCGGGAAATAATTACCAGCGAGCTTGGAAAAAATCTTTTTTATATAACTGCGCTGGGGAGCACCCTCGGTATTCCTTTACATGAAATCCTTGAGAAGGAATACAGCAAGGTGAAAACGCTAGGGAAATTTAATATGACCTGATCGCCATTGTGGCGTACCGCAAGCCAAAAGGCTGTTGCAACAAAGCAACAGCCTTTTTTGTGTTCTGAATCAACCCTAAATAGACCGGTGAATAGTAACGTTCGTTCCAGCAAAATGTAACCTCCAGACTCCGTATGACTATAAGGAATCGAGCTCACTCATCCTTGGGTTCGGGCTATGCATGACGATGTGGAGATACTGTAGCCAAGGTTATCGCTACCAATAATACATTCGCTAGGGCAACTGTAGCCAAGGTGTTGCCGGAGGGTGACTTGCGTAGGTCAGTTACGCGAACTTAGCGACGGCGAAAATAGAGATAGCGAAGCGCCGACACGATGTCGGCGCTAGGGCGAACTGAGCATGGACGCGAATTGAGCCCGTTCGCTGTCTCTTTGAGCCAAGCTTAGGTCGCGTCTGACCGCAGCACGGAACCCCGAGGCAAACCTTGGCTACACAACCCGAACGCAAACCGGCTACAGTATCGCCAGCTCTAAAGCCTCCTGCAGCGTCCTTACCTCCATGATATCCAGCCCTTCCTCCTGGGCAAAGGTACGACTATACTTACTGCCGGCAGGAATAATGCAATGAGAAAAGCCCAGCTTTTTCGCTTCATGCAATCGTTTTTCCAGATGGGAAATACCGCGTATTTCCCCGGTTAAACCTACCTCTCCCATGACCAGCAAGCCGGGAGGACAATTTCTATTTTTCAGGCTCGAAGCTAACGCCACAGCAATAGCCAGATCCAACGCGGGCTCCGAAATTTTGATACCGCCCACAATGTTGACATACGCATCCTGCTGACTAAAATTCAGGCCCACCCTCTTTTCCAGGACAGCCATAATCAAATTGACCCGGTTATAATCAGTTCCCGTCGCAATCCGGCGTGGCTGTCCGAAAACACTATGACTGACCAATGCCTGTATTTCCACCAGCAAGGGGCGTGTCCCTTCAATACTGGCGGTTACTACCGACCCCGGTGAGGAAGCCGGCCTTTCCGCCAAAAAAGCCTGGGAAGGATTGGTAATTTCCACCAATCCTTCTTCCTGCATCTCAAAAACGCCCAGTTCAAAAGTAGAGCCAAAGCGGTTCTTGATGGCGCGCAGGATCCTGTATTGCTGATGCCGTTCTCCTTCAAAATACAGCACCGTATCCACCATATGCTCCAGGACACGCGGACCGGCAATACTGCCTTCCTTGGTCACATGTCCCACAATAATCACCGGAATATTGAGCCCCTTAGCAAGGGCCGTCAGACGGGCGGTAGTCTCTTTAATCTGCCCGATGCTTCCCGGCGTAGAATCTAAGTCACTACAAAAAATCGTTTGAATGGAATCAACGATGACCAGCCCCGGCTCAAGCCTTTTGATTTCCTGCTCAATCCGCTCCAGCTCTGTTTCCGGCCAGATCAATAACCTGGCCGAAGGCAGCTCCAGACGGGAAGCTCTCATCTTGATCTGTTGGGCTGACTCTTCTCCGGAAATATATAAAACATTCTTAATCCTTTCCGATACATAAGCAGCCGCTTGTAATAGGAGAGTGGACTTGCCGATGCCGGGATCCCCGGCCAGCAAAACAATCGACCCTAAAACAAGTCCGCCTCCTAAGACCCGGTTTAATTCGGACATTCCCAAATCAAGCCGTTCCACCGCCAAATTATCTATCTCGGCCAAAGCCTGCGGCATGACACAATTTCGGTCGAAAAGGCGTTTCCCCTGCTGTTTCCCAACGGCATCCCCGAAGACCACCTCTTCAACGAGGGAATTCCATTCTCCACACTCCGGACATTTCCCGAGCCACCCCAATGTTTCATACCCGCATTGCTGGCAAATGAATTTACTTTTCTGTTTCACCATTGCTTATTCCCTCCCACCCCCACTATTTCTCCTTTTTTTTGGACAATCCTCCTCCCTTTTTCATCTGCCGGCTATGCTTATTGCGCCGCCTTCTCCTTGGCATTACGGACAACGATCTTGCCTTCTTCCGCATCAACAATGACCTTGTCCCCTTTCCGGAATGTCTCTCTCAGCAATTCCTCAGATAAACGGTCCTCCAGCAGATTCTGAATGGCTCTGCGCAACGGTCTGGCGCCAAAGGACGGCTTATAGCCTTCTTTAATAATTACTTCCTTGACCGCCTCCGTTACTTCAACCTCTACTTCCTGTTGAGCCAGCCGCTTAATCAAGCCATTAATCATCAGAGAAACGATTTCTTTCAGTTGATCGTTATTTAAGGAGTGGAAGACAATTACCTCGTCAAGCCGGTTCAAAAACTCCGGTTTAAAAGCTTTCTTGACCTCTTCCATAATTTTAGTCTTCATGCGCTCATAATCATCTTTTTCGTTTTCCCTCGTCACAAAACCTACGGTGGCATCTTTCCGAATCGTACTTGCCCCCAGATTGGAGGTCATGATAATCACCGTATTCCGGAAATTCACCGTCCGTCCTTTCGAATCAGTAAGGCGGCCGTCCTCCATTACTTGCAGCAAGGTATTGAAAACATCCGTATGGGCCTTCTCAATTTCATCCAGCAAGATGACCGAATAGGGTTTACGCCGCACCGCCTCTGTTAACTGGCCGCCTTCATCATGGCCGATATAACCGGGAGGTGCGCCAATTAAACGGGCCACCGTATGCTTCTCCATATATTCCGACATATCGAGGCGGATAATGGCATCTTCATCACCAAAAAGAACCTCGGCTAACGCTTTCGCTAATTCTGTTTTGCCGACACCGGTGGGGCCGGCGAAAATAAAGGAACCAATGGGCCTTTGCGGGTCTTTCAACCCGGCACTTGCTCTGCGGATGGCGCGGGAAATCGCTTGAATCGCTTCGTCCTGCCCGACAACCCGGCGGTGTAAAATCTCCTCCATGTTGAGCAGCCGTTCTGACTCTTCCTTCGCTAATTGACTTACCGGTATGCCGGTCCAACTGGAAACCACCTGGGCTACTTCTTCTTCGGTCACATTTTGTTTGTTCTTAATTTTTTCCTGATCCCACTTGTCTTTGTAAGCCTCTAATTCTTTCTTGATTTTCTGTTCCTCGTCACGCAACTGCGCAGCCTTTTCAAACTCCTGACTGATGATGGCCGCTTCCTTCTCCTTATTCAGACTTTCGATCTTTTTTTCCATCTCGTGCAACTCCGGCGGAGAAATAAAGCCCTGCAATCTGACCTTGGACGCAGCCTCATCAATTAAATCAATCGCTTTATCAGGCAAGAAACGATCGGTAATATAACGGTCCGAAAGATCAACCGCCGCTTTCAACGCCTTGTCGGTAATTTTCACACGATGATGGGCTTCATAAAGATCCCGGACCCCTTTTAAGACCTCATAGGTTTCCTCCTTGGTCGGCTCCTCCACCATAATCGGCTGGAAACGCCGTTCTAAAGCGGCATCCTTTTCAATATGTTTGCGATATTCATCAATAGTCGTAGCACCAATCACCTGCAGCTCGCCCCGGGCGAGAGCCGGCTTTAAGATATTGGCCGCATCAATAGCTCCCTCCGCTGCACCGGCACCCACTAACGTATGCATTTCATCAATAAAGAGAATTACTCTGCCACTACTGCGAATCTCATCCATGACCTTTTTTAAACGTTCTTCAAAATCACCGCGGTATTTTGAACCGGCCACCAGGGAGGCCATATCCAATGCTACAACACGCTTGCCTTTGATTGTTTCCGGCACATCACCCTTCACAATATGCTCAGCCAGACCTTCAACGATGGCCGTTTTCCCAACGCCGGGATCACCAATTAACACCGGATTATTCTTCGTTCTTCGGCTTAAAACCTGAATAACCCGTTCAATCTCCTTATTCCGCCCAATAACCGGATCAAGCTTCCCTTCGTGCACTAATGCAGATAAATCACGGCCATATTCGTTTAAAGCAGGAGTGTCAACATCCTTGCCAAGCCCATCTTTACCCGACATATTCTTATTGACCGGTATCGCTCCCCCGCCCGACAAAGAAAAAACGTGCTTGCGAATGGCATCCGCCGTTACGCCTAAATCAAGCAGAACCTGGGCAGCCACCCCTTCACCTTCTCGCACGATCCCCAGGAGAAGATGCTCCGTACCCACATAACTTACTCCCCATTTGAAAGCTTCGTCATTGGCTAGTTCGATCACCCTTTTCACGCGGGGGGTAACACTACCCTCCGCCGGAATGTCATGACCGGGCGAAACAAGATCGGTCACCTTTTTCCGCACCGTATTCAAATCAAGCCCACAATTGATTAACGCCTTCGCCCCAATCCCTTCATTTTCCCTGATTAATCCCAGGAGTAAATGCTCCGTCCCGATCGCCGGATGTCCTAAAGCTTTCGCTTCTTCTTTGGCCAGGAAAAACACATGCTGGGCGCGTTGTGTAAATCTTGAAAACATTATTAAATCCCTCCCCTACGAAATTTCTCTAAAAATAAAGTTGCGCGTGCTTCATCTCTTTCCGCCGCATCCAGTTGCTTACCTCTAAACCGCTGGATAAACGCCGGTTGCGCCAAGACGATTAATTCACTGAAATTAAAATCTTTAAAAATAGGCCCCTGCTCTTCGGTAAGCGTTCCTAAATCAACGCCCATTTTTACATCAGAAAGCAACTGTAACGCCTCTTGCGAGGTTAAAATAGCCGCATTCTGCAAGATCCCATATGCTCTGCCTGCCCGGTCTTTTAACTGGGCAAAGCATTCTTTACGCAGCCATTGTCTGGTCTCTTCCTCTTTTTCCACCAACTGCGTGGTTAATTCGGTGAGATTTTGAATGATTTCTGTTTCACTTTTGCCTAACGTCACCTGATTGGAGACCTGATACAAGCTGCCAACCGCTTCTGTCCCCTCCCCATAGAGGCCTCTGACGGCAAAGCCCAATTGCCCTAAGGAACTAAAGACCTTACCGGCTTGTTGGGTTAAAACCAAAGCAGGCACATGCAGCATCACGCTTGCTCTTAAGCCTGTTCCCACATTCGTCGGACAACAGGTTAAATAACCAATTTGTTTATCAAAAGCATACTCTAATTGACTTTCCAAATCATCATCAAGCTTATCGGCATGCTCCCACGCTTTTTCTAACTGTAAACCGGGCGCAAAGACCTGTATTCTTAAATGATCCTCCTCATTAATCATAATGCTGACCGCTTCATCGCCACTAATTAAGAGCCCCTTATTCACACCATCCTCACGATGCTCCGGACTGATTAAATGCTTTTCCAGGAGGATTTGCCGCTCCAGCACAGGTATTTCCTGCATAGGATAATAATATAGCTTTTCCTTACCCTGCCGGTTTAGGCTTTCGGCCGCATTTCTCACCTTTTCCAGGACGCTAAAAGCTGACGTTTCTTTCTGAAAGGCAGGCATGGGCAGCTTTGCTAAGTTACGGGCCAGACGGATCCGGGAGCTGATTACAATATGATGATACGGTCCTTCCTGCCTGGTCCAACTACTTGCTGTCCTCGTTACAACCTCTTTAATCATCCTATTTATGCCCCCCTTTCTCTATGCTGTTCTCTAATTCTTTAATCCGGTCACGTATTTCAGCGGCCTTCTCGTATGCTTCCTTTTCCACCGCCAAGCGCAGCTGTAATTTTAAATCGTCCAGTTCTCTGCTCATGTGAAAAGCCGCTCCCATCTGGCGAGGTATTTTTCCCCGATGGAGATTGGCCCCATGGATCTTTCTTAAAGCCGGCTCCAGAAATGAGGAGAAATTACTGTAGCATTCGCTGCAACCAACCCGTCCCTGCTTGGCAATAACATTATACGAATTATGGCAGTTGGGGCAAATCGCCTCGTTGATCTCTTCATTTGCGGTGATGGGCTGGTTTAAGAACGCGCCCAATAGCTCATTCAGATTATAAAAGGGAATCTTCGGGAATTCAATACTTATTTTTTCTCCCCGTGCGCAATCCTCACATAAATGCTGCTCATTCTTTTTCCCATTAATGTACTGGCTAATATGGACACTGGCAATTTTTTTCTTGCATTTTTCACAAAGCATGATTTTCTCCCTCCTCATTCATATTTCTCTTCATTTTTCCCTTATTTAGTCCCGAGTTAGTCCCGAAAATCCTCCCGGCATAAAGCCACAAAAAGGGCGTGCATAATTCTGGCCCTGATATAATCCCTTTCCGGTAAGTCCAACGTTAATGTATCCCGATTAATAATCATATTAAGAATATTATATTCACGCCCGGTAATTAATTCTTCCTCATAAAACCGCTTTAAAATCCCTTCCGCATCGTGCTGGTCAATTCCTATCTTTAGGTTTTCGGATAACTCCTTAAAAAAATGTTGTGGGAAAACGTTCCAGGAAAGCTTGACAATCCGGACATACCCGCCGCCGCCCCGTCTGCTTTCGACTAAATACCCATGCGCAGGAGTAAAGCGGGTACTTAAGACATAATTAATTTGTGAGGGGACACAATTAAAAATCTCGGCTAATTCGTTACGCTGTACCTCAATATAATCACGATTTCCCAGGAGCTCTTTTAAGTATCCCTCAATCTGCCTCACTAAACTCATTTCCTCACCTCTCAGTTCCTGCTTCTCAGGGCTCATTTTCCGCCGCCGCTTCTCACCTGATGCAACCTGCTTCTCGCCTCTATTTTTTGTCTGACCTTTTCTGACCTTCCGCTTATATTATACCAGCTTCTCCCTAAAAATATACAGTAGCTCTTCAGCCCAAAAACTCCCGAAAAACGCGAATACAATCACTGCGAAATATTTTTTTGACCTTCCCTCACCTTTGCGGGCTATTGCTCCGTTTTTTACAATAAAACTGCGTCACGACAGGAAGAAACCTTTCTGCGCGAATAAAAAAATGCCTTGCATTATGAGGCATTGTTTATCTTTGTATACGCATTACTGATTTTTTTTCTGATTCTTTGGATAGCATTATCGACAGCTTTCGTCTGAATTTCCAGAATGGCTGTGATCTCCCGGTAGCTAAATCCTTGAAGCCGCAATTGCAAAACATTCTGTTCCAGATTAGTCAGTTCTTTTTGCAGAAAAATAATTAGTTCTTTTACTTCTTCTTTCTGGATAAAGAAGTTTTCTGGAGTATCCTTCTCATTTTTTAGTAAATTTTCACCGACATAAAAGGAAGAGCCTGTTCTGCTACTATCATCATCCACATTATTGTAAATAGGAATAGCTTCATTAAGAATTTGCCTCTTTTTCCTGTTAGAACGACTCACGGCAGAGTCTAACTCCCGCTTAATACAAAGAAAAGCAAAATTACGAAATTTAACCTTGGTGTTAAAGTCATATGCCTTAATTGCCTCGAGCAAACCAATCGTGGCTTCCTGCACCAGATCCTGCTGATCGCCATCCTTGAGAAAATAATTCTGACAGATATAATAAATAAAACCACGGTAGCTACAAACAAGCTTTTCGAGGGCTTCTTCATCACCTGTCTGAGCGAATTTAACCAGTTCAGCTTCATTGGAATAGCGATTTTTCTTCATATTGACACTCCTTATCTCCTCTTCAAACAAAGTACCACATATTCCTACATCTTAGCATCAGTCTTTAGTCCTAATTTTATGGGTCAATTGTCCTTTTTTTCGAATTATGCCACTCGAGTGGATAATACAGAATTAACTGTACCCGTAAGACTTCCCGCTATAACAAAATGCCTGCAGTTTTTTGACCGCAGGCCTTGTTTTTAATCTGGCTCCCCGAGTAGGATTCGAACCTACAACCCTGCGGTTAACAGCCGCATGCTCTACCGTTGAGCTATCGAGGATTATTCTATTTTACGCTTTTCTTTTTTGAAATGGAGCGGGTGATGGGAATCGAACCCACACGACCAGCTTGGAAGGCTGGGGCTCTACCATTGAGCTACACCCGCACATGGCTCCCCGAGTAGGATTCGAACCTACAACCCTGCGGTTAACAGCCGCATGCTCTACCGTTGAGCTATCGAGGATTAATAATTCCTGGCAACGACATACCCTCCCAGGTCTTAAGACCAAGTACTCTCTGCGCTGAAGGGCTTAACTGCCGTGTTCGGGATGGGAACGGGTGTGACCCCTTCGCTAGTGTCACCAGGAAACTCTTTGGCATAAGAATTATTTTAAACGCAACTATCGTTTCTGTCAAATATAATCTTTACCATTTTCAGTTGTTTTTGTTCTCTGAAAAGCGCACAGAGCAGTAAGAAAGAAAACCTTTGTTCAAGCACTTAAGCCTCTAACTCTATTCTCGAATTTCGACCACTTAACCTTGAACCACAATTTATTAACTAGTATAGGTCAAGCCCTCGGCCTATTAGTACCGGTCAGCTCAATACATTGCTGCACTTACACCTCCGGCCTATCAACCTGATCATCTCTCAGGGGCCTTACCAGGTTAACCCTGTGGGAAATCTCATCTTGGGGTGGGCTTCGCGCTTAGATGCTTTCAGCGCTTATCCCTTCCAGACATAGCTACCCAGCGATGCCTCTGGCGAGACAACTGGTACACCAGCGGTCTGTCCAACCCGGTCCTCTCGTACTAGGGTCAGCTCCCCTCAAATTTCCTCCGCCTGCGATGGATAGGGACCGAACTGTCTCACGACGTTCTGAACCCAGCTCACGTACCGCTTTAATGGGCGAACAGCCCAACCCTTGGAACCTACTACAGCTCCAGGATGCGATGAGCCGACATCGAGGTGCCAAACCTCCCCGTCGATGTGAACTCTTGGGGGAGATAAGCCTGTTATCCCCAGGGTAGCTTTTATCCGTTGAGCGATGGCCCTTCCACTCAGTGCCACCGGATCACTAAGCCCGACTTTCGTCCCTGCTCCACTTGTAGGTGTCGCAGTCAAGCTCCCTTCTGCCTTTACACTCTTCGCGCGATTTCCATCCGCGCTGAGGGAACCTTTGGACGCCTCCGTTACTCTTTAGGAGGCGACCGCCCCAGTCAAACTGCCCACCTGACACTGTCCCCAACCCCGCTTCAGGGGTCCAGGTTAGAACTTCAGTACTTCAAGAGTGGTATCCCACCGGTGACTCCACCAAGGCTGGCGCCCAGGTTTCCAAGTCTCCCACCTATCCTGTACATGACGCACCAAAATCCAATATCAGGCTACAGTAAAGCTCCATGGGGTCTTTCTGTCCTATCGCAGGTAACCGGCATCTTTACCGGTATTACAATTTCACCGAGTCCCTCGTTGAGACAGCGCCCAGATCGTTACGCCTTTCGTGCGGGTCGGAACTTACCCGACAAGGAATTTCGCTACCTTAGGACCGTTATAGTTACGGCCGCCGTTTACTGGGGCTTCGGGTCAAAGCTTCGTTTGTTTCCTCACTAACCTCTCTCCTTAACCTTCCAGCACCGGGCAGGCGTCAGCACTTATACGTCAACTTTCATTTTCGCAAGCACCTATGTTTTTGCTAAACAGTCGCCTGGGCCTCTTCTCTGCGGCCACTTTTCAGTGGCACCCCTTCTCCCGAAGTTACGGGGTCATTTTGCCGAGTTCCTTAACGAGGGTTCTCTCGCGCGCCTGAGGTTCCTCACCCCACCTACCTGTGTCGGTTTACGGTACGGGCACTCCTAAACTCGCTAGCAGCTTTTCTTGCCAGTGTGAGCCCAGTTGCTTCGGTACTTAATTTCCCTCCCCATCACGTCTTAGTATTATTGCAGGACGGACTTCCCTATCCTGCTACCTCGAACGCTTGGACGCACTCTTCCAACCGTGCGTTCAACCTGCCCTCCTGTGTCCCTGCTTCACTCATGCATCTAGGAGTGGTATCGGAATTTCAACCGATTGTCCATCGTCTACGCCTTTCGGCCTCGACTTAGGTCCCGACTTACCCTGGGCGGACGACCCTTCCCCAGGAAACCTTAGGTTTTCGGCGAACAAGATTCTCACTTGTTTTTTCGTTTACTAATACTGGCATTCTCTCTTGTAGAAGCTCCACCTTACCTCTCGGTAAAGCTTCGACGCCGCTACAATGCTCCTCTACCATGTCTTACGACATCCAAAGCTTCGGTGTCAGGCTTTAGCCCCGGTACATTTTCGGCGCAGAACCCCTGGACCAGTGAGCTATTACGCACTCTTTAAATGATGGCTGCTTCTGAGCCAACATCCTGGTTGTCTTTGCGATTCCACATCCTTTCCCACTTAGCCTGAACTTTGGGACCTTAGCTGTTGGTCTGGGCTGTTTCCCTCTCGACTATGAATCTTAGCACCCACAGTCTGACTCCCAAGCTTAATTGATGGTATTCGGAGTTTGAGAAGGTTCGGTAATCCGTGAAGACCCCTAGCCTAATCAGTGCTCTACCTCCATCAATCTTCTCTTGAGGCTAGCCCTAAAGCTATTTCGAGGAGTACCAGCTATCTCCGGGTTCGATTGGCATTTCACCCCTACCCACACCTCATCCACCGCCTTTTCAACGACGGTTGGTTCGGGCCTCCGCGTAATTTTACTTACGTTTCACCCTGGACATGGGTAGATCACCCGGTTTCGGGTCTGCAGCAGCAAACTAAACTCGCCCTATTCAGACTCGCTTTCGCTTCGGCTCCGGCTTCTCACCTTAACCTCGCTTGCTACCACAACTCGCCAGTTCATTCTACAAAAGGCACGCCATCACCCGATTTACATCAGGCTCTGACTGCTTGTAAGCATACGGTTTCAGGTACTATTTCACTCCCCTCCCGGGGTGCTTTTCACCTTTCCCTCACGGTACTATGCGCTATCGGTCGCTAAGGAGTATTTAGCCTTACGAGATGGTCCTCGCTGATTCCCACGGAATTCCACGTGCTCCGCGGTACTCGGGATCCTCTCCCCTTCGGTCAAGATTTCGCCTACAGGGTTTTTACCTCCTATGACGGGACTTTCCAGTCCGCTTCGGCTATCTTTCCCTCTGTTTATGAGAGTCCCACAACCCCACTGTTCCGTAGAACAATGGTTTAGGCTCTTCCCTCTTCGCTCGCCGCTACTACGGGAATCGATTTTTCTTTCTTTTCCGCCGGGTACTTAGATGTTTCAGTTCCCCGGGTTGTCTTCGTATGGCTATGGATTCACCATACGATAGCCGGATATCACTCCGGCTGGGTTGCCCCATTCGGGTATCTACGGGTCAAGGACTGCTTGCGTCTCACCGTAGCTTTTCGCAGCTTACCGCGCCCTTCTTCGTCTCTTAGCGCCTAGGCATCCACCGTATGCCCTTCCTAGCTTGACCTATTCGGATTGTGATCAGCTTCGTATCCCTGCGTTGGCCTTCGTCGTCGCAATGCTCACGTACGCTTTGTACGCTCCGCTTGCTCCTCCTCGTCCTGCCTTGGTCTACTTGCTTCTTCCGTTTCTCTTTGGATTGTAGTAAGCTTTCGCTTCTCTACATTTCACCTGAATCATGTAGCTAGAACATAATCCAAGTTTTGCGGAATTGTGATTTGCTTTTAAAGCATCTGCAATCCCGTTTTGATGCTTTCGCATCAGTTCCTCGGTGTTTCTTTCTTTTTTCCTCTGTGCACTTTTCAAAGAACAGCCCTGCTCTTACGCAGGAAGTCTATCGTAGCATTTTTCCGCTCACCTGTCATTAGGTGTTTTTTGGAAATTCGCTGCGATATCCTTTTTATACTTTTTCAGGTTTATGAAATTGTCAGATACGAGGAGAACTAGGCATCCAAGGCGAGGTGCACGGAGCATACAGTTAGTATGTGAGTACACCGAGTCCGCATGGATAACGACGTTATCCGACGTATATCACAATTTCAGGTCCCTGAAAACTAAACAGTTGAGTAACAGCTCAAGCGACCGACCTAGGATTTCGGATTGTGATGACAATCCTCTACTCTTTGAGTAGTTCTCCCTAGAAAGGAGGTGATCCAGCCGCACCTTCCGATACGGCTACCTTGTTACGACTTCACCCCAATCATCGGCCCCACCTTCGACGGCTTCTTCCTTACGGTTAGTACACCGGCTTCGGGTGTTGTCAACTTTCGTGGTGTGACGGGCGGTGTGTACAAGGCCCGGGAACGTATTCACCGCGACATGCTGATTCGCGATTACTAGCGATTCCGACTTCATGTAGGCGAGTTGCAGCCTACAATCCGAACTGAGACCTGCTTTTTGGGATTGGCTCCACTTCACAGCTTCGCTACCCTCTGTACAGGCCATTGTAGCACGTGTGTAGCCCAGGACATAAAGGGCATGATGATTTGACGTCATCCCCACCTTCCTCCGGTTTGTCACCGGCAGTCTCCTTAGAGTGCCCAACTTAATGCTGGCAACTAAGAATAAGGGTTGCGCTCGTTGCGGGACTTAACCCAACATCTCACGACACGAGCTGACGACAACCATGCACCACCTGTCTCTCTGTCAATCCGAAGATCGAACTCCATATCTCTATGGACATCAGAGGATGTCAAGCCCTGGTAAGGTTCTTCGCGTTGCGTCGAATTAAACCACATGCTCCACCGCTTGTGCGGGCCCCCGTCAATTCCTTTGAGTTTTAGCCTTGCGGCCGTAGTCCCCAGGCGGGGTACTTATTGTGTTAACTCCGGCACAGAAGGGGTCGATACCTCCTACACCTAGTACCCATCGTTTACGGCGTGGACTACCAGGGTATCTAATCCTGTTCGCTACCCACGCTTTCGCGCCTCAGCGTCAGTTGTAGGCCAGACAGCCGCCTTCGCCACTGGTGTTCCTCCTAATATCTACGCATTTCACCGCTACACTAGGAATTCCACTGTCCTCTCCTACCCTCAAGATTTCCAGTATCAGATGCAAACTACAGGTTGAGCCTGTAGATTACACATCTGACTTAAAAACCCGCCTGCGCGCCCTTTACGCCCAGTAATTCCGGACAACGCTCGCCACCTACGTATTACCGCGGCTGCTGGCACGTAGTTAGCCGTGGCTTCCTCCTATGGTACCGTCACTTTCTTCTTCCCATAAGACAGAGTTTTACAACCCGAAGGCCTTCTTCACTCACGCGGCGTTGCTCCGTCAGGCTTGCGCCCATTGCGGAAGATTCCCCACTGCTGCCTCCCGTAGGAGTCTGGGCCGTGTCTCAGTCCCAGTGTGGCCGTTCACCCTCTCAGGCCGGCTACTGATCATCGCCTTGGTGAGCCGTTACCTCACCAACTAGCTAATCAGCCGCGGACTCATCTGCAACCGTCGGAGCTTTCTTCCCTCAGACATGCATCCATGGGAAGGCATCCGGTATTAGCACCGTTTTCACAGCGTTATCCCGGTGTTGCAGGTAGATTATCCACGTGTTACTCACCCGTCCGCCACTAACTCATAAGAAAAGTAAACTTCTCTCATTCGTCCGTTCGACTTGCATGTGTTAAGCACGCCGCCAGCGTTCGTCCTGAGCCAGGATCAAACTCTCCGTAAAAATTATTTTACAGAGCCTTTGATGATAGCTCGTAATTACTTTCTCTTAATCAAGTATCGCTACTTAATTAATTGACTTACTCAATACTTCGATCATCTCGATCTCTCGTGATGACCCGCTTTCTTCAAGCTTTTTGTTACGCTTGGCTTTTCAACTGTTCAGTTTTCAAGGACCTTTGTCGCTCCTGCGACACATTTACTATCTTAACAACTTTTTTTGCTACTGTCAACTAGGTTTTTCTTGGAAAAATTCGTCCGCGCAGAAAACTTGCCTAGCTATTTTAATTTGCTCCCATGCTTACCGCCTGATAGTGTCTGTGCCTCAACGAGACAGCTTTTTTATATTAGCATACCCATTATTCCCGTGTCAATAGATTTTTTCTTTGTGAGCTTGCATTTTGCTCAACCGTTACTAATAAAATGCTACCGTCAGATCAAAATCTCTCCAACGGTAGCACTATTGCTCTAAAATCTATTCTTTTTTAGGTCTTAGCCCAACAATTGACATAGAGCCAGAAATTATTTGACTAGTTTATAGTTTGTCGTTTTCTTTGTTAAGTTAAGAGTAGACAAAACCGGCGCTATAATCGAAGATTGCTTAATAGTAGTTTGTGGACTAGCACTTTTTACTGAAAAATTTAAGGGATCTAGATTTAATAATGGTATATTGGCAGTCTTCGCAGTCTTCTTAGTAAGTGACTGCAATAATACTGGCTTTGTATTAGAAATACCAGGAGAGCTTTTCAACAAAGACGTCACCGCTGAATCCATTATCGTATTAAATATTGGACTTAATTTAACGGAAAAATTTATTGCACTGATATCCACAATTGACTGGATAGGATTTTTCGTCCATCCCCCTGGATTACTGTTAACTGGATTGCTATTAATTGGATCAGAAGACGATCCGGAACTCTTTTTATACGCCCTGACGTAATCAACCAGCATTGAATCCGGCAGTTCACTGTCTACACAGGATTTGCCCCATGAAGCCACGTGCAGGCTCAAGATGATATACTCTTCACCTCTGGGAACGCCTTCCCCTGTATAAGTCTGAGTCTTCTTTCCGTCAACATAAATCTCCAAAAGACCGGGTTCCCAGTTCAGAGCGTACACATGCCAGTCGTTCGAATCGGAAATAGGACTGTAAGTTGTCCCGATGCCGCCGCCTTGAAGATTCGCTCCATATCCTCCATACCAGATGGAGGATGTTACCTGATTCCCCATCCAATAGGTCTCATATTCCATGATATCTACTTCTGCGCCGTTACCACCGTTCTCCTCAATCATCCCTACTCCCGGAGCTGGCATCAGCCAAAATGCCGGGTATAATGCCCTTGCCTTCGGGAATTTGATTCTGGCCTCAAACCATCCGTATTTTTGCTGGAATTTCCTTAGGGTGTTTACTTCCCCAGTACGATAATTTACTGTTTTGGTGCCCCCTCCACAAAGCGGAGCAGTGATCGTATTCCGCGTTGTAGTTAACCTTAATACTCCGTTCGAAACACTAACGTTTTCGGGACAAAAGGCATAATCATTACTAGGACCGACAAGCCGCAATCCCGCTCATATCACGAGATTGCGGCTATAATCACTTATTCTCTCTTAGCTGTTATATGTGTTGACAGGCGTATTTGAGAAACCTATTATGGCTACCAGCGCAAAGCACTCTGCCAAACAATGGGTTGACTAATATTCATTCCGGGAGCGCTCAGAAGAGATGAAGAGCCAGACAGGTTAGAATTAATATTTGAAAGATTTCCACTTGTTAAACTACCTAAACTGGCAGCTAAATTCACACCGCCAAGCAGATTTTTGCCGCTGGATATATTTGTCGAACTGCTAGGAATCAGCTTTTTACTGCTGTTTAAACTTTTCCCGGCGCTCAGATTTGCACCGCTAGATAGATTAAGCTTTCCTCCACCCAGATTTAATCCGGAAGCTAACTTTATATTTGAATTGTTTAATCCGGAAGCTAACTTTATATTTGAATTGGGTAAACCTGTACTTTTTGTTTTTGTTGCCGTGACCGGTTTTAATGCGTATGAAATACTACCGGTTTTCACATTTTTCACTGGTTGGTAAGTTAGGGGAGTCTTGAAATCTTGGAGGCCAGTTTGCTTCCCAGTCTTGGCACTGATTACTGCTTGTTTCTGGACAAGATCAACTGTATTTGATACACCAGGTTTAGATTCTCTCCCGTTATTTCCGATGCCTACAACTTTATATTGATATTTTTGTTGGTCTTTCACTGTTCTATCAGTATAACTGCAATTCACGGTTGAACCTAGCAATGTCCCATTCCGATAAACCCTGTACTGCGCAATCCCCTTTTCAGTTTCTTTAGAAGGAGACCAGCTAATGGTAACATACTTTGTGCTGCCGCTAATATGGAGTGACGCCTTAACATTAGTCGGTGCTGTTGGTGTATTCCCGCCCTTAATAATAGTAGCCGTCCCGGTGGCCCCAAATGTCATCAAGGGTAGATACTGAAGCATAAAAAGGATTAAGGTGAAGAAAGCAACCAACTTTCTCGAATTAATTTTTACTCCACTCTTTCTGTCCATCTCATCAGCCCCTTTATTCTTAAAGTATTGCCGGGAAAAATGTGTTATCCTCTACTTTAATAATAAAACAGGTGACCGATAAATACAAATAAATAATGTATAAAATTTAGAAAATTTGATTGGGACTTGCCAAAGGTTAAGGCAAGCTTATCTTGAACTATCCGTCTTCCCGTTGCCTTAAAGTGGGGAACAAAATCACATCGCGAATAGAAGCGGAATCCGTTAACAACATAATCAGCCGGTCGATCCCGATCCCCAGTCCGCCTGTGGGAGGCATGCCGACTTCCAAGGCCCTGACGAAATCCTCGTCATGCCTCTGGGCTTCCTCATCCCCCTTGGCACGCTGTTCCATCTGTTTGACAAAACGTTCTCTCTGATCCACCGGATCATTTAACTCCGAGAACGCATTGCCGAACTCCCTTGCCGTGATAAAGACTTCAAAGCGATAAGTAAAATTAGGGTCATCCTCCCGGCGCTTGGCCAATGGAGATATTTCAATCGGATAATCAATAATAAACGTGGGCTGAATTAGGTTTCCTTCCACCTTCGCCTCAAACAGTTCGTTTAAAACGGTCCCTTTTGAGGCATCAGCAGGTACATGTACACCAACTTCCGCTGCTGCCTGGCGGGCTTCTTCATCACTCTTAAAATCCCGGTAATCAATCCCCGTATATTTCTTCACCGCATCAACCATGGTCATCCGCGGCCAAGGCGGAGTTAAGTCAATTTCCGTCCCTTGGTATGTGATTTTTTGAGTCCCCAAAACCTCTTGTGCGATATGACTGATCATCTGCTCGGTTATGTCCATCATATCATGATAGTCAGCATACGCCTGATACAACTCAATCATCGTAAACTCGGGGTTATGCCGGGTAGAAATCCCTTCATTCCGGAAAACCCGGCCAATCTCGTATACCTTTTCCAGGCCGCCGACAATCAGCCTCTTCAAATGCAGCTCCAAAGCAATGCGCATATAAAGATCAATATCCAACGCATTATGATGCGTGATAAAAGGTCTGGCACTTGCTCCGCCCGGAATCGCATGCATCGTGGGCGTCTCCACCTCTAAAAAACCTTTACTGTCTAAAAACCTTCTCATCGCTTGAATGATCTTGCTTCTATTAATAAAAACATTCTTGACATCCGGATTAACAATCAAATCAACATGCCGTTGACGGTAGCGCAACTCCACATCTTTTAACCCGTGCCATTTTTCCGGCAAAGGTCGCAATGCTTTGGTCAGTAAAACAAGCTCTTTCACATGAACAGAAATCTCTTCTGTCCTTGTCCGAAAAACGAAGCCGGTCACACCGATAATGTCCCCGATATCTAAATGAGTAAATAAATCATAGCTTTCAGCGCCAACATCGTTCAAACGTATATAGAGCTGGATTTGTCCGCTTACATCCTGTAAATGGGCAAAGCTGGCCTTCCCCATCCTTCTGATTGCCATGATCCGCCCGGCAATCGTCACATCTTTATCCTGCAATTCCGCATAGCCGGCAATAATCTCACCGGCTATATGGGTGCGTATAAAACGTGCACCGAACGGATTAATGCCACTTTCCCGTAGTTGATTGAGTTTATCCAATCTGATCTGCTGTTGTTCATTTATCTCTTGATCAACTATATCCGCCACATGAACTCTTCCCTTCAATTTCAATATCGAAATACAGGTTACTATTTGATATCGAGAATCTTATATTTGATCACACCTGCCGGAACATTAACCTTCACAATCGCTCCCTTTTTTTGGTCAATAATCGCTTTCCCTACCGGTGACTCATTCGATATTTTATTCTTCATTGGATCAGCTTCGGCTGAACCCACGAGAGTATATTCCAAT
Source organism: Peptococcia bacterium (assembly GCA_050951585.1). Taxonomy (GTDB): domain Bacteria; phylum Bacillota; class Peptococcia; order DRI-13; family DTU073; genus UBA3937. The sequence continues at coordinate 115,312 of JBMNJI010000003.1, read as the reverse complement.
TTCTCTCCGTTTTCTAAATCCTGCAAGGTAATCTTCGCGCCCAAATGGACCACATTGTTATCATTTCCTGTATTGTCAATGACGCGCACATTACGCAGCATTTTTTCAAGGGTAATAATCCGCCCTTCAATAAAAGCCTGCTCATTTTTCGCATCTTCATACTCTGAATTTTCACTGATATCGCCAAAATCAATAGCCTGCTTAATACGCTCCGCAACTTCTCTTCTTTTTACCGACTTCAGAATTTCCAACTCTTGTTCCAGATTGCTCAAGCCTTCCGGTGTCAAAATGATTTCTTTTTCCGTCATGGTATTCGCTCCCTCAATAATTTTACTATTTTCTCTTTAAAACTATATGTGTACAATATTGAAAGTTGCCACAAATTAAACAGATACATTAATAAAATTGTAACACAAATAAGCATTTAAGCACTGCGAGAACATTAACAGCAGTGCTTTTTCGATTTGGCCAATACATTAGGAATTATTATACTGGATGAGAACCATAATTGTCAAGGCGTGCCATCCCAAAAATTACGGCATCCCATCCCGAAAAGCACGGAATCCCGCCGGTTTAAATCCATGTTGTTGCGCTAAACGTCCGATCTCCTCTACCTGCCTGATGTTAATCCCGTATCCGAGGGAATATGCTTCATACTTCTTTTCTAAAGCAAGTACCATCACCTCGGCCATCCAGGCCGGGCATTGCCCAGGTGAAAAGTCGCCCCAAAAATCGCCCTTCACGTCCCCCGGAACGGACACCACTCCTCCTTCAATAACGAGGACATCCCTTCTCTGCCAGGCAACCTTTTTCCCGAAACCCCGTGGCCATAACACATCACATAAAACCGCCCCTGACTTCAAGGCGTCTGGCCCGATCTCCGCAAAGGAATCTTCCGCTGTCGTGAAAGAAAAAACAATATCGGCCTGACGCAGAACCTCTTGAAAATGGCCGGATACTCTTACGGCTACTCCTGTTTCATATAAGATTTCGGCGGCCGCTTTGTCCACTTTACCATATTCCCGCACCGCCAAAGTGATAAACCGATTCTCCCGGGCCAATAGCTGTGCGCAAACCCCCACATAATCACTTAAACCTGTTACCCCTAGAAGAGCCAGATTCGCCTTATTCCAATTGAGGCCCCTTTGCTGGGCGGCTGCTCTGGCTGCTTCCAAGGCCCAAAAAATCGTTAGACTGTTCCCCGTTGTTACGGGAATCCCAACCTCACCCGCTATCTTCTTCCCTCTCTCTCCGATTATCCCGGCCCAGTTTCCTAAACCCGCTATTTTGGCCCCTTTCTTTTCCGCTGATTTTACCGCATTGATAATCTTGTGCTTCGTGACCGTCGCCGGTAAACGCAAAAATTCTTGCGTTGTTAAAGGACAGCAGCGCAACTCCCCTTCGGCCTCCGTATCGGTCCAGGAGGACCTAATCCCTTTCAGTACGGAAATTGGAAAGGGAGGCAAAAAACGCGCCACCCTTTCCAAAATAACCCCGGGTAAATATTTTGTTCCTGGAAGTAACCGTACATAATCCTCCGGCCTTGATGGATGAGTAATCAAAGAGAATTGCTCCATAAATCCTCCTTCGCCAATCTTTGAATTCGCGGCTTAAAACCCACCATCTCCAAAAGCTTTTGATACTCCTGCTCCGTGAGGGAATCGACTGACTTTCCCGCCAAAGCTACCAACACAGCCTCCATCACATTGGTGCCAAAAGAACGCCCTTGGAATTCGGGGGTTGTTGTGATTAAACAGGTAGCACCTCTTTTGGCCAGTAACTCTACATCCTCACTGGTCACTGTGTTGGTGAGAATGGTCTTCCCGGCCAGGTTTAAGGGCAGATACTTCTTGATATAATGAAAATCACCGGCGATAACCTCATTCATTTCATAATATTTTCCGTACTTCTCATATATGACATTCTGTTCGTCCCCGGTAGGATATAAATATTTAAAAGGCACCCTGCTCACCAGCGGCCCTAATGTTCTTCCCGCAACCGAAAGTGTTTGTAAAGACTTCAACGGCAAAGGAATATTCAACCCGAAAATTAAATCGCCGAAGGTGACTTCCGCTCCTACTTCGACCAACGCTTCCGCCATCCCGAAACGGTCAACCCCACAGACCAGTAAGACCTTTTTTTCGTCAAAATCAAATAAACCCTGCTGAACTAAATAATGAACAGCGCTCCTTTCCAAGGTGTTCTTCAAACCTGTCCCATCAACAATCGGTGTCCTTTGGGCCGCTTCCTTTAACCGCAAGGCATCCTTCATAATGTATCTCTTCTGCCCGGCTATGATATATAAATCAATGCCGCCCATCCCAAAGGCATCAACCTGCCCGTCTAAAGAACTGATCAATTGCGCCGCTTTCTCCAGATCGCCATTGGTCCCGATCCGTTCTATTCTAAACTTTTCCCCCATAATTTCTGTCTCGACAAGATGATCTCTTTTGCTTGAACCGAGGCTGACACTTACTACCTTTTTCATCGGCAACCTCCAGCTTCCCAAACGCGCTCTGCATACAAGGGTAAATCTAAGATGACATCCCTCTGTATTCTTTATCATTTTGCCCTTTTCTACCCGTTTGTTAAACCTTCACGCTCCAGATATTCTTGCAGAATCCGGAGAAGCTCTTCCTTCCTTTTCGCCCGAAAAATCGCTTCTTTCACGGGAGCCGTATGCTTCATCCCTTTGAGATACCAGGCCAGGTGCTTTCTCATTTCCAGCACGCCGGCTTCTTCTCCTTTTAGACTGGTTGTTAACTCCAGATGATGAATTGCCCCTTTAATCTTCGCAAAAGGCTGCGGCAACGGGCATTCTGCCCCTGTCTCAAGATAATGCCTGACTTGACTGATCAACCAGGGGTTCCCCTGCACTCCTCTCCCCAGCATCACCGCATCGCATCCTGTTTCGGCCAGCATCCTTCCGGCATCCCGTGCTGCCCAAATATCACCGTTCCCGATTACCGGAACCGAGACCGCTTCTTTAACCTGTCTGATCACCGACCAATCCGCCGCTCCCGCATAATACTGTTCCCTGGTTCTGCCGTGCACAGCGATGGCACTGATTCCGGCTTCCTCCAGTCTTTGCGCAAAACCAACCGCGACAATATTCTGTTTGTTCCACCCAATCCGTATTTTCGCCATAATCGGTACGGATACCGCCCGCACCATGGCCTTGACTATTTGCACCGCAAGCTCCGGTTTCTCAAGGAGGGCGGACCCTTCCCCATTCTTCACGACCTTGGGGACCGGACACCCCATATTAATGTCGAGTAGTAAAGCCCCCTCCTCTACTGCAAGACGAGCTCCTTCAGCCATCACAGCAGGTTCACAGCCAAAAAGCTGTACGGCAACAGGCTGTTTTTCCCCTTGTAAATCCAGGATTGCCTTCGTCCTGTCATTGTGGTAACTCAGCGCTTTCGCGCTGATCATCTCCGTATACACCAGACCACACCCATGCTCACGCGCAATAATCCGGAAGGCCTTGTCCGAAACGCCGGCCATTGGCGCAAGCACAACCTGATTGGGAATTATCACATTCCCTATTCTCAAAATCGATCACCTCAACGCGTCTTCCGACCGAATTATTATCCTTAAATTATGATCCCCGGTTCATCTCGTAGATTATCTTTAATCCCTCTAAAGTAAGCATTGCATCCACCTTATTAATCGTCTCCGATTCCGCTGCAAAAAGTTCAGCCTTTCCGCCCGTGGCCACAACAATAGCATCAGTACCCAGCTCAGCTTTGATCCGACGCACAATCCCGTCAATTTGTCCAACATAACCATAAAAAAGTCCTGATCTCATACTATCGACCGTATTCCTGCCAATTACCTTTTTCGGTTTTACCAGGTCAATCCGGGGCAATTTAGCGGTGCGCTGGAATAAAGCATCCATCCCAATGACAATCCCGTTCGTGATTGCTCCCCCTAAATATTCGCCTTTTGCACTAATGACGCAAAAAGTGATGGCTGTCCCTAAATCCACAATAATGAGCGGGCCGCCGTAACGATGAAAACCCGCTACGCCGTTAACGATACGGTCAGCCCCAATCTCCCGCGGATTTTCATAAAGAATCGGCATTCCGGTCTTGACCCCCGGTCCGACAATCAACGGCTGAAGGTTAAAGTATTGCCTCGTCATCTCCTCAAGGGTAGGCATAATAGGCGGCACCACGGAAGAAATAATAATATCCTTTACGTCCGAATGATTAAGGCCATTCAGAGAAAAAAGATTGCGCACCATTATTCCGCATTCATCCACCGTCTGACCTTTTTTGGTAGATAAACGCCAATGCTGAATTAACTTATCACCTTCAAAAATCCCTAAGACGATATTCGTATTACCCACATCAATTACCAACAACATACGACTCACCTTCTCAAATCAGTCAATAATATCAGCAATTCTGCTAATTTCTATATACTGAGTAAAACTAAATGTCCGAAAATCATCATTACTGTTACATCAATACTCCTACATTAATACTGCTGCCTCAATAATGGCGCATCCGCCGGAGCACTCCCCGCGCAACCAGCGCCGCCAGTAGCCCTTTCACCAGGTCAAGAATCAAAAACGGGAGCATCCCGATCTCTACTGCTTGCCAGAAGGTGAAAGGTTTCCCGAGGTAAAACCGGATAATCCCGTATAAGTATGTAACACCGATTACTATAGTATACCACAATTCCAACCAGCATAGCGAAAGAGATCCTCCCGAAAGAGGGCTGCTGTTTTCCTGCGACCAGCTTGCCCACGGCGTAACTGGCCAGGATAAAGCCGGGCAGGAACCCAAAGGAAGGCTGGAAAATGTAGGTTATGCCGCCATAGGGCGGTTGGCCAAAAACCGGCAAACCGACCAACCCGAGCAAAACATAGACGGTTACACTCAAAACCCCTAACCGCGCCCCCAGAATTGCCCCGGTCAGAAGGACCATTAACGGCACAATACTGAAAGGCACCGCTGCTTCCCCCCCAAATTTAAAGAGAAGAGCAGTAATACAAAGCAGAGCGGAAAATAGTGCGGCTCTGGTTATCTCCCGGCTGGAAATCTTCATCATTATGGTCATCCCCTTTCTTGTTAACCACGCGAAGGTTTCTGGTTAACAATCTTTATTATAAGGGGACTTTGCTCGTTCGTCAACCGCGAGTGTGTCTATGGTTGACAAAGCTGCCTACGGTTCATCACCGTATGAAAATGCTTTTTCGGCCGCGATTTTCGTGATCCTATTTTTTTCATCCACAAAAACCACCGTAGGCTGAAATTCTGTCACCTGGTTCTCGGGCACCAGGGCATACGAAATAATGATGACCAAATCTCCCGGCTGGACCAAACGGGCCGCCGCCCCATTTAAACAAACGGCTCCGGACCCGCGCGGTCCGGCAATAACGTAAGTCTCCAGCCGGGCTCCGTTATTGACATTCACTATTTGCACCTTTTCGTGCTCCACAATATTCGCTTTTTCCAATAAATCGGTGTCAATGGTAATACTCCCGACGTAATGCAGATTTGCTTCCGTAATAACCGCCCGGTGTATTTTGCTTTTGAGCATTGTTCTGTACATTTTTCATCACATCCGTTATTTATCAACATTATTTTAAGATCATTCCTGAAGAACATTAATTGAGAGCATTAATTAAGAGCATTATTTAACAGCATATTATCAATCAGCCGTGTCTTGCCGATATAGACTGCCAGCACAACAACTACCGGCCTGTCAATTCTGTCTAAGGGTTCTAAGGTTTCAGCATCACATATTTTCAGATAATCAATTTTGGCCGAAGGCTCACGGCTGATTCGCTCTCTCATGACTTTTAGTAAAGGTGCCGTGTCTCTTTCGCCCCGATCATACAACTCCCGGCAGAGGCGTAAGGATTGGGAAAGACATAACGCCTGCCGGCGCTCATCTTCCGACAAATACGTATTCCGCGAGCTCATGGCCAGTCCGTCCTCTTCCCTTCTGATGGGCACCATTTTCACCTCAAGGGGATAATTCAGGTCAGCGCTCATTCTTTTGATGACTTGAAACTGTTGATAATCCTTCTGCCCGAAATAGGCCCGTGCCGGTAAAACAATCATAAATAATTTAGTAACCACCGTTGCTACCCCGGTAAAATGCCCGGGACGGGATGCCCCGCACAATCCCGCGGTCAGGTGCGCCACCTGCACGGTCGTATCCAGGGGATAGGAGGGATACATCTCTTCCACCTCCGGGGCAAAAATCAAATCAGCACCCGCTTTTTCCGCCAGCGCAGCGTCTCTGGCCAAATCCCGCGGATAGGTGGCATAATCCTCCTGAGGCCCGAACTGAAGGGGATTGACAAAGATGCTCATCACCACCACATCATTTTCCTTTTTCGCCGCCCGGACTAGGCTTAAATGTCCATCATGCAGGTAGCCCATGGTCGGAACCAGACCCACCTGCAGACCCTGCTTCTTTTTCTCGGCCACCCAACTGCGCACTTCAGCGATCTTTTTCAATACTAACATCTTCCGTACCCGCCTTTTTTCAAGTATACTTTTTCGACTTTACTGTTTCGTCTTTAGATCTTTCCAACTTACTGCCCTTTTGGGGCCTAAATCTCTTTTAGTTTAGCCAGCTCTTCTTCTTTCATCGTGAAAGAATGTTCCGCCGCCGGAAACATTCCTTCTTCAACCTCCGTCTTGTACTGCTGCAAAGCACCAACAATACTTTCATGTAAATCAGCATATTTCTTGACAAAACGCGGCTGCAAATTCTGCGTGATTCCCAAGGACATCATGCCAGACCAGCACCTGCCCGTCACAACCCGCACCGGCCCCAATCCCGATCGTGGGAATAGTCAGTCTCTCGGTAATTAAAGCGGCCAAGGGCGCCGGCACGCATTCCAGGACCACCGCAAAAACTCCTGCCTCTTCCAAGCAATAGGGCATCGGACAATACCTTTTCCGCCTGCTCCTTGTTCTTGCCCTGGACCTTAAATCCGCCAAATTGATTCACTGATTGAGGAGTGAGCCCCAAATGCCCCATCACCGGTATTTCGGCGGCAATAATCCGCTTAACTACCTCTAACCGTTCTTTTCCGCCCTCCAGCTTTACCGCCTGCGCTCCCCCCTCCTGAATCAGTCTGCCGGCATTGATTACCGCCTGCTCAACCGAAACATGATAGGAGAGAAAAGGCATATCGGCCACAACAAAAGTATTGCGTGCCCCGCGGCAAACCGCCTTGGTGTGATGCACCATATCATCCATCGTTACCGGCAGCGTCGTATCATAACCTAACATGGCCATGCCCAGCGAATCACCGACCAGAATCATATCTAACCCGGCCTCATCCACCATCCTCGCACTGGGATAATCATAAGCTGTGACCATACTAAGCTTGTTCCCTGCGGTAACCTTTTCCCGTAAAACACTAACCGTAATCTTCTTCGACATTTAATTACCCCTCCTCAATTTATCTTTGATTGTCGCCCAGGATACCAAGTAACTCCTCATAAACCTCAGCCTTAATATTATTCCCTTCAAGAGCCAATTTCCCCAAAAGTGGCGAAAGAACGCGATAAGCCTGCCTAACCTCCGGCAATTCTGCGGAAAGGGCCTTCAAATGATTGCGCACAACCGCCAAATCCCCCCTGACGATCGGCCCTGTTAAAGCTTTCGTTAAAGGTAAGGCGGCAATGTTGTTGACTGTACCTTGCATTAATGGTGTCAAGGCCCGGCGGGCCTCTTCCTCACTGAATCCGGCCTCAGACAGGCAACGCACCCCTAAGGAGGCTAACGCAACCAGATAATTTGATACTAAGCAGGCCCCGGCATGATAAACAACCTTGCTTTCCGGCGATTGAAGAATCTTTAAAAACCCGTTTAAATCCTGGACGAGCTTCGCCACTTCTCCAAGTAAAGCCTCATCCCCCTGGTAAGTAAAATAGGAGCCGGGTAAATTCTCGATCGCTTGCTCAACATTGGCAAAACTCTGTAACGGGTGTAACGAACCAAGGAACGCCCCGGTTTTCCGTAAGGGTTCCAATACCTTGCTACTATGCGCCCCGCTGAGGTGCAATACTCCTTTCCCCGCTAATTGCCTGTCTTGCGCCAATTTCTCCGCAATTTTCGTGATAATACCATCCGGCGTGGCGAGAAACAAGAGATCAGCCTTTCGCCCAATCTCCGCCAAGGAGACAACGGCGAATTGCCTGTCTCTAATCACCGCCTTTTGCCCCGGAGAAAACCTCCGTGACGCAACTACGATCTCATACCCTAAATGCTGTAAAGAAAAGGCTAATGCGGAGCCTACCCGGCCTAAGCCTACGATTCCCACCCATTTCGTCTGCCGTTGGTTCATGATTCCTTCTTCTCCTTTTACCGATATATCCCCAATTATGCCCACCAAAAAAATAAAACCTTTCGGGCTAAGACCCGAAAGGTTATAAGCAAAATAGCAATAAATCCTCCCTGCTTCCTTCCGTCTCAGTCCATCTTTTCCGGATCTAAGCGGTATGAAACAATATTGAATTAAAAAAATGCTAATAATTTAGAAGTGAACTTCTCTACCTTTTTTCCTGATGCTGATAATACGCTTCACTGCGGATCGCGTTTATCAAGCATTATTTTAACATCATTGGCCGAAAAGAGCAAGTTGACTTTTTGGGAAGGTATCTGAACTTGAAGCCGGTTAAAACATGGCGTATCAACCTCCCGCAACGGAACAAGGACAAAGGCCCGTTCTTGTAAACGGGGATGCGGTATTTCAAGCGTTTCTGTCTTGATTTGCCGCCTACCATAAAGGAGTATATCTATATCAATAATCCGCGGTCCCCAATGTACAGTGCGCACCCGCCCCATCTTTTTTTCAATTTCCAAACAGGCCGCCAAGGTCTCCTCCGGGTTTAACCTTGGTTTTCCGGCGATGACCAGATTCAAAAAATCATCCTGCGCCGTATTACCGATCGGCTCGGTCTGGTATACGCCGGAAACTACCACCGGCGCATCGAGGACACACTCCCGTAAAGCCTGGACCGCATCAAGCAAATTCTCGAGCTTATTGCCCATATTACTGCCCAAAGAAAGATACAGCTTCTCAGAATTCATCTCTGCTCCTAATCATCTCCACACCGGCATAACCCAATACTCCTTTCAGCGGCGCCTGCGGTTTTTTAACCCGGACTAACACCCTTTCCGGTAAGGGCAAAGCCATAATATTGCAGATTATCTTATGAGTAAGATGTTCGAGAAGATTAACCGGTTCTCCCTCCACTATTGCCTTAATATCACGATAGACCTGCTGATAGTTCAAGGTATCCTCAACGTTATCGCTCTCCGCCGCCTTAGACAGATCTCCCCAGATTTCCACATCAATTTCAAGCCACTGCCCCATCGCTCTTTCCTCGGGCAGAACTCCATGATAACCAAAAAACCTCATCCCCTGTAAAACAATTTTATCCGACTCCCTCATCATTGCTCATTTTCCTCCTTTTCAGACAATCTGATATTTTTCTATGCTCCGGCCCGTTTTATCGCCTCAAGAACTTTGACCAACCGGACAGTTTCCCGTACATCATGCACCCGGAGTACATCCGCTCCGTGCATTATTCCCCAGGCTGCACCCGCCAAAGACCCCTCCAGCCGCTCCCCCACCGGAAGATCGAGAATATGGCCAAGAAAAGATTTGCGTGAGACACCCAGAAGCACCGGTTTGCCCAAGGTGCGTAAGCTTTTTAGTCTCTTTAACACCATCAGGTTTTCTTCCTGACTCTTGCCAAAACCGATCCCCGGGTCGGTCATAATCTTTTCCGGCTCTACCCCGGCCGCCTCAAAAATACCGATTTTCACCGCCAGGTTATCAAGTAAATCAGGGATAACATCATTATAAACCGGATTATTGACCGAATTATTCTCCCAACCATTCACCGGGCTATGCCCCGTAAGATCAGTCCGAGGATTATGCATGATGATCACCGGGGCCTGATAACGGGCTGCCACTTGCGCCATCGGGGAATCCTCGCCTACCCCTTCATAATTAATGATATGTACCCCTGCCGCCAGCGCTGCTTCCGCTACTTTGGCCTTGGACGTATCAAGAGAAAGCGGAACAGGAAGCTCTTTCACGAGCTTTTCCAGGACCGGCATCACTCTCGCTAATTCTTCCTCCGCCGGAACAACCGTATACCCGGGGCGCGTTGACTCCCCGCCAAGATCAATAATATCGGCGCCATCCTCAACCATCTGCCGGGCATGCGCCAGCGCTTTTTCGATATCATGAAACTTGCCGCCGTCGGAAAAGGAGTCCGGCGTCACATTCAAGATTCCCATCACCAGCACCTTTTCCCCAAGCACAAGCTTACGATCCGGCCATTCCCAGACAATTTGCCGCCGTGCCTTCTCGAGCTTTGCCAATAGTTCTTGCAGTTTTCCCCCTAATGTACCAAGTCCCCAGGGCTGCCGTTGGACTTGGAGCTTGTACACCAAGGCCTCATAAATGGCGACCGTCCCCAAGAGCAACACATCTGTATATTCCTGACTGCAATTTACCACACCTCTGCTGACGACAGCTTCGCCGCCTAAGGATAGCATTTGCTGCTTCAGAATATTCGCTCCGGGACTGCGCACTTCCTTTAATAATAACGGCAAAGTCTCCCCTTTTTTAATCATAATCTGTCCACCCAGGGGATCACACCCAATTCTCGCAAACAATGCCTCTATATCCGCTTGCGTCTCCATTTGCAAAAGGTACGGGCCTCTCACCCCATCCACCACCTATATAACAAAATAATTAGCTTTTGACAGTATTATATCCTTCTCTTTCTCCGAATGCTACTATCGGGATGCCCATGCTTTCCGAAATATCAAAAATAAGAGCAATCTTATCCCATGGCACCAGCTTATACGGATCATATTTTGCGGTAGTATTCGTGTCAGCATATACCGCAACCGGTGAACATCCTATGATTAATACCAGTAAACTTATTAACAGGTACTTTGTTTTTGGATTCATATTTACCCCTCCGCCTTTTACTATCATAAAGAATATTTTAAATATAAAATATTCGGGCGACTATTTCAAGTAAAAAAAATTACATCACAGCAGAACCCCCTGCCATCATACCTCTCTGGCAGGGGGCTCCTTTATTTTTTCCTTTTCCGTTATCTTAATTATGCTCTCTGTCTTCTCCCTGAGGAGCTTCTGCCTTAGCGTCTTCGGCATCAGGAACATTTGCAGGAGCTTCTTTTGGCTCTTCATTTTGCGCATTCTGTGTTTCTTCCGCATTTTCTCCCGGTTTTTTTTCGTCTTTCTCTTCCGCTTCCGGCTTGCCTAAGCCGCATTGCTTCAATAATTCAGCGAATTCCTCAGCATCAATTGTTTCCTTTTCCATGAGGGTCTCGGCAATTAAGTGCAAGGCATCCAAATGATCCTTCAGCAATTTCTCGGCCTCTTTGTAGCAAGTATCAATAATCCGGCGGGCCTCTTTATCAATGGAGTAGGCCACCGCTTCGGAGTAATTCCGGTCACGGGAAATATCCCGTCCCAAAAAGACCTGTTCCTGTTTCCGCCCAAAAGTAAGGGGTCCTAATTCATCAGACATGCCATATTCCGTGATCATTTTTCTGACTAGCTCCGTCGCCCTTTCCAGATCATTCTGGGCTCCGGTGCTTACTTCATTCAGCACAATTTTTTCAGCCATTCTGCCGCCTAAAAGCATCGTCACCTGATTGAGCAAATGAGACTTGGTCATATAATTACGGTCTTCCTTCGGCAGCAGCAACGTATAACCACCCGCCCGGCCTCTCGGGATAATCGAAATCTTATGAAGGGGGTCGGTATGCGGTAAAAGTGCGGCTACCAAACCATGCCCGGCTTCGTGATAAGAAACAAGCTTCTTTTCGAAATCGCTAATGGTCCGCGCCTTCTTCTCAGGGCCGGCAATCACTCTTTCAATCGAATCCTCTAATTCATCCATGGTGATCTTCTTATGATCACGTCTGGCCGCTAACAGGGCCGCTTCATTAAAAAGGTTGGCCAGATCGGCTCCGGTGAAACCCGGTGTCCGGCGCGCCAGTATTTCCAGATTAACATCATCGGCCAGCGGTTTACCCTTGGAATGAACTGCTAAAATCTCCCTGCGTCCTTTCACGTCGGGTATATCCACGACAATCTGCCGGTCAAAACGCCCGGGCCGTAAAAGCGCCGGATCCAAAATATCCGGTCTGTTTGTTGCCGCCATGACGATAATCCCTTCATTATCGCTAAAACCATCCATTTCCACCAGCAACTGATTGAGAGTCTGTTCTCTTTCATCATGCCCACCGCCCAGTCCGGCACCACGATGACGCCCGACGGCATCAATTTCATCAATAAAGACAATACAGGGGGCATTCTTTTTGGCCGTATCGAAAAGGTCTCTAACCCTGGAAGCTCCGACACCAACAAACATCTCCACAAAATCCGAACCACTGATACTAAAAAACGGCACACCCGCTTCACCGGCCACAGCCTTCGCTAAGAGGGTTTTCCCTGTACCGGGAGGCCCAAAAAGAAGTACACCCTTAGGAATTTTCGCTCCTAACTCCGTAAACTTTTTGGGATGCTTTAAGAACTCCACAACCTCCTCCAGCTCTTCCTTTACCTCATCGGCACCGGCCACATCAGCAAAAGTGGTCTTTTTCTTCTCATCATTCTGGAGGCGCGCCCTGCTCTTGCCAAACTGCATGACGCGGCTTCCCCCGCCTTGTGTCTGTTGCATCATGAAGAACATAAACGCAATAAGCAAAATGATCGGTAAAAATGAGGTCAGCAAATTGGTCCAGAAACTGGGTTTGGGAGCAGGCTTGATCTCAAAAAGAATATCTTCCTTTGATTTAATCAATTTGATGAGATCTTCATCATTAGAGGACCCGACAATTTCGAATTGCTTGGCATTATCCAAGGTTCCCGTTATTGTACGGGTATCTTCCTCTTCAATTATCGTAATTTTTTTAATTTCCCCTTTTTCCAACGCTTTATAAAACGCTGTATAATTCCCGTTAAAAGGATCTTCTTTCGGGGGGGCATCACTTATCTGTCGAAAAATCGAAAAGGCAACCATTACAATCAGCAAATAAATCGCCACATTTTTTAAAATCCGGTTCACATGGTTCCTCCTTCCACTCTTCTTTTTCTTTTCATATAGTGGTAACCTATATACTTTAACACATTACATACTTTTTTTCAAATTATTCTCACGCCTTGTCCAGTAATGACATTTTCACGCCTCTTACTGTAATGACTTGTACAGTAATGCTCAGATCTCAGTTGTCGGCCCGCAAAATGTTATGGCGATATATCGTCCTTGTCCTTGTCCTTGTCCTTCTCCTTCTCTTAAGCCTTGCCCTGTACCGGCAACGAGTTTTTTACTGCGAATATTTAATTGAGGGATCCAGACAATATTATTTTCCACACAAATCAATAAAATCCTGTCACGCAGACCAACGGGTACTTTTTTTTCATTAAACAAGGTCTTTAATCTCTTTGTCCCAACCATGCCGGTGAGGGTAATTTTATCCCCGGGCTTTCGCGAACGAACAACTATTTTCGGCAAAGCTTTTTCTTTTTTCTCTTCGTACGGCCAATAAACCGTCTGAGCATGCGGCTTGATCTCATTTACCAGTTCCGTCACAATCCGCTGTCCTGTCTCCGGAATGAATAATTCCCCCGGAATCGGTAAAGAACGTGCTTCTATCTCCACTCCCTCTTTACCGGTCTCCGCGCGGTCATCCTGATGATAAAAAAGAACCATTCCATATCCCTTTTCGGCGCGAACCGCCCCGGGTAAATGCAGTACTTTTCCTGTTTCCTTGCTTTGCGCTAACTCCCTTACCGCCTCAACATGGAAAAAAGCCAACCCTTGCCTTGGCCCTGTTTCCTCTTTTTCCGTCCAGGCACCTCCGGGGCAAAGACTTTGATAAGTGTAACGAATCAAGCGCCGCTGCATACTCTGATGTAGCGTATCCCAGCCCTCCAAATGCAAACAGCTTCCGCTATGATCCTTCGAACTGAAAAATCGTGGCACCAGTTTAGTCATTTCCTGCTGCAAATAATCCTCATCTTGCTGGATGATCTGGGCAGTTCGATTTAAAGTCGCCACCAGATTCGGATTTACCTTCTCCTCTAACCAGGGAATGACTTGATTGCGAATCCGGTTCCGTAAATAAGCATCGTCTTCATTGCTCGGATCCCGCCGCGGGAGCAACCCGTTTTTCTGACAATAAAGCTCCACCTCGGCCCTCGTTAAAAAAAGTAGCGGCCGAATGAAAGGCAAATCGACGGGCACAATCCCCCGTAACCCCTCCAGTCCTGTCCCCACTAAAAAATGCATCAAAAGCGTTTCGGCCTGGTCATCAGCTTGATGCCCCAAGGCGATCTTTTGCGCCCCGATTTTCTGCTGTAAGTCCAGAAAAAAACTCCGGCGCACAAAATGCCCCGCCTCTTCAAAAGACAGTCCCTTTTCCCGGGCAATTGCCGGCACATCAATCTTCGTCACCGTGCAGGCAAAGCCCCACTCCTCTGCTTTCTCCCGCACCCAGCAGGCCTCATCCTCCGCCTGCCTGCCCCGCAAACAATGATCCACATGAGCTACATGCACCCGAAAAGCCAAATCATTCCTTAACGCGCGCAGAAGATGCAATAAAGCCAAGGAATCAGGCCCACCGGATACTCCGGCGATTACTAGATCTCCCGGCTTAATCATCTCGTATTTAATTATCGTCTCTTTAAACTTTCTTACGATATTATCCATTTACAAATATCCTTTTCCCTGCATTTTTCCAAAAAGGCATTTGGCCCTCTCTCTTTTTCCGCAGGATCTTGTTACCCTCTATCCTTTTGCCTTAACCTGCTTCCTTATACATTTTCTCCAAAGAAAAAGAGACTCCTGCAAAAAGGAATCTCTTTTCCAAGATAATGAGGAAGACTAGAGGGGGGATCAGCTAGGCAATATTATTCTGCTCAAAACAGGCGACCAGCACGCACATATCATCAGGGGCCTGATTGCCGGCCGCCTTTTTCGCGATATAAAGAAGCGAATCGGCTAATGTCTGGGGATCATTGCTTTCTACCTGCGCCAAAAGATCCTCAAGCCAGCCTTCCGGTCCGTCCACACTGTCAAGACTGTCCCAGATTCCGTCACTCATCATGATGATACTGTTCTGCGGTTTAAGCATATGTCGAAAAATTTGCGGCTGCACTTCTTCGAAAATTCCCACCGGCGGTGAAGAAGATTTGACAACCTTCAAGCCATTCTCCGTGCAAAGCAGGGAAGGAACCCCGCCAATCTTGATAAAATCACATTGTCCGGTAATTTGGTCCACCACCACTAAATCCAGGGCCACAAATCTCTCCAGCGGCGTTTTTAATAACAACGCCGTATTTACTGTTCTGATCGCCACCTGCGGTGAAAAGCCGGCTAATAAGAGCTTTTCCAGCATATTGACCGCCGCACTGCTCTCCGCATAAGCATCGGCACCTACCCCCATTCCATCGCACATGATTAAAGCGAACTGATGGTGTGGTAACGTGAGTGCCGAACAAATATCGCCCGAAACAGTAATCCCCTCCTTGGGGCACTGTGCTTGTCCTACCTTAACCGCCAAAGTCCGGCTGGGCACTAACGAAAAAGCACAACAGCCAAAACCGGCCCCCCCTGAGCCTGACCCGCCTGAATAACCAGTAATCTCACCGCAATGCTTATTTTTGACGATATAAGTGCGGTCCATAATCTGCGAAAGATTGGGAGCAATCATGGCGGAACACCAATTTTCCTTCTCACAAGGCCTTTGCATGATCTGGATCTCTTTCTCTCCTTGAGGCAGTTCCAGGACACGCACCGCGGCAATGGTAAAGCCTTTCTCCGCCATCTTGCTCCTGATTAATTCTTCGGTACTTTCATCCTCCTTGATTTCCTTTTTTATTTCTCCCGCGAAATCCTCAATCATTCTGGCCAAACCGATTAACTGCCGGTTCACTAGCCCATGGCACACCTCAAGGCGTTTTTCATATTTACGAACCAGCTTAAATCCTTCATATTGCGCATTAAGGGCTACACTTAGCTCCCTGAGCCGCATACATCTCCTTTTCAGTTCAATCCCAAAATCCTTTTCCGCCACGACAACCCCTGCCCCCAGTTTCTCGCTCACCTCCAAAAAAGCCTGGTATGTTTTATAAAAGTCCTGTTCCCAGCAGATCCGTTTCAGACTGCACCCGTTGCAAACCTGACTGGTGGCTTTATCAAACAACTCTTTTAAGTTTTCTTTATCTGCCTGGCTCTCCGGTGCATAGTCAAAGACTTTTTCCAACTCGTAAAATATTCCGGCAATTTTACCCAGTCGCTCGGCGTAATAGAGATTTACCCCGGCAGCAGCGTTTCCCGCGGCCATTTGTTCTTTGGCAATTCTTGTTTCTAAGGAAAAAGGGATATTCGTGATTAAAAAAAGTACTACCGCTACTCCTGTTTCCTTTAATGAAGCGATAATCGCCAGATCTTCCGTAAAAAAGAAGGACAATAACAAATTGGCCAGCGCAAAACCAATCACCACCCCGCTTTTGCGAAAACTGCAAAAAATACCACCCAGCAAACCGGCTAAGGCATAAAAAGCAACCGGCCCCAACGTTACATTTCCCTGAATGCTGGGGGCAAGTCCAACCGCCGCCCCGACTGCCGCTCCGCCACCCGGTCCGCCCAAAAAAGCACCCCATAAAACAAGCCACCGGCTCACAATACTCTGTAGACCACAGCCGAAAAGAGAAAAACCCGCAATTCCGGCTAAAATGCCCAGGACAACCAACCCCAGGCTTGTCCTTTCTTCGGGCAGGATCATTGCCCCGCTTTTAATCTTTTCACACGCCTGAATTCCCGTATTCACAACCATTGACAAAATCGCAATGAAAATACACTCAAAAAGAATCGCCACCCATAAATACGGCTCGCCCCCGGTAAAAAAAACAACACTGCCCCGGCACAGCAAATGAATCCCGAAAATGAGGCTTGGAACAATGAGCCAGTGCAAACTGTCCTTTTTGTAACAGACAAAAACACTATATAAAATAGCGATGCTCGCTAAATAACCCAGTAAAGGAAGCCCTTGCACCGTGATTATTGTTCCCGCCAGCACACCTAAAAGGGCAAACTTCTTCCATTCAGGCTTACCGATACATATCCCGGCTAAATAGCTAATGCCATAAGGGTATAATTGTCCCATCACAACTGCGCGCGCCAGCAAAACACCCAGTAAGGAAGCCCCAAGCGGCAAAAGAAAAGCATAATCCAACAGATTAAGGCGCAGCTGCCCGAGCATCATTGGCCAGGAAAAACGTGACAATACTTTCAACATGAGAAGACCCCCTTAGCATTAGAAGAACTATCATCATTATAAAACAGCGTACTGGAAAATTTTGCCGTTTCGTGTCCGGGAATCTGAGTTTTTTCCGACACTTTTCAAATTTTTATGGTGATAAGTGTTTTTGTCTTCTCTGCGCCACGCCCTTCCCCTTTTTTTAGCCATCTTTCACCAGGCCTACCCCTTTTCGGTAAAGCATAGACTGTCGCACCGACCACAGCATTGACCGCCTTGATTTCCTCTGGGGCCTGTTTTTCAGGCAACTCTGTAGCCAGGCTGTAAACCTCTGTTTCCCAATAATACCAGCTTTGCGCCCCGACCGGAACCACTGCGGATTTCACCCTTTTAGACTGTACGAGCGGATAAACCGGCTCGCTGAAACCGGCAAACAATAATTTCTGCTCCGTAATATTTGACGCAATCGTAAACCGCTCCCCACCTTCCCGAGCCTTTATATAGAGCAGCGATAGTTTTTGCAAAAAGCTTTCGCCCAACATTTTCTCTTTCAGCTGATAACTGATGCGCGGAAAGGCCCTCTCGACCGCTACGCCCAATACTTCTGCAGGAGGGGAATCCTGAAGCCGCAAGAGATATTTATGCGTAAATTCCTGCTTTATTTCTCTGTGCTGGTCCGCCCCTTGCTTTTCCATGCCGTCCCCTGCCTGCTTTTCCATGTCCTCTCCCGACTGCGGCTCCAGCTTAATAACTGCTTCCAGTAACAAGGTATATAGCCCAACCTGAGCGACATGGACCTTCACACATTCCGGCACCGGTATTCCGCCGGCGGCATAATTCCCCCTAAACCAGCAACGCCAGGGAGACTGCACCAGCCAAACCTTCTTCTCTTCATCTTCATGTTCATGCTCATGTTCACTTTCATCTTTATCCTCACTCTCTTCCCATCGGCGTAAATCCTCACTGCTTAGCAATAACGACGGAAATGAAGATGAAACGGAGGCCTCGGCCTGCGGATTGTCCTTCTGCTCATCTTCCCTCTTGCGTCCACCCCCCAAAGGACTTTGTGCTTGTTTCATGAAAAATTCCTCACAAGTACTTTCTTCCCGCCAGGGCTCGTTCACCACATATGGCTTTCGCCCCGTAGGGCTAACCCGGTAAGTGATTGTAAAAGCAATCGCTCCGGAAAAATACCTCTTCTCCCCATCCTCGTAGCTCATTTTCCCCTCAAAATCCTCCAGCCGCACCTGGCCAAGCTGTTCAATGGGCCTCTTGCTGACCTTCTCCCGCCACCTTAAAATCACCCAGCTTTCATGGTCGGCCTCCAGAATCTGCCAGGGGTAAGTACGCTTTTCCGGGATCAGCACCTGCTCCTTTTTAATCTCTAATCCCTCCCGCATGCGCTGCACCTCCTTTTACTCGCCGCTCATTTCTCCCCACAACCACTGCTCCAAAATATCCAGGCACTGTTCTTGCCACGCCAGTTCATACAGGAAATTTTCCATCTTCTCCGTAAGCCCGGCAATGTGAGCGGCACAATTTTGCTCCTCACCGAAATATTGCTGTGTGTAAAGTAAAAAACGGTTCGGAAAAGCCAAAAAAGCCAGCAGGAAATACTTCTCGCCAGTGGATAACGGCAAGCGCTCCTGATAATGCGCAATAATGTCCCGGGCCATTTGATCATCCCATCTGTGCAAAGGCAGATACATCTTTAAGAACAGTGCCAAATCACCAATCACCGGTCCGGTGCGCCAGTGCGTTGTTCTTAACAACACTACGCCCTGCTTCACCTGCCGGAAGTTTTCCGCCCGTAAATTGCCAACCAGTATTCCCTCTGCAGAGTCTGGCAACAGCTCCGCCCCGGCAAGCACCATTTTTTCAAGAGCTTCCTGTCCTCTCTGATAAACATCCGGGAAATTTTCCAGATAGAGACGCTCAAAATCATTCCCGGCCCCTGTTTCCTGCAATAAATGATTTGCCTGCCATAATTCGGCTAATCTCTCCTGTCTCACTGTGATCCAGCTCAAGGGTTGAGCGACCTTTGGAGGATACTCATTATTAACAAGGTCCGCTAGCTGATTTTGTGCTCCATTATGTTCAGTCCTGTGCCCCCCATTTTTTTCATGAATGGCTGCTAACACCTCCGCGACGGTCAGCAGTGTCGCTTTATTGCTCATGTCAACAGTTGTTCCTTCCCCCCACGGTGTTAAATAATAATATCCCTCCCCCTGGTCCAGAAATAACTTTCCATCTTTTGTTTTCTGTACCGGCAATATCCCCGTGCACCCCTGTTTGCTTAAGTATTCCTGCCATTCTATCGCCCGGGCCAATTTCTCCCGTTTTTTTTGATACTCCCATAAAGCAAAGCTTTGTTCTGCTCCTTTTACCAACCAGTGGTCATCCTCTTTTTCGGCTGTTTTGTCCATAAGGCCCAGTTCCGTCGGATATGCTGACAAAATCTTGCTCACCAATCCTTGCATCTCCCTTGATTCCTCCCCGCAAACTGCCGGAAACCTCATCTTCCCATATCTTATGTGCACGATTCCCCGATGGTGAGAAACTTCTGTGCAAAAAAGGCAAAGGCTTGCGCTTTTCGAAAACAGCGCAAGCCTTTGCCCAGGCGATTGGGCGATTTTTTTATTCTTTTCCTTTAATAACCTTCGTTTGAGGCCCCCTCTATACTCGTGCAACGATCGAGCGTACAAGTGAAGCCACAGACGGGACATTCTTTTGTGTTCCTTGAACCTCGAGAAAAAATATGGCCACAACTGCTGCATTTAAAGCTTCTTTCCGCATTATCCGTTTGCAAACCGCTCACCCCCTTCTTAAATAGCATGAGCGATTCCGCTAATCTTTATCCCCTAAAAAATCCTTGTACTCTCCGAGGTGCGAAGAAATCCATTATGATGTCTTTTTTTTGTTATTATGATCACATTTACCTAGCTGTGCTAACATTTTTTTGAGCGTTTTCTGTTCCTCCGGCGTAAAATCCTTTAATATTTCGGCGTTTGCTTCCTCAATGATTCTCTCCAATGGTTTTTGCAAAGCGGCCCCCTCGGCAGTTAACACCACGTTTAAAGCCCTCCGGTCACACGGAGCCGGTGTCCTTTTTAACAGTCCCTTTTGTTCAATACGATCAAGAACGCCGGTAATCGTCGAATTGTCAATGTTTAGACTTAAACCAATCTGACTAGGGGTCTGACCGTCTTGCTGCCAAAGGCAAGCAAGAATAGCATATTGAACAGGTGTAACGTCATAAGCAGCAAGTTTCCCTTTAAAATACTGGAAAACGTTTTGCTGCGCCTTCGTAAGCAAAAAATTAATACAGTGCTCTATTTGCATTATACCCTCCATTCCGCCGCTTCCACCGACGGCCTTAATAGTAAATTGAATACCCCCTATCGCTCTCGCCTTTTTTAAATATACACCCTAGGTGAAATTATATATAAATTAAATATAGTTTGTCAATTAATATTTTGCCTCCAAAATAATCCGTCCGCCACCATCCTGTCATTCATTTTGCTATTCATCCTGTTGCGCCCTTTTTTTCAGCATTACTATTTTGTAATATATCACATTTGCGTAAATTTTGCTTTGTTGACAAAATATCCGTACGATGCTATTATGGTAACAAAATGTAATTCTATCTGTAGTAACAATAGTCGAAGAATGGGGAGGTTATCATCGTAATGAAATTTGAAAATTTATTAGTAAGCATGACAAACAGGATCGCCACAGTGACCATAAACAGACCGAAAGTACTTAATTCCCTAAACAAGGACACCTTGCTCGAGATTAAATCCGCCTTTGAAACACTTGGGCAGGATAAGGATGTGAAGGTAGTAATTCTCACCGGCAGCGGAGAAAAGGCTTTTGTGGCGGGTGCGGATATCTCCTTTATGCAACCTTTGAATGCTGTGCAGGGACTTGAATTTGCCCGTCTGGGGCAATTAGCCTTCATGGCGATTGAAAACTGTCCCAAGCCGGTAATCGCTGCGGTAAACGGCTTCGCGCTGGGTGGCGGAAACGAAATCGCCATGGCTTGCGATCTCAGAATTGCCTCCGATACAGCCAGATTTGGCCAGCCGGAAATAAATCTGGGCATCATTCCCGGGTTTGGCGGCACCCAACGTCTCACGCGCTTAATCGGAAAGACAAAAGCCAAAGAAATAATCTATACGGGAGAGATGATCGATGCGGCCGAAGCTTACCGGGTGGGCTTGGTAAATAAAGTAGTGCCCCTGGCCGATTTAATGGCGGAAGCACAAAAATTAGCGGAAAAAATTGCCGAAAAGAGTGCAGTTGCCCTGAAAATGGCCAAATCAGCCATCGATACCGGATTGGAAACCGATCTGAACACCGGCAGTATCCATGAAGCCGAATTATTCGGTTTATGCTTTGCCAGTGACGACCAAAAAGAAGGAATGCAAGCCTTTCTAGAAAAAAGAAAAGCCGTCTTTCTAGACAAATAACCGCACCCCGGCATAATAACGGCGCATAAGCCGAAATCTATCCTTGTTAAATAAACACACCCTTATCTCGTCCATATTAAATGGGAGATAAGGGTGTGTTCTTTTCTTCAGGAACCTAATGATAAGTTGAGCCTCCTCTCATCCGATGAAGAACGGATGCATCGTCTTGCTTTTTCCCAAGGCTTTCACTGCATTTAATTACTCGTGTTCCGATCGCCTTCTTCATCATTCTTTTTTAGGATAAGACTGAACACAACCGTAGCCACCAACGCTGTAACCACTGCCGCATATGTCTCGGAAATCGCCGGATGAATGGGATAATGACCATAAATACCATTATAAATGACCCAGAAACAACCGACCACTGCTGTACAAATCATCCCCCAAATAGCACCCTTTTGGGATGTCTTCCTCCAGTATATCCCTAAAAGCAGGACTACAAATAATGCTCCTCTGATGGAATAGGCAAAATACACCATATCCAGAATCCGGGTGCTGCCGTACATCAAAATCGCCATCACCGTACAAATCACACCGGCTATAGCCGTAGTGATCCGGGACATTTTCAGGACTTCGGCATCACTGGCAGTCGGTTTCAGCCTTTTTTGATAAATATCCTTGGTAACCATGGTTCCTGAGGCCAGAATAATGGGGGAAACCGTAGACAGAATCGCCGCCATAATCGAGGCCAGCACGATACCTCCGGCCACCGGTGACATATTCATCATCAGGGTAGGCAGCGCTAATTTAGCGTTGGCCAGGTCCGGGAAATTCACTTTAGCGGCCATCCCCAGCAGAGCCGTAAAAATGCCGAAAGGAGCAACCACGAGTGCGGTAACAAAGGCTGCTTTTTTGGCCACGTGAACATCCTTTGCTGCCAGAATCGGTTGAATTCCCGCTTGGGCAGTACAAGCTCCCAGAATTGAAGCAATAATCCAGGAGGATACCCTGGTAGGTCCGATACTAAACCAATTACCATAAGGCTCCGCGGGCAAAGCTGTGAGAATCCCGCTTATTCCCCCGATATCCTTGGTCGCCAGGAAGAGGGCCAGAATAACGCCGCCATACATGGCAATAAGATGCATGACATTAGTGTAGGCTACGGCCGTCATCCCGCCAGCGAGGGTATAAACGATAAACCCGACCCCAAAAATAGCCACCGAAATATCAAAGTTTAAGTCCAATAAGCTGACGCCCAAGGTCCCCGCGGCGATCATCTGCGAGGTCCCTACCGCCAGCATGACAAAAGTTAATAAAACACTGGACACAACCCGGGCATCGACGCCGATAAAATGTTCAATGATGCCGGGGACAGTCACCGTATTCAGGCTGCGGTACAATTTTGCAAAGAGAATGGCCAGAAAGATAATGCCGACCCCGTTTGCTAAGGTATACCATGCCCCGGACAGCCCGTATTCAAAACCATATTCGGACACGCCCGTCGTGGATGTACCTCCCAACCACTCACCGGTTCCCGCGGCAACACACATCAGTACACCCAGCCCGGCGCCATGAAATGACGAAGCATTTTTCGTCTTCTTCTGGGCATAAAGGCCGATCGCCACAGTTAAAGCAAAGTAAAGGATAATAATGAACAATTGAGTAGACAAGAAATTTTCCTCCTTCGTAGACCCTCCAGTAAATTGAACGTAAAGAGAACAATAGCCGTAAGCAGAACCTAGCTCAGTTTAGTAAGTTATTACGGCTATTGTTCCTTAACTAATTAGCTGTTTTAATCGTTTCTGTTTATTACTTCAGTTCATCAGGAATTGTGACACCTTTTTCCTCAAAATACTTGATTGCACCGGGATGAATGGGGACCTTCAAGTAGACAGCATCCTTATAGCTGACTTTGCCGGCCGCCGGAGCAACGGAGACAACATCATCCCAATTTTCGTAAACAGTCTTTGTGATTTGATAAACGGCCTCATCGCTGACTTTGTTGCTTACCAGGACAGTCTGCAGATCCCGAACTGTATCAACCGGTTCGCTTACAAAGTTATATTCAGCAGATGTAATTTTTGTCTTCGACCATTTCACTCGGTGTGGAAGTAACCGTATCAGCCTCAATCCCTAATTCTTTCATGACCAGTTCCGCCATCATGGATGTTGGTGACCCCCTACCGCCGATGCCAATCTTTTTCCCGCTCAGGTCAGACATTTTTTGTACATCGGAATCTTCGGGAACACAAACTTGGCCAAAACTAACGCTACATACTAATGCAGATTTAAAAGTATCGTTCTTTGCGGTATATGGTGCTAAGCTGTTATAAGGTAAGCTGTCAATGTAGGTACTGCCGGACCCAAGGTCAATCTGATCTTTTTCGAGCATCCCATAATGGGCTGAAGAACCGGCTGTAGCCTGCACATTCAGCTGAACGTCGTCGAGCTCTTGATTAACCAGTTCACTTATTGCTACACAAAAGCTGTAAATCCAGGTTGAGGTGGAAGAACCGCCAAATCTCAGGTTAGTTACAGTACTACCCGACTGCTGGTTATTCTGCTCATTGTTTTATTGGCTGGCGCTTCCGGCACAACCCATCAACGTGATACTCAACATAAAGAGAATTACAAACAGGGCCACTATTTTTTTCTTTGTCATTATTTGCACCACCTTCTAGTAATTGAGTTCGACCTTTAGAAACGTCACCGATACTTTTTTTCTCTCACCATCACCCAAATCAAGCCAATGACATAAGCGAGAATAATGAAGCCCAAACCAAGGATATCAGTAGCATGACCCGGATCAATTAATGCCAAAGCGGCCAACAGATAGACGATCCTCTCCAACACACTTATTCTATTTCCGTAGAAAGTCACGTTTTGCAGAACAATAGCCAAGATAACAACACCAATCGTGGCTGTCGCACATGACTGAAGCACCGCTAGTATTCGCCCTGAGCCAGGATAGCCTGATTATTAATAAAGAAGAATGGTACTATATAAGCCACAATCCCTAATTTAACAGCAGTAAACCCTGTCTTCATAATCGGCGACCCTGCGATAGAAGCGCCGGCATAAGACGCACCGGCAACGGGAGGTGTAATCGCTGATAGAATAGCGTAGTAAAAGACAAACATATGGGCAGCTAAAGGATCTACCCCTGCCTTTAAAAGGGCCGGTGCCGCAACTGTAACTGTAATGATATATGCGGCAGTTGTCGGAAGCCCCATTCCCAGGACCAGACAAATCAAACCTGTTAAAATCCCCAACAGAATAAGATTTCCCTGGGCAAGAACCAATACCATCGAACTGAATTTTGTACCTAAGCCTGTCATCGTCACACACCCGATAATAATGCCGGCCGTAGCGCAAACCGCCGCGATCCCGATACTGTCTCTGGCCCCTTCGTAGAGCGCTTCAAAGATCTTTTTGGGTCCCATTCTGTGTTCTTTATAAAACCAGGATACAAATATGGAGCAAATAATCGCCTGAATACCGGCTGTTGTTACAGAAGCTTTGGTAAAGACCCCCTTCTTCACCCAAAATTTACTCCTGTTTGCTCTCTTTCGGATAATCCCCCCAGAATAATATGATTACTAATTACTCTCCACAACATTAAGTACCTCGGCATGGGATCCGCCAGCGGCCCGTATCATCTCTCCAGTGCCGACAGACCGATCAAAACTCCCGCTGATCTGAAGGGATTAAAAATTCGTGCGATGGACAGCCCGTTTATTCTGGATGCCATCAACGCTTTAGGGGCACAGGCTGTGCCGATGGCTTGGACCGAGGTTTATACCGGACTGCAACAACATACCATCGATGGCGTTTGCACAATTAATACCGGTTACTATACGGCAAAACTTTACGAAGTACAGAAACATATCGCTGAATTAGGAATGTTCTACAGCCCAACCTTCATCGTTGCTAATCTGGATTGGTTTAATTCCCTGCCTAAGGAATTGCAGGAAGGCCTGCAGGAAGGTGTAACCAAAGCTATGGAACGGCACTATATCGATTGTGCTCAACAGGATAAAGAAGTAAAACAAAAATTAATCGAATTAGGCGTTTCTTATACCGACGATGAAATTGATCATCAGGCCTTTAGAGATGCAGTTAAACCCGTTTATGAAAAGTATCAGGACAAATACGGCGAATGGATCGAGAAAATTCAAGCGATAGGGGAGTAATTTAATGCACAAGGTACTGGACAAAATCGAAAAGGCCTTTGAATTTGTCTTGGCTATAATGACCGGTATCATGGTAGTACTGGCAATCTATCAGTTTATGGCCCGTTATTTCTTTGGCTGGGGTATCACCTGGACCGAAGAAACGATGCGTTACCTCTTCGTCGCGGCAATTATGCTGGGGATCTATTTTGTCAGTGGCAATGCGGGATTTGCCACCATTACCATGTTCTCTGATTGGGTCGCAAAAAAGTCGCAAACAGGCCATTTTGTATTGCGTGTGTTTCAAAACATCGTCCAAATAATCTTTTATTTAATTACTACCGCGTAAACGGCCTTTACGGCTTCGGCTATTCCGACAAGCCGGAAAAATACCTGTCTGTTCAGGAACACATGGAAACCATCGTTGAGTTCATGGATGCCCTCGGTATTTCCTCCGCTTATCTGGTGGGAAGTCTTGTCGGCGCAAATATCTGTGCCCGCCTCGCCGCTCAGTATCCGAACAGAGTGAAAGGCTTAATGCTGGCGCATCTCTGCTACAATCCCGATCCGCAATTCTATCCCTCCCTGCGCTATGCTGATTGCTTTACGCAAAAACCGCCGCAGGAAGACGGCAGCCATCTCCAGCAAATTTGGGGAAAGGTCATGGTCTATGGAGAAAGCCCCGCGGTCAGTGATGTCCGGGCGACCTATATGCACCTGGCCGGTTCGTTCTTAGAATCGATGCACTGGGCCCTTTGCGACGATGCGGATTTCGGTGCTTGTCTGCCCGAGATTAAAGCTCCTACGGTTGTGGTGGCCTTTGACATTCGCCCCAAGGGACCGATGCCGGAGGAAGCCGTTAAAGTAATCCCGGGTGCTCAATTTGAATTAATGGAAGGATGCTCGCCTCTCGTTACAATCGCGGCCCCCGAAAAATTTGCCGCCGTATTTACCAAATACTTTGATTAATAGGGAAACCCCCTCTTCAATTTAAATCAATCAAAATTAATTCAAATCAATATTAAGTCAATCAGTATAAAATCAATCCATATTATAAAACTGGATACAAAAAACAGGTTTATGCAGTTCTACAAGAACGCATCAACCTGTTTTTTTACTCCCCCATGATTAAGCCATGTAATAAATCCTGATCGCTCACGGTCAGTTCCGTTCGCCCAAAGTAGGTCATCACCGTGCGCAGTATTTGCAGCCCCGGGACAATAATATCTTCCCGACCGGGCGTAATCCCCGGCACTTTTAATCTTTCCGCTGGTGACATGGCCTCCAGCCACTGAGATATTTCATTAAGCGCGGTAAAAGGTATCGTCAAGCCCTGCACCTTTTCCGCGTCATAGGACTGTAGCCCCAGTTTTACTGCCGCCATTGTAGTGGCCGTACCGCCAACCACTACCAAAGATGCCTCCGGAGGAATGAGGAAGTCCGCTAACCCCTTAGCCAGGATCCTCTGCAATTCTGTATCGGAAAGGGGATTCTCCAAGAGCCGCAACGCGCCAAGAGGCAGGCTCCGTGCCTGCAGCTTACTACCGCCCTTCCCCTTCTTTGCACCGGTTCCTTGCGCCTCATCAATTCTCTCCACTAAAAATTCCGTGCTACCGCCCCCGATATCCACAACTAGCGGAGAACGAACCGCCTTCAACCCTTGGACCGCACCACGGTAACTTAACTTTGCCTCTTCGGCACCGGAGATAACCTCCAATGTCCAGCCGAGGCGCTCCTTTATCCTCTCCTTAAGCTCAGCCTGATTAGCCGCTTCCCTGACCGCTTGGGTAGCAACGAGCCGGATTTTTTCCACCGGATAAGCGGTAATGATCCCGGCAAAATCCTCTAACGCCGCTATCGTCCTTCCCATGGCGAGCTGCGACATTACCCTGTTTTTTTCGTGCATCCCTTCGCCGATGCGCGTAATTTTTAATCCCCTTTTGAGCGGTTGCAACTGCCCTGTTGTCCTATCGTAATCAGCGATCAAGAGCCTCGTGGAATTTGTGCCAATATCCATTACCGCCCGCATGAGCACTACCTTCTTCCTTCATCTCTTCCCCTACCCATTATTACAGAATCAGACCTTCTTTACAAGTAGAAAACCCGTCGGGAATTCATCTGTTTGAATCAGCTGATGATTTTTAAAGTGCTGCGCAAAATTGCGAATCCATTGTTCATGGGAGGCTATTGCTTCATTCTCAAAAACAACACGTAAGTCACTAAGGATCTTGAAAGAGCGATCGCTTAATTTAGTGCCGAGGAGAATATCAACTCTGGAGGTAATTTCAAACTCGAGATGATTCTTCAATAGAAGCTTTCGATTGTTTACAGCCTGCGCAAGATGGATGGATTCATGCCCCGTGCCGATGACTAAATCTAAGGGATCTTTAAATAGTTCCTTACTAAAGGTTACTTTTCGGGTAAGAATATGCGTAGAGGCTGTCTGCAGGTTTTCACTAATGACTATTTTTCTGGCTTTAGAGTAATCTGCCCCGATTAATTCGGCAAATTGCTCAACTACCTCTTTCGTCATCGGAAGCTTCATGCTATGGTCAATGGCCAATTCCAGGTCTTTAATTGATAGTTTTCCCCCTGGTAAGGTAGGCACAAAATAACCTCGATTAGTCTTGAAATGAGCCGGAGCTATCTCCAACCAGGCTGCCTGCCCGGTTCTCGTTACCTTCCCGAGCTTATTAGTAACCTTCCCAAGCTTATTCGCCGAGGTGACAACCTTAACCTGCCCGCCCCCGACTAAAAAGGATGCTCCAAACGCGACTGCCTCGCCGTGTAAATTTCCCAAAGTCAGCGGATCCTTGGCTGCTTCTAAATAGACACTCTTCCCATACCCGTAAAGACCGGTTAAGAAAGGCCTGGGGTTTAATAAAGTACCGGCGACCGCCAGCGTGCCGTTTTTCACCATCTCCTGATATTTTCCGGGGTTTGCGGCATATGCATAGCCGAAATTAACCAGCCGCTCCGGGGCGGTGGGCAATTTGGCCACAAAAGAATAAAGCTCGCTGGCTACAACCCCTGCCCCGTTCACCAACCCCAGGTTAAAACCGACGTTGTGTAAGGTATAATGCTTCGCCGCTTTATATATTGAATTCTCTTCGTCCAGGCCCGTCTTGCTTTCAATGTAAGTAAAGCCGTTCCTGTATTGCTCCGCGATCCACCCGGTGCCTTGACGCACACTTGTTTTTATTCTCTGCTCATTGGGATTAATAATCTCGTCACTGCGCTTTACCTGCGCACTGACAAAGCCCTTGATTTGGGCAGACAAATCATACCCCCAGGTATAGCCCGGCGGGCATGATAACAACATCAGCAGTAATAATAACCCGGAGGTAACTTTAAGCGATTTTGCCTTGATTTTTCTTAAACGGATCATCTTAGCACACCTTAACAGAACCCTTCGCATACACCGCGTGGCATTAGTCTCAGGTCGCCCTGGAAGTAAATAAATCCACGGGCATCTGCGTTTTTTCATTAAGCCAATTCACTTTAATGTCATATGCTTTTAACAATTGACTAAGCTCCTCATCAAGCATCGGCAGTTTATTACCGGTAAAAGTAACTGCTTTAATATCACTGGCATATAATCCTCCATGATATTGGGCTTCTATGTACGGAATACCATAGCGAAATTCTTCTTCCGGAGTCGAGATAATATCCGCAGGAGTGATTTTGTTCTTTCCTTTCACCTTACATTTGATTATCTCAATGGCCTTCCATTCACCACAGGCGGTAAAAATCGGATTTAACTTCGAGGCGCAAATCGCCAACCAATCATCATAATGATTGCGGGCACAGACGGCAAGACTGTCGCCAAGCGTTATGGTAGTCCGCTCAAATAGATTTTCCTTCTTCAGGGTTACGATGACGTCCCCATACTCTTTGACAAAACTATTGGCTTCACCGGCAAAATCTTTATTACCCAAATACCCGCAAACCTCGAATTCCCAGTCCTTCGTTTTTTGCAAATCTGTCCCAAAAAGATAATTACTCAATTTGCGGCGTGAATCCGGACTATACCAACCTCTGGTCTGATGAACCTCTAGTTGTGTTTTAAATCTACCGTCGGTTAAGATGTTTTTTAAAGTAATCTGGCCCGGTACTCGGATTCTTAAATCGCTGTTTTTTATCACTTCCGCCATAATTGCAGCTACTTCGGGATCATGCTTGCGATAAGAATTAGCTCTGAATTCTAATTGTCTGGCCAGTAAATTTTCAAGCGTGGGGATATTCTTGATCGCCCCGGCCCGGGTGCCCACATCAGCGGAGAAGGTCATTGTGCTGACTTTAACATTCAGCAATAACCCGGTTAATTTGGTCAAATCAAACCCTTTAGCTAATTCGGTAAGACTACCCGCTTTGGTAAGGCTGCCCGCTTTCGCAGTTGTGCTTGCCTTGGCCGTTGTGCCCGCTTTAGCAGTAGTGCCAAGCTTGCCCGCCGTGGTGACAGCCTTGCTCTTCGTCATCGGCAGCGGCAGGAGAAGGGAGCCTACATAAACCACGGCTTCGCCGTGTAGATTTCCCAAAGTCAGCGGATCCTTGGCTGCTTCTGAATAGACACTCTTCCCATACCCGTAAAGACCGTTTAGGAAAGGCTTCGGGTTTAATAAAGTTCCGGCGACGGCCAGCGTGCCGTTTTTCACCATCGCCTGATAATGCGCGGGGTTTTCGGCATATGCATAGCCGAAATTAACCAGCCGCTCCGGGGCGGTGGGCAATTTGGCCACAAAAGAATAAAGCTCGCTTGCTACAACCCCAGACCCGTTCACCAGCCCCAGGTTGAAGCCGACGTTGTGTAAGGTATAATGCTTCGCCGCTTTATATAACGAATTCTCTTCGCCCAACCCCGTCTTGCTTTCAATGTAGGCAAAGCCATTCCGGTATTGCTCCGCAATCCACCCGGTGCCTTGTTCCACCGTATTTGTGATCTTCGGCTTATTCTTATTGATTATCTCGTCACTGTGCTCCACCTGCCCACTGACAAAGCCTTTAATTTTGGCAGACAAATCATACCCCCAGGCGTAGCCCGGCAGGCATTGGCTGATCATAAGTATTAATAATACGGCAACCGTAGTTTTCTTTTTCATTGAATTAAACATTTAAAGCAAATGCCCCTGTTTATTATTCAAAAATTTATGAAATATTTCAAATACAATTCTACCTATTCTCTTCCTGTATATCAAATAAAAAAATAATAAAAAGAACACCCCACCGTGAATGCTTCACCATGAAGTGCCCTTTACTTTTTTATTAATAGAATCTAATAACGGCTGGACCCCCGTCCTCCCCTCTTGGCATCCGTACTTTTGCGGAACTCCAACTGTTTCTCATCACTTTCTTTTAGAAATTTAGCCAGCTTATCCTCGAAAGATTCACTCACACGGCTCGGACCGGACCTGCCGGCGTTGTTAAATCTGGGTCCTCTGGCCCTATCCCTTGAAAAATCACTATTTGGTTTACTCGCTGTGTCTGCTGTCTCGTTTGCTTGTTTAATTGATAAACCAATCTTCCCTTTTGCATCAACATTGATGACCTTGACTTTGATCTTTTCCTTTTCTTTTAAATAATCTTTTACGTCTTTGACGTAAGTGTCGGCCACTTCAGAAATGTGGACCAAACCTGTCACACCACCGGGCAATTCAACAAAAGCACCGAAATTTGTAATACCGGTAACAACTCCCTCAAGTATTGCCCCCACACATACTGCCATCTGAAAAATTTTCCCCCCATAATAATATAAAAATATATGCAATGAAATTATATCGCAGCGCATCTCCAAGTGTCAACTGCCACTTTTTCTGAATAGAGCAATTTCGCCCAATCACCTAATCAATCTAAAATTTTCGTTGCATCTACCTCTTTTCGCTCAGGGAGTTGTTTCTCCGGAACCGCCGGTATAACTAAAATCTCGCCGGGCTTAACCATGCCCAGGCTTTCCCGCGCCAGTTTCTCAATCACTTCCGGATCCTGCAACGCAGCCAGTTCTTTCTCTAATTCCCGTTGTTCCTCTAACAAAAGCTGCCTTTGCGAATTAACCTTCTGGATATCTGCCTGTACCTGCCAGATCTGATAGCAACTCATAAAAAAAGCACAGAACAGACAAAAACCGACCCCCGTAAAAAGGAGTTTGAAATAGCGAGGTGTTTTTCTTTTCTTCCGTCTTATCGGTCTTTTCTCCAAAAGTGCCACTCCCCACCATAGTGCATATCACTTCAGCTTAAAGATTCTACATCTGCTAAGGAAACTCCTGCCTCCGCGCTGAAAAGAATTAAGCACCTTGAAAAACCTATACAAAGGTCTGCTCAGGAGACGCCATATTACAGCGCATATTTTGTGCACAAGTTGACGGAACACTTTAAGGTAAATCAAAAAACCAAGCCCAAACGCCAAAAAAACATAAACCCGTACTTCACCCCAACTGATCAACATTAAAAATAGCACGGTTAAAGAAGTAACCAGAACCCAGTAAAAAATGTCGCCCAAGCTTGTACCCCAGTGTCCAGGACGCCAGATTTTTCTCGTTTGATGATAACAGTCAAATAAGAAACCCAAAAACACTCCCCAGACCACTTCCAAGGTAAAGATAATTACCTGATAAAGTACCGGCATCGTTTATTTAAATAGCCGGGATAGTATCCCTTTACCTGTAGCTCTTAACTTGGCCTGTTTGTCTTCAATAAATTCCAAACTATTGAACATTCCCTCGATTGCCAATAAGCCTTCGTCCAGATTTAACTGTGTTATGTGCAGTCCTTCCCCTTTAACGACCAATGGCCCCATTTTACTTGCGGCAATCACCTTTTTTTCATCAAAGCTTTCCACTTCAGTTACGCCGTTTAGTTTTACCTTTTCCCGGTTACTTAAAATCATCTGGTAGAGAGGTGCCGTCCGATTTTCCATCCCCCGTCCCCCCATTCCTTTGCTTTTTAAGTAATCCTTATGCGTCTTGAACGCAAATATTCCTTAAGGAGTTATTATCTCTTTGAGCGCAGAATGTTCCTGCGTCTCGTTGGCATTTAGTGAAAATCCTGATAATGCTGGCCGTCTTTCCCTTTTTTCGTGACAATTTTCTCGTAATCCTCAACCGTTCCGCTATCCTCATCGGCATTAACATAAGTATCCGCATAATCAATAATACTGCCTAAATCGCTCGGGGAATTACTGCTCCCGTACCTGGCTACCGCCTGCCAGGCATCCTCCCCGTCAAAGGCGTTGTTATCCAGCACATCATGAAAATCCTGGACACCCCCAAAAGGCAGTTTCATTACCTCCTCTTCGACCGGGCGTCCCGACCACTCCAAATCCTCATTTTGCCTTTTGCAATCCTGGCAAAGGGTCGTAAAAGGAATCGCCTCCAGTCTATCGTCACTGATTTCCCGTCCGCACACCTCGCATACCCCATAGGCCCCTTTATTGATTGCGTCCAGAGCATCATCGATCATCGCCAACCTGTCCTCCACAAAAAGGGCTAAACCTAGATCCTTACCCCGTTCAAAGGTCACATCACCGATATCACCCGGGTGATTATCATAAAGAGAGAGCTCTTCTATCGAACTGCCTTGCGGGGTCCTTAACCCCTCTTTGATACGCGACACCCTCCCCATTTCTTCATTTTTCATGATCAATAAACGCCGTTGTACCTCGGCTAGCTTCATTTGTTCCATTACCTTTTCCTCCTCTTATTTATCATTCTAGCTTCTTTATTGCTTCACTAATCCCATTCCTTCTCAATCTGGACCCCTTTATAAAAATACCGGATAATTTCTTCCGGGCTCCGGCCCTGCTCCGCTAAAGCTCTGGCTCCCCACTGGCTCATCCCGACGCCATGACCGAATCCCTTGCCGGCGATAACCAGTTTCCCGTTAGAAAGCGCGAATTCGGTTAGCAAGGTAGAGCGCATCTCTTCACTGCCTAAAGCCAGGCGTAAAGCCGGACCGCTCACGGTCACTTTGCCTATTTGTATTTTCATCGCCCGCCCCGATTCCCCGCGTTGTACGATTTTTACTGCTGTTATTGCCCCCGGATCTTGTCCGGCCGCCTGCTTGACAGCAGCCCTTACCTTGTCCAAAGAAAACTCCGCTCGCCAAGCTTTGTTTTCCGCGGTTGTAATCTTCGCTCCCGGGTCTTTGACACTGCGAATATAGGGGCTCGGTTCTTTGGTATATGCTAACCCTTCCTCAGCGGAAGCAGCGGTCACCCCGCCGGAATCAGCAAAAAACCAGGCTTTAATATATTTCCCCTGATACTTGACGACTTCACCCCTGGTTTTCTTCACCGCATCAATGACGGCCTGATTGATCCTTTTGGGGTTATAGGCCTGAAACTCTTCCACATTCGTGGAGGCATCAGTGCCTCTTGCCGGCACACCCCCGGTCGTTTTAATCCGTTCCAGCGTAAAAGTCCGCGCCAGAATAGCCTGTGCGGCTAAGGCATTGATCGGCCAGGCAGGTTCCATCTCGGCCGCCACAACGCCTTGAATATACTCCTCCAGCTTGATCTCTTTTTTTTCACCTGTTTCCGCAATATACAACGAAATAGTAGGCTCCTGCCCCAGGTCCCTGTCACCCTGCGGTCTTCTCTCCGCACCGGTGCACCCAAAACTTCCCCCGACCAAACTGAAAAGTACCATCACCGCTACCCATCCTAAGAAAACCTGACGATATCTATAAATAAACATAGAAAAACCCTCCTGTGTGAAAATTATTCGCTAAACTGATACTGCAGCCATTCGATCCTGCTAACAGTAGTTTGGCTCACACTGAAGGGTTTCTATGAGTGGCAAATTTAGTGAAACCGGTGCGGACAGCTTATTCAAGGACTTTATATAAATCAGCTGCTTCATCCACACGGACACTTTCCTTGATTCCCATTATTTCTACTTTCATCTTCCGCGCACCAAAGCCAATTTCTAAAATATCCCCGACCTGGACTTCGGTGCTTGGCTTGGCGACCCGGCCGTTAATGGACACTCGTCCGGCATCTGTAACTTCCTTCGCTAAAGTACGTCGTTTAATCAAGCGTGACACTTTCAAATATTTATCTAAGCGCATGACAGTAGCCTCACTTCACTTTTCTGTTTCTTTTGTCTTATACTCTCCATTATCTCATAAGTCTGCGCTTGTGCAAGTGTACATCTTCTAATTGTGTCCCACATCTTCTAATCCGGATGAAGGCAGAGAAAAATCAGGTTCGGAACGAACCTGATTTTTCTCTGCTCTAAAACTTATGTACTAAATTCACAATTACTTAGCTACAGCATCCTTTAAAGCTTTTCCTGGTTTGAAAGCAGGTACTTTAGCAGCGGGGATTTTGATTTCTGCCCCGGTTAAAGGATTGCGACCAGTACGAGCAGCCCGAGACCTTACTTCAAAAGTACCAAAGCCAACCAATTGAACTTTGTCTCCTGTAGCCAAAGCTGCTTCGATGCTCCCCAGAACTGCAGACAAGGCTTTTTCAGCATCCTTTTTGGTCATTCCGGCTTTTTCTGCTACTGCACTAACTAACTCAGTTTTGTTCAAAATTATCCCTCCCAATTAAAATTATAATTACCAATTCTTAATTTCGCTAAACTTTTCCAAAATCCTTCTTTTCCAATAAAGTTTTTCTAAAGAAAGTGCCTATAAACCTTCACTTTTAGCCCTTTCCCAAATTATGTCAAGGGAATTTATGTCCATATCCTCCCATTTTAGACTTTTTTCTGCTATTTCTTTCTCAATATAACTAAAACGGCGCATAAATTTCCGGACTGCCTTAAATAAAGCGGCCTCCGCTGACACACCTAAAAACCTCGCCACATTGACCACCGCAAAAAGTAAATCACCCAATTCATCTTCGGCCTCGTCTCTCCGTTGCTTCGGCTCCTCATTGATCCTTCCTTCCCGGTTTTTCCCCCGGCCGTTTGCTTGATCTGCCTGATCCTGTATATTTAATAGCTCTCTTAACTCGTTATATTCCTCCAGCACTTTCGCTAAGGGGTCTTTTATCTCCGACCAGTCGAAGCCAACCTTCTTCGCCTTCTTTTGTACCTCCTCGGCCATTAAAAGAGCAGGCAACGCTTTATTAACGCTATCCATCATCTTTCCTTGAGATCCATTATGCCCTTTTTCCCCTTTTTTTATTTTTTCCCAATTTATTAGTACATCTGTTGAACTTTTCACCTCTACTTCTCCAAAAACATGGGGATGACGGCGAATCATTTTGGCCGTAACTTCCTCCACTACCTCATTTAAATCAAAATCCCCTCTTCTGTCTGCCAACGCCGCATGAAAGGCAACCTGCAACAATACATCGCCTAATTCTTCCCTTAATTGCGCCATATCTCCCTCGTCAATTGCTTCCAGCACTTCATACGTCTCCTCGAGCAGGCATTTTTTGAGCGTAACGTGGTTCTGCTCCCGATCCCAGGGGCAACCATCCGGAGCGAGCAGCCTGTCTATCACAGCAGTCAAAGGATCCAGCGGGTAGCGGCAAACGGTATCCCTGGCCGGTAGCGGGGGAACATAGACTGAAGTTAAATGATCAAATAGCGTTAAATGATCCAGTTCAGACAGTTCTACCGCAACTAATTCTTCCTGCCCGGGAATACCCGCTCCCTTGATCACCTTCACCAGGTGCTCGGGCGGGTAAAGCTCTAACAAGGTCAGTTTTAATTCTGAAGCAACAAAACGACTGTAAACTTGCGTAAAAATCTGATGATGACTTAGATTTAAATGAGCTTTCGTAAAGCTTAAGGCATCTAAAATCGTAAAACCGGCGGTCAGATCAATCTGCAAAAGATTAAGCAAGCTATCCACAAAGCTGATCCCTTCAAAAACCCTGACCTTCACCCCGGCGTCCCCGGCCGCTTTCTCCAGCAATAGCCGAACTGATTTTTCACCAACAAGCGGGTGCCCCGGCACAGCATAAACGAGTTGTTCGACAGGTGGCTCCGCCTCTTTTATCCTTAATAACAATTCCTCCGCAATTCCTTCGTAAATTTTCTCAAAATCATCTTTCTCCTCATAAAGATAATCAAATGTCCTGAATTTTATCCCCCTTTTGCTTAAATCGTCTACCATCGGATGTTTTGCCGTCCGCAGGTAGAGGAGTTCACTATTCTTGAGAATCTCCCAAACACCTAATGTTAACTGGGCAAAACTGCCTGCCCCCAGCCCAACTACCAAAATTTCTTTCAAATCCGTCATCCCTTTCCAAACCTTGATGAAGCCACGCCATTACTAGTATAATTCCTCCCCTATGGTGAACATATTATAATCTTAATGGAACTTAAGCATTTCTGCAATGTTTTCCAGTGCTTCCTGAAGAAATCGCTGAAACCCGGCGGTAATTAGGCATAAAATGGCCGTATTAAAAAGGAGAGGGGCATTATCCCTTGCGGGATAATGCCCCATCTTTCACTTTTATTACTGTTCCATTTGTTTTGCTAAGAAAGAAGCCGCCGTTTCCGCTAACTTCATTTCCAAATCCGTAAATTTAACATTCGCCTCCTTGGTGAAGATTAAGACCGCGCCGATCGGATCTCCTTCCGCAATAATCGGGGCAATTACTTCCGCGGTATATTTGCATTCGCCTTCATCAGTGGAGCAGATCGCGCAATAGGGATGCTGTCCGCTTTCATTGATTAAGACAGCCTTCCTTTCGTCCATCACCTTTTCAACAGCCTGCCCAATCCTTTTATTTAAGTATTCTTTTTTCGATCCCCCGGCAACCGCGATAATCTGGTCTCTGTCGGCGATGCAGGCAATATGACCTGTTGCTTCATAAAGAGAATCGGCAAATCCCCTGGCAAAATCGCCCAGTTCCCCAATCGGAGAATATTTTTTTAGAATAACCTCTCCTTCTCTATCAACAAAGATTTCTAAAGGATCCCCTTCCCGAATCCTAAGGGTCCTACGTATTTCTTTTGGTATAACAACCCTTCCCAAATCATCTATCCTACGAACAATACCGGTTGCTTTCATCAGGTCACCTTCTTTCCTCTTGGTAATTAAGGGATGCTTTAAAGATAGTATATATCCTTAGGCTTTTCTTTATTCTTTTTTTCCACAAATACAATAATATGTACATAGCCCCCTCTCTTCGTCAATTCATTTGCATTTATCAGTTTTTGTTGCGGGAAGGGTTTTTATACTTCTCTATACTATTCGCCAAATTAAAGGGAAAAACGGGGGTGGTAGATTGGTGAGACAGTACACCGGAGCTCACCAGGAAAAGAAAAAACCTTTGTTGCATCATCTGAGAATGATGAACAAAGGTTTTTTTCGCCTTGTTAAACGCCTCTCCGTTTATTCTGCTTCAGGTTCCGGATCTTTTGTCTTTCCGTCACCGCCGGACTGGCTCGTCTTTCCCTCTTCCAGATCCAGAGCATCGTCAGTGGGAAGATTGATGATAATATTCGCCTTTTTAATCAGCTCACTTGTATATTCCTCAAACTTAAGATTTTTTTCCTGCAGGAGCAGTTCCTGTTCAATGAGCTCTTTGACTTCTTCAAAAGTTAATTGCTGTTCTTTTTCACGACTCTCCAGCTTAATTACATGGTAACCGTGCACCGTTTTCACCGGAGTTTTGGTATAATCACCGACGTTTTTCAAACTAAAAGCAGCCTCAAAAAATTGCGGTATGACACTATCATCCCCAAGGTTCTCAATAATAGCGGCCTCTCTGATGAAAAATTCGCTTAACCCTTCATCCTGCTTCGCTGAAGGAATAATGGATTTTTCTAAAACAAGCTCCGTAAAGTTTTCGCCTTTATCTAAACGTTTGATAATATCTAAAGAATCTGCTTCTGTCTTCAACAAAATATGGCGAACCTGGATTTGCTCCGGGATCAAATAGGCCTCTTTATTCTCGTTATAAAATTTCTGGGCGTCTTGGGCAGTCTCCGTGATATCTGCGGTTACCTTGGCAAATAATTTTTCGGTAAGCAATTCGCGTTCTAATCTTTTTTTGATTTCCCCTTCCTTTAACTTTAAGATCTTGAGATATTCCTTATACGCCGCTTCGTCCACAAAGTTATCCTTAAATGCTTGTAGCCGTTCATTTATTTCACTTTTCGCCACAGTGAATCTTTTGATTTTTCGCTTCCTGAATAATGAAGGCTTCGTATACTAAACTATTCAGGACCTCTTCTTCAAGATAAGCTTTGATTTCCCGCCCTTCCTCACTGGTTAAATCAACATCATATAACACGGCCATTTCCTCTACCCGCGCATTCAGTGTCTTTTCGGTTATTCTCTCCCCGTTCACAGTTGCAACAGCCTTCGACCCAAATCCGATTTGCCCGCACCCGGTGAGAGCCAGGGCAAAAATGAGCACACAGACGAGTAACCTCAGCTTTTTATTCATCGCTCAACCCCCAATTATTTATTAATCAGACTTACTTCATTATATCAGAATTTTATCTCCATTAACAAGAGCCGATATTTCCACCACAATTTCCTCTAAAAAGTCGAGCATCTTTTTGCGGTCAATCCCTTGGATATTTACCAAAATCTCCAAGCCTTTCGATGCATTAAAACTAACCTGCCGCCGATAACGCCTGGCCAGTTCCATTAATTGACTGCCGCTTAAGCCGTGTTTTTCCTCCATCGCGATTTTAATCAGCTCTTTTTCCTGCACAATCGAGGAAACCTTACCGGCCGTGGCTACTAATTTGATCGCCGCAATCTTTAGTAAATTTACTAATGGCTCCGGCAACTCCCCAAAACGATCGATAAATTCCTCCCTTAATAACTCG
Organism: Peptococcia bacterium; assembly: GCA_050951585.1. Taxonomy (GTDB): domain Bacteria; phylum Bacillota; class Peptococcia; order DRI-13; family DTU073; genus UBA3937. The sequence continues at coordinate 75,677 of JBMNJI010000003.1, read as the reverse complement.
ATCTCCTCATTTTTCTTGACGGCATTAATCCGCTGGTAAAAATCAATTTTGGTACTGTTATCACTGATGTATTCCTGGGGAATATAGGCTCTTACCTGGATGTCGATCGTCACTGTCTTCTCCTCCGTAATCTCTTCCCCTTTGGCTTCCCGCACTGCCTCCTCCAGCATGCGGCAATACAAATCAAAGCCCACCGCGGCAATTTGCCCGCTCTGCTCAGCCCCGAGGATATTCCCCGCCCCCCTTATTTCCAGGTCGCGCATGGCAATCTTGAAACCGGAGCCCAACTCCGTAAACTCCCTGATGGCGTTCAACCTTTTTTCGGCAATCTCGGAAAGAACCTTATCCTTTTTATAGGTTAAATAGGCATAAGCAACCCGATTGGAACGGCCTACCCTGCCCCTCAATTGATAGAGCTGAGACAGACCAAGCTTGTCGGCCTCATCAATAATCAAGGTATTCACATTCGCAATATCCAGACCCGACTCAATAATTGTCGTACAGATCAGGACATCAATATTCCCCTCCATTAAATCAAGCATGACATTCTCCAGTTGCAGCTCCGGCATCTGCCCGTGGGCTACCCCCAGCCGGGCCTCCGGAACCAGCTCCTGCACCTCTCGCACAATTCGTTCAATATCTTCAACACGGTTATGAACGTAATATATCTGCCCCCCGCGCCCCAGTTCGCGTCTGATCGCCTCTTTAACCAATTGAGGGCTATACTCAACGACAAAGGTCTGCACCGGGTAACGATCCTCCGGCGGAGTCTCAATAGTACTCATATCCCGCACACCGGCAAGAGACATCTGCAGCGTCCGCGGAATCGGCGTGGCCGTGAGAGTCAGCACATCAACGGTTTTCTTCAGGGTTTTCAGCTTTTCCTTATGCATCACCCCGAAACGTTGCTCCTCATCAATAATCAACAGCCCCAGATTCTTAAAGCTAATCCCTTTTGATAATAACCGGTGGGTGCCGATAATGATATCAATTTTGCCCAGTTCCAGATTCCTGATAATCTCTTTTTGCTTTTTCGGCGAACGGAAACGGCTTAAAACATCTACCGTCACCGGGAAGCCTTCAAACCTTTCCCTGAAGGTCGTATAATGCTGCTGCGCCAGTACTGTCGTCGGCACCAGTACGGCCGTCTGCCGGCCGTCCAGCGCGGCCTTAAAAGCGGCCCGAATCGCCACCTCCGTTTTTCCGTACCCAACATCTCCGCACAACAACCGGTCCATCGCCCGGGGTCTCTCCATATCCCGTTTGACTTCCCGGATCGATCTGAGCTGATCCTCTGTCTCCTCATAAGGAAAAGCATCCTCAAATTCACTCTGCCAGGGGGTATCCGGCGAAAAGGCATGCCCTGGATGGGCTTCCCTCACAGCATAAAGCACCAGTAATTGTTGGGCCAGATCTTTCACACTGCTTTTTACTTTATTCTTGACTTTGTTCCACTCATTGCCCCCCAACCGGGACAATTTAGGTGATTGTCCTTCCTGATAGCTGTATTTTTGTAAAAAACCAACCTGATCCGTCGGAACATATAATTTATCTTCGCCCTGATATTTTATCACGAGATAATCCTTTTCCGATTCACCGACGACCAGTTTTTCAATCCCCGTATAGCGCCCGATTCCGTGATTAACGTGCACAACATAATCACCGGGACTTAAATCCTCTAAGACCGTAATCTTTTTTCCTTCCTCAAACAGGCGGCGCGGCATCCGTTTTTTGGGCTGATTAAAAAGCTCATGCTCCGTGAAAACCACCAGCCGCCACGCGGTTAACTCAAAACCGCTCGATAAATAGCCGGTCGTAATGTAAATACCTCCTGTTTGCGGCTTAAAATCCCCTTCAAGATAGACAGCCTCGACTCCCAAATCACCAAGTCCCTGTTTGAGACGTTCACCTCTGTCCCGGGAATTAACAAGAATAATTACCGCATTACGCAGTCTTTTTAACTCCTTTAACTCATCAGCCAACAGACGGGTTTTCCCCATAAACATGCCGGTAGTTTTGGCCGAAACACCGATCAGATTAACGCTTTCGATCTCCGCTGGTTTTTTGGGCAGCAAGGAAAAAAAGACGATTTTGGTCTGCAAAATAATATTCCATATTTCTTCCCAATTAAGATAATTGTCCCCTTGGCGCGGTAAAACCTTGCCTTTTTCCAAAAGAGTAAGATAGGTTTCCTGAATCTCCTTCTCGCGGGCCTGGCTGCTCTCCCGCTGCCGACCAGGCTCATCAAAAATCACGAGCGGTTTTTCCGGGAAATAATCAAATAAAGTAGCTTTCTTTTCCATAAAATACGGTAAAAGCTGCTCACACCCCGGATAATACTGCTCCTCTAGCATAAACTCTTCTATTTGTTTTATTTTTTCTGAAAAATGATCATAAGCCTCCTCGCGGCCGCTTCTCTCCAACTTTTTGAGGAGCTCTTCTTCATCCTGCCTAATTCTCTGCAAGACGATGTTTTTGTCCGTATTCCAGACAAAAAACTCCGTGGCGGGGAACAGCAAGACCTCTTCCACTTTCCGCAGGGAACGCTGATTCCCGACGGAAAATTCCCGCAGAGAATCAATCTCATCGTCAAAAAATTCTATCCTGACCGGATTTTCCAACGTAGGCGGGAAAATATCGAGGATGCCGCCGCGCAAGGCAAACTGTCCTTTATCCTCCACCGTATCCAAGCCCTGATAACCCACCGTCACTAAATGCTTCCGCAATTCCTCCGGGTTGATCCTTTGCCCCACTTTTAAATTAAGGACTGCCTTCCGGACAAGCTCAGGAGACATCATACTTTTGCTCAATGCCTCCAGAGTAGTGACCACAACCTTGGTCTCCCCCATAAGAAGCCCTCTTTGCACCTCTAAACGTTTCTGCCGCGTTTCGTTGCTCTGGGCGAGCACCTCAAAGGGAATGGTATCAAGGGAAGGAAAAAATTGCACGGTATTAGCAGGCAGCAAATTGCATAAATCATCGAAAATTTCTTTACTCCTCACCGGAGACTCGACGATATACAATAAAGGTCTGCCCCCAAGCTCTGCTAATAAGGCGGCCAGTACACTTTTCTGGGAACCGGTCACCCCATAAAAATGATTGTAATTGACTCCTTGCACCTGTTCCCGCAAAAAGCCATACTCTTTTCCGTTTTTTAGATAACTTAAAACTGGTTCCAAAGACATTTTCTATTCCTCTCATGTTAAATAGTGGACGTCCGACAGACCTCCACGCCGCTATATAATCGCCTTAACGCCAAATATCTTAGCACAGATCATTGTATTAAAGCAAGATCACGCACCACTTCGGCCCAACAAGCGCGATGGCTCTTGCCAAAACTTACTTTCCGGCTTACTGGACAATCTTACTTTCCGCTTCTTGATAAAACCGCATTTTCCCGGATTTCTCCTTAAAACAAGTGTCACAAATAGCTTTCACGATGCCGGTTTGCTCATGGGGATCAATACTGACCAATTCCTGCTTTTCCCCTTGCGTCAAAGCGTCAAAGCCTAACATTGTTTCGTCCCAGTTTTGTAATTGAAGTTCACCGATATAATTCTGACATTCATTACAGACATAGATAAAGCGCAAGCCGTACTCCCTCCTTTTATTTTCCCTTCCTGTACCGCGAAGCAGCAAGGTGGGAAAAAAACCGCACCATGGCCAGATTCCAAAAAACATGCAGAAGTCCGGTAAGAAAGATACTGATTACCCAGGAAGAAGTCAGCCTGAAAGACGCCCCGGTAAAGCCCCCGTAAAACCAGTGGCTTACTATGCCAAGAAGCCCCGCCAGCAATCCCCAGCGTGCCGAAACCGCATAATCATGGACAGCCTCGACCAAGCCAAAAACGCCATGGGTCAAAACGAGATCCGCCCCGCTAAAATAGGCTGTCCCCGTTTTCAGGAGCTCCTCGAGCCAGGGAATAAGCCAAATAATGGCGGCATCGCCAAAATGCTTCACGGCAAACCTGTTTAAGAACCAGGCGCCCAGAGCAGCCAAAAGACCTGCCCACAAGTATAACATTTTTCCCTCCCGGCTAAACCTAGGATGTATTATCTCCCGGAAGGAGTACCCTTATTCACTTTACGCCAAAGAATTATATTTATTCATCGTCTCATCAATACCGTTAGTGCACCAAAATTTTACCCCATCCACCGCCTTATTAAGCGCTTCGGTTACCAACTTACGCTCTTCGGCTGAAAATACGCCGAGAACATAATCTTCCGTCTTTATGAAACCATGAGGACGACCAATCCCGATTTTCAGACGGTTATATTCCGACGAATTCAGGAAATTAGTAATTGATTTAAGCCCATTATGTCCGCCGGTGCCACCATCCCGTTTAAACCTCAACCGACCCGCATCCAGATCCAGGTCATCATGAATAACGAGCAAATCATCGATGGCCTCACGGTAATAATTTAACGCTTCCAGCACCGCTTCGCCGCTTCTATTCATATATGTTTGCGGCTTTAGCAAAAGTACTTTCTCCCCTGCAAAAATACATTGCCCCAAGAGAGAGCTTCCTTGTTTTTTCTCAATCCGGATCCCCCAGTCGGCCGCCAGCGCATCCAAAACCATAAAGCCTACATTATGCCGCGTATTTTGATAGCGAAGCCCCGGATTGCCAAGGCCCACAAGCAATTTCATCACGTATTCCCTTCCCCCAAAAGAGTACTGCTCAACCGCTTCTCAGCAGAAATTATTCGATTGGCATCCCTTAATTGAAAATTTCGCTGATTGATAAATCGGCATGTACACGAATAATTGCTTCCCCGATTAATGGCGCGGTTGATAACACTTTTATTTTACTGATCAGCTTGTCCTCTGGCAAAGAAATCGTATTAGTGACAATGACCTCTTTTATCACCGAGTTCTCTAATCTTTCAATGGCCGGACCGGATAAAACAGGATGAATACAACAGGCATATACTTCCTTCGCACCTTTGTCCATCAAAGCCTGTGCGCCCATCGTAATCGTCCCGGCGGTATCAATGATATCGTCAACCATTACTACCGATTTCCCCTGGACATCACCAATGATATTCATGATTTCAGCGACATTAGGTTGAGGGCGGCGCTTATCAATGATGGCCAACGGGGCATGCAGTCTTTCCGCCAGGGTACGGGCTCTGGTGACCCCGCCTAAGTCAGGCGATACTACCACAAAATCATCGATTTTTTTATTCAGTAAATACTCCGCAATGATCGGTTCTCCTTTTAAATGATCTACCGGAATATCAAAGAAACCTTGAATCTGCCCGGCATGCAAATCCATGGACATTACGCGGGAGGCTCCTGCGGCGGTGAGCAAATTGGCAACCAGTTTTGCCGTAATGGGGTCACGCGCTTTTGCTTTTCTGTCCTGCCGCGCATAGCCGTAATAAGGGACCACGGCCGTAACACGGTTCGCTGAAGCTCTGCGCAGGGCATCAATCATAATCAAAAGCTCCATCAAATTGTCATTAACCGGAGTACAGATGGGTTGGATCACAAAAGCATCCGCTCCTCTTACGCTTTCATTGATCCCTACACTAATTTCCCCATCACTAAAGGTTTTCACCGATGCGGCACTAACCTTTTCTCCCAGGTACTCCACAATCTCCTTTGCTAATTGCGGATTAGCATTTCCCGAAAAAATTTTTAGTGCTTTATAATTGGCCATCTTAAAATTAAACCTCCCTGCATTTTTGCTTTTTCTATCTTGATATTAGCCTTGTTTCCTTAGTTTTGTTTTGCTTTTCCCTGCTGGTTATTCCGCTTCCTTCCCCTTGTTTCTTTTTTCTACCCAGCCTTCAATATTTCTTTGTTCCCCGCGGGCAACTGCCAAAGCCCCTGCCGGAATATCCTTTGTTACGGTAGAACCTGCTCCGATATACGCTCCGTCACCTACTTTAATCGGGGCCACCAAATTGGTGTTGCTCCCGACAAATACTCCGTCCCCAATAATGGTCGGGTTTTTGCGTTCTCCGTCATAATTACAGGTGATTGTCCCGGCGCCGATATTCACGCCGGCTCCGATCACACTGTCACCAACATAAGATAAATGAGGAATCTTCGAACCTTTCCCGATGAAGGATTTTTTGACCTCTGCAAAATCTCCGACCTTCACCTGTTCAGCCAGCTCGGTCCCCGGCCTGAGATAACTATACGGTCCGATCGTACATTCCGGACCGACTTTCGCCTCGCTCAGATATGAATGAATAATCGAACAGTCATCGGCAATGTGGGAATTAACAATACACGTATTCGGCCCAATTACACAATTCTCCCCGATTACTGTCTTCCCTTCAAGAATTACCCCCGGATAGAGAATCGTGTCCATCCCGATCTGCACATCTTCTTCCACATATGTGTTTAAAGGGTCCACCACGGTAACCCCCTGGAGCATATGCCTCCGGAGAATTTTCGCCCGCAGATATGCTTCTGCTTCGGCAAGCTGGACCCGATTGTTGATCCCCATCGCTTCCCGATAATCCGCCAAAAGAAATGTCTCTACCCGCTCGTTGTCAGCCACCAGAAATTTAATCACATCAGTCAGATAGTATTCCCCTTGCGCATTAGCGGGAGTTAACCTGGTCAACCCTTCCTTGAGGACCGCTATATCAAAACAATAAGCACCGGTATTAATCTCCGTAATTCTTTTCTCCTCCGGTGAGGCATCTTTTTCCTCCACAATCCTTTGGATGCCCCGGGGTCCGGAAACAACTCTTCCGTATCCCGTAGGATCAGGGACATTAGTGGTAAGGATTGTGGCTTTGGCTTTGCTTTGCAGGTGATGTGCCTTTAATCTCTCCAGGGTCCCTCCCGTTAATAAGGGAGTATCTCCGCAGAGGACCAGACAAATACCCTCTGTATATTCCTCAAGTAGAGGCAGGGCCTGTAGCAAAGCGTGCCCGGTTCCGCGCTGTTCATTCTGAAAAACGTAGCGGTAATCCGCCCCCAGCTCTTGCTCGACCTTTTCCCCGGCAAATCCCAAAACAACAATAATATCTTTTGTATCTTGCACGGCAGCCTGTCCGACGGCTGTAAGTACATGACTTACCATCGGCTTCCCGGCTACCTTGTGTAATACCTTCGGAATCCTCGACTTCATTCTGGTACCTAATCCGGCGGCCAGAATAACTGCCATCGTCCGCAATGACAACCCCTCCTAACTTCGTATACAATGGCTCCATTATTATTTATATCACAAATACACCCGGGAAGTCATCTTCTTGCTGATAAAATTTCTATAATATTTAACAAAAGCTGAAAATAAAAAAGGAGCTTCCTAAAAAGCTCCCGACCGGCTTGAAATACCTTCCGTGGCAATTGCCGACCAGCCACCCAGCCAAAAATACTGTTAAATCGCTTCCTGATATGCTTTTAATACTGCTGACTGAATTACTTCACGTGCATCAGAGGAAATAGGATGAGCTATATCTCGGAATTCTCCCTCAGGAGTCTTCCGGCTAGGCATCGCGACAAACAGGCCACTGGAGCCTTCAACTACTTTCACATCATGCACAACAAAAGAATCATCAAAAGTAATCGATACAACAGCCTTCATTTTGCCTTCCTGATTAATCTTCCTAATCCTGATATCTGTGATATTCATCAAGCTTTTCACCACCTTCCCAAAAATCGCTGACTATTTACACCTATTCGTCATAAAACTGTATATTCCTGCTAAGCCTTTGGAAATTTCCCATTATTTACTTCTCTTTTATAATTATTTGGATTTATATATCATATTATTGTAATGTGCTAATAAATCAGATTTAACGGACAATTGAAGCTGGTTTTTATCCCATTATTAGCAATCATCCCTCCGTTATTGTCCGTTCAATATTTTTTTAACCAAAATTATGTCGCTTTCTTTATCTACATCAATGCCGATTTCCGGATAGGGGCAAATTACACCCACGCTCTTGACGCCCCCCAACAGACGGGAAACCTCCTTTTCAGCCGCTCCAAGTGTCAGCTTGCGCGTCAGGTAAGTCCATAAAAAGTGCCACCCCACGTGAAAAGCCATGGCTAAAGGACGTTTTCTTAATTGGACGAACTTCTCTGCCTCCTGTATACAATTTGGCACGACCCCCGTCTTCAGGAGAAGCAAATTGCCTCCGGTAAAAATGCCTTCCCGCAGATGAACATAGGTGCGTTCCACCCCGGGGTATTTTTCTTCATTCACTTTTTGATGCACAATTGAATAGAAAAGCTCTCCTTCAAGAGGGGCACAGGTCTCCAAAAAGTAGTTAGCTGCCTCAGTGGTAAGTAAAGGAACGTCGCCCGTAGCAATGAGAATTTGCTCGGTTCCTGCCGGCACCACAGCATATGCCTGCAAAAAACTTTCGACCGGAGTGAGACCACCGTTCACAACTTCTACCTTATCCTGAAACCGGTACTTTTCACTCAATTCGGCGGCTGACCCGGCAATAATCACTCTCTCCAGATAAGGAGATTGCCGTAACGCCTCAACAACGTACTCCACTGATAAACGTGTGCCAAATCTGATTAACGAATTAGCTCCCCCCGCCAGCACAACAGCTACAGTCATCCACCATCACCATCACTACTTAATCGCATCTGGCCAATTCCACCGTAACACGCTTCTCACTCATGATAATCCACCCTTTCGGCCAGATCATCACGCGTAATAGTACGGGCAACCGCGATCTCCCATTGCGGTTTATGGAAGGAAACGGCGAATTTCTGCGCTTCTTCCTGAGTAGGGAAAAAGCCAATTAGCGTCGGCCCGCTGCCCGACATTAAGACTTTCGCGGCCCCAAGCTCCTCCATCTCTTTTTTCCACTCCCTTAATTCGGGATACATATCGAAAGTAGCCTCTTCCAAGACATTCCCCATATGGGCATACATTAAATCTTCATCTTGCCTATCTAAACCTTCTAAAACCTTTTCGGTATGCGGCCTATTTGTTATTGTAACCTTATGCAGGTTTTCATAAGCATCTTTCGTCGCCACATTAAAAGGAGGCTTCGCCAGGGTCAGCCAGATCTCCGGTGCCTGAGCGCATTCGGTAATCCGTTCGCCCCTCCCTTTCCCTATGGCCGTAAGAGGCTCCAGGCAAAAGGGGACATCCGAACCAAGACGAGCCGCATATCTTCTTAAATCAGCCAGCGACAGGCCAAGTCCGGCCAGACTGTTGAGTCCCAGCAAAACCGCTGCCGCATCGGCGCTGCCTCCGGCTAATCCGGCCGCCAGCGGAATCCGCTTCGTTAAATGTATCTTTATCCCGCCCAACTGCGGAAAATCTTCCCTCAGCAATTCTGCCGCCCGATAAGCGAGATTTTCCGGACCTGTACTTAATTGAGGGATATCACAGGTTAATTGAATCCCCTGTCCGCCTTTTTCATGGCTTCCCCCAATTTCCAGGGACACCAAATCGTGCAAGCTTATCCCTTGCAGAACGGTCAGCACCTCGTGATAGCCGTCGGGTCTCTTGCCCAAAACATCTAAAGTCAGATTCACTTTTCCGTATGCCTTGCAAACAACCTTTTTCATAAGCTAATCTCTTTCATCAAGCAAAAAAGCTAATTTGGTATAATTCTACCACTACACTGCCGCCACGGTCAAAATAAAATTCCATAACAGTATTCCCATGGTCCTATGGTCTTTACAGCCTTATTCAATCGTAGTGTGCCTGTTTTTTTCGTACTTGGCCCTTTCCGCCTTATTCAAAACTTTTTTGCGCAACCTTAAGGAATGAGGCGTGACCTCCAAATACTCGTCATCCTCCAAAAACTCCATATATTGTTCGAGGGCCAGACTACGCGCACCCTTTAGCTTAATTGTTTCATCCTTGGTGGAAGAACGCATGTTAGAGAGCTGTTTTTCTTTGCAAACATTGACCACAATATCCTGTTCGCGGCTATTCTCTCCAACAATCATTCCTTCATAAACATCAGCCCCCGCAGTCAAGAAAAGTGTTCCCCTTTCCTCGGCGGCCAACAAGCCGTAAGTAGTGGTTGTCCCTGTTTCCCAGGCAATCAATACACCATTTCTGCGGCGGCTCATTTCCCCCCGGTATTCTTTATAGGCCTCAAAGCTATGATACATTATTCCGTAACCGCGGGTGTCCGTGAGAAATTCTGTCCGAAAGCCCACCAGGCCCCTCGCCGGAATAGAGTACTCCAGACGGATCCGTCCGTTGCTGTTTACCATATTTAATAACTCGCCTTTGCGTACGCCGATTTTTTCCATGACCGGGCCGACACTGTCTTCGGGAGTGTCAATCACCAAATACTCATACGGCTCCAGCAATTGACCATTCTCTCTTTTAAAAATAACCTGCGGCTTGGAAACTTGGAATTCGAGCCCTTCCCGACGCATTGTTTCAATGAGAATAGATAGATGCAATTCGCCCCGGCCGGACACCAAAAAGACTTCCGGCTTATCTGTTTCTTCGACGCGCAAAGACACATCGGTCTCCATTTCCTTCTTCAGTCTGGCGCCCAGTTTCCGTGAGGTAACCGGGTCACCCTCTTTCCCGGCAAAGGGAGAATCATTGACCAGAAAACTCATCTGCAAGGTGGGCTCATCAATCTTTAAGAGCGGCAGCGGATCCGCCTGATTTAAGGCGTTAATCGTTTCGCCGACAAAGACCTTGCCCAGTCCCGCCACGGCCACAATTTCCCCGGTTTTCCCCTCCTCAATTTCGACTCGCTTCAGTCCCTGAAAACCAAAGAGCTTCGCCACCCGGAGATTTTCCGTACTGCCGTCTCTTTTTACTAACGTAACCATCTCGCCGTTACGGATCGTCCCCCTGCTGATCCGGCCAATCGCCACCCGTCCCAGATAATCATTATAGTCCAGCAAGCTTACCTGCATCTGCAGGGGCCCGTTCACATCCCCCAGCGGTGCCGGGATCCGTTCGATTATCGTCTCAAACAAGGGAGCAAGACTATCCCCCTTCCGGTGAGAATCAAAGGAAGCCCAGCCTTCCAACGCAGAAACATAAACAACCGGAAAATCAAGCCCTGTTTCATCTACGCCCAGGTCAATAAACAGATCCAATACCTCATCAACCGCTTCGGTAGGTCTGGCATTTTCCCGGTCCATTTTATTGACCACGACAATCGGCGTCAAGTTCTGTTCCAAAGCCTTTTTCAGGACAAATCTGGTTTGCGGCATACAACCCTCAAAAGCGTCCACAACCAGCAAGACGCCATCAACCATTTTCATGATCCGCTCCACTTCGCCCCCAAAATCGGCGTGTCCGGGAGTATCAACAATATTAATCAGATAGCCCTTGTAATTAATCGAAGTGTTCTTGGCTAAGATCGTAATCCCTTTTTCCCGTTCTAAATCATTGGAATCCATCACCCGTTCCACTACCTGTTCATGACTGCTAAAGGCTCCTGCCTGCCCTAACAGCTTATCCACCAATGAAGTTTTACCATGGTCAACATGGGCGATAATCGCGATATTTCTGATCATTTTACACTGCATTCTACCTTTTCCTCCTTACAAATAAACAAGCCCTCACCTATATAGTTCACCATTAAACACGATTAATCGTATTTAATTAAAGAAAACTTGGCGCCGGCCAAGTTTGGGACAAAATTCCACAAAAAATTCCACTAAGATAGTGTACCTCTTCTCTCTTGAAAAAGCAAGTAAAATCTCTTCTAACCCTTGATTTTCCATACTCTCTTTACTCCTTCCGCCAGAACGAGGGTAAAAAGAGGACCAGGACCGTGAATAGTTCCAGCCGACCGATCAGCATATAAAAAGATAAAAAGTATTTGCCCGTATCCGAGATAAAACCGAAATTCGACGCCGGTCCCACCGCTCCTAACCCCGGCCCGACATTACCTAAAGCTGCTGCTACGGCAGTAAGGGCCGTCACAAAATCAAGCCCTTGAAAAGCCATAAAGAACACCCCAACCAAAATCAGCGCCGTATACACGAAAAAAAACTGCAGAATCGTCATTACTTTTTCCTGTTCGACCACTTCACCATCGATCTTCAAGGGAATAACCGCCCGGGGATGGATTTGATGCCGCAATTCCAGTATCGTTTGTTTAAACATCACTAAAATCCGGCCAATCTTCACCCCGCCGCTTGTGGAACCGGCACACCCCCCCAAAAACATCAGCATAAACATGATTGTTACAGAAATAAATGGCCATTGATTATAATCTGCCGTAACAAAGCCCGTTGTTGTCACAATGGAGACAACCTGAAAGGCAGCCTGCCGGATCGCGTCCCCAAATCCGCTCTGCGCATTCGTATATAGATTGTAGGCAATTAACACCGAGGCAAGCACAATAATCAGGGAATACAACCTGAATTCACTGTTCCGCGGCAAGGGAGCCAGACTTTTCTCCCGTACCGACCGGTAATAGAGGGCAAAATTGGCCCCCGCTAAAAAAGTAATAATGATAATGACCCATTCTAACTGCGGACTGCCATAAAAACCGATGCTGCCATTCCTAACCGAAAATCCTCCCGTGGAAACATTGCTAAAAGTATGACAGACAGCATCATATATCGGCATTCCAAATAAAAACAAAAGGATGATCTCAGCAATAGTTAAAATGAGGTATATTCCCCAAAGGATTTTCGCCGAGTCACTAATCCGCGGAGTCAATTTGGTGAGGATGGAACCGCCGGGTGATTCGGCCAGAAACATCTTTTCACCGCCTGTCCCTAAGGAAGATAACAAGGCGACAAATAAAACGATAATCCCCATCCCGCCCAGCCAATGTGTCATACTGCGCCAGAATAGAATTCCTCTGGGCAGCGACTCCACATCCGCAAGCACGGTGGCCCCCGTTGTGGCAAAGCCAGACATGGTTTCAAAAAAAGCATCGGCAAAGGAAACAAAAGTACCGCTGATTAGGTAAGGCAAGGAGCCAAATAAGGCAGCAAGCAGCCACCCGAACGCCACAGTACAAAAAACCTCTTTCTGCAGGGCAACACCTGTGGGCTCAGTTTTTTTATACGCAACCATACTTACTACTAATACTAACGCGGCGGAAAGTAAAAAAGCATACGCCTCTACTTCCCCGTAATAAAAAGAACATAAGCAGGGTGCTAACATGGACAAACCGATAATTATCAGAATCCGACTGAGCGAGCTTATAATCCTTTGACGGTTCGTTTCTTTACGCCTCCTTTATTCTGTCAAGTAATCCAAAGCACGCACCGCATTAGGTAAAGTGAAAAGTGTCACGATATCCCCCGGTTTTAATTCATCATCACCATGCGGAATAACTACCTCATTATCCCGGTAGATCGACCCGATTAACGCGCCCCCCGGTAATTGCAACTCGCATAGTTTTTTATGCGCCACCCTACTCTTTTCCGAAACGATAAACTCCGCCATTTCCGCGCTTTCGTTACTCAGCAAAGTAACGGAAAGAATATTATCCCCCTTATGGATATAACGCAAAATGGCGTTGGCCGTCAAGACGCGTGGACTGATCCCTATGTCCACCCCGGCATTTTCAATATAATTAATGAAATCGGAATGACCAACCTCAGCGATCGTGCGCTTAACCCCTAATTGTTTCACCAGGAGACTGACCACGATGTTTAACCTGTCATCCCCACTCAGGGAGACAAAAACATCGGTATTCCCCACCCCTTCATTAGTTAAAAAGTCAATATCCATGGCATCCCCGTATAAAACAAGCGCGTTCTTGAGACTTTGTGCTATATCCACACACCGGTTGTATTCCTTCTCAATTATTTTCACGGAATAATTGCGGCCTTCCAGCATTTTGGCCAGATAAAACCCGGTATATCCTCCCCCCAAAACCATAATCCGCTGGGCTCTCACCCGTTCAATCCCGAATAATCTTTCCAGGTGAATCATTTCTTCCGTCTTCCCCAAGAGAAAGATGATATCGTTGGCCAAAATCTGGTCACAGCCCGACGGAATAATTAATTTGTCATCCCGGAAAATCGCAATAATCAGGAAGGAGTAATCAAACTTTAACTCTTTGAGATACTTATTGACAACGGTCGCCTCCTCCTTAATCTGCAACTCCAGCAACTGTATTTTCCCTTCGGCATAATATTCCACATTCAGCGCTTCCGAGGCGTCAATTAGCTTCATTATCTCTCTGGCCGTTACAAATTCCGGGTTAATCATCAGATCGATCCCGGGAAAGGCCTTCCGCATTTTTTTATCGCGGTCAAAATATTCCGGATTACGAATGCGGGCGACCGTTTTTCCCACCCCGTAAGTTTTCGCCACCATACAGGCAATAATATTTACTTCATCACTGGTCGTCACGGCAATAAGCAGACCCGCTTTTTGCACCTCGGCCTCCTCCAGGATTGCTGCACTGGCTCCATTCCCGACAAGCATTTTTACATCTAAATATTCATCAATAATCTTAGCCCGTTCTTCTGATTTTTCGATAACCACCACATCGTGTTTTTCATTTACTAAAATCTTCGCCAGATTGTAACCGGTTTTGCCTGCCCCAATAATTATTGCCTTCATTTTAAATGTTCTCCCTCTTATCTTTGCTGTATCTTGACAGATGTTTAATTGCGATAGCACTTTCGGACCATCATAACCGTAATACACAAATTGTATAAATATCCTACAATCTAAAAATTTTCTTGTCAATATCCTTATTATATATCATAATTATTATATTAATTAAGCATTTGTCTCTACAGATTATGCGCTTTTTTTATGGCTAAAAGGAGATAAAAGATGAGAACCATCGGTACAAAGCAACTGGCCACGGCCGGATTTATGGCAGCGTTAGTGATGGTAGGAACTCTGATTATTCAAATTCCTACGCCCGCGAAAGGATATATTCATCTCGGAGACAGCCTTGTCTATCTATGCGGCATTATCTTAGGGCCAATCATGGGTAGCTTTGCGGCCGCAATAGGCTCGGCACTGGCTGATCTTGTTTCCGGATATGCTATTTATGCGCCGGTTACTTTTCTGATTAAAGGAATTGATGCACTAATAACCGGCTTTTGTTATTATGCCTTGACGAAAAAAAAGACGGCACTGCCGATGACCGTTCTGGGCAGTATCGTTGGGATTGTCTTAGGCGGCAGCGTCATGGTCGGCGGTTATCTGGGCTATGAAACATTCTTGTACGGCTTCCCCACCGCTTTCCTAAGCATGATTCCCAATATCACCCAGGCAGCAGGAGGAGGGCTGCTTGCCCTCCCCCTAATCCTTACCCTGAAAAAACTAATTCGTCACTAGTAGTATTCTTTTTAATAACACTTCTTTTCCAGCATAAATTCCTGAACATAATTAAGCAACTCCCCAAAACGCTGATAATGCACTACTTCCCTCTCTCTGAGGAAACGCAGGACATCCGTTACCTGCGGGTCGTCAGACAGATTAATGAGCCAGTTATATGTGGCTCGTGCTTTTTGTTCTGCCGCCATATTTTCATGAAGATCGGCAATCGGATCGCCTTTGGCCTGAATGTATGCGGCAGTCCAGGGATTGCCGGTGGCATCCACATAATAAAGAGCTCTGTCGTGATCGGCGTAATGCCCGCCCAGCCCGGCCGCTTTTAACTCTTCCACGGAAGCGTCTTTCGTTAATTTATACACAATGGTGCCCACTATCTCCAGATGGGCCAGTTCCTCTGTCCCGATATCATTCAAAGTAGCCTTAGCCCTTTCGGTCGGCATAGAATAGCGCTGGTTTAAATAACGCAAAGAGGCTGCTAACTCCCCGTCCGGACCGCCATATTGCGTAATAATCCATTTGGCGAGGTGCACATTTTTCCCGGACACATTAACCGGATATTGAAGTTTCTTCTCATATACCCACATTTATTCTCATCCCCCTTTCTACATATCCCATGGCCAGGGGGTTTCCGCCCAGCGCCAGGTTTTGCCGGTATTCATACCATAACCAAAATTGAGTAAGGGTTCGCCCCGTTGTTGCTCGTATTGCTTTTTCAGTTCAGCCAGTTCCTGATGTAGGCGATTGTATTGTTCTAACGCCCTTGTATCTTCAGGATGAGTATCCAGAAATAAATTCAATTCCAGAGCCGCGAAGGAAATGTGCATGATCCTTTGCAGTAAAGGATCACATGCTCCATTAGTCTCCACAAGGAACACCCCCTCCAAAAGCTAATCTGCACGGTTTCGGTCCTTCACAGGGCCCGTATTGCCCTTGAGGCATATATAATTCCGGAAAGATGGTCCCTTTGCTATGTCCCTCGGCCGGAGAAAAAGTCACATTAAAAAGCTGCCAGGGCACATAGCCGTGGGCCAGCCGGAAATAAGGACAGGTAAAGGGAGGAGCAGCGGGACACTGCGGACAGCCCGTCTCGTGCTGACCGGGTCCATAGGCCCCAAAAGGCATTCCGGGCGCCATCGGCCCAAACGGGGCAGCTCCCGGCCCCATCGGCGGGCAAAAAGGTTGCGGTCCCGGCGATGGACATGGTGATCCCGGCTCCATCCAGCCAAATGGTGAGGCTCCCGGCCCGATCGGACCATAAGGTTGTGGTCCTGTCTCCACCGGTGCATTGGGAGATGTCCCCGGTGCCAACGGGGGGCAAGGTGCCAACGGGGGGCAAGGTGTCATCGGCGGGCAAGGTGTCATCGGACACATTGGCTCCATTTGCCCTGGTTCCAACGGGGGACAAGGAACAGTGGGGGGACAGGACATCGCCGGCGGTGCGGCCACTACATCTTCAGCCTTTTCTATATGTTCTATCTTTTCTTTATTCTCCGGCTCAGCTTTGGCTTGAGCAGGAAATACTTTAAAAGTATAATTTTTCAACACGATTCCCTCCTTCTACAAATCATATTGTAGTTTATGCACGGCTTATGCACATTGTCCCTGCTCATCATAAAATTATTATTTAAGTTTTATATTTTACAGGTAACTTATTCCTTGTTTTGACAACTTTACTATGATAAAATAAGTTGTAGGTTATGCGGATAAACTATACCCCCTCTTTCACAATATTATTTTAAAACCTGCCTTCTACGAGAAAGGCAGGTTTTTTCTTTTCATAATTAACTATATTAACTATATTAACTATTCCCACAGAGATTCCGCATAGGTATTATGTAAGGCTGCGCCACGAAGGTATTACCTGTATCCAGGTATTACCTTCTTTTAATTTCATAAAGTTGCCCTTCTCATCAAAAAAGCGGATCGGCGCGGAGGCAGCCTGCTTTTCCCAGGAGCCGGTCATTTTTTGCCCATTTAGAAAGTAACATGCTTCCCCCGAGCCCACAATCTGCACGTCAGAAAGTGGTACTCCGCCCTCCACGCGTGTGGTTGTTTTGATCACGAGAATAATGACATTATCAGCTTCGATCGCCGCACCGTCTTTCATCAGATGGGGCTTGCCGTTGATCATCCTCGCATAACAGTTTTTGCTTTGCTCATATTCCCAGGTGACCTTATATGTATAGCTGCCGGTCGAGTAATCCAGGGTCACAGCATCCGTAAACGCTTCGCCGTCCCAGGCTGTCCCAACAGGAGACAACTCGGGAGGAACCATCTTATAACCTCGATTCTTCGCCCCCGCTAACAACTTATCCGTACTGCTGTATAAATTGTGCGGCATCTTTCTGCTCTTATCACGCCAGAAGTAACCGCCGGAATTATAAATCTCGTCCAAATCCTTCGCCTTAATTGTGGCAATCAGATTCAAAGCTTCCGCGCTTCCGCCGGCATGGGCGAGCGGTGCATTATACCCGTGCGCCAGCTTGACGAAATAACTGCGGGCACTGCGAATCGGTCCGATCTCATCCACCTTTTGCCGATAAAAAAGGGCCATAAATCTGGTAATGCCGCTCTCCGCGATAATCTCATAAACGACGTCAGCCTTGTCAAGCCCACTCTGCGGACGCGCATTACGCATATTATCACACATCACTAACAAAGCTCCGGGTAACTCCGGTTCGGCCGGTTTACTGACGATCTGCTCCCCTTGCCCCCCAGCACTATCTGTATCTCCGTTCTTTCCGGCTGCGCTATCCCCGCCGTTGCCGTCATTAAGCCCTACCCCCTCGGTAACCTCAGTACCGTTTGGTAAGCCTTCCCCCCCTGTATCCGTGGCGTTCCTGAACCAAAGAAATACCCCGATGCCAATAAATACAAAGATCAAGACCAGCCAGATTATCCTCCCGTTTCGCATCTCTTTTCCTCCCTTCCCCGGGCAAGAACCCTCTAAACCCTCTAATAGTAAGATTATACATCTACGGTATTTTTCCTGCTTTTTCATCCGAACCTTTTTCACGCTTTTTTCGTACAATGTAACAATACCGATACTTGGCAATATGTGCAAAAAAGCTACAACGTTCAGATAGCGCTTCAAAAAGATATATTGCCAAAAGGATGGGATGAATATGGATATCCGGGAATTAAACTGGTTGCGTTCCTCCTCCGCGAAGCTTGACCCGGAACTTCGGACCAAACTACTCAACCGCTACAGAACCGTCTCTAAGCTCCCCTGCTTTTTACAACGGCTCTATCACCGCCTGCAAACAAAGTTTCAACGCTATCCGGTGATTATCCAGTTGACTCCGGTGCGTGACCGGGAGGCGGTCCAAGAACTGCGGGCGGAAATTTCCCAATATACCAAAGCTATTGACAATTTAGAGCTTATCCACAGCTTCTCCGCCTCTCTCTCCCTCAACGCCATCAGAAAAATAACAGGAAATTCTCTTGTCGCCAAAATTTTTCTGGACCGGGAAACCCGCATTCTGCTGGACGTGGCCGTGCCGGCTATTCATGCCAATTCTCTCTGGGGAAAAACATATACGGGCGAAGGAGTAACAATCGCCGTGCTCGATACGGGAATCTATCCTCACCCCGATTTTCTGCAGCCGCGCAACCGCCTGCTGGCCTTTCAGGACTACGTTAAGAACAAGAAAAAGCCCTACGACGATAACGGTCACGGTACCCACTGCGCCGGGGCGGCCGCGGGCAACGGCTATGCCTCTGCCGGAAAATACCGTGGTCCGGCTTATGAAGCCGGAATTGTTGCCGTTAAAACAATGAATAAATTAGGCATCGGGAAAGCCTCCGCCACCATCAAAGGGATTGAATGGGTGCTCGCTAACCGGCAAAAATATCAAATCAAAGTCATCACTCTTTCCCTGGGCTACAAAGCGACGGTCTCCTACCGGGAAGACCCCCTCTGCCAGGCCCTCGAAAAAGCCTGGGAAAACGGGCTAGTCGTCTGCACCGCGGCGGGAAATGACGGTCCGGAAACAAAAACGATCAATTCTCCCGGTATTCATCCCGCCTATATTACCGTCGGAGCCTTTGATGAAAAAAACACCATCGGCAATGCCGATGATGCGGTAGCTGATTATTCCAGCAGAGGGCCGACCATTGATGGGCTAACCAAGCCGGACTTTCTTTTCCCCGGCAGTAATATTATCTCAACCCGCGCCAAGGGTTCCTATCTTGATAAATCGCCGGGGGGGAAAACTGTTGATGACTGGTATCTAAGCTTTTCCGGCACCTCTATGGCTACGCCCATTTGCGCAGGGGTAATTGCTCAGCTTCTTGAAGCGAATCCCGCGCTCACACCCCGGGAAATAAAAGAAAAAATCGGCCAATGCTGCACTAAAGTAGGCACCGCCGACGCTAATACCCAAGGCAGCGGATTCGTCGACTGTGCCAGACTGTTTCCCAGTGCCTGAATCCGCTCTCCCCTGTCTCCAATATTTTTAACAAGCAGTGCCTCTGAGCATCGCTCCGAGCACTATGTTAATTGCTGCGCTAAGGCGAAAATCCGCTTGTCCTCTTCTGTTTCCGGTTCGATTTGGCTAAGTCCATGGGGCAGTGAATGCCCTTTTTCATCCACATGCACAAATGTTAAAAAACCATCCACCACAAATTCCCCATTTTTCAGGGAAACCTTCACATAGGGCACTATCTTTGACCGTTCCGTCCAGATGACTTTACTCTCAATTTTGATCGTATCACCGCCGTGAACGGGTCTTTTAAAGGTCATCCCGTGTATCTTCGCGCACACAAGGTTTTCGGACGAGCTGATCAAATCAGCCGCGGCAATAAAGCCCGCTTCGACAAACCATTCGGCACATCTCCCGGCATACAAAGTCCCATGATGATTTAAGTCTTCACTCTTGACCAGCCTGTGCACAACTATTTCTTTCACTTTCATGTGAGCATTCCTCCCTGGTTGCATCTGTTATCACGATTATACTACATTGAAAAACCAGTAAACGGCCCTCTTTAGGGAGTGTTGCCGGTAAGCTCTTCCCCAGCCACAACTGCGGTGATCCCTTCTGCTATTTCGATATTTGCGGGATGAGGCTCCAGAGAGCAGCCATCAACATTAATATAGGCGGTTTGAACGGCCCCAGTACCGGTCACCGAGGCTGCGCTAAATACCATTAAGTCATAAACAGTTGTCCCCGCCGCCAGATTAATACTCGCCCCATTCGAGGCCGGAGCGATGGCAAGGACCTCGACACTACCTTCCAGAAGGTTAATATGTCCGGAGCAATATTCCAGGATGACTTCCGCAAAAGCACCAACGAGCTCCACTTGGGCCCCTTGCGGGATCGCAATGATTACTTCACCTATACCGGTGTCCGTTATTTCTTTTTCTTCCAGCCTGCTACTGGAGACAACCCCCACAGTCTCAATCCTGGTGCCCCCTCGGGCAACCAGACGAACCTTACTGTCTTCCTCTCCATCAATCAACAGCGCACCCAGGACAGAATCCTCAACCTGAATACTGTTTCCGCCGACCCCGCTGACCGTGGTCATCCCCTTAACCTGAACATTATTAAGCGTAACCTGTCCGTCCCCAATCCCTTCGGTCAGGTAAAGATGTCCATTGATGATGGTATTGGTCAAGGTAACGCCGCCTGTGCTGATGGTGACATTGCCGGAAATAGTTGTCGTTTCCGGCTCCTGACCATATATGCCCCCTTGATTGTAAAGGAGACCGACGGCCCGAGCGAGTACAGCGACTGCTTCCGCTCTGGTGAGCAGCCTGGCCGGTTGAAATGTATTATCCGGATAACCGGTCATATAGCCGGCGCAAACTACCGCATTGATGGAAGCCGCGCTCCAGGCAGGAAAAGTACTTGCGTCTGCATACATCGGCATTAAGGCCGCTTCTTCACTTACCGGCCGCAGGATTCTATCCAGAATCCCGGCCGCTTCCTGACGGCTAATCAGATTGTTCGGTCTGACCGTCCCGTCAGGATAACCACTGATATAGCCAACGGCTTTGGCCTTGGCAATTTCTACGGCATACCAGTCTGTCTCCGAAACATCGAAGAAAGATAACGGCACCTGTTTGGTGTAACCGAAGGCTCTGTTTACTAAAGCGATAAATTCAGCCCTTGTCAGGTGATTGTCCGGTTGAAACGTACCGTCAGGATATAATCCTACTAAACCTTTGCTTGTCCAAGCAGTAATTTGTTTTGCCGCCCAATGGCTCTCAACATCCGTCGCTGCCACTATTTCATCCGCCTGAGCAACCATCCGGGGAAAGCAAAAACTTAACAGTAAAAAGGCAAACAAAAGCACAAAATACTGTAAATTTTTGATTTTCCTCATTGTAATCCTCCATCAGCGAACTTGTCCGCGCCTATGCGCCTATATTCCTTTTCATGTAATAGGCAAGTTTATTCCTTACCCAGCTCATTTTGCGCTTATTTCTCGCTCTTAATCAGATGGACAATCTTATAGCCATGCTCCTCCAGCTTTTTCTCGATGGCATCAGTATTGATGGCGTTGGTTCTAATCACCACATCGCTCTTGCCCGCATTGCCCCGATACACAGCAATATGCGTAATATTGGCATCGAAGGAACTAAAGATTCCGCCAATTGTCGCTACCGCACCGGGTACATCCGCAGCCTCCACCGTAATCCGGCTACCCGCATCCCGGAATCCGAGCAAATCAATAAAGGCATCAAAAATATCACTTTCCGTAATGATCCCTACGAGCTTGTTATTCTCCATAACCACCAGCGAACTGATCCTGTTTTCACGCATCAGCACCGCCGCTTCCTCCAATAAAGCATCCGGAGAAATGGTGATGACCTCTTTCGTCATGGCATCAGATACTTTCGCCTTTGACAACAGATAATTCAGCTCAAAAATACTTAAAGTGGTCGCTTTCGGTGAGGATAAAGTTTGAATATCCACATGAGTAAGCATCCCGACTACTTTTTCACCTTGTACTACCGGAATCCTCTTAATCCCTTTCTCGTGCATCAATTCAATTGCTTCATTAATAGGTGCGTCAAATGAAATAGTGTATGGATTTGCGGTCATTTTCCTTTTAACATACATCTCTTATTCGCCTCCTAAATAAGCTTTTTGAATTTCTTTGCTTTGCGCCAGCTCTGCTCCGGTTCCGTTCATAACAATCGAACCGGTTTCCAGTACATAAGCGCGGTCAGCTATCGATAAAGCCATGCTGGCGTTCTGCTCCACAAGCAGGATTGTTGTTCCCGCTTCATTTATATCTTTAATAATCGCGAATATTTCCCGCACCAGGAGCGGGGCCAGCCCCATGGACGGTTCATCCAGTAAAAGAATCCGCGGTCTGGACATCAACGCCCGGCCCATGGCCAGCATCTGTTGTTCCCCTCCCGACAAGGTGCCCGCCATTTGCCTTTTGCGGTCGTTTAAAATCGGAAAACGCCCATAAATATTTTCCAGATCCTTCTTTATATTATTCGTATCTTTTCTCAGAAATGCACCCAGTTCCAGGTTCTCCAAAACAGTCATCTCCGGAAAGATTCTTCGCCCTTCGGGCACTTGGGAAATGCCAAGTTTAACCCGTTGCGGCGCCGAAAGATTGGTAATTGCCTCCCCTTCCAGCAGGATCTCCCCGCCGGTATGCTTAATCAAACCGGATATGGTCCGCAGCGTGCTGGTCTTGCCGGCACCATTAGCGCCGATCAGGGTCACGATTTCCCCTTGATTAACCGTTAGGGAGATATTTTTGAGCGCATGTATGACGCCATAATGCACATTAAGCCCTTTTATCTCAAGCATGGCTAACCTCCTCCCCCAGATACGCCTCAATAACCCGCTTATTGGCTCTAATCTCGGCCGGTTTACCGGAAGCAATCATCATCCCGTAGTCAAGGACATAAATCCGCTCGCAAATTTTCATGACCAAAGACATATCATGTTCGATTAAGAGAATCGTTAAATTAAATTCCTTCCGGATCCACTCAATCGTCTCTGTCAGTGAAGCTGTCTCTTGAGGATTCATCCCCGCCGCCGGTTCATCCAGCAGTAAAATTACGGGTTTTGTAGCCAACGCTCTGGCAATTTCCAAGCGCCGCTGTTCCCCATAAGGAAGGTTTTTTGCTAATTCGTCCTTCTTATTAGCTAATTGAAATATGTCCAGCAGCCGTTCTGCTTCCTCTCTTAATCTAGTTTCCTCGTTGTGAAATTTATTTAAATGGATGAAAGCTGAGGTCAGCTTATACTGGATATTCTGATGCATCGCAATACGCACATTGTCGAGCACAGTTAAATCTTTAAAAAGTCTAATATTCTGGAAGGTACGCGCCAAGCCGGCTTTGGTCACATTATATGGCTTTAACCCACCAATCTCTCGTGCTTCCTGCTTCTCCTCCAACTGCAATTTGATATTGCCCGAAGTTGGTTCATATACGCCAGTCAGCAGATTGAATAGAGTTGTCTTGCCGGCGCCATTAGGCCCGATTAAACCGACGAGCTCGCCCTTGTCCAGGTACATTGATACATTTGATACGGCAGTGAGTCCGCCAAAGGACTTGGTTAATTTCTCAATTGAAAGCAATGGCATGCTTGGCTCCTCCTTTACTCTATTCTCTCATTTTTCTTCCGGAATTTAAAGAGATCGGTGATTTCTTTTGTGCCCATCAACCCTTGCGGACGGAAAATCATGATCGCGACCAACATTAAGGAATAAAGAATCATCCTGATCTCGGTAAAAGATTGTAAAAAGGTAGAGATCAGGGCCAGCAGGATCGCCGCAATAACTGATCCGGTGATACTCCCCATCCCGCCTAAAACAACGATGACCAAAATATCAATCGACTTTAGGAAACCAAAGGTATTAGGTTTGAGAAAATAAAAGTAAGAGGCAAACAGGGCTCCCGCTACTCCGGCAAAAAAAGCGCCAATCGCAAAAGCCATCACCTTATACTTAGTGGTGTTAATCCCCATGGATTCTGCCGCAATCTCATCCTCACGAATGGAAATACAGGCACGTCCGTAAGAAGATCTAATAAAGTTATTAATAAGGACAATGGTTAAAACTACAAAAAGATACATCCAGAACCAGTTGGTATACCGGGGAATCCCGCTTAGTCCGGCCGCCCCGTTCGTGATCTCCAGGTTCAGGAAAACAACACGGATAATCTCGGCCATGCCCAATGTGGCGATAGCCAGATAATCACCCTTCAGGCGCAAAGTAGGCATGCCGATTAAAACCCCCACAATCGTCGCCGCCAGCGCACCGGCAAGGACCCCTAAGAGAAAACCCTCGACAGAGTCATAGCGCATCACGACTAGTGCACAAACATACGCTCCGATGGACATAAAGCCCGCATGGCCCAACGAAAACTGCCCGGTAAATCCGGTCACCAGATTCAAGCTTGCAGCCAGTATAATATTGATGCAGATTGTGGCCAGGGTAATTTCATGAAAACTACTGATAATCCCGACCGACATGAGACCCTGGACAAGGGCAAAGGTTAATAAAATGACGCCTAAGATAAGCAGGTTCTTTTTGGTCAATACTCTCATCATTTGCGTTTACACCTTCTCTCTTGTATTCTTGCCCAGCAAGCCGCTCGGTCTGATAATCAGAATAATGATCAGGAACAAAAAGACGGCCGCATCACGATACATCGAATTACCATAACCGGAGACAAAGGTCTCCATCGTCCCGATGGCCAATCCGCCGATCATCGCTCCTGGGATACTGCCAATACCGCCAAAAACTGCGGCAACAAAAGCTTTAAGGCCGGGCATAATGCCCATCAGCGGATCAATGGAGTTATAATAAATCCCTACCAGAACCCCCGCTGCACCCGCAAAAGCTGAACCAATGGCAAAGGTGTAAGAAATCGTACTGTCAACCTTAATCCCCATTAACTGGGCCGCATCAGGGTCGATTGACACTGCCCGCATGGCTTTCCCTGTTTTCGTTTGATGCACGATAAACTGCAGCAGAATCATCAGCGCAATAGCGGTAAGCACAATATAAAGCTGCTGCATATTAATGACGACACTGCCCAGATGGTAAGCGGTATCCGATAACACTTTAGGATAGGAACGCACCTCCGCGCCCACAAAAAACATCATGACATATTCCAATAACAAAGATACACCAATCGCGGTAATCAGAGCGGCAATCCTCGTGGAATTCCGTAACGGCTTATAGGCCACTTTTTCGATTACCACGCCAATCACCGCACAGGCAATCATCGAAATGAGCAAGGCCGGCAAAAAACTCATTTTCGCATAAGTAATTACCGCAAACCCAACAAAGGCGCCGATCATATACACATCGCCGTGTGCAAAGTTAATCAGTTTAATAATGCCATAAACCATGGTATATCCTAAGGCAATCAGTGCATATATGCTACCTAGTGAAATGCCGTTTACCACCTGCTGCAAAAATTGATCCAATATTATGCACCTCCAGATTCTTAAAATTAGTCATTCTAACCTATTTATTTTAGACCTTTTAAAACCTGAAGTCAATGAAAGGAAGGTCAATTATCATCCGATAACTGACCTTCCATTTGTTTCATGCTTTTTAATTCTTTTTTTGCCTTTTTGCTTATTTAGGTTCTACCTTCACGCTGGAAGCCTGAACACCATTTTCCAAACCAATAACAACAATTGATTTGATCGGGTTATGATCAGCACCCATGCTAAAGGAACCGGTTACGCCCACAAAGTTTTCCGTATTAGCTAAAGCATCTTTGATCTGTTCAGAATCGGTTGAACCGGCCCGCTCAACCGCATCGGCAATGTATTTGCCAAGGTCATAACCAAGAGCATGGAAAGCATTAGGATCCTTACCGTATTTCTCTTTAAAATCTTTGATAAAGTTCTGTACCAATGGATCCTGATCTAA
Organism: Peptococcia bacterium; assembly: GCA_050951585.1. Lineage (GTDB taxonomy): Bacteria > Bacillota > Peptococcia > DRI-13 > DTU073 > UBA3937. Next base: position 49,611 of record JBMNJI010000003.1, on the reverse strand, counting down.
AGAAGAATAATGGTTGGAGAAATACACATCATTCAAAGCTTCGGGTCCGGCTAATTCAAGGAGAACCGGCGAGTCAAACCCATCGGCGCCAAGAACCGGAGCAGTAATATCAAGGTCGCGAGCCTGTTTAATGATTAAGCCTGCCTCCTGATAATAGCCCGGGAGGAAGATTACGTCGAATTCTTTTCCTTTAATTTTAGTAAGAATGGCATTAAAGTCTTTATCCTTGGCTACATAGCCTTCTTCAGCCACGATTTCTCCACCGGCCGCCGTAAAGGTTTCTTTGAAATTCTTCGCCAAGCCGGCCGCGTAATCACTGGATTTATCCTGAATAATGACCGCTTTTTTGGCCTGAAGATTGTTTAGAGCAAAATTGGCCATCGTAACTCCCTGAAAGGAATCATTAAAACAAAGACGGAAAACATATTCATTGACCTTTCCGTTCTTGTCTACAGTAACACCTTCGTCTGCTGTGGCAGAAGCCGATATAATCGGGACTTTGTTCGCCATAGCAACAGGAATTGTCGCCATATAACTACCGGATGTAGCCGGTCCAAGGCAAGCTACAACCCCTTCCTGAGTCATCAGTCTGGTAGCCAATGCTGTTGCTTCGGCAGTCTCTGACTTGTTGTCAACTTTTACAGGTGCGATTTGCATTCCATTAATTCCGCCAGCAGCATTAATTTCATCAAATGCCATCATAATACCGTCTACAGATGCTTCACCATAAGAAGCGACGTCACCACTTAACTCGTAGTTGATGCCGATTTTTACTGTTTCGGTATCCCCGGTTGTTTTGTCTCCGCAACCGGCGACCAGAGCCATTGCGAAAACGAGCGTGAGTAAGAACATTAAAGCTCTTTTCATGATTAGAAAAAACACCACCTTCATAAAATAATTATTGATATTGAATCTTAACTAACATTTTATGATTTACTAACGAGATATGCAATGTTTTTTTTTGCATAAATCCGCTCTGTCTGTCCGTATAAATATGCGTATATCGTCAATATTATACATTGGCTAGATATTGACAATCTGATTTTCTCTATCCCACCCCCCTTGCAGGTAAGTACGGATGTTAGCCCAGATACGTTGTGTTTCCAGATATTCGCGATAATGCTTCTCCACGTTTTTGCTATAATAATCCAGCTCGTCTAATACTTTCATGAAATCCTCCCGGTGAAAATATGCGCATATTTTTGGCAAAGTGGCCATTAGCTGTGCCCGCATCATCATGATCTTTTCTTCATATTTTTCTCGTTGCGTGATATATAACAGCAGCGGTTTGTAACGGATCCAACCAATACAGGCGTTGTAAAAGCGCGTGATAATCTTTTCCGAATCAGCACGGATATAATTCAAACGAATGGGCAAAACCCCATCCAGCAAGTGATTATAGGTCGCAAAGCCATCATGGAACGTATAGCAGGGAACCCGCAAAACCCTGTGTTCACTTAAACAGGTGCTTAAAAAGGTATCTTCCCCACGGGCCCTGGGCGGATTATAGAACGGCATGACCCGTTCCGGCTCTGTTAAGTTGATGCATAAGTTTGCTCCCGAAATAAACTTGGTGTGATTAACCTCCGGCACCTCCTCAACTGTCTGACCGACCAGGATCTTTGTGTCGGCATAGGTAACACCGCCATTATCCATGATCGCCCGAATAGAATCCCAGTTGATAATATCATTACTGATTGCTTCAATAAAAATACGAAAGTCGTTTTCCGACAATGTGCCATTAAATTCTATTTGCGGGATCGGCGAAATATACCCACAATGATGACCGTGCGTAATATCGGCTTGACCAATATAATCAAGATGGGTAGAAATAACATGCTGACCGCCCCAAATCGCGGTAGACCTGGTATTGGTTACGGCCACAGGATATTCGTCATCATCAAAAAAGATCAGGTAATCCAACTGTTTTTTCATGGCCGTATATAAGACGGCATTGCGCTGCGCGGCATACCCGCTACTTAAGAAAAGCCGTGCCTCCTTTTCATTCAGCACGCCTTCGGTGATCAACTGCTCAACCTCTCTTTGTACCGTATATTTTCCGATAAAATAAGTACCTTCGAGCAAATCTAACAATTCGGGTCGCACGTTAGTATAATCAGTACGTTTTGTGTGGGAATATTTTAAATCATACGCCACCAAAAGACTGAGCCGTACTCCTATTCTTTGCGCCAATTCGGTTTCCTGCCAGTTATACAGATGGGTTTTCAGCACCTTCTGAAAACTTCTTCGTCCGGTCGCAAAGCCAATCCCCATGCGGATTGTTTTACCCGTATCCAATTTTTAACCCTCCTTATTACTTCCGGTATCATTTATACCTTTTTCAATTGTATCACAGGATAGAATAGGATTGCAATATTTTTCCAGTTAATAACATTCCGGCTTTTCAATAATTTTTGGCCTTTATGGTTATTTTTCAAAAATTATTCAGCCATTATTACTCTTTTTTGCTTATAGGCTAAACATTTGGCCGTTCTTTTCCGATATATATATTAGAATCATTTCGACCATTACAAAAAAATTAACTACGAGGGGGAAGCAAAATGAAAATCCAGAACTCTACCATTTTGCTTAATTGCCAACACAGTAAAAACGAATATACCGAGAAAAGCGAATCGCTAAATATGTGGTTTAATAATACCCGGATTGATTATCTGGAAATATCGGCTAATGCGAAAAAAATGCTTGAATTTATGCAAAACAACACTCAGTTGCGCATGGATACATTAGAAAATACCCAGCCGCTACTTCCGGAAGAAGCCGCAGAATTACCCGTGAGCGCTGAGGAACAAATGAAAATCACCTTACTGGAAACCTTTATCAGTAAGCTCACCGGGAAAAAGTTTAAAATCCATCTTCCCACTATGAATTTTAAGGACGGTAAAGAAATTAAAGCAATTACTATCCCTGGACAAGCCGGGCCAAACACTCCCCGGTTAGGCTGGGGCATTCGTTACGATTACCGAGAAACCCATTTTGAGCAGGAACGGATGTCTTTTTCCGCCAAAGGCCTGGTCATGACAAAAGACGGACAGACAATCGCCCTTGACCTGTCCCTAACCATGAGCAGGGAATTTGTCTCGCATACCGAGGTGCATTTTGCGGCGGGAGATGCCCTCGTTGACCCGCTGGTAGTAAACTTTGAGGGCACTGCCGCTGAATTAACAAGCACTAAATTTTCCTTCGACCTAGATGCTAACGGTACTTTAGACCAGATTTCCTTTTTAAAGGCACACAGCGGTTTTCTGGCTCTTGACCACAATAATGACGGCATAATCAATGACGGCAGTGAACTTTTTGGAACCCGCTCCGGTAATGGCTTCGCCGACCTGGCCCAATACGATCTGGATGCCAATGGTTGGATTGATGAAAACGACCCCATTTTCACAAGGCTGCAAATCTGGACAAAAGATGAAAATGGTTGCGACCAACTGTTTGCCTTAGGCCAAAAAGGCATCGGCGCAATTTACCTTGGTAACATCAACACCCCTTTTGAGATAAAAGGCGACCATAACCAACTAAACGGTGAAGTGCAAAGAAGCGGGATCTTCCTCAAAGAAAACGGTAGTGTCGGCACAATTCAGCATATTAATCTCGCCATCTAAAGACCCGAATTCTGATGATATGAATTGATCTCCCTTCTATGGAAATCTCCGTGCAGGAGATTTCTTTTTTATTTCTTTCTTTACAATTGTCTTTCTTTTTCAATTAGCCGCAAGATAGAAAGCATTTCGTTGCACTATTGCCTCAACTGAACGCTCTTCGATTTACCGGCCGCCGCTCTTGATTCTTCCGGTTTACCGGCGGGCGCCCTGATTCTTCCGATTTACCGGCGGGCACCTTGATTGTCTCATCCTGGGTCTCTTTTTCATATAATAGTGTACAGGTTTTTTCAAAAACTTAGTTCAACATGAATAAGGAGGAATATATATGAGTTGGGGTTTGATAGCCCATTCATCGAAAATAAAAGGATCAATCCCGCAATACCAATTCCCCGCTAAAAATAAAGAATTGACTGCCAAAAAGCCGGACGCGGCAGACCATTATCCAAAATCAACAGGTGATTATCAAGTAAACCTTTGCACAATTTGCCCAGCGAACCCGGGAGAACGACGGCAAAAGGCGTTTCAGCTTCGTGTGGAGGCTGCCCTTTTCCAGAAAAACCTGCCTCTTTCGGGGCATCAGGCTAATAATGATGAGTTAATCTATCCAACAAGAATCGGCAACTATACGAAAGCGCTCCCCCACAATCAACTCGGGCAGGTGAACGCCTGTGCATATCAGGAGTATCTTGAAGCGCTGATTTCCGGGACTTCGGAATCTTTGGACGCTATCCCTTTGGGGGGAACCGCCAAACTTGCCAATCCTCAGGCGGCCTATGCCTTTGAAATGGTAGGACCTGACTCCCATCATCTAAGTATTCCGGCCGCTCCACCCTTCAATAGTGCCTGGCTGGCTGGCGAAATGGTCGAACTATATTGGCAGGCACTGACCAGGGATGTCCCTTTTCAACAATATACTGTTAATCCGCAAATTCAAGATGCCGCCACTGAATTATCCGCCCTTTCGGACTTCCGCGGGCTAAAAGTTGACGGCGCGGTAACCCCGGAAACCCTGTTCCGCTATGACCTGCCCGGTGCCCTTGATGGCCCGTATCTCTCCCAATTTCTTTATCAGAATATCCCTTTCGGCAGCACAACCATCACCCAACGGTATAATGCACCGGTCCCAATGCAAGCCTTTTTAACCGACTATGCCGAATGGTTAAATGTGCAAAACGGAAAACTCCCCTCAGGGAAAATTATCTACACGAATACCCCCGTTTTCCTGCGCAACGGCCGTGACTTGAGTGAATATGTCAACAGGGACTTCTCCTTCCAGGCCACACTTGGCGCTTGCCTGATCCTGCTTAGTTTAGGACAAAACGCTTTAGCACTTTCAAATCCCTATCTTTCTTCACCTACCCAAACCGGCTTTTCGGTTTTCGGAGCGCCGCATATCCTGGATTTTGTGGCGCGTGCCTCGCGGGCGGCTCTCATCGCGGCCTGGTTCCAAAAATGGCTCGTTCATCGCCGCCTCAGACCGGAAGAATTCGGAGGGGCCATCCACAATAAACTAATCGGGGCAGCTGATTACCCCATTTCGGATGAAGTGCTCACTTCCAAAGCGCTTTGCCAGATTTTCGGCAAATATGGTTCCTATTTACTGCCCCAAGGTTTTCCGGAAGGAAGCCCCACTCATCCGGCGTATCCGTCCGGTCATGCGGCATTTATCGGTGCAGGGGTAACAATGCTCAAAGCCTTTTTCAAGGAATCCTTTGTTCTTCCTGAGCCGGTAATGGCCAGCCCTGACGGTCTCTCGCTTCTTCCTTATCACGACGGTGAGTTAACAATTGGCGGAGAATTAAACAAACTGGCCGCCAATATCACCATGGGCCGCAATTTTGCCGGTATCCACTGGCGTTCTGACAACACCGCCGGAATGGAACTGGGGGAAGCAGTGGCGATAGGCATCCTGCAGGATTACCGTAATACCTATAACGAAGACTGCGCCGGCTTCTCCTTTACCAAATTCGACGGCAATACCATCACAATTTAATTCATCCGGAGCTCTACCATTTTACTTGCATTCATGCGATATGAATAGACCCTCTTTACAGTATGCCGCAATAAAGGATGCGAAAAACCCTCACCTTTTGAGGTGAGGGTTAAAACAGGCGCTACACAATTATTTCTTTTTCTTGAGGGCTAAAATTTCTTCTTCAACTTCCTCTGCGCCTTCCGCGTAAAACTTTTCTTCTTCCGGATCTAATTCCTTCAGCAGGCGCAAAAACTCTCCCGCATGTACCCGTTCTTCGTCTGCAATATCCTTTAGAACCTCAATCGCCAGCTTATTATCGGTGGACTCCGCCAACTGCATATATAATTGAATCGCTTCATATTCAGCGGCGATCATAAATCTAATGGCCCTAATTAATTCCTGGTCGCTTACTTTCCGCTCTTTGGCTAACCCGGAAAAGGGATGCCCAAAATCCGGCATCTAGCTCACCTCCGCATTTTTTAATTTGACATCGGTAATTACTCCGCCTCAAATTCGTCTTTGGAAGCACCGCAGATCGGGCACACCCAATCAGCGGGCACATCCTCCCATTTTGTGCCGGGTGCAATCCCACCCTCCGGATAACCTAAACTCTCATCATAAACAAACCCGCAAACAGAGCAAACATATTTTTTCATCATACCGCCTCCTCCCCTAATAATATCCCCGCCAACGTTTCTTAGTATTCCGCTTTCCAAAGACCATGCAAGTTGCAGTAAGCAAAAGCAATTTCCAGACGGTCATCATCCGTCAGCATAAACTCCGCAACCGGTTGGTCGTTCGGCGAAAGGATTTTGCGCTGACCGCCTTTTTGTGTCTGAAGATAGATCCATTCAATATAATGCTTTTCAATCATCGGATGAGCGTCCTTCCCTATGACCACCGTAACTTTATTCCCATCAACAGTAATAACAGGGACATGTTTTTCCACCGACGCATCCGTGGTATTCGCCACAAGTTCGACCATTTTTTCACCACAGCAGATAATGGGGACTCCGCTTTTATGGATGAAACCAATCATATTCCCGCAATGCTTACAGTAATAAAACCTTTGCTTATCTTCCTTCATTGAAAATTCACTCCTTATTTTTTATTTGGGGGTTTTTCTTTATTGCCCCTTACTTTAACCTTTACTTTAGACTTTACTTTAGACTCTACTTTGACTATACTTTAGTCTTTACTTTATATCGGAAGTGCAAAAGGGGCACTTCACCGCCTTAATATTAATCTCGCTTAAACAGTACGGACAGGTCTGAGTAGTCGGTTCAGCAGCCGGTTCGGCAACATCTTCCGCGCGGCGAAATTTATTTATCTGCTTCAGGATGAAAAATATTGAAAAAGCAATAATCAGAAAATCAACGATGTTCGTAATAAACTGGCCATAATTCAAGGTAGCCGCCCCGGCATCTTTCGCCATCTGTAAGGTCTCATAATGCACTCCGTCAAAACTAATAAAGAGATTGGTAAAATCAATCTTCCCTGTGAATAAACCTGCTACCGGCATCACTATGTCATTCACTAACGATGTCACTATTTTCCCAAAAGCAGTTCCGATAATAATCCCGGTGGCCAGATCCAACATATTGCCTTTCATGGCAAACTCTTTAAATTCTTTTATTACCGACATCGTTTTTCCCTCAATTCTCATTATTTTTTTTTAGTAATTTTCTTTGCGCACCTCAAAATAGCTTTGGGCATAGCCACAAACCGGGCAAACCTGCGGAGCCTTTTTCCCTATCACCAGATGCCCGCAAACACGGCATTCCCACATGGCTTCCTCCCCTTTGGCGAAGACCTGCTGCATCTGCACATTTTTTAATAAGGCCCGATACCGTTCTTCATGGGCTTTTTCAATTGCGGCAACCCTCCGGAACCTGGCGGCCAACTGTGGAAAGCCTTCCTCCTCCGCATCTTTGGCGAAACGGGCATACATATCAGTCCATTCATAGTTTTCCCCTTCTGCCGCATGTAAAAGGTTTTCCGCCGTATTCCCCATCTGCCCCAACTCTCCGAACCAAAGACGGGCGTGTTCCTGTTCGTTCCGGGCTGTTTTCAGAAAGATTTCGGCTAGTTGTTCAAAGCCTTCACGCTGAGCAATGGCCGCAAAATAAGTATACTTGTTGCGCGCCTGACTTTCCCCGGCAAACGCTTCCTGCAGATTTTTCTCCGTTTTGGTGCCGGCGTAGGGATTACCTGCTTGGCTCTGCTCCTCTATTTTCTGAAAAACAGATGCAGGCTGTTTACATCTCGGACACTTAAAACCTTCCGGCAGTTCTCCTTCCTGAATAAATCCACATACTGAGCAACGATATTTCATTTTTTCTTTCCTCCTCCTTTTTATATATTTATTTTTTCATTTTTAATTTTATAATCGCATTTGATTTTCTCGCGACAGGGCTCATCAGCCCACTTTCCGGCTAAAGCTTAATGACAATCGGGACAAAGCCCTTTGAAGAAAACATCTTTATTTTTAATCTGAAAAGCGACCAGACCATTAACCGGCAGTGAATCTATTTCTACCTTAAAATCATAAACCTTCCCGCAAGCCTCACATTTAAAATGGCCGTGATTCTGGACATTAGCGTCATACCTGTTCTCTTTGTCCTCAATGGCGATATCCCTCACTAACCCCACTTCCACAAATAGATTCAGGGTGTTATATATCGTTGCTTTGGAGATAGTAGGAAAGTCTTGCCGGAGGTGTAGAAATATCTGTTCAACAGTCGGATGATTCTGTTGCGTCATTAAATATTCATAAACCATGATCCGGTGTACGGAAGGTTTTATTTGATGTTTTTTTAACTTTTCCGCAATAAGCTTATGTAATTGTTCCATCATAATGACCTTCTTCCCTGGAGAATGATTCTTAATCCCATGCCAAATATAAATTTATAACCATTCTAAATATAGAATAGCTTTTGTTTTATATCCTGTCAATATTATCATTTTCCTCTGCCATAAACCACAGATTAACGCATCGCAAAGCAACATGCTTAGTGCGGAAAAGAGTAAAAAAAGCAAATTTATATGCTTTATACAGAATAAATTCTTTTTGATAAAGGACGAGAAATAGAATAGAATATTAAACAAATATGAAAATATTAAAAGGGAGGGAGATTTATGAGGCTAAAAGATAAGGTAGCTATTGTCACAGGGGCAAGTTCCGGGATGGGGAAAGAGATCGCTTACTACTACGCAAAAGAGGGCGCCAAGGTCCTTGCCGTAGCCCGCAGAGCAGAGAGATTAAACCAACTTGTTGCAGACACAAAGGATTTTCCGGGCCAGGTCGTTGCCTTTTCGGCTGACCTTGGACTCAAGGAGAGTATTAATAGCATGATCGAAGAGGCGATCAAGGTCTTCGGACGGCTGGATATTCTGGTGAACAACGCAGGGATTATGGATGATATGAGCCCTGTCGGTGAGGCCACAGAGGAAATGTATGATAAAGTGATGAATCTTAACACTAAATCAGTATTTCTGGCCATGAGCAAAGCAGTGAAATATTTTGAATCAGTCAACGGAGGAATAATCATCAATATTGCCTCCATCGGTGGTTTAAAAGGTGGCGTTGCCGGTGCGGTCTATACCGCCAGCAAGCATGCCGTCGTGGGATTAACCAAAAACACAGGCTATATGTACGCGAAGAAAAACATCAGATGTAACGCCATTTGTCCGGGCGCGGTCATGACTGAAATTGCCCAATCTGAATACATGAAAAAAATCAATATGGGCGGGGCACAACTGGCCGGCGTTGGTCAGGCCCTGAATCCCAGGAGCGGGGACCCTGCTGAAATAGCAAAAGTGGCCGTTTTCCTGGCAAGCGAGGAGGCCTCCTTTGTCAATGGTCAGTGTATCGCGGTAGACGGCGGCTGGACCGCATATATGTAATTATTAAACGGCGCTATGTCAATTGTTGGGGGAAAAAAATAGTATTAGAGCAAAAATGCTACCGTCGGAGAAATCAAGATCTGACGGTAGCATTATTAGTAATGTTATTGTAACGTTACGGCAAAATGTAACCTCCAGACTCCGTATGACCAAAAGGAATCGAGCTCAGTCATCCTTGGGTTCGGGCTATGCATGACAATGTGGGGGCCCCCCTCCCCACTTCGGGTTGACGCCCTCACCGCTGCGTCTTCCTTCGCTCTTTTTGAACAATGGTCATAAAGTCGTTCTGGAGGTAACATTTTGCAGAACCGTTTCTCTTATTTGCTTTTGTAGATACTCAAGCAGCAGTATTCACCCCGGTTACTGTACCTTGACCGGCTCCCCGGCTTCAAGAAGTACCTTGTTCCGTAGCATGAAGAAGGAGAGAATGAGCATCAAAAAGCCTGAGACCAGTAACATCCATTCTATTTTTATGGCATCGGCAAGGGGGCCATATACCAGCATGGACAGTGGCATAAGTGAACTGGAGATCATCGATAAGACACCAAAAACCCGGCCGAGAAAATCCGGTTCTACCTTTTGCTGCAATAATACGGTAAACGGTGTATTAAACAGCGGCATCACAAAGCCGACCAGAACCATAAAAAAGAGATAAATCCAAAAAACCGGGATGATGCCCAGCGCAAGGGTACAAAAGGCAATTACAAAATTGGCTAACACCATCGTATGCAATTTGTTTTTGAAACCGCCCCAAGCGGCAATAAAGAAGCCTCCCAGCATCATCCCCACAGAAAAGGCTACTTCAATGGCGGTTAAGCGCCAATAATCATCGCCAAAACTGCGGGTCACCTGCAACGGTGTTAAAAATGATAACGGTGCGACTAAAACGAAATAGATGGCACAGAAGATAAAGATCGTCCGCACATAACTATGCTTATTGATATACTTAATCCCTTGATACATATCGTCAAAATAGCCGGATTCCTGTTTCCCCAATGCTTTAGCATGTGTGCGGATTTGCAGGAAGAAAAGCATAATTATTACGGCGATTGCTGCCGTAACTACATCGATAAAGAAAACACTGACGATGGTGGCTAAACTAAGCAATGCCCCGCTAAGTAACGGGGAAACCAACATAACCAGTGATTGAATACTGCTATTAATCCCGTTTACTTTATTCAACTGGTCCTCCGGCACAAATAAAGGGAGAATCGCTCCTACCGCCGGTGTTTGAATGGCTGTCCCAATTGAACGAATCACCAGGGCCGCAAAAAGGAGCCAAAGGGAATCATATCCGAGCAGAAAGAAGACTGCTAAAAGAAGCGTGGTGATAGCTGTTAAAGAGTCCGCAAGGACAATTAAAAGCTTCCGGTTATACCGGTCTGCCCACACTCCGGCAAAGGGCGAAATAAAAAAAGAAGGAACAAAGGCACAGATAATCGCAATGGTCATCATTACCCCTGATTGTGTTTCCAGGGTAATGTGCCACGAAATGGCGTACTGCACCAACATCGTGCCAAAGATGGAAATATTCTGGCTCGCTAAAAAAAGAACTGCTTTCTTTTGCCAAGCCCTCTTTTCATCTGCCTTATTATCTATTTTCTGATCGGCATGCCGTTCCGGATTCATCGCATCATCCTTCTCTATCCCCATATCATCAGCTCTTTCTCTAGCGAAATCTTTATCTTGTCCGGATTCACAAAACCATTTTAACATAAAACCTCTACCAAAAAGATATTTTGGTAGAGGTTTTTCATCAGACAATCCCCAGAAATTCTTTCCACTTCGGTATATCCCGTTGCCCTTGGGCATAGCCCATCGCATAGCTTGCGACAAGCTTTTGATAATTTATCTCCCGGTTCGATACCGGCATCATCTCCGGATAAACCAAAAAGGCCCGTCCTTCCCTTTCCAACTCTTGCAGTTCCTCCAGCGTTTGATTGTAGACAAGATAACGCTTACACATGGCTTCTACTACATGGGGATGTTTTCGGTAATATGTTCTGATTAGACCCGGGTATTTAGGCGGACTTTTCCGGTAACCTTTGGGGCGGGTGAGTACCACAAAGAAACGCTTGAACCCGTCCTTTTTGGCGATATCAAGGGGAATTCCTCCTCCTAAACCACCATCGACATAGTAATGCTCCCGATAATAGGTCGGGGGCATGAAAATAGGCATGGACGATGAAGCACGCACGATTTTCATCAAGTCTTTCATTTCATGAATATCTTCCTTCGAAAAATAGACCATCTCTCCGCTTTCCCGCTCAAAAGCACCGATGCGCAGCTGCGCCGGATTAGCCAAAAACCGGTCTAGTTCCAAAGGCAAAGGGGCATCCGGAGCGGAGGTTTCTTCATAAATATATTGCGAGCGGAAAAAGCCTTCCCCTTTCAAAAAGGAGCCCCACCCGCCAAAGCGGGGCTCTAAGACCAGCTCCACAAAAGACCGCTTCGCCCTTTCCGGGTCACGGGCCAGATAATTGACAGAATGCGTGGCGCCTGCCGAGATTCCGGCCACATAATCAAAATACAGCTCATTTTCCAGGAGATTATTTAAAAAACCGGCGGTGTAACTTGCTCTCATACCGCCCCCTTCAAAAATCAACGCCGTATCTTTAATATTATTGATAAATTCCATTGCTCAGTCCACCTCAATCCCGTCTGCCACTGCCTGCAAATATTTTAACATATTTTTCTCGGACTTTCGCAATAATCTTGTCCCATTTACCGCGTTTTCTCGCAAGGGGCTGCCGGTTATCGGCTAAAGAAGGCGCAGATTCTCTTCCAGAGCTGAATCAATCTCCCCTTTAGCCCTATGTCGTTTTCGGCTACCTCTAAATCGTGCCCGTCCTGCGCCGCACCTGCCTGCTCCCCTTCTGCTGTATTATCCAGGCTGATTTCTTCCGTTCTAAAGATTATTTGCACACTTTCCGGCGCCGGATTCTTCGGCGAGGTAAAAGATCTTAACGCCGCCTCCGCATCCAGGTAGAGGAAGCGGTTCTCCTCCTCAATCTTCTCGATCTCCTCATCCCATGTTTGCTTGATCGACTCATTTGCCTCCCTTAAAGTCGTAATACTCTCCAACCCGAGAAGACTCTGGTCCAAAACATGCAGCAGCCCCCTTAAAGAGCTTTCGGCAGCCGCATCCAGTTTATCGCCACCGGCGCGCAGCAGGGCTTTGGCATAGGATAAATAGACCACGGTACTGTCAATATTCTCACTCAAAAGCTTGGTCAGCTCCTGACAATCAGCGAAAATAGTTATAATGTCATCCTCATAAAGATCAAGAGCATTATACAGATCATCCGTTTCATCGATCAATTCCTCGGCACTGTCGGCAAGATCATCGGCCGTTTCGCCCAGGTATGCCATCTTGGAGAGTAAGGAATTGATATTCGACATATACTCCTCAAGGATCAAAGCCAGTTGCCCCTCGCCTTGCAGCCGGGCGGCGTCATAGGGAGTAACCATTCCCGGCATAGTAGCAGCCATAGTGCCTAAGGATGTAAGTGTCGTTTCCAGTTGCCCACTCATTTTGGTCAGCATTTCCCGGAGGGCCAACAAGTCTCTTTTCATACGGTATAAATAGTTGCCCGTGTCATCAATAGGATCAGCCATATCGTCAAGGGCCTCGACCACTTCCTCCAGCTTCTGATTCAGTTTCCGGGTCATCTCCTGCGCCGTTGTAAAATGCGGAATTATTTTCTTTAATTGCAAATTTAGGCTGGCTAAATCCTTCAGGACTGTATCACCATAGGCAGACAACTGGTCTTTGCCCGCGCTCAAAGTACTTCTGGCATCTTCCATGCCCACGGTACCGCTTTTTAGTTCTTCCAGCCCGTTTCTCATCCCGGTCATGACCGTCAGTAATTCATTCAGACTGTCGTAAATTGCTTCCCCGGAATCTTTTATTGTATCCTTCGCCTCTTTTAATTCCTTGATTTGTTTCATTTGTTCCAGCGTGCCGGGAATCATCATCATCATAAGGCCACTCGTTTCAAAACAATCCGTCCCCACCCTAATCGTAAAGGTTTTTTCCTCTCCGGGAAGGGCCGCAAAAAGCACGCCTTTATAGGTACCAAGAGACTGCAACTGGGCGCCGGGCGCCTCGATACTGTAATTATCCTCTGTATTGATGACGGTGGCCACCTGTAGTAAAAGATTGTTGCGATAATACTCGGGCGCCTTTGGATTTGGCTTCGCTGTAATCTTTATTTCCACCAGACCCGCCGCCCCCGCTAAGGCGTCCGCCTTACAAGGTACGCCATTTAGCTTATAGGACACATCAAAAGTCCAGGGCAGTTGAAGGGTATCGTTCTTCACCTTGCAGTTATAGTAAAACCTTGAGGCCGGCTTCTCTTTATCCCCCAAATCCCAGTGCACGCCGTCCGCATCAAGGACCGGTTTTTCGTAACCGGACATATTGACCACAGACTCGTATGCGCCATAGTCGGTGAATTTGGTTGCGCCGTTGAGATTGCATCCCTTCACAATACTCACATCGGTCATGCGACCATAATAATCTAAATTGACATAGACGGCTTCGTCAGTGCTAACCTTTGGTTCGGCCGCTAGTACTTTCCCGGAAGGTAGCATGCCCCCACAGGAGGATACTAAAAATACCCCTGCCAACATTAAAGCAATTATTTTTTGTTTCCGTTTTTCACTTACCCTCATCATCACTTGTACCCCCTTGTCTATATTAAACGTCCTGGGCCTTTAGCGTCTTTTCCGCTTTTTTTATCTTGTTGGTCCATCTTCCGAGAGACCAGGCAATAATCCACCGATCCGCCCAGATAAATAGAATAGGTAATAAAGCAATCACCATAAACATACTAAGCAGTGCGCCCCGGCCAATTAATCCGCCCAGATCCGCAATGGCGGCCACACTGGAGAAGTTGGCCACTCCATAACCGGCCACCGCTAAGATCAGGCCGGAAGTAAGAATGGGCAGGATGCTGGCCTCAGCCGCCGACAGCGCCGCAGTAACCTTATCCTTGCCGTTTCTGAATTCCAGGTAGCGATAGGTCATAATAATCGAATAATCAATCGTCGCCCCTAACTGCAGACAAGAAACGATAATATAACCCATAAACATGATCCGTTCTCCCATGAGATAGGGCATCATCATGTTAACGAAAACCGCCATAAGAATCGGAATCATCAAAACAACCGGCAGGAGCAGGGAGCGAAATGCCACGAGGATTGCCAGGGCCACACCCAGCAAAGATACTTTATCAATCCTGGTCCAGTCATCCACAATGACCTCCTTAATATCCCTGGTGGAAGGAGTCACCCCCACAACGTAGGACCCTTCCGGATAATACTTTTCAATGATCCCGGTAACCTCCTCCACACACTGAAAGGCTAACCGGCTTTCATTGGCCGTCTTTAGGGGTACCAGAATTCTGGCATATTCGTCCGTATGTAACTGCTTTGTAATATTCCTGGGCAGGAAATCCTCCGGTAATCCTTCCGGCAACTTATTTGCCAGCGAAGTGACACTTTTTACATAAGTAAGCTCTTCTAATTCCCGGCTTAACTGCCGCTCGGTCACCAGCGAACTGTTCGGCACGATGGCCAGGAGCAGATTATGACGGCCGAATTTGGCATTCATCGCCTGATCATCTTCATAGATCGTCGTTCCTTTAGATAAGCCCATTGCATCATTCCCAAAGGTGAAATCGGTCATGTCCTTGGCAAAATAGGCCGGAACGGCAATTAACAACAAAACCGTGAAGATGACCAACCGCCACCGGTAAATAACCCGGACCATTTTTTGAAAGGAAGGGACCAAAGGCCGGTGTTCCGTTTTTTCAATGAGCTTATACCAGCGCAGGATTAAGGCCGGGGTAAGAACGATAACGGTAATCAAGCTGATTGCAATTCCTTTGGCCAGAACCAGACCGATATCTTTCCCAATGGTATAACGCATGAGAATCAACGCCAAAAAACCAACAATTGCGGCAGAGCCCGCTGAAAAAATGGGGGTAAGGCTCTTGCGGATAGATACTGCTAACGCCTCTTCCACCGTATTGCCGGTTTTTCTTTCCCGGGTGAAATTATCCAGCAAAATAATGGTATAATCCATCGCAATGGCCAGTTGAAGTACCGCCGCCACACTTAAAGTAATGGAAGAAATATTGCCAAAGATCAAATTGCTACCCATATTTATCACAACAGAGACCATAATCACAAAGAGAAAAAGGAAGGGCTCAAACCAGGAATTAGTAGCAAGCAACAAAATCCCGAGAATGATCGCAATCCCCAAAACCAAAATATACCTCATTTCCTGGGGAATCACTTCGTTTAAAAACTTATTTTGCACAGCCTGCCCGCCAAAATGTCCTTTTTCACCTAAGAGGTTTTCAATTTCCTGCAGGGCATTTCTGGTGCTTTGGGCCGAATCGTTTTCGACAAAAGTAACATCCATGATCGCCGTTCCGTCTTTGTAATAGTCCTCGATGTCTTCATAATTAATAAAGAGCTCGGATTGATAAAGATCAATGACGGAATCTGCCCACATGACCATATCCACCCCGTCGATATTGGCAATCCGGTCCTTATAAATCTTCGCTTCATAGAGCGAAACATCATCAATCATCACCCGCGCGGTGCCGGGATACCCAAACTCCTTTTCCATGAGGTCAATCCCTTGTTTCGAGGGCATTTCTGCGGGCAAGTATTTACTTAAATCATAATTAATTTGCACAAAAGGAAAACAGATTGCACTGATCAGAAATAAGACGGCAAAGATTTTTTCGATCAATTTGCCCCGATAGACGATAAAATTGACAATCCCCTGTCCTAACTTACTCATATTACCACCAGCTTATTTTCGACTTTTTTCCTATTAGTAGACTTCTTTCTATTAATAAACTCCCATTTTATTAATAAACTAATGTTGATTATCTTTGTTAACTTTATTATACTTAATAATAGTAAGGATGCAATCATCAATCCAAAACGGTTTTATTCAAAAATAAACACGATTGGTAATAAGTGTTTATTTATAAACAGACCAGAAAAAATTCTTTCGGGAAGTGAATAAAGTGGAAAAGCAAAACACAAATAACGACGACCGCCGGATCAGAAGGACAAAAAAACTGTTGAAAGAAAGTCTGGCTACTTTACTCCTGAAAAAGAAATTAAATGATATCACCGTCAAAGAGCTAGTTGATTTAGCCGACCTAAACAGAGGCACCTTTTACCTGCACTATCGGGATATTTACGAAATGCTCTCCCAAATCGAAGCGGAAATGCTCAATGAGCTTGAAGAGATCTCGAGCCGTTATTCACCCCAGGCCCTTCGCGTTTCTCCCAAACCATATATTACTGAGGTTTTTCAGTATGTGGCCGATAACCAAACCTTCTGTAAAATGCTTTTAGGGCCCTATGGCGATATCGGTTTTGTGGAGAAGCTGAAAAAAATGGTCGAGGAAAAATGCTTCCGGCTGCTTATTGAAACCTGTCCGCAACAAGACTTGCAAGACTACGAATATTTCGCGGCATATACTGTCTCCGGCTCCATTGGGCTTCTCCAAAGATGGATGGAAGACGGCATGAAGGTTTCCCCGGAAGAGCTGGCCGAGGTCGCTGAAGGGATGATCCAAAACGGTATGGATTATTTAATGCGTAATACCCAAACCCCCGTCGTACAAGCCAAAAAGCCACTTGGTCGGAAATAAACCGAACAAGTGGCTTTCTTTATGTCTTTTCTCATTCACGTCTTTATGCAGTTTTTCGGTTATGACAACAATTAGCAACACCTAGGTCGCCTCTCCGGAAGCGCATAGGTTTAACTTAGGATGGTTCCGCCCTATATCTGCAAAGGCGATCTTGCATATCCTATTTCAATACATCAAATGTGAAGGTTCCGCAGTACCCACCCAGCAGCAGTCCGCGACCGTATCTTATTTCAATACATCAAATGTGAAGGTTCCGCAGATGAAGCTGGGAAACTAGAAGTGAATACAGAAGAATTTCAATACATCAAATGTGAAGGTTCCGCCTGCTGCCCGGTTGCGGCCGTGTCCTGCTCCTGCTGCATTTCAATACATCAAATGTGGAGGTTCCGCAGATTTACCAAGCGCCATACAAACTTCATATGCTATTTCAATACATCAAATGTGGAGGTTCCGCAGTCCTGGTGCTTGTACACGATTCGGGAATGATTTCAATACATCAAATGTGGAGGTTCCGCAATACGCTTGTTTGCGCTCATAGCGTGGAATCTGCAATTTCAATACATCAAATGTGGAGGTTCCGCCTGTAATGTCTACGAAAATCTGGCCAAGACGTATTTCAATACATCAAATGTGGAGGTTCCGCTATTTAACCGTTCGTATCTCTATGCTTCTCTGATTTCAATACATCAAATGTGGAGGTTCCGCGGATTGCAGCAATCAATGCCGTGTAACGCAGATTTCAATACATCAAATGTGGAGGTTCCGCAGAACTGGTGCTATCGTATTCTGCAAAAGCTTGAATATTTCAATACATCAAATGTGGAGGTTCCGCGCGTACGAATGCGCCGTGTTTCTACCGCATCATACCATTTCAATACATCAAATGTGGAGGTTCCGCGATGCCCAGGCTAAGGATAGTCATCAGGTCCTGTATTTCAATACATCAAATGTGGAGGTTCCGCCTGACAGTCAAAATCTCCGGCGTAGCCGTATTTCAATACATCAAATGTGGAGGTTCCGCTGAGCAACTAGACGGACACGCAATATGATATAATTTCAATACATCAAATGTGGAGGTTCCGCACGATTGCAGTAAACCATGGCAACGATTAAGATTTCAATACATCAAATGTGGAGGTTCCGCGCATAAGGCCTAAACCGGGCCCTTGCTCGACTGCATTTCAATACATCAAATGTGGAGGTTCCGCCGAATATAGACGCTGAAGCCGGTTATCTATCTAACTAATTTCAATACATCAAATGTGGAGGTTCCGCATCGCCGGACACATCAACTGCATCCATGAAAGCATTTCAATACATCAAATGTGGAGGTTCCGCTATGTATTAGCAGTGTACGACTAAAATTTTATTTCAATACATCAAATGTGGAGGTTCCGCGCCATATCCATGCTGATGTAACTCAGTCTAGATACTTATTTCAATACATCAAATGTGGAGGTTCCGCATGCATTGTAGGTCTAAATGGCTAGTATAAGCATTTCAATACATCAAATGTGGAGGTTCCGCGTTTGTAGTTCTCGGTTTGCGGATGATCTTGCAATTTCAATACATCAAATGTGGAGGTTCCGCATTAGAGTAAGCAACAAAGTTACGGCAAATAAGGATTTCAATACATCAAATGTGGAGGTTCCGCAGAGGCATTGCTACATGATAAGCGCATTATCAGCTAATTTCAATACATCAAATGTGGAGGTTCCGCGATACGTACGCTGTAACGCCCCTGTACGCATAGCATTTCAATACATCAAATGTGGAGGTTCCGCTTAACTGTACGCTGTAGGTCAGGTTATCTATATACTATTTCAATACATCAAATGTGGAGGTTCCGCTGATGCCACAGATATCATCGACGCGATAGCTAACATTTCAATACATCAAATGTGGAGGTTCCGCCCAGTAGAACCGCAGGATTGACCGCGCGAATCTAGATTTCAATACATCAAATGTGGAGGTTCCGCTTTGCCAACTTAAAGCAGTGTCTCCAGATTATTTCATTTCAATACATCAAATGTGGAGGTTCCGCGTATGTAGTGCAGCGAAAGATCGGATCTGGTAGTGGATTTCAATACATCAAATGTGGAGGTTCCGCGGAACTCGTCGGAAACATATGCCCTTTTGTGTCCGGTATTATTTCAATACATCAAATGTGGAGGTTCCGCTTTGCCACCTGCAGATGTAGTCTTGCATTGCCTGTATTTCAATACATCAAATGTGGAGGTTCCGCATAAGGCCAAAGCTCAATGGAACCACTTAACCGCACTATTTCAATACATCAAATGTGGAGGTTCCGCTTTCGCTATCACTCAAAGCATTTCTAATGCCTAGATTTCAATACATCAAATGTGGAGGTTCCGCGGACGGAGGTTATTGCGGATAATGTGCGTTTTTGGATAATTTCAATACATCAAATGTGGAGGTTCCGCGTATCTGTTATTTAACTTGTTTCGGTTCTGTTTTTTAGATTTCAATACATCAAATGTGGAGGTTCCGCTATGCCGTCTACAGTGGCCGCATTTGAGATTTAATTTCAATACATCAAATGTGGAGGTTCCGCTCAAGCTGCGGTATCCGGTCTTTATTTCAATACATCAAATGTGGAGGTTCCGCTTTATCCACGATAATAGGATCCAATTTCAATACATCAAATGTGGAGGTTCCGCCAAGACCAATAAGGCCTCTTTTGATTCATATTAAGTTATTTTTCCTTTTCTATCAAGCTTTTGTCATCTTTTTTTCCAAGTAAATACCAAGATTCGAAAAAATGATAATATAATACCTCCTTCCCCTACTATTTCAACACCTTTCAAGGAATGCTCTATAGCTACACTTGGAAAAAATCAAATGATAATCGACTCTGGATTGATCCCAGTATTACCTATACTTTCTTCGTGAAATGAGGTTTCGCTAATTGTTTGAATAAACGTAACAAAATCATAACTTGGATCAATAGCTTTCTTTAACTTTCCTTTAAGCTCCAGATAATTTGCCGGAGTAATATGTCCCCTAAATACAGATTTTTGATAGTGTTTCAAATACTGTTTGCAGATTTTAAATACCTTTGCTACCCGTTTTTCGCCAACATCATAAAATACAATCACATAATTATAGTTAAATTTATTCTTCACCTTTTTTCCTCCATATTAAATGGGATAAATTGCTTGCCCTCTAAAATATACTTGATAAGCTTATAGCCATCTAAGCGAATAGCATGTTTAAAACTGACCCGTCTTTTTAATTTACTATGTTCAAATGTTTGGTTTATTCGTTCTTCAAAAGCTTCAATAAAAACCTTTCGTCCCATTTCATTTAATAAGGCATAATTCAGACTTTTATCAAAATGTTTTTCTACTGTTAGTTTACGGTTGTTTACACAATCAAACATTGTTTTATAAACCAATATCGGTTTAAAAACCTCGGACAGATCAAGACTTAATGAAAACCGCCGCTCGGCCGGCTCATGTAAAAATGAAATAGTCGGATTTAGGTGAGTGTGATAGATTTCTGTAATGGTTTTTGTGTATAAAAGAGTATTGCCAAAAGATATTAATGCATTAATGGGATTATCAGGTGGACGCTTTACCCGTTTATTCATAGTAAAAGCTTCAGGCAAGATCACTATGAAAGTCTGGTAGAACCTATTCCATATTTCTCCCTCTATCCGCAAAATCTGCTTAATATCACGGGCCGCATCAACGAGATCAGGAACTTCCTTATGCAGCCAATTAAGTAGTTCCTTTAACTCACTCTTGCCATGCCGATAGTAATGATATAACACAAAATGGATGTTACTGGCGATACCCTTCACAATTGATGAAGCAACAGGCAACCTGCTCTGGCCGTAGACCAACGCCTGAGCTACTGTAAGCCTGCCGTTAAGCAAATATTCTTTTGGATAAAATGTTCCAATATAGTTTTCATAGTAACCGAAAAAATGAACGACAATTCCCGCCTTAGCTAAGAGTTGCAGTAACTTTGTACTTAGAGTTACTTCATTGAAACAATATAGTTCCCGTGTATCCTTAATTGGGAGATAAAAATTACCATCATCTTTACGAAGAACAATAGAAAAATCCTTTTGAAAAAGTTCCCCTGTAGAAAAAATATATCTTGTATCACTATTCACCTCGAGCCCTCCCTTCTTTTATATAAAGCAGTATTCAAAATAGGCGCACTTTTTGCAACCGGGCTTAAAAACGGGAGAAGGGGGAGTATCAGTGCTCAAAAACTCTTCTATCTGCCGGTATTGAACCTTCCGCTCGGCAATTATCTCCTCTGAGAATGTTAACGTATGAATATTTTTATTTTGTTTATTCTTTTCTAAACACTCTAAACGACCTTTACGTATAATTCCCTTATCATTCAGTACAATCAAATAGTATTCTAATTGGGCCATAGCCGCAGCAATATCAGCATCCGATTTTTTTATTTCTGTAACATATTCCCCTGTTATCTTATCAAGTTTGATCCCATCTAAAGCAATTTCCTCTTTATCATCAGACTTTTTAAGTTCATGCATAACTCTCCCAACCCGTACATCTTCAGAGTTATCTTCCAGATTCAAGTTATGATAAAAGAGCCAACACTGTCGCTTACAATGCGTATAATAATTGACCACCGTCCCAGTCAACATCATACAAAGATCCCTCCATAGTATTTCTCCAGAGCTTCCCGATTCAAGATGCCATCCTCAATAAAACGTTCGCCGCCGTCAATAAAGTAATAGCCACCGTATTCTTCAGCTCCAGCAGGGATTTTATCCTTAGTTTGTACTTGAAAAGTAAAATATGATATTTGCAAGGCTAACTTAGAATACTCGATCATGCGTTGTGCATAGCTCATATCCCGGTTGCTGCCTAATTCTTTGAACTCCTTCCACACCTGATATCCATCTAAATCATCAATAACATAAGGTACGAAAATCTGCCAGTTATGTTCCAACAACTGCATTTGCTGTTCAATTACCTGACAATTTAGTTGTCCGCAATTCTTATCTAGATTAGCCAAATTTTTCTCATTAGCTTTACTGGTTCTGGAAATCAACTCTTCAAACACTTTAGCATATACTTCAGCAAAATTCTTTTCCTGAAGACATTTCCGGATGGCTGGATCCTGAATGGAATGGTGCAATCTGGCATCTTTTTTGTAAACATATGCCGGATCGTCATAATCAAAAAAGTAGGCTACCGCTTTCCCAGGATTAAGGCAAGATCGATTAATCCGCCCTAAAAATTGTTCTTCCGCATCAAGAAGTGAAATATCCTTGAAGCCTATTTCCATATCAATGTCAATCCCTGCTTCTATCACCTGAGTAGCAATAAGAATCAAGCGTTCTCCGCTTTTTATCCGTTGAATAATTTGTTCTCTCCGGACGGCATTATCGTCACCTGTCAATAAAACCACGTTATAGTCATCTTTACAATGCTGATAAAATTCTCTTGCTGTCTTTTTATTTATAAATTCTACCAACACACGTCTATCAGAAAAACGCCCTACCTGTTCTTTAAGTTCTTCCCAGGTAATCTTCCCCTTTTCTAATAAAGAAAAATCCAACCGCACCCTGTCCCGAAAAAGAGGATGTTGATAATACTTTGAAGGATTCCGAATAAGTGCGGTAAATTGAGCATCCACCGTTTTAAGCAGTTTATCCAGTTGGGGTAAAGTAGCGGACATGATAATAATTTTTATATTAAGCAGTTTCGCGTAGTTTTGGAGAAAGCTAATTATCTCCCGCCAAATATCGTTTCGATAACTTTGAATTTCATCTATAATTACCACACTGTTGCATAGTTTGAGCAAAGGAAAACACTGGTCACGTCCACAACCAAACAATGCATTGAAAAAATTGATATGTGAGGTAACCACAATAGGATAGTTATTGAAAATATGATCTAACCATGCCGCATCATAATCCTCTTTTTGATTATCCCCACCCATCAGTACAGGAGTAATAGAATTAATAACAGCCATGTTGTCACCAAAATATGGATATAACACATTTTTAGTTTGTTCCACCAGGGTATTAAAAGGAAACACATAAAAAATATTATTAATTGAGCTATTCATTTGTAAAACACGCAAAGAAAGGTTTATAGCTATGTTTGTTTTCCCCGCTCCGGTAGGTGCTTCCAAGTAATAAATGTGAGCATCCGGGTTAGCAAGAAGGCTTTGCTCAGCCTCTAAAAAAAGTTGATTACGCAAAGCATTAATAGGTTCGCCACAAAAAGAGGTAGGATCTTGTTGATACTGCCTAATACTACATAGAATTTCGCTATTTTCATACTTTTTTCCTAATTCTCGCCCGCCCTCATCGACAACAGCCAGCTTTGTTGCGGATCCCGTCATAAATTCCTGCGTAGCACAATAATCGCAACCTGTGATCAGGGCATACAACAAACGGCACAAAATATAAAAGGCTACTGGCTGGGCAAGGTGTCTTGTATCCTGCATATAAAATTGTACTTCCTCAAAAATACTGTCATCCAATTCGCTCTTATAATATTCCCCGGCCCAATTCTCCAAATCAGAAAAATTATGTCCATCGCCAAGCTTTCCATGATGTTTACTGATACAATACGCAAAAACCGCTACACATTTTTTTAAAGCAGGCGTAAGTTCCTTCCCCAAAATTTTGTACATATGATCAGTATACATGTAAGCAGATGCTAAAGCGTGATTAGCATTATGCGACTGATTGCATTGATCACGAAATGCATTATTATCTAACACGTTATATTGGTAACGAGGATTAATCTTCCCTAAATCATGTAAGTAAATTGCATGAACAAAAAGCAAATAAACTTTAGTTTTTTCTTTTTCTGAAAAACCACATACTGTTATTAACCTTTCGATAATTTTCTTTATCCCTTTCTCTTTACAAAACTGTTCATAGTAATGGTAAGTCAGTGTAGAATGAGCCAATAAGGTTTCTGTTTGCTTTTGTCCATCTACTTTCCGGGTATGAGCAAAATATCGCTCATACAACATCAATTCCGGAGTAATTAACTCTTCTTTTCCCACTTTACAAACCTCCTGTGTACACAACCATATAAGCAGGCAGAAAGCAAATTTTGCTTTCTGCCGCTATTTTAATAAAAACTGTACTGCCTTTCGCCATCGGTATAAAGGTGAGAAGGTAATGATTTTTCAGGAATAGCGCCATTGGTGAAAACATAACGACCAAATTCATAAAAATTATGAACAGGCACTAACCCGATAGGAGCAGTTTCTACAAACAGATATTGGGATGGCCCCCCTTCGTCCAGCATTTTAAGATCACCATCATACAAAAATAACGAATGGATGTGAGCCTCTTTGGAAGGAGTTAGTTCAACCATCTGCACATTTTCAATCTGAGCCGGGAAATCATTACGGCCTAGATACGGAATAAAAACACACTCTCCGCGTAAAAAATTACTGCAAAGTCGTTCCCAAAGAGCATCCTCTAACTCATGTTGCATCAGAAAAATGGTCCAACTGGGATTCTCTAACCATTGTTCACGTACTTGCAAGATACCGCCTTGTTCCTTAGAAGCATAGCCAACACTGTTATTAAAGTATTGTATTTTTTTAGTGAAATAGCCCTTTTTTCCGTTAGGAACCACGGATACCAGCATAGGAGACAGTTTTTCATAAAATTCCGGATAGACGCCTTCATCCCCATCATTAATCCGGCTATTATCATACCCTTTCAAACCTACAACTGCACCTAATAGCCCCAACAAGGCAACCTTATGGATATTATTATAAGTAAAATACACCTTGGCATTGACATCGGGCTGCCGGAAGCACGCTGCCGGACCGGAAAGCGTAAAACGCAAGCTCTTCAACGGCTCCACCCCCTAATAAATAGTATGGCAACTGCAATTAAGTCCTCCATAATTCACCTCTACCGTTACCGGATTACTGTATATCTCTATAGATGCAATATCCTTCTGATGCGGAGCCAATACTTCTTCCAGTTTACTAAGGTCATACAATAGCTTATCTCCTTTTTTCTGCACTACGACATACCGATCTAAATTAGCCAAAAACAACTGGCAATTCTCTTTCATCTCTATAAACACTGCTAATTCATTTTCACAACCACATTTCGAATTAGTATTAAATGCGGTTGTTGCTACTCTTGCCGCCCATTTGAATTTTTCATACGCTTCCACTGTATAGCCCTCAAATCCATCCACTAATCCAATAAATTCATCATAGTTAGCAGGATTAACCGAGAACGAATACACATAATGAGCTTCATCCGTGACTATTTTCGTACCCATTGTAGAAGCCAACTTTCCTTCACTTTTTTCATTCGAATTTCGGAAGGGTGAAAGGATATCTTGGCTTAAGACATTTGTACCCTGGAAACGATTAAAGCCTTGATTGATTTGCACAGCACCCGTTATACTAATATTTTGTTTTTTCTCAGCAAAAGTTGCGCCAAAATTCATAACATCAATCGCGGAAAACAAGTTTGCCAAAACTTCTTTAGAGGGTGTTCCCTCATCTAAAGGACCAAAGAGATAAGTATATCTTTCGTTTAAATCCCTAGGCTGCATAATTTCGCCATCGTTATCACATTTCATGCTTTTAATGTAAAGCACCTTCTCCCCTTGCATCTGCCACATCCGTTTCATGGGATATTTCAATGCTTTATCACTGCCAAAAATGTCATTATTGGCAGTTGTTTTGGGATAACCGGAAAGATCAGCATTAAAATTGGCCATATAAGCCCCTACCGCAAGAATTCCATACACTCTATTTGTCTTTTTCATTACGCATCCTCCTTTTTAAGATAAATAATATTACTGGTGACAAAACCAAATAAAAGCGCATCTATGTCAGCAGGTTCCTCTTTCTCGGGAACATAAGAAGTAACAATGCTCAACATGTTATTAAAGCGGGGATTATTAGTATCAATACGATAAGCATACTTTTGGAAGTATTTCTTTTGTTCCCTTTTGAGACCCTCCGCGTCTTTAGCAGCAGTGATAATGCGCCACAGCACATCATAACTTATCTTTTGTGCTTCGCTTAGACTGAAATAATAATACAGTAACTGCCCCACCGCCAAACAAAATTCAGTATTACTTTCACAAGTAACGGGTTCTCTGTTTTTGTCGGTATTAAGAACCTTAACTTTTAAGCTTTCATAAGCGTCTTTTATGATTTCCCCCATATCTTTTCCCTCCTCATTAAAGTAGTTCAATAATGATAACCGGACATTAAGCATGTGGGCTAAGGCTGACGCATACTCTAAATTCTGTAGTCTTGCCAGAACAACCCCTTTGGTGATTTTATCCACACAGCTTCGAAGGGGCAGGGTGTCCCCCTTGCGCAACCATGCCTTCATCGCTTCCCTAGAAAGCATGATCTGAACGGCCAGTGCCTGGGATAACTTATTGGTGACTTGAACTTTTTCAACATCATAATTTTTAGAAAGCTGAGAGGCAAATAAATACTCATTAATGTGTTCTTCTACTTCACTCAGTTTCTGTTTTCTTCCCCCCTTATAATTAGGCACGTCCAAGTAATTCTTAAAAATAATCGGCCTGTCCATTTCGTCCTTGAAACTCGGAAGCATATCAAAGTCATCAATTGTAATTTCTATCCCTCTTTCAAAATGCAGGTAGAATACAGCTTTTCGTACACCAATTTCTTTGGCTACAGCAAGCAACTGAGGATCATGTTCTCCAATGGGAATATACCCATTATAGAGGGGCTTTTCGTCTCTCGTCTGACCATTAAACCAAATATATAGCTTCCAAAGCTTTATCGCTTCTTCTGTCTCAATACGATAAGGCACTTTATACTGCGTTGTTTTATGTTCCAAATATGGCTTTTTCGCATTCATTCCCATGTCGGTATTTGATAAGCCGAGCACCTTTCCATTGACAGACTCATTATAATTATTGCAATTGAAAATCTTAGGAAGCATATAACGCCCGCACTCGTAACTATAAGCATCTATTTTTTCATCAATAAAAAGTTTAATGTAACAATTATCCCTGATATTATGAGTCCTAATCCTTTCTCCAACCTCATTCAATGAAGAAAGAAAAAGCTGTTTGTATTCCTCCACATCTTTTTTGTCAAGAGGTTTATAACCTGCAGTAGTAAGAATCTCGGCGCTTTCTTTGTCTTTAACGGTCATCAGCGCATTGAAATACCTTTCAATATGCTCTTCTAATTGAGGGTTTAACCCTTCATTCCAAAATGTTTCGAGTTTACAAAACAAACTGAACTTATTGTTGCTATGAATTTTTTTCTTGGGGTCCACCGGTTTATTCATTTCGATTAAGCTGCTATAAAAATCTGCTCTTTTAAACCATTCCACCAACGAATCATTAGCAGATATTTCACCTTTTTTACCTACATAAAGCTCATCAAAATCACCGTTTCGGTTTATCTTTATATACAAACCGGGCTTTAGGCGATAATTATCAATCAACATAGCGTCTATATCAAACTCCGGATATTGGTCTTGATGGTGGATAAATTCGTTTAGAAGGTCTTTCAGCATTTTCTCACCTCCCTGTAATACAGTATCCGAAACCTTCGGCGGTCTTCTCTAGCAGCCCTTGGGCTAAGACGGTAAAAGCAAGCTGCTGAGCCCAATCGTGCGGTTTCACTTCGATTTGAAGTTTATGCCCTAATAGAACTGTATTTTTATAAGTAACAATTATTGGTTTTTTATTCAGTAAATTGATACATTCGAAAAAGAACTCCCCTGGAGCTGAAAAAGATGGGTCCAGTAACTGCTGTTTTTTCAGAGCATTTTGATGAAGTCGTTCGGCTAATAAACCAACCCCATTTTCTGGCATCCAGCACCTATTATTTACGGTACAAACAACAGGCGTTAGACTAATTAGTTCCTTTATAGGTGATTGCTTATAATTCCTTACTTCCACTGCTATCACTTTTGCAACTCCTTCAGCTAAGGGTAAATACTGTTTCATTGCCAAAGCAAACTTCAAATCGAGTGTACGCAAATTGAAACAATACAATCTTCCTTTACGATAAACTTGATCTTTTTCTAACGGGTATGGTGCGGAAAAGGTATATTTTTTTATCCCTCGATGGTGGTGTAATTCTTTCAGTTCAGCATCGTTCAACATCGCAGATGCAATTAATCTTGCTAGACCATATTGCACATCCTTTGCCTTAACATCTTCATTAAACTGGATTGTGGACAGAAGCTCAAAAAAACAATTATTCATGTACTCACCTCCTTTTTTCAATAATTTTAGTAAAGTGCATTTATATAAAATACTTTACATAAAGAATAATGTCCCTGAGAAATTTTGTCAACCCCTTATTGCATATTTTTTTATTTTTTCCCTCTTTTTTCATTTCTCTTGTTTCTTTATACTCATAAATTAATTTGATATAATGCTATTTAGGCAAGACCTAATTGAGACAAACTATATATTGAAATATAATTTTAGTAAGTGCTATTTATATTTCATCGTAACCTTCACATTTCATGTTCTTATTATTTCTTTATAACCGAACCATATGTTTGTTTCAATTAGCGAAGCAGCACCCCTTTTACATATTAGAGTGGTGCTGTTTTGCGTTTTCATCTTACTTCCTCATAAAGAACCTTATAAAAGAAATGTCTATTCCCCATCTTGTGAGTAAAAAATTTTTCTCATTTTCTTCTAGCGATATTTACATAATTCTACTAAATAGACAACTTTTGCATCATAATCGTTCATAATTTCCCCAAAAAGCTTCTTTTATTTAGATAAATATCCTCTGCTTGACTAAAATGTAAAGCCCGCATTTAGTCATGTAATGACTTGTGAATAATACTACCCCCACTAAAAAAGGAAGCACCACATAGGATGCTTCCTTGATAAAATGCAAAACCTGCGCAAACCTCTCGGGTTGCCGTTCACTTATCCCTCCACGGGATATTCCTCCAGGATATACTGCGCGATGTTTACGGAATGGTCGCCGATCCTTTCCAGATTACTGAGGATATCCAGGTAAATCGCTCCGGCATCTCCGTTACATTTGCCTTCATTGAGCCGGGTTATATGGGCCCGGCGAAATACTTTTTCCATCTCATCTATTTCATCATCGGCTTTAATAACCTGTCGGGCAAGCTCATGTTCATTTGTTTCCAGACATTTCATGGCATTCGCAAATGTTTCCTGTGTTTTGTCAAGCATTTTGCGCAAATCAGCCATTGCTTCCTTCGAAAAATGGATCCCCTTGCTTATTCTTGTCTGTGTTAATTCGATAATGTTCTCCGTATGGTCTCCCACTCTTTCGATGTCATTCACCGCCTGAATGTAAGTATAAGCCAGATTAGAATTCTCTTTGGACATCTTTATCTCCAGTATTTTCACAACGTAATCCGGTATTTCCTGTTCGAGGCGGTTTATTGCCTCCTCCAACCGGGCTACTTTTTCGGCCTCCTTATCCAACTCCGTGTAGAAATACGCCACGGCATGCTCTAAGGATTCCTTCGCCATATCCCCCATCCGGAATACTTCCCGTCCGGCCTGACTGAGCGCCACTGACGGATTGCGAAGCAAACGCGGTTCCAGGTATTTGGACCCTGTCTCCACAATAACATCTTCCCCGGGAATTAGTTTCGTCACTAAGGTAGCCAACGCCCCGACAAAAGGCAATTGAATGAGGGTATTACTGATGTTAAAGACACCATGGGTCTGGGCGATCTGCATTTTAATATTCAGCGTTTCCCAAGAACCTTCAAACCCGGGAAGCAACACGAAAAAATAATCGGTAAAAAGACGCACTATCACGGGAAATACCCCGATAATAAAAAGGGGAAGAAAGATCAGCGTACCGATGACGTTAAACAGGCAGTGGGTAAGCGCCGTCCTTTTTGCCGTTACGGACGTACCAATGGAGGCAATTAACGCGGTCACCGTCGTCCCGATATTGTCCCCGAAAAGAATGGGAACGGCCTGCATATATGTGATGGCCCCCTGATTAGCCAACTCCTGCAATACACCAATGGTCGCGGCACTGCTTTGGACAATCCCGGTAAAAACCATGCCGATAAGTACTCCTAAGAGCGAGTTATTATCAACTCCAACCATTGCCTCCGCGAAAACCGGGAGATCCCTCAATGGCTTCAGTCCTTCACCCATTATATCCATGCCGTAAAAAAGTAAGCCAAAGCCAAATAAAAACTGCCCAATATTTGTAAACCTTTTATTTTTGAAAAAGAACATTAAAATAACGCCTAATACTGCAATAGGCAGCGCATAAGCTTCCAATTGGAACCCAATCAGGTAAGCCGTCATCGTTGTTCCGATGTTGGCTCCCATAATCACACCAATGGCCTGGCGCAAGGTTAAAAGCCCCGAATTTACCAGCCCTATAGCTAATACAGAAGTTGCGGAACTGCTCTGGATGCTCGCCGTCACAATAATGCCTGAGATAACTCCGCGCAATGGGGTTTTTGTACCTTTTTCCAAGAAAGCACGCATCCTGTCTCCTGCGACATTTTGCAGGGCATCGGACATGTACTTAATGGCAAATAAAAAGAACGCCAATCCACCTAACGACAGAAAAATTATTTGTTGATAGTCGATCTCCATACTTATGCTCCTTTACTCTTTTTTCCCTCTTTTCTCTGCTGCCATTCTGACTTTTCTTTTTTTTCCCGCATTATTTGCTTGGTTTTTTCACCTATTTTATCATGATAAAAAAACTCACCTTCAGTATCGTACTACTTTTTGTCCGCTATGAACAGGTCCTTTGTCTTGATTTAACTTATCACTTTACATAGAATTTACAAAAAAAGATTCTCCTTTCTTCCAAGAAAGGAGAATCTTTTTAAAAAATAACCCTAAAATGTATTTTGCATATTATAAAGCAATATTATCCGACCAGAAAAAATGAGGTGATTATTAATGGTTCCCGCCAATATGCTGATTCGCATCAATTTACAGGAAAGAAGACTCTATCTCTATGAAAGAGATAGATTAGTCGGCTCCTACCCGGTCGCCATTGGTAAACCAAGTACACCTTCCCCTGTAGGATCGTGGACAATTGCCAACAAAACAATCCTCGACGGCAGAATGATCTACGGGACGCGCTGGATGGGCCTCAGTAAACCCAGGTATGGGATTCACGGCACCAATAACCCCAGCTCCATTGGTAAAGCCGTTTCTCTAGGTTGTATCCGGATGTATAATCACGATGTGGAAAGCATCTTCCCGCGTGTGACCATCGGCACGCCGGTAGAGATTATGTAGCGGTTAAGGAGAAACAATGATGCGTGGATCTCCGGCGCTGACTCGGCCAATGATGGCGGCTTCTGCGATTCCCTCCTGCTTCAGCATAGTTAAAAGCTGCCCCGCCTTTTCCGCCGGTACGGCCAGCAACAATCCCCCCGAGGTAATTGGATCCGCCAGGATGTTTTTTTGGACCATCTCAATCCCGTTGAAGAATTCCGTCTTATCCGTCATATACTCCAGATTAGCCCAATTTCCTCCCGCAATATATCCTTCCAGCGCCAGTTCTTTGGCTCCGGCAATCACCGGGATCGCTTGTAAACTTAACTCAATCCGCACATGGCTGGCCTGGGCCATTTCCCAGGCATGCCCTAAAAGGCCGAAACCCGTAATATCCGTACAGGCATCAACTCCAACTTTCCTGGCCACCCGGGCCGCTACTTGATTTAACTGCGCCATCACTTCAATCGCCTTTTTTTCCACCGCAGGCGCCACAACATGCTGCATGATCACCTGTCCGTCTTTGTCTCTTTTCTTCCGCAAGGCCGAAGTAATGATCCCCACCCCTAAAGGTTTGGTCAGGATCAGCTCATCGCCCGCACGCGCTCCGGCGTTAGACCAGATTTCGGCGGGATGGGCAATTCCCGTTACCGCCAGCCCGTATTTCGGTTCTTTATCCTGGATGCTATGACCGCCCAAAAGCACCGCCCCGGCCTCCGCAATCTTATCCGCCCCGCCCCGCATTATCTCCGCTAAAACGGAGCTCGGCAGAAGCTCTAAAGGAAATGCCACAAGATTCATCGCCGTAAGCGGAACGCCGCCCATCGCAAAAACGTCGCTTAAAGCATTAGCGGCCGCGATTGCCCCGAAGCTATAAGGGTCATCAACTATTGGCGTGAAGAAATCCACCGTCTGAATTAACGCCGTATCTTCGCTAAGTTGGTAGACTCCGGCATCGTCCGCATTCTCAAGCCCAACCAAAAGGCGCGAGTTCTTTTTCTCTTTTTGTGTAAGATGACACAAAACTTGTGTCAGGTCACCCGGACCAATTTTGGCCGCTCACCCGGCTTTTGTAGAATACGCTGTAAGATAAACGTCCATCTGCCACCTCCCGCTTACGCCAAGCGAATTTCTTCACCGGTTCGGATTTTCCTGCAAAAAGGTCCTGATTCCGGTAATAATAATTTCTTCATCACCCGGCAATAATGTTCTTAAATCAAGAATGTACCGGTCTTTCGCAATATATCCAAGGACTGGTACCGCAAGCCGCGTCCGGAAGAACACTTCAACCTCCGTGGCGCTATACCCCTGAAAAACAAGAGCCAGTCCTACTGACGGTATTTCCTGCCCGGGAAGGCTGCCTCCCCCCATTTGGGCAACCGTGTTTTCCAGGGTAATCTCCACCCGGTCGCTACTATTCTCCATGGCGCTCCGAATCTTCTCTCCTTTAGCCTTTAATTCCGCTGTCGAAGCAGTGAGCATCGCATAAATCGGCAGATTCTGCATCACTGTTTCCGGATGTAAATACTCGCGCAAAGTTGCTTCCAACGCCGCTACGGTAAGTTTATCTATTCTTAACGCCCTGGTCAGTTGATTCTGTTTCATCTTGGCTAAATAAGCGGTTTTTCCCACGATCATTCCCGCCTGCGGCCCGCCTAAGAGTTTATCCCCGCTAAATGTCATCACATCCGCTCCGGCTTTGAGGGCTTCCCCAATGGTCGGCTCACCCGTAAGCCCATAGACACTTAAATCTAATAACGCCCCGCTGCCCAGATCCTCAACATAAGGGATCCCCCGTTCATGAGCCAGACCGGCCAATTCCTCTCTGCTTACGGTACTGGTAAAGCCTACCACCCGGTAATTGCTGGTATGCACTTTTAAAATCAGCCCCGTATTTTCATTGATCGCCTCGCGATAATCTTGCAAACGGGTGCGATTGGTTGTTCCAACCTCAACAAGCTTTACTCCCCCCAGTTTCAAAACCTCCGGAACCCGGAAAGACCCCCCGATTTCCACCAACTGCCCGCGGGAAATAAGCACTTCCTTCCCCGGAGCGAGAGTATGCAGTACTAATAGAATTGCCGCAGCGTTATTATTAACCACCATCGCGCTTTCCGCTCCGGTTAATTTCTGCAGAAGGCCTTCCACATGCGCATATCTTTCCCCCCTGCTACCGTGCTCCAAATCATACTCCAGATTGGTATAAGCAGTGGCGGCCTGCTCAACGGCATCCGCGGCCTGTTGACAGATTAAGCTTCGCCCAAGGTTCGTATGCAGAATAATCCCGGTTGCATTTACAACCCGTTGATAATGAGGCGCCCACAGCTTTTCCAAATAATTCTCGATTTCGCGGCTCAAACCAAGCAATTCCGGCGTCGCTACAAGAGACCGGCCCTCCGGGGTCAGTTCTGTCAGCCGCTTCCGCCATTTTTCCAAAATGCTTCCCGCCGCTTCTGCCACTAAATTATGCCCGTATTTAGCGGCCAAAGCCTGCCCCTCCGGCGAGTTAAGCAGAACATGCACCGCCGGTAACTGTCTTAAACGAGCATTAAGATCATCCACTTTACTTCACCCTCCTCCACCTCTTTTCATTTTAATGTTTAATTCCAATAAATACAAGGTCTGCCTGCGTAGTTACTTGCGAAGTAATTTTTTTACCCGGATTTTATTTGTCAAAATTATTTGTCTTATAAAATATTTGTTGACAAATAGCGTCTTGTTTTTTATGATAAAAAGAAATACTTAAAATAATTAAAAAAGAGGTCGCTTATAATGGACATTCTCAGCAGTTTAACTATCGGCTTGACCGCCCTTTCGCTAAAACATGTGGCAATGTGGCTAATCGGAGCGGTCTTAATTTATCTGGCCATCAAAAAGGACTATGAACCGCTACTTTTACTCCCCATCGGTTTTGGGGCCATCCTGGCGAATATCCCCTTTTCATCTGCCGTTGGCGAAGCAGGCCCGCTGACGCTTTTGTTAAAAGCGGGCATTCTCAATGAGCTTTTTCCGGTCTTAATTTTTATTGCCATCGGCGCGATGTGCGATTTTCGCCCCCTGCTCAATAATCCACTGATGATGGTGTTTGGAGCCGCAGCCCAATTTGGTATCTTTATGACCATCCTCATTGCGACGCTGCTGGGCTTTCCCCTTAACGAAGCAGCCGCTGTCGGTATTATCGGCGCGGCAGACGGACCAACCACGATTTATGTGGCGAATAAATTTGCGCGGGAGCTCTTAGGTCCCCTTTCTGTGGCGGCGTACTCCTATATGGCCCTGGTTCCGATTATTCAACCGCCGGTCATCAAACTCTTAACCAGCAAAAAAGAACGGACCATCAGAATGCCCTATACAAATGAGGCGCCTGTTTCACGGGCTGTCCGGATCCTCTTCCCGATTTCCGTTACCATCATCGCCGGAGTCATCGCCCCGATGAGTGTGGCTTTGATCGGCTTTCTGATGTTTGGCAACCTCTTGCGGGAATGTGGCGTGGTGGAAAGGCTGAGCAAAGCCGCCCAAAACGAATTGGCCAATCTGGTCACTCTCCTCTTAGGAATTACCATCGGCGGAACAATGGACGCCGAAGCCTTTTTGAATATCAAAACACTTCTAATTCTTGCCCTGGGTCTTTTCGCCTTTATTTTTGACACGGCGGGCGGTGTCCTGGTTGCGAAACTCCTGAATCTATTCCTCAAAAATAAAATAAACCCCATGATTGGGGCGGCGGGTATCTCGGCCTTTCCCATGTCGGCAAGAGTAATTGCCAAGATGGCCTTAGCCGAGGATAAAGGAAACTACTTGATCATGCATTCGATTGGCGCGAACGTCGCCGGTCAGATCGGTTCCATTATTGCCGGAGGGATTGTCTTAACCATCATCGGCGCAATGCTGGGCATTGTCTAAAGGCTTATCGGCATAAGCCATTCGGTCTGTGCAGTAGTGCCGGAGTAAGTCCAAGTGAGGTGAATATACCGCGATGAGCGCAGTTCAACAAGCTCTGCAAGTTATGTCAATCGGGCTTCCTGTCATGTTTGGCGTCATCCTGATCTTTATCTTATTGGCAAAGGTTTTGGTGATGCTTTTCCCGGAAAAGCAATAAATGAAAATTTTACTCGCCAAAGGCCTTTTGCCAGAGCTCGGCGATTTTCAAGGCGGGTTTAATCCGCACCGTTTTATATTCTAACTCCTTCCGGTTGATTTGCTGGGCTAATTCCTCCTGCAACCGGATGTTTTGTCCCCCGTCAACCACACAAAGGGGCGGAAAAAGGATGCACCACCAATTAGCACCTTTGCCTTCCCCAATAATAATCCGGACCGCTTCATAGGTCCCCTCCGGGAGCGTAAATAGGCCATAGCTTTTCACCGGGAAATGAAAATGGCCATAAACAGCCCGCACAGGATAATCATAACCTTCCCTGGCAAGAGAAGCGGCGGCTACATTTTCCAGGTGTTCAAGCCGATTTAGGATGATGGCCCGGGATTCATCCAAGCCTTGCGAACCCTGGAACTCTTCTTGCATTGACCTGATAATCTCATCACGGACACGATATTTTAAATCCTGGTCTTCTCTGGTATCGCTGTTCGCCAGAATATGCAATCTGATCAAAGGCGGTGCTTTTACCTCTACCCACAATGTACATAATAAGGTCAACACCAGAATAAACCCTAACGAGAATAGCTGATTTGTTTTTTTTGTTTGCTTGACGTTATTCTTTTTCACTTTCAACACTCCTCCGGCTAATTTGTTTTGGATCCATTACTTAGGAGTGTTGCCGGAAACACGTCTTTTTAAACATTAGGGCAATTCATAATTTGGTATTTCATATTATGATACTGGCAACTCAGCCCAAAAGGGAACCTGTGGACAGGTTCCCTTTTGGCATACTCTTTTATCATTTTGTCTGGTTTATTCTAGCCCATCCCCGAAGGACAAGGAATGTTAATGGTGCGGCCCACAAAGATAATATTCGGATTAGTGATCTGCGGATTGACCGCCAGAATCTCCTGCACCGTCACGCCGAACTGTCTGGCAATACTTGATAAGGTATCACCTTTTTGAATGACATACGTTTGGGCAATAGTCCCAGGGGGACATTCCTCCGGCGGTATTTCTGCTCCTCTTACCGCGATGACAACCGTTATTTCCTCGGTTTCGGTTACCTTGGCCCGGATTTCGAGCACAGCCGTTTGCCGGAATCTTGTTGTCGGTGTAGCCTCTTTCGCCTCTACATTCACATATTCGATCCTGCCGGAAACATCTACGATATCGCCTTCCTGTACCCCTTCAATGTGAATGAATTCCGTAAACGGCTCCTCGACCGTCACTTCACGCAACTGGTCATCAACAGCAGAAACATAATAAATTTGTTTATGGAGGAGCCCTCTCACGATCACCTTGTTCCGGATTGCTTCGCCTTCCAGATCACGCAGTTCCGAATCCACCCTGGCAATCTTCCGGGCGGGTGTGGGCGTAATAATATTATCGTCATGAATATTGACCTGCCGTCTGCCTATGCCGATCGCACTTTCAATTTTAATTGTTCTGGTCTCGACTTCAGCGCCCTCCACCGCAGTAACAATCGTAATTGTAATCCGGTCGGTAACTTTGGCTGTAACTTGTAATACCACCGTTTCCCGGACAAACTTTCTGCCGTTGCGCGTCACCAATTCACTATCCACATACTCAATCTCAATATCGGTACTCACCGTAGCCCCATCTCTGGCTCCCTCCACCGGCACAAAAACACTAAAGGGAACATCGGCGGAAGTCTCCTTCACTTCGCCACTGGGCTCTATTACATAATAAATCTGTTTGTGCAGTTTGCCTTTGATGACCACCTTGCCCGGAAGGATTTTTTCCTCCACATCCCGAATTTCGGCATCAATGTTTTTGATTTTTTTTGTTTCGATGGGCAATTCAATGAAATTATCGCTAATGTTATGCTGTTCCATTCCCGAACCAATAATGTTTTCAATGGTAATCGTTTCAAAGCGGGGGACGAGCCCTGCTCCGGAAACCCCTGTGATGACCTCGATCTCAACCGTTTCAATTACTTTCGCCTTTATTCTCAGGATACATGTCTGCTGGAAAACGCGGTGGCAACCCTGATCCCCGGCCATATCGACAGCTTCCACATCGCAGAATTCTATATCCACCTTTACTTTGGCTTCCATATCACGTGTAGCCCCTTCAATGTGTATAAATTCCGTGATTCTTTCATCCGGAACAGTAAACTCCTGCACATCTCCGGTAACACATTCAACATAATAGATCTGTTTATGCAAGACCGCTTCCACAATGATCTTATTATCGATAATTTTATGCTCCACATCTCTGATCTTGGTATCAACACTTTCAATTTTTTTCGCCAGAATCCCCTCCGGCAAGGTGATATCCCTTACGACATTGACTTGCCTCATGGCTTCTCCGACCACATTTTCTACTTTAATTGTCCGGGTGGTAACTGAAATATCAGCCATAACCTTAAAACCTCCTTTCCTTTTATATCAATTCACTTAAGTATATGCGGCAATTCCAAATTTGTTCATATATTTTTTCTTATCTACCATATCGTATGTATGGGCGGCGCCTTTTGTGCCAGCCCCATACCACATCTCACACCCCAATTCCGACAAATAACAGCTCAGCGCAAATCCACCCGAAAAAACAAAAGAAAACACCCGCCGATGCTATAGCTTGCTGCAAATAGCATCGACAGGTGTAAACGACCGGTATGATTAGGCAGCCTGATTAAGGCTTACTGATGAAAAGCTGGGTATACATTTTGCCATAGGGACCGCCTTCAATTATCCCAATCCCGGCGTGAGTATAATGCGGATTAAGGATATTCTTGCGGTGCCCGGGTGAGCCCATCAGCGATTCGTGCGCACCCTCCAAAGTAGGATTCCCCGCCAGATTTTCTCCGGCATACCCGTAGGCGATACCTAAGTTCGTCATCATCGCAAAAGTATCCCCGTAAGTAGGCGAAGTATGGTCAAAATAGTTTTTCGCGATCATATCCGCTGATTTCATCCTGGCCGCTTTGACCAGCCGGGAATCCATCGTCAAGGGTGCCACGCCTGCTTTAGCCCGTTCCTGGTTAATCAACTGCAGCATCTCTGCTTCTTCGGTACTGCAGTTTGCCGCAAGTTCTTCCTCTGTTTTCCCTGTTTCCTCTTCCGCTGCTCCCTGATTCTCCTCTACCGCCGGGGTGCCTGACCCCCCTGAGTTACCAGTGGCATCATCATCCCCGTCATCTTCAGCGGGCTCTTCGACGGGGGCAGGGTCCTCCTTGGGTCCTGCTTGTCCATCCTTATTTTTATCTGTTCGCCTGGCACGCCCCGTACTTCGGCGGTTGTTCTCTGAGTCATTGTTCTCTGAGTCATTGTTCTCTGAGTCATTGTTCTCTGAGTCATTGTTCAACGAGTCATCATCCACGGAGGGCGCCCCTAGCGGAACCTTGTTCTCTCTGGCCGCCTGAATATTTAGCAGCCAGACGTTGGCCAGCCCTTCGCCGGTGGAATTGTTCGCTTTGAAGTCCGCCTCCGTCACCGTAATAAACAACCGGCTGTTAATCGTGATGACATTACTGCCGTTAATTGTGGTGACCGCAAGCTGGCCATTTTGCATCGCCTGTCCAAATTCTACGGCTCTTTGCAAGATTATTTCTGCTCTTTCCCGGGCACTTAGCCCTTGGTGCATACTGCGGTAACGCAACACTACCTGGTCATGCAACAACAATTCATATATGTCCGCATTTTGAGCCATCGGTCTGATGCTCAGCACATCCGCGTCACTTGCCGCTTTTACATATGTATGGGTAATAATTTGCTCTTGGGCCTGTGCGGGGATTAAAAAAACGCTTGCCAACGAAATTGCAACTATCGGAACTATGAAAAACTGACGGATCATTTGCCAAAAAACATTTCCGGAACTCCTCATCAAATATCCCCCTCTTTTCTACAATTTTAAGCAAACCAGGATATTTTTATTTTATCTTTTCGGATCGTTCGACCGCAAACTTCAAAATGACCCCTTGTTGTCACTTTTCCTATATTCTATTCTCTCTTAGAATAAAAAGCCCTCTATTTAGCAAAAATAGAGGGCTGTGGAAATCTCTGGCTGATTGGTATTAATAAATAAAAAAGCTACTGAAATTACTCAGCAGCTCGGGCGCGTATGTTGATGTCTTGATCCCCATTATACACAGTTAACTGAACAGTATCGGTCAAAATATCGGCATAGCTAAAAGAAATACGCCGTTCAATCTGCTTTTCATCTAACCGGATAACAAAGATGTTCGGATACGTGTTCTCTAATACTCCCGTTTTCTCGATAATCCTCTTCCTTCCCTTGTTGGCTTTGAGCTTAATTTTATTGCCTACAAAAGGTTCCAAATCCCGTTTAATGTCAGCGAAAACCTGCCTTGCTAACAAAACACCACCCTCTCCCTAGTCAACAATAAAGTAATTATAACATTACTTTGCCTCTCTGTCAAATGGATATAATATTATACTAAGCCTCCTATGGCCTGTCAATACTTAGTTTCAATTATTTTCCTGAAAAAATTTGCAAAAAATTTTTTTACCAGGCTAAGCCATCCTCATTTTGACAAAATATTTTGCCAGGCTAAGCATCCTAATAAGGTGATTTGGGATAACCCAAACGCAGACAGCCTCGGGTTTCTACCCCTCCCACCCCGTCTAAACCGGTAATCGTATTATTGATGATACTCTCCACATTTAAGGTTTCTAAAATCGAACTGTACGCCAGTTTTTCCGCAATAAATACCGGATCAAAGGCATGAATAAAGACCCGCTGCGGCGAACTGGCAAAATTAGCCCCCGCCGCAATTAACGCCTCATAATGAGACTGGCAGGCTCCCGCAAAGATAATCAGATTATCACGATCCCCATCAAATGACCTGGCTTTCCGCACCGCCTCAATAAAATAACGCGAATTTCGGTAATTACTGATATCTTTAAAATCCTTCGTGCCCTTTTGTAAACCGTCATGTCCCGTCAGAACAAGAATATCCGGACGATATTCCTGCAAATAGCCGATCACAACCTCCGGCTGCTTTTCCTCCGCTACTTCGAAGCCGTTTACTTTGATATTCAGCTGCAGATAGGTTGTTTTACATAAATCAAGATATTCCTTATCCCCGTCTAAATGTAGGACCGTCCCCGGCAATTCAAAATAGGCCGAATTGTCACCCCGTAACATATTTCCGGTCACGTTCATCTCCCGAAAAAAATGCCGTGATTGGTCCTCCACCCGCCGTTCAAAGATTCTGCGCAAACTGTCACTGTTTTTTTTGATATATTCCTGCCGGTATTTTCTGACTTCTGCGGCGGATTTCTTCTCCAGGTCCTGAAAAGGTGCATCGGCAATTAGCCTTACATCAAGCCCTCTTAATAGGGCTCTTTTTTCCTGCCCATCATCAAGAATCTCTGTTATTTTAAACAAAATATCACTATCATGGGAGAGCCGCCCGACAATATCCCCGACCTCAAAAGGCTGGGCTACTTCCTTATGCTCCTGCACATCCATTATCCATCGCCCCTCGTTCCTTCTCTTTATTCTTCTCTTTTGCTCTATTTATCTATTCCGGTCACCTGTTCCAGTCACTTGATCGCACTACTTGTTCGGTTACTTGTTCTGGTCATTCTTCCTGTGCTTATCATTCGTCCTAATATTTTATGTCCGTGCCGGATTAAAGGTTAAAAGAATTGCACTCCTTTCCCTTGTCCTTCATAAGATAAAACGAGAAAGCGCCCGGCATAATTTTTTTCGGGACATCTTTCACA
Source organism: Peptococcia bacterium (assembly GCA_050951585.1). Taxonomy (GTDB): domain Bacteria; phylum Bacillota; class Peptococcia; order DRI-13; family DTU073; genus UBA3937. Next base: position 8,378 of record JBMNJI010000003.1, on the reverse strand, counting down.
GAAAGGAGACTGAGTATGTGGATTGCAGTAGTCCCGGCGTATAACGAAGCAAACTCCATTGCCAATGTTTTGCGCAATCTCTTCGCCTGTCATTGTTTTCACCGCCTTATTTTAGTGGCAAACGGCTGCACTGATTCCACGGAAGAAACGGTTCTGCAGGTAAGCGCCGATACAGAGGAGGCCAAAGACTTAATTGAAATGCTCTCTTTCCCCGAACCGCTGGGTATTGATGTGCCGCGTGCGGTCGGTGCTGCTTTTGCCCAAAAAAAATACCAACCGGCAGGAATCGTTTTTATCGATGGAGATTTAGCCGGCCAAATAACTGCCCCTATTCTGCAGTTAATCCACGGGCTGGCCCGGGGGCTTGATTTAGCGCTCACCAATTGCTACCCCGCCATGTCTGGTGAGCACACCATGGCCAGGCGCGCTTCCCCGCCCTTCCTCGCTGATACCGTCTTAAAATACCGCCAAATACTAAACGACAGGCTATCTTTAAGCAAAAAAATAGGCCAGGCTACACCCAGCCATGGCCCACACGCCATCTCCGCCCGTTTATTGGCAGAAATACCTTTGCAACTCCTTGCTATTCCTCCTGTTGCTCTTGCTTATGCCGCCCTGCACGACTTTCGCATCGGGGTCGCCGCGACGATTCCCCATGAATTACTCGGCTCCAAATTTCGCAATGATGAGCATGCGGCAAACATTGCCGCCACCATTATCGCCGACTGTAAGCAGGCCCTCTCCTATCTGGACGGGACTCCTTTCCCCGCACTGCTCAAAGCTTGTGCCCAAAGCACCTCCGGCTACCAAAGCTTCAGGCGTTTTGATCTGCTCGACACATTTTTAGCCACTCTACAGGCCAAAAACATGATTTCCGATCCGTTTAATAATCGAACGGGTCCAAATCCACTTACTGGTTGATTTGGCGGGATTCCAATAGTATAGTGCTCCACCGGAGGGATCCCAACCGGCGGCCGCGTCTCTGGTCGCTTTGATGGCCGTAGCATTCGGTGTCAGATAAATCTGTCCGTCCGCTACCGCCGTAAAGGCCAGCGGTTCAAAAATTACCCCTTTCACCGTGTTGGGAAATTGACTGCTCTCCACCCGGTTGAGAATAACCGCCGCAACCGCCACCTGCCCTGTATAAGACTCCCCACGCGCCTCTCCATATACGGCCCTGGCCAGCCAGTAAAGATCATCCTGACTGTAACCGCTACCGCTCCGGGAGGCTTTTACCGTTGCTGTTGTGGGTATTTTTAAGTTTTGCCCAATGAAAATCGTATTTGATTTTAAGCCATTGGCATTTTTAATGCTATTTATCGAGGTCCCATACCATTGGCTTAATTTAAATAAGCTTTCCCCTGCCTTAACCTTATGTGTAACGGCAGCTAATGCGGGTTCAGCAGTAATAAACAGGAACATGAATACTAACACTAAACAAATTAAGTTTCTCTGTTTTCTCATTTGGCTCCCCTTCCTCCAACTTATATTTTTGAGCTCGTGGCAAGTTGTCGGTTACTTCGCTCATTTTATCGCGGCACTGCTTTTCAGGCTAGCTGTAAAATATACCAAGAAAGGCAAGAGGTCTTCTTATTCCCTCCTGCCTTTTCCTTCTTCCTGTTTATCCATCTCCGCCCAGATGACGGCTAATTGCTCATATTGGGTGAGACTCAATGTCTCTCCGCGCGTCTGCGGGTCAATTCCTCCCTTCTCCAGCATTGCCACTATTTTCTCCTTGTTTAGCCCCTTTACAAGGGAACTTAAAGCATTCAATAACGTCTTGCGCCGTTGCCCAAAAGCGGCTTTGATCAATTTAAACAAGCGCTCCCGCGTCTGTAATTCTTCTCCGGGCAATATGTCCCGGCGTCTTTCGGCGCGCGGTTTTAAACGCAGCAAGGCCGAATCCACCTCCGGAACCGGGATAAAGAGCCGGCGCGGGATATTAAAAAGGATCTCCGCCTCCGCGTAATACTCCACCGCCAAGGTGACCGCCCCGTATTCCTTTGTTCCGGGGGAAGCCGTCAGTCTTTCCGCCACTTCTTTTTGCACCATGACCACAATATCTGCAATCTGATCGTGATTCTCCAGCAGGCTCATAATGAGCGGCGTGGTAATATAGTAGGGAAGATTGGCCACCACCTTATAAGGAGGGGCCATGTTGTGGTTTGCCGTCATTTCATCAAAATTTACCTTTAAGGCATCACCCTGCACAACAATTCCGCGGGTCCCGTCCAACACCTGCGCCAGCACAGGAAGAAGGGCGGCATCTATCTCCACGGCCAACACCTCCGCCCCTTTTTCCAGAAGCATCCGCGTAAGGGTGCCCGCCCCCGGTCCAATCTCCACCACCCGGTCGCCCGCTTGAATTCCTGCTACCTCCACAATGCGCCGTAGCAAATTAAGGTCAAAAATAAAATTTTGCCCCCATTTTTTCTTAAAATGGAACTCTTTTTCTTTTAAAAGGCTCCTGATTTGCAATTTTTCAGGTGGTTCGTTGTTCATATCGAAAACAGCCTCCTGCCGTTGGCCGTGGTCACTGCCGCTATTTCCTCCACCGACATTCCCCGGATGTCGGCAATGTGTTTGGCTACCGCCGCCACAAAAGCCGGCTCATTCCTTTTACCCCTGTAAGGCACCGGCGCCAAATAGGGACAATCCGTCTCCAGTAAAAGATACTCTGGCGGGATCTTTTGCGCTACCTCCACGGTCTTTTTGGCATTCTGGAACGTGACCGTCCCTCCCAGGGCGATATAAAAGCCCTGCTTGATGATTTCCTGCGCCCACGGCCAGCTTCCCGAATAACAATGAAATACTCCGCCTACCTCCGCGGCCTTCTCTTCCCGGACAATGCGCCAGGTATCTTCGTGCGCGTCCCGGTCATGGACAATAATCGGTAGGCGCACTTCCTTCGCCAGGCGGATCATTTCCCGGAAAACCTGCTGCTGCGTTTCCCGGGGTGAAAAATCATAATAATAGTCCAGCCCAATCTCCCCGATTGCCACAATCCGGGGCTCCTGCGCCATCCTCCTGAGGGCGGTCAGCCCTTGCTCATTGAGTTCTTGGGCGTTATGGGGATGCATCCCCACCGCCCCGTAGATAAAATCGTACTTTCTGGTCAATTCCAGGGTCGCCCGGGAAGTGTTGACATTCTCCGCCGCATTAACGATTAACCCAACCCCGGCCTCTCGCGCCCGCGCGATCACGGCCTGTTGATCTTCAGCAAGTTTTGGATCATCCAGGTGGGCATGTGTATCAAAGAGCATCTTACTTCACCCGGCTGCCGGTTGGCAATTCCTTTTCCACTGTTAAGACCTCCAGGGTGTCCTCATTGGAAGCCGCCAGCAGCATGCCCCTCGATAAGATCCCCCGTAATTTAGCCGGCTTCAGATTCGCTACCACGATAACCTTCTTCCCCACCATCTCTTCCGGGGTATAATGTTTGGCAATCCCGGAAACAATGGTGCGCACTTCTTCACCGATTTTTACTTCTAATTTTAGGAGTTTTTCCGTTTTCTCCACCTTTTCACAGGTCAGAACCTCCGCGACCCTTAAATCAATTTTCGCAAAATCCTCAATCGTAACTTCCGCTTTTTCTTCGGTATTAGCGTTATTAGCATTTCCTGTGACTTGTACGCTTTCTTGTTCGGTCGTCTTCTCGTTTGCAGTTACATCCCCGTTTGCAGTTGTATTAGCGCCTCCTGCCTTGGCTGCTGCTTCTGTCATGTTTGCTTTTTCCTCCTTACTCTCAATCCGCGGGAAAAGGGCCACTCCCTTGCTGACCTTCTGCCCGGCCTGGGTCTGTCCCCATTTTGTAGCAGTCCAGGTCGTGTTTGCGGCCGCCTCCGTGCCGGTTTGGGCCCAGACCTTGGCCGGTAATTCCGGCATCGCGGGCGTAATCATTACCGTAACCACCCGAATCGTCTCGAGCAGATTGTATAAGACTGTCCCCAATCTCCCTTGCCGGGTGGGATCCTTGGCTAAGGCCCAGGGCATCGTCTCGTCGATATACTTATTGGCTCTGTTCACCAAATGCCAGATTGCCGTCAGGGCATTGGCAAAATCCATTTTTTCGAAATAATCCGCCGCCTCCTGCGGCACGGTCCCGGCCAGCTGCAGCAACTCCTCGTCATACTTTCCTTCCGCTCCTTGCGGTGCCGGTACTTCCCCGCCAAAATACTTTTCGATCATCGCCACGGTGCGGGACACCAGATTCCCGAAGTCATTGGCCAGGTCCGTATTGATTCTCTGAATGAGATTATCCTCTGAATAAAAGCCATCCATCCCCAGCGGAATTTCCCGCAGGAGAAAATAGCGTATTGACGCCGCCCCGTATTTCTCAATCAACTCCACCGGGTCCACCACATTGCCTTTTGATTTGGACATTTTCCCCGAATCCAACAGCAGCCAGCCATGGCCAAAAACCTGTTTCGGCAAAGGCAGATCCGCGGCCATGAGAATAGTGGGCCAGATTACCGTATGGAAGCGTACAATGTCTTTCCCCACCAGATGAATGTCGGCAGGCCAGTACTTCCGGTACAACTCATCGTTTTCCGACCCGTACCCCAGGGCACTGATGTAGTTCGTCAAAGCATCGAACCATACATAAATAACATGCTTGTCATTAATGGGTACCGGAATCCCCCAGTTGAACGTGGTCCGGGAAATACACAGGTCCTCCAGTCCGCCTTTGATAAAATTGATCATTTCGTTGCGCCGCGAAACGGGTTGAATAAAGTCCGGATTCTCCTCGATATATTTCAGGAGCCGGTCCTGGTATTTGGACATTTTAAAGAAATAGCTTTCTTCCTGGACCAGCTCTACCGGGCGCTGACAATCCGGGCACACCTTATTCTCGCCCACCTGCCGCTCCGTAAAGAAGGTTTCACAAGGTGTACAATACCAGCCTTCATAGGAAGAGAGATAAATATCTCCTTTGTCATGGATCTTCCGGAAGATTTCCTGTACCACCTTCTGATGCCGGTCCTCGGTCGTGCGGATAAAATCGTCATTGGAGATGTCCAGCTTCCCCCAGAGATACTGGAAGCCGGCCACAATCTCATCGACATATTCCTGGGGGCTCTTCCCGGCCGCCCGGGCTGTCCGCTCGATTTTCTGCCCATGTTCATCAGAACCGGTTAGAAAATAGGTGTCATAACCCTGCATTTTCTTATAGCGGGTCATCGTATCGGCCATCACCGTGGTTAAAGCATGCCCGATATGCAGTTTTGCGCTCGGATAATAAATCGGCGTCGTGATATAAAAGGTCTTTTCACTCATCACAATATTCCTCCCTAAATAAATTAAAGCCTTTCATCCAACTCAGGGACGAAAGGCTTTGCCTCACGTGGTACCACCCTGCTTTGACCGGAAACCCGGTCCTCAGCAAGTCACAAACAACTTAAAGACTTCGGTGCGATAAAGGCCACCAACCCGTCAAGATCAAGGCTCATCTTCGGTATAATCTTTTCTGAGGCTTCCACCATCCCTCATTCGCTGGAAAAAGGCTTATACTTACTCAACCTGTCATTTCCATCATTTGCTTCTGATTCTTTTTTAAAAGTTTTTGCCTAATTAATAAGAAGTATAATTTTTCTTCTCCCCTTTGTCAAGGTCTCCCAACTGAGTTGGCGGATGTTGCTGTTGGTTCTATCGGTGCCGTATAGGCTTCTGTCCATTCGCTCCATGTTTCATCCACACTGTTATATGTGGACTGCTCAATCTTGATACTTGTCGCTCCAACTGCCGCCGTCCACGTGAAAGTAGCACTGGTTCCGTCATTGGTGCTACAGGCAAAATGCTCTATCGGAGCAGGATTAACCGTGACCACACAGGTATCAGTCTTATTGCCGTCTACTGTGGTTACAGTGATCGTTGCCGTTCCTACACCCACTGCGGTTACCTTTCCGTCATCATCCACGGTGGCCACGTTCGTATCGCTGCTTTCCCAGTCTACCGTTTGATTGCTGGCATCCTCTGGTGAAACAGTGACGGTAAGGGTTTCGTTTTCTCCTACTGCTAAGGTCGTCGTTTCCTTATCCAAGCTAACACCAGTCACCGGTACTGCTTCCACAAAATTAATCGTATACGTTTGCTTAGAAATTCCATCTTCCGCCGTTACTTCCACGGAGAAGGTTCCTGCTTTATCAGTAATCGCTACGGTGTATGGTGAATCTAAATCTGTCGTAGCTCCTGCTGTTGCCGCAAAGCTTACTTCCACAGAAGCGGTGCCGTAAGGTACCACCACATTATCATAAATATATGTTCCCGGAGCAAAGGCAATTGTCCCCGGATTTACTGCTAAAGAAGTCAGACTCGCCTCGCTATTTGAAGCAATGGTGACAGTGACCTCATATTCTGCCGTTGAACCATCTGCGGCGGTGACAGTATAGGTAACCGGATTAGTGAAGTCTTGCGGTGTTCCCGAGGCAGGGGAAGTACTCACTCCGGTATGTTCAATCGTCGGCACTAATGAAGTCACATCCGTCCCGTAAGGTACGGTTACGGTAATCGTTTTCGGATTAGCCTCTTCATCAATAACACCAATCCCTACCGGCTCTGACTCTGCAAATAAGTGAAAAGCAGTGATCGCTTTCGCGGAACTTTCCCCAACAGTAAAGCATACGGTATAGGTTTGCGTCCTGCCGTTTTCCGCCGTTACCAGTACGGTCGCGATATTATCCGGTTCCGTTATGTCTGTGGCTTGCGTTACCACCACTTTAGCTTTGGCATGGCGGGCAGTAGCAGTTACTTCCGGCACTTCCGTGGTTCCATAAAGCAATACTACATCATAAGACAATTTATCAGCGGCAAAGCCTGATACGGTTGTCCCGTTTATCGCCAGATCACTTAAAGAAGCATCTTTGCTTTTTTTCTTTTTGGGTTCGGTATATTTATAGTCCTCGGTGATGGCTTTTCCCGCCACGTTCGCCTGAACGCCGTCCGCCACCAGTACATTCTTTGCCTGTGCCTCAATTTCTACACCATCCACGTTGGCATAGGCTGTTTCCACGGTGCCCTCCCCTTGGATGGTAGCCGCCGTATCGGCAAGTAAGGTTTGTACTGTAGTTTCAGCGGCCAGGTTAATTTGAGCCCCTTGAGCGGATGAAGACAAGCTTAGATTGGCAATACTGCCTTTTTGCAGGTTAAGTTGTACTGTCGCTTCCTGGATTTCCACATCATTAAATTCACCGGCGAGTGCTATGGTGAGCCCCTGTTTAGTTCCCTGGGAAGAACTGCTCTCCTGAGGTTTAATAAACACCTTGGTAAAACCAGTTGCCGTTAATTCCTCTTCTTCTAATATGGCCGGGGTTCTGGCTTCCAGAGTGCCCACGTCCGTACTTCCTTTGGCCAATAACCGCACAAGCTGACCGCTCGGTACATTCACCAGTACCGCACCTACGCTGGTATTCAGCAGACGAATACTATCCCTGCCGCCTCCGGCTATTTTCGTTATCCCCTGAACGGTTACGCCATCTAAAGTAACATCCCCCGCCCCGATCCCTTCGGTGAGGTAGAGGTTGCCGGTAATAGTGGTGTTTTGCAAGGTAACACCGTGGGTATTGATGGTCACGTTGCCTTCAATCACCACCGTGCCCTGAAAAGGTCCATATGTACCGGCACGACTATATAAGGTGCCGACAGCACGATCCAGAACGGAAAGAGCCTCCGCCCGGGCAATGGCCTTGGTCGGCTGAAAACTGCCATCGGGATAACCGCTCATGTAGCCACCCTTTACTGCCGCCACTATAGCCGCTTCGCTCCACTCCGGTATTTGCGCCTGATCAGTAAATTGGGCAAGTGTATACTGCGCACTATCAACCTCGGTACGATTAGGATTATTATTGGTATAGCCAAAAGCCCGGTTGACCAGCGTCACAAACTCGGCCCGCGTAATGGAGCTGTCCGGCCGGAAACTACCGTCGGAGTAGCCCCCCGCCAACCCACGCACCGTCCAGGCTTTAATCTCCTTTTCCGCCCAATGTCCTCCTATATCACTAAAGGATCCGCTTGCAAATAGAGAGCCTTCCGTAATGTTGTTTTTTGTTGCTTCCGCCTGCAGAGGAAGGCAGGGAGCGCAAAGGTTTAAAAGAAAAGTGAAAAATACCAGCATCGAGATGTAGCGCCACTTTTTCTTTGTCATGTTCATTAACCCATAACTCCCTTCTTTATTTTGAATATTATTTTCACTTTTGCTCTTTTCACTGAATTTGCAACATAATTATATTACTCTTCTTCGTAAAAAAATTTTTTCCTGCCTATTTTTAATTTTTTACCCCATCTGTTTTAGTTAATATTCCCAAAATTAAACTATGCGTTCTAATAAAAAAACCGGGCAGAAACCCGGTTAATTTTTTATAATTCAGATCAAAAAATATTCA
>JBMNJI010000002.1:0-70899 GCA_050951585.1 Peptococcia bacterium | reverse complement strand
GCGGTTATTGCCGCTTTAGTAGTCCTTGGGCCGACAATCGCTGAGAAGATTAGAGGCGTAAGTGACTCTATTGATAAGGCGCCTACGCCGTAAGAAGGAGCAGGATCTTAATCGTTACTGCTTCTTGGTGAATCCATTACATTGCTACTTAATTCACATAAGCTTAATGTTGGGCTCTGCTCTTGCCGGGTGGAGCCCAATGTTGCCTTCTATGGGGAGAAGGAGGTGATTCCGTGAGGGTACTGGCGATCTTACCGCAGGTGCTGTTGGTTGCGACTTTACTGGTCTGTTGCTATACGGATCTTGAAGCAGCGCAAGGTGCTGAATGTGGTGGTGTTTCCCGCCGCCAGTGCTGGCGCTGGTGTTACAGGTGGCTCTTGCAGGGCGGTGCCGGGTGCGCTGTTTTGGCTGAAAGGGACCCTCGCCGGAATCGGGTTGTTATTTATTCCTTTTGCTTGTGGTGGCATCGGGGCAGGGGATGTAAAGCTTTTGGGGGTTGTTGGAGCGTTTAAGGGTGCGGGTTTTGCTTTCTGGACGTTTTTGTGTGCGGCATTGCTGGGAGGCTTGTTCGCGCTCCTTTTTCTAATCAAAAGAAAAGAATTGCGGCAGACAGTGGCGAAAATGGGAGGGGCGTTGAAGCTGTTCCTTTTTTCCTGTTTCCGCGTTTGGAATATGGGGGAATTAGACGAGGAGAAAGAAAGGGCCACGATCCCTTATGGGGTGGCGATTGCCTTGGGTAGTTTGCTTTGCTTGGCAGGTGAACTGTTGTGAGGTGCCATAAAAAAGAAAATTCTGAGCAAGGTCAGGGATTGGTTGAATTAGCGCTTGTTCTACCCATCCTGTTATTGCTCTTATTTGGAATAATTGAGTTTGGCCGGGTGATGGGCGCAGGGGTGATCGTGACACACAGCGCCCGGGATGCGGCGCGTTACGGGGCTGTAGGAGCAACCAACAATGAAATTGTCGAACGGATCCGGACAAATACGGCAGCTTCCCTTTATGACCCGTCCGCACCAAGCGACTTGCAGATTGAAATTACCCGGACAGATGTCAATGGGGGAAGAGATATTGAGGTAAATGTCAGTTATGCTGTTCAACTCTATATGCCGATTATTCCCGGGCTTATCGGCAATCCGTTTATTGTGGAGGGAAGCTCGCTGATGCGGCTGGAATAGATTGTTCGCGAAGAGGTGTGTAGGATGATGAACACATTGCTGAGAAAATTGAAAATTGTGGTGCCGGGGATCAGAAAAAAAGTGGGGAATGAGCAAGGCTCGGTCCTTGTGCTTTTTGCCATGTCTCTCACCGTCTTGCTGGGTTTTACCGCCTTAGTAATTGATGTTGGTACGGCCTATTTGCAAAATGTACGGCTTTCCAATGCTGTTGATGCGGCCGCTTTGGCAGGGAGTCAGGCGTTGCCTGATTCTCCGGCGCGAGCTTATCAGTTAGCGTTGGATTATGCGGAAAAAAACGGTGTTGCGCCCGAAGACCTCACGATTGAGATTACGGATGATAACCGGGAGATCAATGTTGAGGCCAGAAAACATGTCGCCTATTCTTTTGCTCCGGTGTTAGGAATTTCCTCTGTAGATGTTCAGCAGGGGGCCGGGGCGAAAGTGGGGTCAGTTTCTTCGGTGTGGGGCGCCGTACCTTTTAGTATACAGAAACAGGAACTATGCTTATGGCGAAGATGTATGTCTTAAAATCCGGCGCGGGGAGTAACCCGCCGGGCGGGGCACAGCACTCAGGCTGGTTCGGGGCCTTACGTTTGAGCGGAAATGGCGCCAGCAGTTATGAGCAGGATATAAAATATGGCTATCAAGGCTGGGCTGACAATCGGTGATGTCGTGGATATTGAGAACGGTAATATGTCAGGGCCGACAACGCGCGGCGTTAACTATCGGATCAGCCAGTGCAAACATACACCGGCTTGTAGCGATGAGCATTTTGCTGCTGATTGTCCCAGGCTGCTCAAGGTTCCGGTGGTTGAGCCTTATGGAAAAAAGACAGTGCGGGTAAAAGGATTTGCAATTTTCTTCCTGGATAGGGTTGACGGTCAGGGCAATCAGAATAATGTGTGGGGTACATTTGTCCGCATGAGTGTACCGGGGGAAATTACCGATGACCCGGCGGCCGATTATGGAGCCAACGGCTATGTATTAAGCTATTAAGCGATGAAGTTGGTTCAAGCAATGAGCGGATTTTTGTAATAGTTGAGTAAAGTGGAGGGGATCTGATTGAAAAGCAAATGGATATATGCCGCGGCACTAATCTTTGGCTTGTTAACCTGCTATTTTTTATATGACTTTTTAGCGGAAGTGGAAAAAACCACTTTGGATGCGCAAACGGAAACAGTAGTGGTCGTTACCCGCAATATTCCGGCGAAGACGCTTCTTACCCCGGAAATGCTCGATGTAAAAAAAGTGCCGCTGGGGTCGGCGCATGCCCAGGCTGTACGGGAGATAAAGGACGGGGTAGGGACGATTACCCTGATTCCTTTGCTCGAAGGTGAACAATTATTAAGAAATAAACTGGCCGTCAAAGATGACTTCAAAAACGGTTTGGCGTACGTTATTCCGCCGGGGAAAAGAGCGATGAGTATCCCCATCGACGCGATCAGTGGTGTAGCAGATATGCTGCAGCCGGGAGACCGCGTTGATGTGCTGACAGTCGTTTCGGCGATTACCCGGGACAAAGAAGAGGAGATTTATTCCGTGGTTGTTCTGCAGAATATCGAGATATTGGCGGTCGGCAAGAATATTGACCCCAAAAATAAAGTAAGCAGTTCAGAGCAGGAGCAACAAGGTACCAAGACGGTAACGCTTGCTGTCACCGTGGAGGAAGCACAGTCCCTCTTTCTGGCCAATCAACAAGGGGTGATTCGCCTCATGCTGCGTTCGCCGGTAGATGATGAAACTGTGACGGCTTCCCCGTTCCCGCAGGACAAATTGCTCGAGTAAACTTAAGTGAACTTTAACATTATGTAGACCTTAATTGCTGGCCCAAGACCCGGGTAATCCTTACAGAAAACCGAAAAACAAGCGTAGCCGTATATTGAGCGCTTGCCGCAAGAAGGAGGATGTAGAAATGGACAAGGTTGAGAAAATACGGGTTTTAATCGTCGATGATAACGAGGATACGCGGTTGAATATTCGCCGCATGCTTTCCTTTTCCCAGGATATTATCGTGGTGGGGGATGCCCGTGATGGGTTGGAGGCCGTGCAAAAGAGCAAGGAGTTACAGCCGGATATTGTGTTGATGGATATTAACATGCCGAAAATGGATGGACTGGAGGCGGCCGAAAAAATCACGATAGGAGTGCCGAAATGTGCGGTGATTGTCATTAGTGTGCAGGGCGAGCAGGAATATTTGCGGAAGGCCATGATGTCGGGCGCGCGCTCCTATTTAGTAAAACCCTTTAACAGTGATGAATTAATTAACACCATTCAAAGCGTTTATCAAATTGAAGCCAAAAAGCAGAATCAGCCAGCGGAAACAATAGAAGAAACAGATAAATGTGAAGTGGTGACGGTTTTCGGGACAAAAGGCGGTGTCGGGAAAACAACGATCGCCGTAAATCTGGCGGTGTTGCTCGCCAAAAAGAAAAAGAAGGTGGCCATCCTTGATCTTGATTTACAGTTTGGGGATGTTACCATTTTCCTGAATCTTTATCCGCGCCGGACCATCTCGGAATTAGTGCAGGAGGGAGCCCTTGACCTGGAATTAGTGGAAAGCAATCTGACGGAGCATAACTCCGGGGTCAAGATACTCCCGGCCCCCAGCCGTCCGGAGTACGCCGAGTTGGTCACGCCCGCCTATGTTGAAGACATTATTAAACTGCTCAAGGTTGACTATGATTACATTATTATTGATACGCCGCCGCTTTTTAATGAGATTAATCTTACGGCTCTGGATCTGTCCAACCAGGTTCTGCTAGTGTTGGGGATGGATCTGGCGACGATTAAGAATATTAAGCTTAGTCTGGAGTTGTTGGCTTCTCTGAATCACCGGGAAAAAATCAAATTGATTCTGAACAGGGCTTCAGACGATATGGGAATTACGGTTTCTGATGCGGAGGAGACCCTCAATTTTTTGGTCGCGGCGCAGATTCCCAGCGAAGGACGCATTGTGGTCCCCGCCTTGAATGAAGGGATTCCTTTTACTATTTCCAATCCTCTGGGGAAGGCAAGTCTGGCTTTACAAAAGATTGCTGACATGGTTACTGCCGATAAAGGCGGGCAGAAAGCCTTAAAAGCGAAACGTGATAAAAAAATATTCGGACGGTTATTTAAATAGCAAATAGCAGCGATAAATGGGGTGAGGTAAGATGTCTTTATTGCAGCGTCTGGAAAAAGGAAAAGAGGTTCAGGAAAGGCATGCGGGGAAAGAACCGAAGAAACAGCAGTTTCAAGGGGACCCTTACCGCGAATTTAAGCTGCGGGTGCATAAAGAAGTCATCGAAACACTGGATGAGGAGTTTGCCGGACAGCAGGGAGGACTGGCCGAGCAGGAGGAGCAATTAAGCATCCGGGTGGAGGAACTGATTAACAGCATTGTGCAACGTGAGGCTACGGAATTACCGCGGCTGGAGCGGCAGAAAATCGTGACGGAGATTATGGACGAGGTGGTGGGATTCGGCCCTATCGAGCCGCTGATCCGCGATCCGGAAGTATCCGAAATTATGGTGAACGGTCCGCAGCAGGTCTTTGTGGAACGGAAAGGGAAAATCGAAAAAACCGGCGTGGTTTTTCGCGACGAAGAGCACGTCTTACATATTATTGATAAGATTGTTTCGCCGTTAGGGCGGAGAATTGATGAATCGATGCCGATGGTTGATGCCCGTCTTCCGGACGGCTCCCGGGTAAATGCGATTATTCCTCCCCTTTCTTTGATTGGACCGGTGCTTACGATTCGGAAGTTTTCCCGGGACCCTTTAACGATTCAAGATCTGATCCGTTTCGGGACTTTAACGCCCCAGATGGCTACTTTTCTGGAGGCTTGTGTGAAGGCGAGATTAAATATCATTATTTCCGGGGGTACCGGCAGTGGTAAAACAAGCACCCTGAATGTGCTTTCCTCCTTTATCCCCGCCAATGAGCGGATTGTCACGATTGAGGATGCCGCCGAATTGCAGTTGAATCAGGAGCATGTCATCACGCTGGAAAGCCGGCCGCCCAATATTGAAGGGAAAGGCGCCATTACGATTCGGGATCTGGTTCGTAATGCTTTAAGAATGCGCCCCGAAAGGATTATCGTGGGGGAAGTCCGTTCCGGGGAAGCCCTGGACATGCTGCAGGCTATGAATACAGGGCATGACGGTTCTTTGACCACCGGGCACGCCAACTCGCCGCGGGATATCCTTGCCCGCCTCGAAACGATGGTGATGATGGCCGGGATGGAGCTACCGATCAAAGCAATCCGCGAGCAGATGTCTGCCGCTTTCGACCTCGTGGTACAGCAGGCACGTTTGCGTGACGGCAGTCGGAAGATTACGCATCTTACCGAGGTTTTGGGGATGGAAGGAGATACGGTTATCCTGCAGGATCTTTTTGTGTTTGAAGCGATCGGGATGGATGAACGGAACAAGGTAAAGGGTAATTTTCGGGCCACGGGCATCAGACCAAGGTTTTTGGACAAGCTGACGGCCGCCGGCATTCATTTACCCAACGATGTCTTCCAGAATAATTTCTAAAGAGAAGAAGGAGGCTGTGGGAGAGGATGGCAATCAGCATCATTTGCCTCACAGGCTTTTTGGCAGTGTCCTTAAGCATTATCAGCATCAGTCACTTGCTGACCAAACGGAAAAGTGCCGTTCAGCTCAGGATGATGAAATTACAGGGGCTGGGCAGTGATGGAAGCCGGTTGGAAGGTGACAGCTACGGAGAAAATGAGCGCAGGAAGCCTACGGCCTCCGGCTTGAAAAGAATGCTTACCGCCACTGGAAAAGTATTAGAAAAAAAGGGGATTATCAAACCGCTGGAAGAGAAAATGCTGCAGGCGGATATTCCCTTGCGGGGTGAAGAGTTTCTTTTCATCTGGTTTTTATGCTGTTTACTTCCCGGCGTGCTTGTGACCGTGGTGTCAGGGAATGGGCTGGTCGGTATTGTATTCAGTCTGCTGGGGGCTGTCTTACCGCCCTTTTTGGTGAAAAAAGCGCAGGAACAGAAAATCAAGAAATTCAATCTTCAGTTGGTGGATGCCCTTTCGGTTATCTCTAATTCCTTGCGGGCGGGCTATAGTTTTATCCAGGCCATTGAGCTCGTAAGCAGAGAAATGCCCAATCCGCTGGGCAAGGAGTTTGCCCGGACTTTTCGGGAGGTCAATCTCGGTACAACGACAGAGGATGCCTTGAATAATATGGGGAACAGGATCGCCAGCAAGGACCTGAGCCTTATTATTACGGCGGTTCTGATTCAACGGCAAATCGGCGGAAACCTGGCGGAAATAATGGATAATATCTCCGATACCATTCGGGACCGGATCCGCATTCAGGGCGAAATAAAAACGTTAACCGCCCAGGGAAGAATTTCCGGGATGGTCATCGGGCTGATTCCCCTTTTTTTAATTGCGGTGATGCTCGTGATCAATCCGGACTATTTAAACCCCTTGTTTCATTCGACACTGGGGGTTGGCATGCTGGCAGGCTCGGTTGTTTCGGAGATTGTCGGGGTGCTGCTAATCAAAAAGGCCACCGCAATTGAGTTTTAGCAAGCAATATTCGCACATGGAATTTTAGGATGAAAATAGAGGATACGCAGGAAAATTTTCAGGGAGTATGTTCCGGAGGAGGGAAAGCGATGACGGAGGTAGTAATATGTTCCTTTTTCTTTTCGACAGCTGTGGCGTTGGCGTTTTTGCAAAGCAAACTGCGGCCCAGGATGGTTTTCTTAGCCCGTCTGCAGAAGCTTGTGCGTAACCAATCCGCCCGCGTTAATGACGAAGATGACGAACTAAGCCTCCCTTTCTCCGAAAGAGTAATCAAGCCGCTTTTGGCAATGGCTTCCCAGGCAACGGCCCGTTTTCTTCCGGCCAAAAACCGGGATAAGCTACAGCAAATGCTCCAGTTTGCCGGCAACCCGGGAAATTTGCAGGCGCATGAATTTCAGGCCCTGCAGTTTTCCCTGATCATCCTTCTGGCCTTGGGGGGATGGGCTTTTGCTTCTCTCATGCACAAGGGACTCATTATTCAGCTTTTGTTGCTGATGATGGGGGGAATATGCAGTGCGCTCTCGGGAAAATACTATCTAACCTTCCGCATCAGAACAAGGCAGGAAGCAATTCAGCGAGAACTGCCGGAAGTATTGGATTTATTGACCGTCAGCGTCGATGCCGGGCTGGGTTTTGATTCCGCTGTTTCCCGGGTGGTCGAAAAGTCAACCGGGGTTTTAAGTGAGGAATTACGGAAAACGCTGAAGGAGATTCAAATGGGAAAATCGCGCCGCCAGGCGTTGAAGGACCTGGGGGAACGGACGGGCGTGGAAGACCTGCTTACATTTATCGGGTCCATGATTCAGGCTGATCAATTGGGCGTATCCATTAGCAAGGTTATTCGGACGCAGGCTCAGCAAATCCGGCAAAAGAAGCGTCAGCGTGTTGAGGAAAAAGCGATGAAAGCACCGATCAAAATGCTGATCCCGTTGGTGCTGTTTATCTTTCCCACCATTTTTATCGTCTTATTGGGACCGGCTTTGATCAATATCATGAAGACATTTACAGGCATGTGATTATCAGGATCAGTGAATATCCAATAAGGAGGCAGAAAGATGGTTCGTAGGTACGGACAGCCGGTACAGATTTATCGGCAGGAAGAATTAATCGGGGGGCAGATTTGGCTTGCCGCCGATTTTTTTCGTCGTTTAAAGGGCCTATTATTGCGGAAAGAATTAAAGGAGGGGGAAGGGCTGTTGCTGATCCCCTGCCGTCAGGTGCATACGTTTCTGATGTCCTTTGCCATTGATGTGCTTTTTTTAGATGCAGCGGGGACGATTGTGGAAATCCTGCCGGAGATGGTGCCCGGCAAAATGTCGCCTTTGGTAAAAGAGGCCTGTCAAGTGCTGGAATTGCCCGCGGGTACAGTTAAAAAGAAAAAGCTGCAGAAAGGGGAACAATTATTTATACAAAATATAACAACTGAAGTATAAATTACTAAATGGTGGAAATACTACTAACAACAACGAATAATAAAATTGCCAATAGGAGGAATTTATTGTGGAAATGCAGTTGTTGTTAGAGAAGACGCGGGTATTGCATCAGCTGTTACAAAAGTCAGCAGGACAAACTCTGGATTACAACATGATTGCCGAGGAACTGTCGAAGATTACGGAGTCAAGTATTTATCTGATCAGCAAAAGCGGAAAATTGCTTGGCAGGACGGAGATTATGACGATCCGGGGCGGTTTGTTTCCGCTGGAAGAGCTGAAGGATGGGCAGTTTGGCGAGAAAAGTCTGCAGTGGATGTTCGGATTTACGCATACCGAAGTAAATCTCGTTCCCAAAGACACAGACTATTACTGCATCCTGGCGCCGGTCTTCAGCAGTACGGAAAGGCTGGGTACCGTCGTGTATGCGCGGGAGAAGAAAGCCTACACACCGGCGGAGATTATTTTGGCGGAATACGGGGCCAGCGTGGCGGGAATGCAGATTTTGCGCAATGCCAATGAGCGCATGGAAAATGAGGTGCGGAAGAAAACCGTTGTGCAGTTGGCTTTAGAGGTCCTTTCCTATTCTGAATTAGAGGCAGTAAAGTACATTTTTAATGAAATTGAAGGCTCGGAAGGTTTTCTGGTGGCGAGCAAGCTGGCGGAAGAATACAAGCTGACCCGTTCGGTCATTGTCAATGCCTTGCGGAAGCTGGAAAGCGCCGGGGTGATTGATGCCCGTTCGCTGGGGATGAAAGGGACATATATTAAGGTGCTGAACGATTATTTATATGAACAGTTAGCGCAGATTTAGGCGAAATAAACAAAACTGCAGGGAATAATCAGCTAGGCCTGCTCTTGCCGGCCGCCTCAGAATCATTTCTTGATTAGGGGGCGGCTTTTCATGTTAGAAGAATTTTTGTTATTGCATATTAATTTTCCGAAAAAGAGGGAAAATACGCAGAAGGGAGAATATTTATTATATGAGTGCATACTATTTAAGAAGGACAGGAAAAAGATAGCAAGGGAAATTGGTAAAGGCGGGTTTTGAAGATAAGGGGGAGGTGCGCGGATGGGTCGTTTGCGGGACTGGTCGGATTCGGTATTAGGGATGGTTTTTCCGGAAAATACAATCTGCCCGATTTGCGGAAAAAAAGAGAATGAAGTGAAGCAGAAGGGCGTCTGTCAGCAATGCGTCTCCCGTGTTATGACGATTGCGAGAACAGAAGAGGTGTGTCCCCGCTGCGGCTTTTTTACCGCAGGGGAAGCCTGCCCTAATTGTCGGTATTGGGGGAATTCGGAGTTAAAGGTCGGTAGTGTCGTCCCTTATGACGGCATCTTTCGCGAAATGATTCACGAGCTTAAATATAATAAGAAGAAAGAAAATGCCCTGCCTATAGGGTATTTAATGGCTTGCCGGGTAAGAGAGCTGGGAATCGAAGGGGCCATTGAAGCCATAGTCCCTGTGCCGCTCTATATCGGCAGAGAAGCGGAACGGGGCTTTAACCAAAGTTTGTTGCTGGCGAAGGTGATTGCCGAGGAATTGCACAAACCAATCTGGAAGGAAGCGCTGGAAAGGAGCCATTTCCATCATACGCAGACGGTGTTAGGGCGTAAAGAACGGATGGAGAATCTGGCCGGTGCTTTTGAATTTGCGGGCAAGCAAAGGCAAGCGGCCGCAAGTGTGTTATTGGTTGATGACATCATTACGACCGGCGCCACCTTATTATCCTGCGCGAACGCGTTGGAGACAAACGGAGTGCAGAGAATTTACGGGATTGCCTGGGCGGCCGGATTTAGTATCAAAATGATGAAGAGACTGGCAGGAAATAATTTTTATCATGGAGAATATAGATAGGAGAATTGAGATTAGAGAAGTCGAAGCGGAAATGGGCGAGAACCCTATGTAAAGGAGCGAAGAACGATGAAACTGAGAAACTGCCCTCAATGCGGTCAGGTATTCACATATCTTCGGACAAATCTTTGTCCGGCGTGCCAAAAGCTTGATGAAGAAAACTATAAAATTGTGCGTAAGTATATTGCGGAAAACCCCGGCGTGGGAATTGCGGAAGTCAGCGAGAAAACAGGGATTGCCGAGGATAAAATCTTACGCTATTTGAAAGAGGGGCGTTTTTCAACCCAGGGAATGCTGCAGGCCAAATTACAATGCGAACTTTGCGGAATCACGATCAATAGCGGCCGCTATTGCCTTGCTTGTCAGGAAAAACTTACTTCCGGAATAAAAAAGGTCATCCGGGAGGAAAATGATAAGGCCATTTCCGAGTTGCAGAAAAAGAAGGAAGAGAGAGTATAAAAAGAACAGTCCGCGGATGCATTCCGCCGGCTTGTGGCAGGGATTAAGCAGCAGGAGAAGGAGAAAGGAAGTAGGTAGAGATGGGCAGAAAAACGAGAGAAAAACGAGCACAAATAGCCCCAGAGGGCCGAGAACGGCCGAAATAAGCTATTAATAAAATGTTATACCTATCCGATATAAATGATAGGTATATTTTTATTCAGTGAGAGGGGATGAGGTGAGGATGATGCGGGTCACCAATCAGCCTGTTTCGGGAATCACAAAAGCATATAATCAGCAAAACAAAGGAAAGGCCGTGGAGAAGGGCAATGAAGCGGCCAAATATGATGCCGTAAATATCTCCAGTGAAGCAAGGTTCTACGGCACAGCCTTTAAAGCCCTGCAACAGTTACCGGAAACCTCCGAGGCGCAGGAGAAAAAGCTGGAGGAATTAAAGAGCTGCGATTAAGGTGGGCAGTTATGCGGTGAAGAATGAAGAGCTGGTGGAAAAAATCTGGGATCTCACCGAATTCAAAGGATGAAAATAGTTTGAAGGGGTGAAAAAATGGAAGCCAGAAAAGACGCAGTCGAGACATTAATCAGTATTTTAGAGGAACAGGAGAAGATTTATGAGGAGTTGCTGGAGTTAGCCCGGCAGAAGCAGAAGATCTTAATCAAAGGGGATATTGCCGCTTTGGCAGGAGATTACCGTTCAGGAAGAAGGGCTGGTCTTACAGGCCGGCAAATTAGAAGAAAAACGAGAGCATTGTTTTACTGCTTTAGCGCAAGATTATGGCGTGGGACCGGAGTCGACGCTGGCTGAATTTTCTGCCGCGTGTTGATGAACCGTCCCGCTCTTTGCTGGAGAGGGTCCATGGGAATCTTTCCGCGTGTCTGAAAGATTTGCGGAGATTTAATCAGGAAAATACCCAGTTGCTGGAGCAGTCGATTCAATTTGTTAATTTTACCGTGGATGTTTTGAGTCAGCAATCGAAGCCCCTTTATAATGCCGATAAAGAGGTAAAGGTGGAAAGTCTGACTAATTTTCTGGATAAGAAGGTGTAGCTTCCAGGTTCAAGGTTAGAAAATAATGAGCATAGATTCAAGATAGATTCAAGATTCAATATTTGGGGTTCGAGGATAGGGAGTGATGATAGAATGCGGTCTACATTTTTTGGCCTCAGCATAGGGTACAGGGCTTTAGCCGCCCAGCAGAGGGCTTTAGATGTCACAAGCCATAATATTGCCAATGCCAATACCCCCGGCTATACCCGGCAGGGTGTGGTAATGGAAGCCAGTCCCGCGGAAGAGGTTATCAACGGTTTTATCGGCACAGGCGTGACGATTACCGATTTCCGACGGATCAGGGACGAATTTCTGGATATTCAGATGCGTACGGAGAATAAAGCTTTGGGTGAATGGGAAACCCGGGACAATCTCATCAGCAAGCTGGAAGTGATCTTTAATGAGCCATCTGAATCCAGCCTGCGTTCAGTGCTTGATCAGTACTGGGAATCCTGGCAGACCCTTTCCCGTAATCCGGAAAGCCCGTCCGCCCGAACCAATGTGATGCAAAGAGGGGTTACCCTGGCGAATACTTTTAATCACATGGATGCGCAGTTTGTGGAACTGCAGATGGATATTAACAAAGGAATCAGCTTAAAGGTTGAGGAAATCAATACGCAGGCCCGTCAGATCCGTGATCTTAATATCCAGATCATTAAGGCGGAAAGTGGCGGGGTGAAAACCGCCAATGATTTGCGCGATAAACGTGATGCGCTGGTCGAAGAGCTGGCGAAGAATATCGCCATCGATGTGGTAGAAGATGAGTTTGGCGCGGTAAACATCACTGTCGGAGGGAAAATTCTGGTTTCCCGGTCAGTCTTAGGGGAAATCCGCTTTATCAATAAGGATCCCCTTCGTCCGGAAACGGCCACGCTGGAATGGTATGAACCCACCAAAAATGTCCCCCAGGGGCCGGTAAATTTATTTGGCGGGGCCTTAAAGGGCTACATGGATATGCGGGATGAGGTGATTCCCAGTTATCGGGAGAAGATTTCCACCCTGGCGAGGACCATT
Organism: Peptococcia bacterium; assembly: GCA_050951585.1. Classification (GTDB taxonomy): domain Bacteria; phylum Bacillota; class Peptococcia; order DRI-13; family DTU073; genus UBA3937. The sequence goes on along the minus strand of JBMNJI010000002.1, from coordinate 58,389 downwards.
GCGGAAGAGGTTAATACCTTGCACCGGGCGGGATTCGCCCTGGATAAAAGCACCGGACGTGACTTTTTTGTCATTTCCGATTTATCCACTGATTTTAGTGCGGGAAATATCCGGGTTAATCCGGACATTGAGGCCGATGTTAATCTCATTGCCACAGCGGGGACAGATGATCCGGATGTTTTTGACGGTGATAATACCAATGCCACCGCGATTGCCCAATTAAAGAATAAATTAACCCTCAATGGCGGTACGGCTTCCTTTGATGATTACTATACGTCGTTAATCGGTCAGCTTGGGGGTGCAGGGGCAGGAAACCAGCCAGATGCTGGAAAACAAGACCTACATCATTGAACAGTTGAACAACCGGCGGGATGCCATCTCCGGCGTTTCCCTTGACGAGGAAATGACCAATATGATTAGATATCAGCACGCTTATACGGCGGCGGCGCGGGTCATTAACGTGATGGATGAAATGATGGACGTCCTGGTGAACAAATTAGGCATGGTCGGGCGATAGGAGGGAAGAATAATGCGAATTACCAATAATGTTCTGGTGAATAATTTAAAAAACAATCTTTCCAGAAACATTTTCAATATGGAGAAAATCCAGAATCAGCTTGCGACCGGAAAGCGGATCAGCAGGCCGTCTCAGGATCCGACCGGGATTGTGGAAAGTATGCATTTGGCTTCCCGCCTCAGGGAAAATAAGGCGTTTCAGGATAATGCGCAGGAGGCGAAAAGCTGGTTAAGCACCACCGATGAGGCGTTGGACGGTTTGACGGTGGCGCTGCGCCGGGCTTATGAATTAACCGTCCAGGCAGCGAACGGCGTATTGGCTCCCGAAGACCAGGCAGCGGTCAAAGCCGAAATTGAGCAAATAGTGGAGGAGGTTGGCGTTATTGCCAACACCATTCACAATGACCGCTATATTTTCGGGGGAACCAATACCAAAAATATGCCCTATAACAACGGAACCTGGCAACATAACCAGCAAAGCATTATGTATGAGGTGAGTATAGGGGTCACCATCCCCATTAATCTGACGGCGGAAGAGGTCTTTGTGCAGGCGGATTTAATCGGGACCTTGCAGAATGTTGCTACGCATCTTGAGACCGGTGATGCCGAATCTTTAGGTAGTACCGACATAAGTGCTCTTCAGCAGGGGATTGATCAGGTTTTGGCCTGTCGGGCCAAAGTAGGGGCCAGTATTAACCGGCTGGAAATGACTATCGCCCGTCTTGAAGAACAGGAGGTCAATTACAGCAATTTACAGGCGGAGATTGACGGGGTTGATCCGGCCAAGTTGATTATGGAATTAAAGAATGCGGAAAATGTTTATCAGGCTTCCTTGTCGGTTGGGGCGCGGATCATCATGCCGACCCTGGTAGACTATCTAAGATAATACCGTCTAATTCTTTCCACCGACCGGCTTTAATGCACATTGGTGTTAGTCTTGTCCGGAGGATAGGGTAGGGGGTGAGATGATGTCGCTGGAAATCAGAACAACCTGGTCCAAACTGGGGATTCAGACCACCCGGGCGTTTCTCGAAATGAGCCACCCGAGCGGACAATTTAAGCGCGAGTCCCAAAAAACAGAACTGGTCATTGACCGGACACTGCCACGTGTTCTGATTGACCAGTCCGCTTGTTTTAAGGAATGCGGGCTCAAAAACCCGGTTGAACTCACGGCCGAGGTGGCTGAAATTGCCCGGCAAAGTGTTTTGGAGTACGTGGGGAGGACCGCCCAGGAAGGGGACCGCCTCGCCCGGATTGATAAACCCTCCGATGCGGTCGCCGAGATAGCGCTGGCGAGGATGGAGCAGGCCAGAGCTGCTGACTGGACCTTTACGATGATTCCGCAAAGCCGGCCGCAGATCGAGGTAATCGGGGATTTACAAATAGACTGGCAGGTGATTCAAGGCCGGTGCGAATATCAGCGGGAGTATCCCCGCTATAAATTTCACCCCGGGGCCGTAAAATTCTATCTGGAACAGCGTGGGGGCGTGGAGATCCGCTATGTAGACCGGAAAGCGTAAACTCCGCCGCTTATCCCTTACCGAAGTAATTAATGAAGGGTTAAGGCGGTGGTTTTTTGCTGTGCTGTGACAAATAAAACAGTATAAAAAAGAAAATAATTAACAAATTAGAGGAAAATAAAAAAGATATAAAGAATTAAGTAAGTGGAGAAAAGGTGCATCTGGCAAGATGACAGGAAATTAAAAATCAAATGAAAAAGAAAGATGAAGGAAAGAGGGATTGCCGAGATGATTCTGCAAAGCAAATATTTTGGCCGAATAGAATTTGCGGAGGAAAAAATTATTACTTTTGAGCATGGGATCATTGCTTTTGAAGGAATGAAGCGGTTTTTTATCATTGATAATGAGGACGAAAACAATCCCCTCTGGTGGCTGCAGTCGGTGGATGATCCGGAAATACTTTTTGTCGTGATAAACCCTTTTACCTTTAAACCCGATTACGATTTTGAGCTTTTGCCCCAGGACGCGGAAGAGCTGGAAATCGAAAAGCCGGAGGACGTAGTCGTCCTGGCGATTGTGGTAGTGCCGGAGGATATTAAGCAGATGACGGCCAACCTCCTCGCCCCGGTAATTATTAATATCCGGCAGAGAAAAGGGAAACAGGTTGTATTGCAGGATAAAAGGTATTTCACCAAGCATCTGATCATCGAGGAATTGGCTAAAACGCAAAAAGCACGGCAGACTCAGCAGAAGACTTCAGCCCGGCAGATGGCAAAAAACCGGACGGGCGCGCGGAAAAGCAGCGGTGAGGAGGAATGTGGTCATGCTCGTACTAACCAGAAAAAAAGATGAAAGCATTATGCTCGGGGAAGACATCGAAGTAGTTGTGCTCGAGATTACCCCGACCCAGGTCCGTCTCGGGGTGAATGCTCCCCGGGATTGCGCTGTTTACCGCAAGGAGATCTTTACCGCTATTCAGGAAGAAAATATTAAAGCCGCCCGGCAGACGGTGCAGGTAGAACTCATAAAAGCAGAGGTCAAAGAGCTTTTCGCCGGGGATGACGAAAAAAAGTAAAATATTATTTCACAAAATCGTAAAAAAGTGCTAAACTTTTTGGGAACATAGTTCGATATAGATAATGAAGGAAAAAATTATCCGTGGGCCCCGGATGATTTTGGACTTTTCTTCAAGGATGAAGAAAAAATAAAAATTCAAGGAGGAAAGAATCATGAGAATTAACAACAACATTATGGCGATGAACACTTATCGTCAGTTAGGGGCAGCCAATACGAATGCTTCCAAATCCATGGAGAAATTATCCTCAGGTTTAAAGATCAACAAGGCCGGTGACGACGCAGCAGGGTTAGCGATCTCCGAAAAAATGAGATCCCAGATCAGAGGTTTAAACCAGGCTTCCAGAAATGCGCAGGACGGCATCAGCATGATCCAGACGGCAGAAGGTGCCCTGAACGAAGTTCACTCCATTCTGCAAAGAATCAGGGAATTGGCTGTTCAGGCCAACAACGGCACCAATACAGCAGAGGATAAAGCGAAGATTCAGGCAGAAATTGCCGAACTTGCGGACAGAAATTACAGACATTGCGAACAGAACAGAATTTAACGGACAGAAATTACTTGACGGTACTTTAGGTGCAACTACGTAGATGTTGGTCAGTTAGACGGATGGGATACAGCATCATTTAAAATTGTTGATGTTACAGGGGCGCAGTTGGGACGGATATAACGTTGACACGGCTACTGCTGCTGAGGATACGTAACACTTACTACTGCCGGCGGTGCATTATCTCAAACGGTTAAAGTTGCCGACATGACTGCTATAGCAGACGGAACGAGAATATACTTTGATAAAATCGGCGTAGTTATTGAAAAGGTCGGAACTGCCCGGCAGTGAAGTATTAGCTACAAACAACACTTTTGATGTAACAGCCAGTGGTATCTCCTTCCAAATCGGGGCTAACAGCGGTCAAGATCTGGATGTTTCTATCGACGATATGCAGGCAAATCAGTTGGGTACTGCTGGTCTCAAAATAGATGCGATTAGATGTTACTGAAGCAGACACAATCCTTCGCAGATAGGTTAGCGCTATTGATGCAGCTCTGACGAAAGTATCGCAAGAACGGGCCAAATTAGGTGCTTATCAGAACAGGCTCGAGCACACCATCGCCAACCTGGATACCTCCAGTGAGAACCTCCAGGCTGCTGAATCCCGTATCCGTGACGTAGACATGGCCAAAGAAATGATGGAGTTCACCAAGAACAACATCCTGCAACAGGCTGCGACGGCTATGCTGGCTCAGGCCAACCAGGCTCCGCAGGGCATCCTGCAATTACTCAGATAGTAAAGGAAAGGTTTATTTGGCATTGTTTAAAACGGGTTGGGAAATTCCTGACCCGTTTTAACTTCCCTTCGCGAAAGGTCTAAACTTTTCGCACTTTTTATCCGATATATATGTTAGAATATTATAGAGGAAAGTAGGGATAATGATGCGGGTTGAAGGTATTAGTATGAACCCGGTTACGGCTGTAGTAAAACAGCCTTCCCCGGAGTCGATTTTACCTCTCAAAAGGGAGCCGCAAGCTCAAGATTGTGCGGTTGCCATTAAACCTGACCGGAATACACAGAAAAAAGAAATCTCGGAAGCGGAAGTAATTGAAGCCATAGAAAAGGCTAATCAAAAACTACTGTTATATGATTCGCGGGTAGAGTTCTCGATTCATGAGCAAACACGTCAGATTATGGTGAAGATTTATAAAAATGATGAAGTGATCCGGGAGATTCCGCCGGAGAAGATTCTGGATATGGTGGCGAAGATGATGGAGCTTGCCGGCATTCTGGTGGATGAAAAAGCTTAGCTTTAAGCAGGAGGTGCTGTCGTATGAATATGCGCATTGGCGGACTGGCCTCAGGAATGGATATTGATCAGCTGGTCAGTGATCTGATCAGGGCTGAGCGGACGAAAGTGGACAAAGTGTATCAGGAGCGCACCCTTGCTTCCTGGCAGCAAGAGGCTTACCAGGAGGTCAATCGGGTGTTTGCCAACTTTATTCTGGACTCGAAGAAGGAGTTAGGGTTAACGCGGACTACTTCTTCCGGTACTTTACTATCCTCCGGGGTGAGTAGCCTGGATTGGGTCAAAGCAGCCACTCTATCCAATGGGGGGATTGCTTCGGTACAGGCAAGTGCCGAAGCGGTAGCCGGTTCGTATCAATTACAGGTGCATCAATTAGCTTCGAACTGGTCGGCGGCAAGCGGTTCCGCTATTTCTACAGGCGCAAAGGATAATCTGGCGACGCAGTTCGGGTTGAATGCGGAGACGGATATACTTAATTTTACGATCACCACAAATTTGGGTGAGCTTACCATCTATAAAGAGAAAGAGGATTTAAGCAATGTCACCATCAACGATCTGGTTAAGGAGATTAATGCCGCCAATATCGGGGTTACGGCCATGTATGACGCCCAGCTCGACCGCTTCTTTCTGCAGACGAAAAATACGGGCAGTAACAATACACTGCAAATTACCGATGAGAGTGTTTTGACGGATGGACGTAAATTTCTTACCGGCAGTGAGAATATACTTAACCTGCAGTATCTGGATGATGCGGGTGTGTCACATGACGTGGCTGATGCCGCCGTCTACAGCGGGAAGGATGCCCTTTTAGACTTTGGGGCGGCGAAAGGAATAACCCAAAGCTCGAATAACTTTATGTTGAATAATGTCAATATTACTTTAAAAGCCACCGGAGCGGCGACGCTGGAAGTAGCGACGAATGTGGAAGGAATCATCGCGAAGGTCAGTGATTTTGTAGAGAAATACAATGCCTTCATTGACAAAATCAACGGCGAATTAGGCGAAGAGCGGTATAAGGATTACCGCCCGCTGACTGATGAGCAAAGGGATCAGTTATCCGAAAAGCAGGAAGAGCAATGGGAGGAAAAGGCGAAAAGCGGGTTACTGCGGAACGATGAAATCCTGGTCCGGACCCTGAATACGGTGCGGGTGGGTTTGTACGAGGAAGTTTCCGGCGTGGTAGGTTCTTTCGCGCATCTGACGGAGCTTGGGATTACCACGGAAAGTTATGCCCGGGGCTCACGCGGTGGGAAGCTACAAATAAACACCGCGAAGTTAACGGAGGCGATTAATAAGGATCCGGAGGGGGTCTTGGAGCTATTATTCAAGAAACCGGATGACAGTTTAGCGTTAAAGAATGAAAGTAGCCTGACACCGGAACAGATTCGTGAAAAGAGGAGTCAGAGCGGGATTATCACCCGTTTATACGATAATCTGATTGCCGGCATGAAGGATGTGATTCATAAAGCGGGGCCGGGCAGTGACGGCGATCTTCACCGTAATGTCAGCTCCAACATTTTACTGGACTTTGTGGTGGAGCATGGGAGTATCAGTAAAATCGACAAGTGGATCGGCGATTTTACGGATAAGATTAAGCGTTTAGAGGATATTTTGCTCCAGCGGGAAGACCGTTACTGGCGACAATTTACGGCCATGGAAAAAGCCATTCAGATGATGAATGAGCAGAGTCTTTGGTTATCGCAGCAGTTTGGCGGCGGCGGGTTCTAAGGGGTATGCTATGTTGAGTTGAAAAGCTTGGTGAAGCTGAGTCTTTTGCGAGAAGAGAAAGGGAGGTTGAGACAAAATGGCCATGACTAATCCTTATCAAAGTCAGCAATATCAGCAGCAGCAGTACCAATTGCAATACCAACAACAGCAAGTGTTAACGGCACCGCCGGACAAATTACTGCTGATGCTCTTTGATGGGGCGTTGCGCTTTTGCGGGCAGGCGAAAAAAGCTCTGGAAGCAGGTGAACTGGCGGAGTGTCATCAGTTTATCGTCAAAACCCAGGATATTATTATTGAATTAGAGAGCAGCTTGAATATGGATTATGAAATATCGGCCTCTCTCTTTGCCCTTTACGATTATCTGTACCGGAGATTGGTGGAAGCAAATATTAAAAAAGACACCGCCATTCTGGAGGAGGTTATGGACTTTCTCACCGATTTACGGCAAATGTGGGTTGACGTGGCCCTGCAACTGAGGAGAGAGCAGAAACGGGTCGTAGGTGGTGAACCGGTTGAGTGATAGTATTTTAAATCTCGTTTTCCAGCGTATCGCCGATAGTTATCAGGCGCAGGTGCCCTATTATGAGCAAATGCTGGGCCTGGCGAAAAAGCAGACAGAGTTGCTGGAAAAAGAGGATGTGGATATTGAACAACTGATCAGGTACATCAATGAGCGGCAGGGCTTGATTGAGACTTTGGAAAGCTTGAACAAAGGAATTAATCAATTGAAACAGGAAATTAACGAGACGATGGGGATCGAGGAATTTAATTTAAGCCGGATCAAAGCAAGGGTTTCGGGCTCCGGAGTGGATGCCTTAACCGCTTCGCTGGACAGGTTAGGCGAGCTGCTTACCCGGATAAAAGAGCTGGACGCGCACAATGAAGAAAAATTGCGGCGGACGATTGAACAAACCAGGGGCAAGCTCAATGACCTGCAGGCGGCGAAGAAGATGAACAAGGCTTATCAGGGGGAGCCCCAGGCTGATGGAGGGGTCTTCATCGACTATTCAAAATAAAGTGCCCGAAAGATGTATAAGAGCGAAAACGGCTGAAAAAACGGCCGTTTTTTTGTTTGCTATATTTCACTAATATTGCGAATATGGTGTTTTTCTTTAGAAAAAATTTTTCAGGCCTTGTCAAGGGGTTTTTGCGCATAAAAATTTTTATTTTTCTTTACAAGGAAAAACTACCCACAATAAAAAAAGCGCGTGGACAGAGTTATTAACAGGGTTATCCACATTATCCACAGTTTTTGTGAAAAAAAAGGGTATATTTTGGCTGCGAAAAAAACTGGAAAAGAGTCGAAATAATGTATTTCTTACGTGGACTAAATTGTAGAAAAATTAATACGGCCATAACAAGCTTCCTCTTGTTTATGACGGGCGGGAATTGTATAATAAGTTTTAATGGTATATAACTTGGGAAATTATTAAGGGAGGCAAAGAAAAGATGAAAAAGGGAAGTTTGTTGAGAAAGGTTTGTACGGTATTCTTAGTGATAGGTTTAATGATGAGCATGGCGGCCTGTGGGAACGGGGACTCGAATGTTGACGAGGAGAAGATTTATAAAGTGGGAACAGAGCCTACCTTTCAACCGTTCGAGTACAAGGATTTAGAAACAGACGAAATCATCGGTTTTGATATTGATTTGATTAAGGCCATTGCGGAAGAGAGCGGAATCAAAGTGGAAATCCAAAGCCTGGGCTTTGACGCCCTGATTCCGGCCGTCCAGTCCGGGACGATTGATATTGTTGCTTCCGGGATGACCATTGATGAAGAAAGAGGCAAACAGGTTGATTTTACCGCGCCTTATATTAATGCTGGTTTGGCTATTGCGGTGGCGAAATCAAATGAGACGATTAAGCAAGCAGAGGATTTAAAGGGCACGACTGTAGCGGTTCAGATCGGCACCACCGGAGCTAAGACCGCCAATGCGTTGAAGGATGAAGGAGTCGTGGCTAAAGTATTGACCTATGATACCATTGATGTATTAATGGCGGAATTAACCAAAGGAACAGTTGATGCGGTTATCAACGATGCGCAGGTAACCGAGGCCTTTATCAAGAGCGGGCACGATGATATCAAGATTGTCGGTGAGCAGATGAGCGTTGAACAGTATGGCTTTGCTGTACGGAAAGGGAATGCGGACCTGCTGGCAAAATTAAATAGCGGCTTAGAGAAAGTTATGGAAAACGGGACCTATGATGAGCTTTTAGCAAAATATGAACTGCCGGTCAATGCCCGTCCGTAAGGAAAGAAAAGAAACAAAGGTCAGCCGTAACCGGAGTAGAGGTGAATAGAATTAAAGGTAAACAGAATCAGAGATAAACAGAATCAAAGGTAGACAGACAGATCGGGCCGCTTGAGCTTATGGCCATTAGCGGCCCTGCTTGAGGGGGTGCTTGGTTATTACTAATTTTTCTGAGTTATTTGTGCGAGCTATTCCGCATCTTTTGACGGGTGCGGTGACGACCATGTGGATTACCGCTTTGGCAGTATCGATCGGGGTGGTCATCGGAATCATCATGGGGCTGGCTCGCCTCTCCCAAAAGACGTTGTTGCGCACTTTAGCCAGGATTTACATTGATTTTCTGCGCGGCACCCCTTTATTAGTGCAGATATTTATTATTTATCTTGGGCTTCCGAACCTGCTGAATGTGGTATTAGGGCACCAGTTACCGATTAATGTTTATGTGGCGGGGATCCTGGCTTGCGGGCTGAATTCCGGCGCTTATGTGGCGGAGATTGTCCGGGCAGGCATTCAGTCGATTGACCGCGGACAAACGGAGGCGGCCCGTTCGCTGGGGATGACCAACTGGCAAACGATGAGTTATGTTGTCCTGCCGCAAGCCTTTAAACGGATCGTCCCCCCGCTGGGGAATGAGTTTATTGCGATGCTCAAGGATACTTCCTTGCTTTCGGTCATCGGAATCGAAGAATTGACGCGCAAAGGGCAGTTGTTCATTGCGGTTACTTTTGCTTCTTTTCCAGTTTGGGCCGGCGTTTTGCTGATGTATCTGGCGATGACGCTGACGATTTCCCGTCTGGTGAGCATGATGGAAAGGAGGCTGGCCGTTAGTGATCGACGTGACTGATTTGGTAAAGGTTTTTGGCAAGCTGGAGGTCTTAAAAGGGATCACGACAAAGGTGCGGGAAAAGGAAGTGGTGGTGGTAATTGGCCCTTCCGGTTCCGGGAAAAGCACCTTTTTGCGTTGCCTTAATTTTTTGGAGAAGCCGACTTCCGGAGAGATTATGATTGATAACATCTCCGTGACCGATCCGCGTACCGACATCAATCGCTTACGGGCGGACGTGGGGATGGTTTTTCAACGTTTCAACCTGTTTCCGCATAAGACGGCGCTAGAGAATATCGTCCTTGCCCCGATGAAGGTGCGGGGACTGTCGCGCCAGGAAGCGGAAGAAAGAGCATTGGCGTTGCTGCAGAAGATTGGGTTAAGTGAGAAGGCGGATGTTTATCCCGACTCCCTTTCCGGCGGACAACAGCAAAGAGTGGCCATTGCCCGCGCTTTGGCGATGCAGCCGCGGGTGATGCTTTTTGACGAGCCTACCTCGGCTTTGGACCCGGAGATGGTCGGCGAGGTTCTGAACGTGATGAAAGACCTGGCCGGCGAGGGCATGACGATGGTGGTGGTGACACACGAGATGGGTTTTGCCCGTGAGGTGGGGGACCGCGTGCTGTTTATGGATGAAGGGCGCATCGTGGAAGAAGGGACGCCGGAGCAGCTTTTCGGCCATGCCCGGCATGAACGGACCAGAAATTTTTTGAGTAAAATCTTATGAGGCAAATGTTGACAGATTGTAGGCAAAATAATGACAGATTCGTTTGACTTCAGCGGTTAGAGGTGCTATAATCATCAGAGTAGATTTATTCTGCTAGTTAGATTTTAGGAGGAATGTTTTCGATGCAAGGAAAAGTAAAATGGTTTAACAAAGAAAAAGGTTATGGTTTTATTGAGAGAGAAGACGGAAACGATGTCTTCGTACATTTTTCGGCTATTCAGGAAGAAGGGTTTAAGACTTTATATGAAGGCGAAGCGGTCGAATTTGAAATAGTCGATGGACCAAAAGGTTTGCAAGCTGCCAACGTTGTGAAGTGCTAAGCTCGGTTTTTTCACGGGATAGTAGAGAAAAAGTACTCCCCGGTATATGATGTACCGGGGTTTTTGTTTACACTGCTACATTCTTTGAGTAGAGTGGCGGATGCAAAGCATTGACTGAATTGTCTATCTTTATCCTTTGTTGCAGGATTTTTCTTGCAAGGAGGGAATAATAATTATTATAGAGGCTCGTGAAAGGAGTGGATTGTATGAGGTTTCAATACAGAGGAAAAAATATTCAAGTTACTGAAGGTTTGAAGGAATATATCGAAAAAAGGTTGCATCGACTTGACAAGTACTTTGATAATTCTCCTGAAGCTGTGGTTTCTTTGCTCGTGGAGAAGGGCCGGCAACGTGTTGAAGTGACAATTCCCTTAAACGGTTTTATTTTAAGAGGCGAAGAGGAGTCACTGGATATGTATTCTTCGGTGGATTTAGTGATAGACAAACTGGAAAGACAGATGGATAAATATAAAACCCGTTTGAGCAAAAAGGTGAAACAGCTGAAGGTCAGTGATATTGCCACGAGTGCGGAGGATCTACTACCGGGCATTCCCGGAATGCCTGCCGAGAGTCCGGAAGCTGATGTTCAACGGTTGGTCAGGACAAAACGTTTTGCCTTTAAACCGATGAACGCGGAAGAGGCCATTATGCAGATGAACCTCCTTAATCATGGCTTTTATGTTTTTGCCAATGCGGATACGGATCAGATTAATGTGATCTATCGCCGGAAAGACGGTAACTACGGCTTGATCGAACCGGAAATCGACTAAAGAGTGAGGGCTTAACCCGGATACAGGATTTAAAATAGTAAAGTGAATCGCAACACAGGAAAGACGGCTAGAGAGCCGTCTTTCCTGTGTTAGGGAAGAGTAATATATTTTGTGGCATTGCGTGAGTGAAAACATCATGTTAAAATTAAAAGATGGTAAGGTATGAGTAAAAAAGGATGTATAGGGAATGAAACAGAGAAAGCGGGTGTAGCGGTGGGCTTCGAATTTCTCAAAGGTTTATTTGATATAAATGCCAAAGAGATTAAAAAGTTTAGTAAAAAGGTTGAGATTATAAATAGTCTGGAAGACGGCTTAATGGCTTTAAGCAATACGGAATTACAGGGAAAAACGCAGGAATTTAAAACGCGTTTGGCTAATGGCGAAACACTTGATGAACTGCTTCCGGAAGCTTTTGCCGTGGTGCGCGAGGCCTCCAGGAGAATCCTGGGGTTACGTCATTTTGATGTGCAGTTAATCGGCGGAATGGTCCTGCATGAAGGGAATATCGCTGAGATGAAAACAGGTGAAGGGAAAACGCTGGTGGCAACCTTGCCTGCCTATCTCAACGCGCTTACCGGTAAGGGTGTGCACGTGGTGACGGTCAATGATTATCTGGCCAAACGTGACAGCGAATGGATGGGGCAGATTTATAAGTTTTTAGGCTTATCGGTAGGCCTGATTGTGCATGGACTCGACTTTGACGAAAGAAAGCAGGCGTACGCGGCGGATATTACTTACGGGACCAATAATGAATTTGGTTTTGATTATCTGCGTGATAATATGGTCTCCCATCCGGAGCATTTGGTCCAACGGAGCTTGCATTATGCCATCGTTGACGAGGTAGACAGTATTTTAATCGACGAAGCGCGTACTCCTCTGATCATTTCCGGCGCCGGGGACAAACCGAAGGATTTGTATATGCGGGTGGCGCGGATTATCCCGCAGCTGCGGCGCGAGGTTGATTATAATGTGGATGAAAAGCTGAAGACAGTAGCCTTAAGCGAAGAAGGGGTTGCCCGGGTGGAGAAGATGCTCGGGGTGGAAAACCTCTATGAGGACATCAATATTGAGCTGAGCCATCATGTGAATCAGGCTCTGCATGCCCATGCCCTGATGAAGCGGGATGTGGATTATGTGGTCAAGGACGGGCAGATCATTATTGTTGATGAATTTACCGGACGTTTGATGTATGGCCGGCGTTACAGCGAAGGTCTGCATCAGGCCATTGAAGCCAAAGAAGGCGTGAAGATCGAGAAGGAATCCCAGACCTTAGCGACGATTACCTTCCAGAATTATTTCCGGATGTACGAGAAACTGGCCGGGATGACCGGTACGGCTTTAACCGAGGAAGAGGAATTCCGCAAGATCTATAAGCTGGAAGTGACCGTTATTCCGACCAATAAAGAAATGATCCGGCAAGACTTGCCCGATGTGGTTTACCGGACAGAACTGGGCAAATTTCGGGCGGCGGTGGAGGCCATTGCGGAGCGTCATGCCAAGGGACAGCCTGTGCTGGTCGGGACAATTTCCATCGAAAAGTCGGAAGTCTTGAGCAAGATGCTGAAGGAAAAAGGGATCGCCCATCAGGTCTTGAATGCGAAATATCATGAAATGGAAGCACAGATTGTCGCCCAGGCCGGCCGAAAGGGTGCGGTGACCGTTTCTACCAATATGGCCGGTCGCGGTACCGATATTCTGTTAGGTGGTAATCCCGGTTTTTTAGCCCGCCTGGAGATGCTAAAGGAGGGTTATTCTTCCCTCATCATCGAAGAAGCAGCCAGTCATAGTGTGGTCGATGATGAGCAGGTTTTGCGGGCGCGTGAGCGTTATGAGCAGCTCTTTGCCGAAAAGAAACAGGAAACCGACAAAGAGCATGAGGAGGTTATTAGTTTAGGCGGACTGCATATTATCGGGACGGAACGTCACGAAAGCCGCCGGATCGACAATCAGTTGAGGGGCCGTTCGGGGCGGCAGGGTGACCCCGGTTCCACGCAGTTCTATATCTCCCTTGAGGATGATTTGATGCGTCTTTTTGGCGCGGAGAATATTATGGGGCTCATGGATAGACTGGGTATGGATGATGAGATGCCCATTGAAAACAAGATGATTTCGCGGGCTATTGAGAACGCCCAGAGACGGGTGGAGTCGCGCAACTTTGATCTGCGGAAACACGTCCTGGAATATGATGATGTGATGAATCAGCAAAGAGAGGTCATCTATGGTCAGCGCCGCAGTGTGCTGATGGGTGAGGATATTAAGGAAAATGTTCTGGATATGATTGAGAAGGTCACGGCCAGAACGATTGACAGTTATACTGGCGGGAGTAACTATCCCGAAGAATGGGATTTAAAGAGCATGCTAGAAAAGGCGCGTTTGTATTTCTTGCCGACGCACAATCTGAATCCGGAGGATTTAGCCAAACTGGACAGCCAGGAGGTCCGCGATTTATTGCTGGAGCAGGCGATGGAAGGCTTCCGGGCGCGGGAAGAGGAACTGGGTGCCGAAAACATGCGCGAGCTCGAGCGCCTGGTGACTCTGCGTGTCGTTGACGAAAAATGGATGGGCCACCTGGATGCGATGGACCAGTTGCGTCAGGGGATTGGACTGCGTGCGTATGGTCAGAAGGATCCGTTGGTGGAATACAAGTTTGAAGCATATGATATGTTTAATCAGATGGTTGAGGAAATTCAGGAGGATATCGTCCGTTTTGTTTACCATGTTTCCGTGGTGGAACGGCCGGCCGAACGGCAGGATATGGTGGAAAACCGTTCTGAGGAGGATGAAGTGAAAAAACAACCGCGCCATGTGGAGAAAATTGGCCGGAACGATTTATGTCCGTGTGGCAGTGGGAAAAAGTATAAAAAATGCTGCGGGCGGGAGGCGTGACGGCACACGGGATGCCGGGTCGGGAGTTGTAGCAGTGCGCCGAATCAGTGCCGTGCAGAATAGTGCAATCGAAAGCAAATACGGTGTATAATAGGGGCAGTAAGAAAATGCAGGGTAAAGCCAAAAAGGAGTAAAGAGAAATGGCGACGATAGATCTTAAACGGGAATTGGAAAAAGCGAGAATCAGACTGGAAAAACTAAGGGGGTCTCTTTGACATCTCCGGCAAAGAGCAGTTGATCGGGGAATTAGAGGAGCAGATGACGGCACCTGACTTTTGGAATGATCCGGAGAAAGCGCAGAAGGTGGCGCAGAAGGTGACCGTTTTGAAGGACAAACTGCGTAGTTTTCATGAATTAAACAGTAAGTATGAGGATGCCGAGGTTTTTTATGAATTAGGCTTCGAGAGTGGGGAGCTGACCGGAACATCTTTAAAGGACAACGGTGAGGACAGCCCGGCGGAGACAGCCGAAGCATACTTCAGCGAGGCTGAAGCGGCGCTGAAAAGCTTTGGGGAAATCCTTGAGGAGTTAGAGAGACAATTATTGTTCAGTGATAAATACGATAATGGGAATGCGATTCTTTCCCTTCATCCGGGGGCAGGAGGCACGGAGTCTCAGGACTGGACCGAGATGCTCCTGAGAATGTATACCCGCTGGGCTGAAAGGAAAGGCTTTAGTGTGGAGATGCTGGATTATTTGCCGGGTGATGAAGCGGGAGTGAAAAGCGCCACCTTGCTCATTAAAGGCGAAAATGCGTATGGTCATTTAAAAGCGGAAAAAGGCGTGCACCGTTTGGTGCGCATTTCCCCCTTTGATGCTTCGGGACGGCGGCACACTTCTTTTTCCGCCGTGGATATCTTGCCGGAAGTGGATGAAGATGCCGATGAAATTGAGTTAAACTGGGAAGAAATAAAAGTAGATACATACCGTTCCGGCGGAGCGGGTGGTCAGCACGTCAATAAAACCGATTCGGCGGTGCGGATGACCCATCTTCCGACCGGGATAGTGGTTCAGTGTCAAAACGAACGCTCCCAGATTTTCAACCGGGCATCGTGTGAGAAAATCTTAAAAGCGAAGTTATTGGAATTAAAACGGCAGGAACAGGAAAAAGAGCTGGATAATATCCGGGGGGAACAGCATGAAATAGGCTGGGGAAGCCAAATCCGTTCCTACGTTTTTCATCCCTACAGTATGGTGAAGGATCACCGGACCAATACGGAGGTAGGCAATGTAGACGCGGTAATGGATGGCGATTTGGATCTGTTTATTGATGCATATTTGCGCTTAATGGCGGCCCGGGGGCAATAGAAAGCCACATATATTAAATAACGGCACAGCTGAATGTGGATAGCACAGTTGTATATATTTGAATGTAATGCATCTTGGATATGTTAGGAGGTTAAATGTTGATGAAAAATACAATCAACGAAGAAAAGTTGGCCCAGACAGCGCGGCAAATGCGGCGCGATATTATCTCCATGCTGGCGGAGGCCGGTTCAGGACATCCGGGGGGGTCTCTTTCGACGGTGGAAATAATGACCTATCTATACTTTGCGGAGATGCGGCTAGATCCCCAAAACCCGGGCTGGAGTGACCGCGATCGTTTTGTCATGAGCAAAGGCCATGCCGCGCCGGCCCTTTATGCGGCTCTGGCCGGGAGAGGCTTTTTCCCCAGGGAGGAGTTGCTTTCCCTCAGGAAGCTGAACAGTTCTTTACAGGGGCATCCGGATATGAAGAAGGTCCCCGGGGTGGATATGTCGACCGGTTCTTTGGGACAAGGCATCTCGGCGGCAGTTGGGATGGGGCTGGCCGGCAAACTGGATCAAAAGGATTACCGTGTTTTCGTTGTTTTAGGGGATGGCGAGATTGAAGAGGGGCAGGTCTGGGAAGCGGCCATGGCCGCAGCCCATTATCAGCTGGATAATCTGATTGCTTTTTTGGATCACAATGGCCTGCAGATTGACGGACCCGTTACCGAGGTAATGTCTCCGGAGCCGGTGGATGAAAAGTTTAAAGCCTTCGGCTGGCATGTGGAAAGGATTAACGGTCATTCCTTTGCCGAGATTGCGGCGGCGGTCGAAGCAGCCAAAAAGGTTAAGGATAAGCCGACGATGATTATTGCTGATACCGTAAAGGGTAAAGGGGTATCGTTTATGGAAAACCAGGTGGGCTGGCATGGTAATGCGCCAAGTAGGGAGCAAGCGGAACAGGCTCTCGCCGAGCTTGCTTAGTAGGAGGAAGAAACAATGGAAAAGATGGCAACGCGTGATGGATACGGAAAAGCATTAGCAAAGTTGGGAGCGGAACAGCCTGATGTGGTTGTGCTGGACGCCGATTTGGCCAAGTCGACGAAGTCTTATGAGTTCTGCAAGCATTATCCCGAAAGGTTTTTTAACATGGGCATAGCGGAAGCCAGTCTGATGGGGACGGCAGCAGGTTTAGCCGCAGCGGGCAAAACGGTCTTCGCCAGTACCTTTGCTATTTTTGCAACAGGCCGGGCCTTTGAACAGATCCGCAATTCGATTGCATATCCGAAGCTAAATGTGAAGGTTGCGGCCAGTCATGCCGGTTTGACGGTAGGGGAAGACGGCGCTACGCATCAGGCGATTGTGGATATTTCGATTATGCGTTCTCTGCCCAACATGACGGTGATTGTTCCGGCGGATGGGATCGAAGCGGAGAAAGCTGTTTTTGCGGCGGCAAAATATGACGGACCAGCTTATCTGCGCCTGGGCCGTTCGGCGGTTCCGGTGATTTTCGGGGAGGAGCACGAATTTAAGATTGGGGTGTCTGCTCAGTTGCGGGACGGCCGTGACGCGACCATTTTCGCCTGTGGCATCATGGTGGCGGAGAGTCTGCTGGCGGCAGAGGAATTGGCCGCGGAAGGGATTAAGGTGCGGGTTGTCAATATGCCGACGATTAAGCCGTTGGATGAACAAGCGGTGCTGCGGGCGGCGCAGGAAACAGGTGCGATTGTGACGGCGGAGGAACATAGCATTATTGGCGGTTTAGGCAGTGCCGTCGCCGAGTATCTGGTGGAAAATGCTCCGGTGCCGATGGAGCGGATCGGGGTCAGGGATACCTTCGGTGAATCCGGCAAACCGCAAGAGCTGCTGGAGAAATATGGGCTGACGAAGAAGGAGATTAAGGAAGCCGTTCAGCGGGTAATAAAAAGAAAATAGCTTTAAGCAGATGAATTAAGCATATGCACAAGCATGTAAATAACCACGGAGGATCATAAATCCTGATGTGGTTATTTTCTTGCAAAAAATAAAATATGTTGCAGGGAAAAGGTGGTTTATACCGAATTGAGGAAATGATGTATAAAACAGGTGTGGGTTGCAAAAATTACATCCGCTGATTTAAAATGGAAATAACCGGAATTTAGCAAGCGTTTTGCGGTGATTTTTTCCCAAAATTAAATCGGAACAACAAAAATTCTTGGTGTGTGAAAACGCTGAGAATTTTTGTTTTACCCAGCACAAAACAAGCCTGTTTAACAAGCCTGTTAAACAGGCTTGTTTGCGTCATATTGGGGGTTTGATTTGTTGTACAGAAACTGTAATTTGTAGTGAATTTCCAGCAGGGATTCTTTTCCGTTTGTCGAAGTAAGAAAAGTGGAGGGAGTGAAGGTATGATTCAGTTGTTTAATGTATCTAAAACATATTTTGGAGAAGTTGAAGTCGAAGCTCTTAAAGATATAAATTTACATATTAAACGGGGCGATTTTGTTTTCCTGGTCGGTCCCAGTGGGGCAGGCAAGTCTACTTTGACCCGCCTGCTTATTCGAGAGGAGCTTCCCACAAAAGGGCAGATCATGGTGGATGATCGTAGTTTGCTGAGGTTAAAAGGCAGGGAGATTCCCTATTATCGCCGTAAAATCGGCTTTGTTTTTCAGGATTTCCGTTTGTTGATGGACAGGACAGTATACGAAAATGTGGCCTTCGCGATGGAGGCGATTGAACTGCCGACCTATGAGATCAAGGAACGGGTTCCGGCGGTACTGGAAATGGTCGGGTTAAAAGAAAAAATAAATGCTTATCCGCACCAGCTTTCCGGCGGGCAGCAACAACGGGTGTGTATCGCCAGAGCGGTAGTGAATGATCCTTTAATAGTAATTGCCGATGAGCCTACGGGGAATCTGGATCCCAAAAGCTCGCTGGAGGTAATGAACCTGCTGAAAGCAATTAATCAACGGGGAACTACCGTTATTGCCGCTACCCATGACCGGGACATGGTCAACTTTATGAAAAAGCGGGTGGTCGCCCTTTCTAACGGGTTTATTGTACGCGACGAGGAAAGGGGAGAGTACGGGATATGAAATTAAGTAGTATTCGGTACGCATTTCGTGATGCGTTCCATTCGATGCGCCGGAATGCGTTAATGACAATGGCCTCCATTGCCACTATGGCGATTTCCTTACTTATCTTAGGCAGTGCCTGGCTGTTGGTTTTGAATTCGGAGAACATGGCTGTGGCGATGGAGTCGGAGTTAGAGATCAATGCCTATCTGAAACAAGAGGTAACCCGGGAAGAGGCCCTTAATCTGCGGCGGGAATTTGAAGGTGTAGACGGGGTGGCCAAGGTTACTTTTGTGCCCAAGGAGGAAGGACTGCAGGGCTTGCAGGATCGTTTCGGGGAGGGCACCGATATTGTCGATACCTTAGGGGAGACAAACCCTCTTCCGGATATGTATTGTGTGAAAGCGGAAGTAGCGGAGGATGTCCCCAGGATTGCGCAGGAAATCGAAAAAATCGCCGCCGTGGAAACGGTCAGATACGGGCAGGGAATGGTGGAGAAATTGCTGGCGCTTACCCACTGGCTACGAACAGCGGGGATAGTGCTGGTATTTGCCATAGGCTTAGCCGCAGTTTTCCTGATTGCGACAACAATCAGACTGACGGTGTTTGCGCGTCGCAAAGCGATCGGGATTATGAAGCTGGTGGGAGCGACGAACTGGTTTATTCGCTGGCCTTTCTTTTTGGAGGGCATGATTATCGGATTGATCGGGGCCGGGCTGGCGATCTTTGCCTTACAGCTAATCTACAATCAACTTGTGCAGAATGTCCTGGTAACCCTGAATTTCATGCCTATTTTACAGGATGAAGCACAAATCTGGCTTGTTTTTAAGAGCTTGTTATTGATTGGCACGGCTTTAGGGGCTGTGGGCAGTGCCATTAGCCTGCGCCGTTTTCTGAAGGTCTGATTCCGGAGGCATTCAGGCATCCGGGAGTGATTCGGGAGGCATCCGGAGGTCTAATTTTCAGCATGGTGACTGAAAGATTAGTATTACGGACGGAAAGAGAAGGAATGTAAGAAAGGAAAAGGGGGGCCGAAAATGAGTGGCGGGAAGAAAAACAGTTTATGCCCGGTAATTGCAGGAGGACTGTTCCTAATATTCTTATTCTGTCTATCTCAGCCCCTTTTTGCCTTAACGGATATAGAAAAAAAGTTGCAAGAATTAGAGGAAATCAATGAAGCGATTTCCCGCTATGAACAAATGTGCACTCAGAAGGATAAGGAAGCGAAGAGTGTCCTGGGACAAATCAAGAAGTTAGAGGATAATATCGATGTCCTGGAAAAGGATGTAGATACTCTGAAAGCAAATATTCAAACAACCCAGGGGCTTTTGGAGGTAGCGCGGAAGGAAGTTGAGGAGGGGACCAGGCGCGTTGAGGAGAGGACAAATTATTTCAATAACCGCCTGAGAGGTATTTATCTGGAAGGCAGAGTAACTTTTTGGGAGGTCGTCCTGCAATCAACCAGCCTGACGGATTTTTTGACCCGTTTTGATTTTATGCAAAGGATTGCGGAGAATGATACCAGATTACTAAAAGAGTTGAATGAGGCCAAGCGGGTTCTCATGGAAAAAGAAGCGGAACTACAAGAGAAACTGGAAACATTGTATGACCTGCAACAACAGAAGGAAAGCAAGCAGAAGCAAATGGAGCTGCAGTCCCGTCAGAAAGGGAATTTGCTGAAATCGATTCAGGAGCAAAAGGAGGAATTGCTCCGTTCCCTTGATGAATTGGATGAGGCACGCAAAAAGCTGGATCAGTTTATACGTGAATGGCAGGAGAGTCACAAAGAGGCCTATATGGGGACCGGCAAGATGGGCTGGCCCGTACCCGGGCACAGTAGGATTTCCTCCTATTTTGGCTATCGGATTCATCCTATTCTTAAAACGAACAGATTTCATGCGGGGATTGACATCCCGGCGCCAGCGGGAACCAGCGTGCGCGCCTCCGAAAACGGGCGGGTTGTGTATGTAGGGACTAATGGCGCTTACGGGAAGGCGATTATCCTCGACCACGGCGGGGAGATTTCCACGCAGTATTCTCATTTGTCGGCGTATTCAGTAAAGGTGGGAGACAGAGTATATAAAGGGGACGAGATCGGTAAAGTTGGGAGCACCGGTTGGAGCACAGGGCCCCATTTGGATTTTATCATCCGGGTGAAGGGTGAGCCCCAGAATCCTCTCAATTATGTAAAACCGTAGTAGGGTTTGCGGGAATAAATCGGCTAAATAAAATATTTGCCTTTTTGGTAATAATAATCTAAAATGAGATGACATATGAATTAGAGATAGGGGAAACAGAAAGAGCGGACTGCTTATTTAATGAGGTGAAAACAATTGGGGTCAAATAATAACTGGGTGCGCAGTATCTGGCGTGTTGCGGTTGGTTTGAGCATTACCGTAACAGTAATCATAGGCTTCTTCTTTGTTACGAATTTTCAAAACATCGCTAAAATGTTGGAGGTAGCGGCCATTGTAAAAACTCAATATCTGCATGATATTCCCCTTGATCAAATGATGGACGGGGCAGTACGGGGCATGGTGAAATCCCTGGAGGATCCTTATTCCGTCTACCTGGACAAGGAAGAATATGAGGAGTTTGCGCATCATATCGAGGGCTCCATCGGGGGAATCGGTGTCTCTGTTGGTGTTGAGGCAGACAGATTTGTTGTTTTTTCCGTCATTGAAAAAACCCCGGCGGAGGCGGCCGGGATGAAAAAGGGCGACATCATCTATAAAGTGAATGACGATTTAACCAGTGAGATGGATATAGATGAAGCCGTCAACAAAATGCGCGGAGAGCCGGGCACTTCGGTGCAGATTAGTGTGCTGCGTGACGGGCAACTGCGGGAATTTGACATCGTCAGAGCCGTGATTGACCTCCCGACGGTTGAGAATTTTGTCCTGGAGGAGGACCAAATAGGGGTAATCCAGGTTAATCTTTTTGCCAGCAATACTGATGAAGCCTTGGCCGATAACTTACAGGAGGTTTTGGATCAGGGCGTGAAGGGATTGATTTTGGACCTGCGGGATAATCCGGGCGGAGATTTGGAATCGGCGATTAATATGGCGCAGTTTTTCTTGCCGGAGGGTCCGGTTGTGCATATTGTCGATAAGTTCGGCATGACCGAAACTATTGAGAATAAAAATCCGCAACCGCTGAAGATGCCTTTGGTTGTTCTGCTTAACGGAGGCAGTGCGAGTGCTTCAGAGGTTCTGGCCGGGGCGATCAAGGACCATGGCACCGGAATGATTATCGGCGAAAAGTCATTCGGCAAGGCCCTGGTACAGGCGCTTATTCCGATGCGGGGCGGCGATGCGGTTAAGTTGACCACCGCAAAATATTTAACCCCCAAAAAAGTGGATATTCAGGCCGAAGGGATTCATCCGGATATTGAAGTGGTCTTATCAGAAACCGATACGGTTGATACGCAGTTTAATAAAGCAGTGGAAGTTTTACGGAAACAAATTAGTGAAATGAAGTAAAGGGAAAAAATGATGTTTCCATTAAGCGAACTTTTACCGTTAATAGGCAAAAGCTTTATCAGCATCATCGTGAACCCGTTTTTCTGGATATTTATCGCCGTGGTAGTAAATCTCTACCGCAAGATGGGGGTTGCTTCGCGCTATTTGTTTGAAACGCCGGGAGATTTGATCCGGCGTGTTGTTTTATTGGCCATTCTATCGGGCATAGGCGGTGGCTTTATCGGGAGCCTTTTGCTTGTATTCGTGGGAGTCTCGGTGAATGAACTGGGCGGACTCTCCTTATTTTTTACGGCGCTGGTTTTAATGCTTATTCAACAGCGTTTTTTGTGTTTTGCGTATGCGGGGGGCGTGCTTTCCGTACTGCATTTGGTGTTTGGTTTTCCACAAGGGTTTAGTGTGGCGCAGGTCATGGCGCTGGTGGCCGTTTTACATTTAATTGAGGCGTTGCTGATCTATTTGACGGGGAGCATCTATCTTTTTCCCGTTTATGTTTCCAATCCCCGGGGCGAGGTCGTGGGTGGCTTTAACCTGCAAAAGTTCTGGCCGCTACCTTTGGTGGTCTTTTTTGCGGGCTTGTATCCCGATCCGGAGGTCCTGAAAGGGTTAATCGATATGCCCGACTGGTGGCCGTTAATTAAAGCAGGTTTTAGCGGCGTGGGAGACGGTAATGAGGTGGTTTACAGCATGTTGGCGGTGCCGGCAGTGTTGGGTTATGGCGATATCGCCACCACAACCACCCCCCGGGAGAAAACCAGGCGGACGGCGGGGGAATTGGCGGCGTTCAGTATTGTGCTACTCCTGTTAGCTATTGCCGCAGGGCATGTGAAGGTGTTTGCGTATGCGGCGGCGCTGTTCGGGCCGCTGGGGCATGAGGCGCTTATCCACCTGGAGCGGCGCAGAGAAAGGGGAGAGCGGCCCCTTTATGTGGGGGTGGAAGAAGGGTTAAAGCTTCTTCATGTGTGGGCAGGCACTCCGTTAGCTAAAGCGCAGGTGCGTTCAGGGGATATCCTTTTGGCGGTGAACGGGCAGGCTGTGCATCATGAGCGTGAATTGCGGGAAGCCCTTGCGGCAGGGGTTAAGACGATGCGGCGGGACGGGAAAATCGTGGCGCAACATGACCTGTTGTATTTTGCGGCTGCGGATAGCGAAAAGAGGCACACCACGGTAGCTTGCCGGGAGGGAGAAGCCGCTCGGGCATGTTCCCGTACCGGCATGGGATGCGAGCAGATTTTTGTATGCGGCGACCTCGCACAGCCTCTTAAAAAAGTGGTGGCGGAAGATAACCAAACGCAGAAAAAAATAACGACCTCAACTGCATGAGGTCGTTCCAATCACAGATTCTTGTCGATAAATTCCTTCATTTCAAGGACACTTTTGAATTTTAACGATGTTGCAATAACTTTAGCCGTTCCGGTTGCAATGGGTGCGTTATTTTTATGGAAATCAAATTTGCATGTTCTCCATATACCATCTTTTCCGATTCCCATATATATGTTCGAACCTTTTTCCGGTTTCATGTTAAAATGAGTAAGGAGTTTTTTTATTTGCCCCTGGCAAAATCTAATAGGCATCAGTAACCAATCACTTTCTTAATCATTTTTCGATCACCGTTACACCTAAGGAGTTTTAACAGATACAGCTGTTTTGTTTCTGATTCGACTTTTGAAAAAAGGTCAATTTTTTCGACATAGATTACGAGATACTGAATAATACTATCAATCAGATCTTCAATAGCCGCTTCAAGAGTATTTCCCTCACCATAAAGATCAATTTCGTTGAGTGAAACAGTATATATTCCTAGTTCTTCATCAAGTTCTTCTGAAGGGGCAAAAGAAAGACTGTTTAAGAGTTTGTCGAGATAGGCTGTCTTGATGTGAGATACTTTTTCTGTTTCGTTGTTGGCATTATAAGTAATTACTTCGATACCTTTTAGGGCGATATTGTTGAGCTCTGAATAGCGCATTTTTGTTTCTCGAATATTGTATTGTGGTATGGAAATTGACATATTCTTTTCCTCCTTATCAAAATTCATACCAATAACCTCACTTTCATTATATAATATGTAGCCACAGTAGTCAAGGTGACCACGGTGACCACAGCCATTTACTATTGTATTCTGATGTATGATATAATATACCATTGCTTAGGTACCACATTATATTATTTATATTGTAGCAAACGGAAGTGAAGAGATATGGAGCAAAAATTCAATCTGGTTTCCGAATACCGGCCCCGGGGGGATCAACCCAGGGCGATTGAGGCTCTTGCCGGGAATCTGGAGAAGGGGATGCCGCTGCAAGTGCTGCTGGGGGCGACCGGGACAGGCAAAACATATACTATGGCACAGGTTATCCAGCGGGTGCAACGGCCTACGCTGGTCATTGCCCATAATAAAACGCTGGCGGCCCAGTTGTGCAGTGAGTTTAAGGAGTTTTTTCCGGATAATGCGGTAGAGTATTTCGTCAGTTATTACGACTATTATCAGCCGGAGGCATATGTGCCGTCCAGCGATACCTATATCGAAAAAGATTCTTCGATTAACGAGGAGATTGAAAAGCTCCGTCATTCCGCGACGGCCGCGCTCTTTGAACGGCGGGACGTGATTGTTGTAGCCAGTGTGTCGTGTATCTATGGTTTGGGCTCACCGGAGGAATACCGGGATCAGTCCCTTTCCTTACGGCAGGGACAGACGGTGGAACGGGATTTTATATTGAGGCGTCTGACCGATATTCAATATGACCGCAATGACCTGAATTTTACCCGCGGCACCTTTCGGGTCCGGGGCGATGTGGTGGAAATATTCCCTGTTTCCTACGGGGAAAAAGCAATCCGGGTAGAGCTCTTTGGCGATGAGATTGAGCGGATCGTGGAAGTAGATACCCTCACCGGGGAAGTGCTGGCCCAGCGGAATCATGTAATGATTTTTCCGGCAAGCCATTATGTGACAGGCAAGGAAATCAGGGAGCGGGCCATTGCCACGATTGAAGAGGAGCTAGAAGAGCGGCTTGCTGTTCTCAACCGGCAAAACAAACTGCTCGAAGCCCAAAGACTGGAGCAAAGAACGCGCTACGACCTGGAAATGATCCGGGAGGTGGGTTTTTGCACGGGGATTGAGAATTATTCGCGGCATTTAACGGGGCGGAAACCGGGCGAAAGTCCTTATACGCTGCTGGATTTTTTCCCGCCCGATTTTCTCGTGATGATTGATGAATCCCATGCGACAATTCCGCAAATCGGGGCGATGTACGTGGGGGATCGTTCACGGAAGGAGACACTGGTCGAGCACGGTTTCCGGCTGCCCTCGGCACTGGATAACCGCCCCTTGCGCTTTAATGAGTTTGAGCAAAGGATTGGGCAAGTGGTCTGTCTTTCGGCGACCCCCGGGGAATACGAATTATCCAGGAGCGGAGCGGTGGTGGAACAGATCATCCGGCCTACCGGACTCCTTGATCCGGAGATCTTTGTCCGACCGATCAAAGGGCAGATGGATAATCTGCTTGAGGAGCTCAAAAACAGGGTGGACCGGCAGGAACGGGTGTTGATTACCACGCTGACCAAGAAGATGGCCGAGGATTTAACCGATTATTTGCGGGAAATGGGCATCAAAGTCCGGTATCTTCATTCGGAGATCAAAACCCTGGAGCGCATGCAGATTATCCGTGATTTGCGTCTGGGTGTGTTTGACGTGCTGGTGGGGATTAACTTACTGCGGGAAGGCTTGGATTTGCCTGAAGTATCGCTGGTGGCGATTCTGGATGCGGATAAGGAAGGGTTCCTGCGCTCGGAACGGTCACTGATTCAGACGATTGGGCGGGCCGCCCGTAATGTCCACGGGCAGGTCATCATGTATGCCGATGTGCTCACGGACTCCATGCGGAAGGCGATTGACGAGACGAACCGCCGCCGCAAGATTCAGCAGGCTTTTAATGAAGAACACGGGATTATTCCGCAGACCGTGCAAAAAGGGGTGCGGGATGTCATTGAAGCGACTTTAGCCGCGGAAACACAGGAGGAGTACAAGCTTGATCCGGGCAGGATGCCGAAGGAAGAACTGAAAAAGCTGGTGCGGCGTTTGGAGAAAGAGATGAAGGAAGCGGCCCGGGGGCTGGAATTCGAGCGGGCAGCCGAACTGCGCGACTTGTTGATCGAGCTGAAAGCCGAGTTGGGCTAAAAACAGACAATGCGAAGAGGCAACAGAAGAGCATAAACGGAAAATATGAAAAAGGGGGCTGTAAAAATGATTATTACGACAACACCAGGTATCGAAGGGAAAAGAATTATCGAGTATAAAGGGGTCGTTTTTGGTGAGGTGATCACCGGTGTTAATTTTCTGAAGGATTTTGCCGCAGGTTTAACGAATTTTTTCGGCGGCAGGTCGGGTTCTTATGAAGGAGAACTGATTGAAGCACGCAATAAGGCTTTGGAAGAACTGGCAAAGCGGGCTGAAATGATTGGTGGTAATGCCGTGGTAGGCGTGGATATCGATTACGAAGTATTGGGGCAAGGGGGCAATATGCTCATGGTCACTGCTTCGGGTACAGCGGTGGTAGTGCAGTAGGCAGGTTATTGTCACACAGATTAAGAAGGCGGGAAGAAAGAGAATGGCAACAGATAAAATTATTATTCGGGGGGCACGCTCCCATAATTTAAAAAATATTAATCTGGAGATACCGCGGGACAAGCTGGTAGTGCTTACGGGGCTAAGCGGCTCCGGCAAATCATCACTGGCCTTTGATACGATTTATGCCGAGGGTCAGCGGCGGTATGTGGAGTCTTTGTCCGCTTACGCCCGGCAGTTTTTGGGGCAGATGGATAAGCCCGATGTGGATTTTATCGGGGGCTTGTCGCCGGCCATTTCCATTGATCAGAAAACCACCAGCAACAACCCCCGTTCTACGGTGGGCACCGTAACCGAGATTTATGATTATCTGCGGCTGCTTTATGCGCGGATTGGCCGGGTGCACTGCTATAAATGCGGACAGCCGATTAAGCAACAGACGGTGGAGCAGATTGTTGACCAATTGCTGACCTATCCGGAAGGAACACGCCTGCAGATTCTGGCACCTTTGGTGAGAGGACGCAAAGGGGAATACCAGAAGGTGTTCGAGCAGATTCGCAAGGACGGGTACGTCCGGGTGCGGGTCGATGGGGAAATACGGGAAGCCACTGAAGAGTTTAAGCTGGACAAGAATAAGAAGCACACCATTGAGGTGGTTGTCGACCGGATTATCATTCGTCCCGGGCAGGAAAAACGCCTGGCTGATTCGCTGGAGATGGCCATGAAGCTGGCCGGGGGGCTTGTCACCGCCGATATTATGGGCCAGGAGGAAATCCTCTTCAGTGAGAATTTTGCCTGTGTGGATTGCGGAATCAGTTTTGAGGAAATTACGCCGCGGATGTTTTCTTTCAATAATCCCTATGGAGCCTGTCCGGAGTGTAGCGGGCTGGGGATGAAGATGGAGATTGATCCCGATTTGGTCATCCCGGATACCGGAAAGTCGCTGGAGGAAGGAGCAATCCAGCCCTGGAACAGACCGACGGCTTTATGGTATCAAGGGATGCTGGGGGCGGTGACCAAACAGCATGATATTTCCATGACGAAGCCCTTCCGTGATTTGACCGCGGAGGAAAAGCAGCTGATTTTGTACGGGACAGGCAATGAAAAGATTCGTTTTCGCTATTGCAACAGCAATGGTGATTTACGGGTATTTGATTCTACTTACGAAGGGGTTATTCCCACGCTAGAGCGGCGGCATCGGGAGACGCAGTCGGATTACGCCCGTCAGGATATCGAATCATATATGAGCAGTATTCCCTGCCCGCGCTGCAAAGGCGCGAGACTACGGGAGGAAAGCCTGGCGGTGACCATTCAGGGCAGGAATATCTGGGAGGTGACGAGCCTTTCGGTAGGGGAAGCCCTGGACTTTATCTGCTCCCTGCAGTTGACGGAGCGGGAACAGTATATTGCCCGCCAAATACTAAAGGAGATCCGTCAACGGTTAGGCTTTCTGGTGAATGTGGGGCTTGATTATGTGACGCTGCATCGTGCGGCCGGTACTTTATCCGGCGGGGAGGCACAGCGTATCAGGCTGGCCACCCAGATCGGCTCAAGCCTGGTCGGGGTGTTATATATTTTGGACGAACCATCTATTGGCCTGCATCAGCGCGATAACAACAGGTTGATCAAAACCCTGGAATCGTTGCGGGATCTGGGAAACACTGTCTTGGTGGTCGAACATGACGAAGAGATGATGTATGCGGCCGACCATATCATCGATATTGGCCCGGGGGCCGGAGTGCACGGTGGGGAAGTGGTGGCGCAGGGGACAGTGGAAGAGATCAGGCAGGCGGAAGGGTCGGTCACCGGCGCATATTTGAGCGGACGGAAAGCGATTCCTGTGCCTGCCGTGCGGAAAAAGCCCAACGGTAAGTGGCTGGTAATCAAAGGGGCGCGGGAGAACAATCTGAAGAATATTGACGCGGCGCTGCCGTTAAATGTTTTTACCTGTATTACCGGAGTTTCGGGTTCCGGGAAAAGTTCGTTAATCAACGAGATTCTCTACAAAACGCTGGCCCATGAGTTAAACAGGGCCCGCGCCAAAGGCGGGGCGCACGATAAGATTGAAGGAGTGGAGTATCTGGATAAGGTCATTAATATTGACCAGTCGCCGATTGGGCGGACACCGCGTTCTAATCCCGCCACGTATACCGGGGTGTTTGACTCCATCAGGGAGGTTTATGCGCAGACCCCCGAAGCCCGCATGAGAGGATATAAGGCGGGCAGGTTCAGCTTTAATGTGCGGGGCGGCCGCTGCGAGGCCTGCACCGGGGACGGGATTATCAAGATTGAAATGCATTTTCTGCCGGATGTCTATGTGCCTTGCGAGGTCTGCAAAGGGAAGAGATATAACCGGGAAACGCTGGAGGTAAAATACAAAGGAAAATCCATCGCCCAGGTCCTGGATATGACGGTAGATGAGGCGGCGGAGTTTTTCCGGAACCAGCCGAAGATCTACCGTAAACTGAAAACCATGCAGGATGTGGGTTTAGGCTATATCCGGCTGGGGCAGTCGGCCACAACCCTCTCGGGCGGCGAGGCACAGCGGGTGAAGCTGGCGACAGAGTTAAGCCGGCGTTCTACCGGAAAGACGCTCTATATCCTGGACGAACCCACAACCGGCTTGCATATTGCCGATATCCATAAGCTGCTGAAGGTGTTGGAACAGCTGGTGGACAACGGTGATACGGTCGTGGTGATTGAGCATAATCTTGATGTGATTAAGACGGCGGATTATTGCCTTGATCTGGGACCCGAAGGCGGGGATAAGGGCGGTCAGATCATTGCCGTAGGGACACCGGAGGAGATTGCCCGGAATCCGGTCAGCTACACGGGACAGTATCTGCGGAAGGTCCTGCCGGACTTGCAGTAAGAAAAGGGGAGATCGTGAACTACGGGAACCGGAAGGCGTCTGCGGGAAGCCCTGTCGGACCGGCAGTAAGGTGGGGATTGGAGATTGGATAAGGAGTACAAGTAGTGCATCGATGGCGATGATGGTATCTGGCAGTAGAGCGTGACTTGGAGATAGGATGCGGAGGGGGGATTAGGAGGATGCCGGAAGAAAAAGTGGAGGCACGGTTGGAGGGAAAATTAAGGCTGTTGCCTACGCTGCCCGGGGTTTACCTGTTTAAGGATGATCAGGGCAAGATTATTTATGTGGGCAAGGCCATTAATCTGAAAAACAGGGTCAGGTCCTATTTTTCCGGCCAGCAGAATAATGCTCCAAAGACCCGGGTCCTGGTGAAGAGGATTCGGGATCTGGAATATATTGTGACGGACTCTGAGGTGGAAGCGCTTATCCTCGAGAGCAACCTGATTAAAAAATACAAGCCGAAGTATAATATTCGGTTGATGGATGACAAAAACTATCCCTATCTGAGGGTTACGGTACAGGAGAAATTCCCCCGGCTGGAGATTGCCCGGACTGTACATCGTGACGGCTCCCGCTATTTTGGGCCATACACCAATGCCACCGCTGTCCATGAGACGCTCAGGCTGTTGAAGCGGGTTTTTCCCCTGCGCTCGTGCAAGCAGGCGAGTTTTAAGCATCAGGAACGGGCCTGTCTGAATGCGCATATCAAACGGTGCGCCGCGCCTTGTCAGGGCTTAATCAGCGCGGAGGATTACCGGAAAATGATTGACGAGGTCTGCCTCTTTTTAGAGGGGCGGCAGGAAGCACTGGCGAAAAAGCTGAAAAAAAGGATGCAGAAGGCCTCTGAAGAGCTGAATTTCGAAAAGGCGGCTGAATTGCGTGATCAGCTGCAGGCGATAGAGACAGTCATCGAAAAACAGAAGATCGTCTCTTCGGGCAGTCAGGAGGATTATGACGTTTTGCATTACGCCCGCGAAACCCAGTTAGCCTGTGTCCAGGTTCTCTTTGTCAGAGCCGGAAAAGTGTCCGGCAGTGACTATTTCCTCCTTGAAGGTGTGCAGGAGATGGAGGGGCGGGAGATCCTGCTTGCTTTTTTGCAGCAGTATTATCATCGCGCCGAATTTATTCCACCGCAGATCATCCTTCCGGAAAGGCTTGAGGAACAGAAAGAGCCTGAGGCGGCGGAGGCGGAAGCGATAGATTATAAGGAAGAGCAAAAGCCTGAGGTAGCTGAGGAATGGAGTGAACAAGAGGTCCAGGAAGAGCATAATAAGCTGACCGAGCAAGGAGAGCAGGAGCTTGTGGAAGCCTGGCTGAAGGAAAAAAGAGGCAGTAAAGTCGTGTTAAGGGTGGCCCGGCGCGGTCATAAAAAGGAGTTATTGGCCCTAGCGGCGAAAAATGCCCGGGAAAATCTGCAGCGGGAGCACAACATCAGGGAGGAAAAGCGGAAGCATCACGAACAGGCCTTGCAGGAACTGGCCGGCTATCTGCAAATGGCGGAGCCGCCGCACCGGATGGAGTGCTACGATATCTCCAATATCCAGGGGCAGGAAGCGGTGGCCTCGATGGTGGTTTTTGAGGCGGGACGGGCCAATCCCTCAGCGTATCGCCGCTTCAGGATTAAAACGGTGGAAGGACCGGACGATTTTGCCAGTATGGCGGAGGTGATTCGGCGCCGTTTTCTGAATGCGCGGAACGGGAACCCGCGTTTTACCCCTCTCCCCGATTTAGTGGTTGTGGATGGGGGCAAGGGGCAGCTTTCGGCGGCGCGAGCCGTGATGAGGGAATTGGGCTATGCCCGGATTCCTGCCGTCGGTTTGGCCAAGCAGGAGGAGTGGATTTTTCTGGAGGAGCGGGAAGAACCGCTTATTCTGCCGCGCGATGCCCAGGGTTTGTATCTTTTACAGCGTCTTCGGGATGAAGCGCACCGTTTTGCCATTACTTATCACCGTTTATTGCGGGGCAAACGCAATCTTTCCTCAGTCCTCGACGATATTCCCGGTTTAGGGCCAAAAAGGAAGGCCGCGCTCCTGAAATATTTCGGGCTTTCTTTACAAAAAATCCGCCAGGCCTCTTTGGAAGAGCTCGAAAAAGTAGAAGGTTTAGGACGTAGCGCCGCCCGGCAGGTATGGAACTTTTTCCGGATATCTGATGAAGCATGAGGAATATGTATGCAAATAAAAAAAATGAAAAATATTTTTATGCCAAAAGGAGGAAAATGGACAGGCAAAGTCGAATTATAGTGTATAGAAAAAAGCAGTTTAAATGTGAAATATAAAGATGAGGGGGTTGGTATGGTGATGAGAGGGCACTCGGAGCAGTTATTGTCAGAAATGGAACGTTTACGGAAAGAATTATACGGGACCTATGGAGAACATTATCAGGTAGAAGGCAAAAAATGTAGTCTGGCTTCTCAGGATATTTACAAGGCCAGCATTACTTTGGACAAGGTAATCGTCAATTTCTTACGGGAAAAGTATTCGACCCAATAAGAAAATTGCTTGAAATATTCAGCGTCATATTTTCATCTTTTTGATCACCAACCCTTGGTTACTGGTAACAATCCCTGCTAAGGGGATTTTTTTTTGCCCGGAGAGGAGAATAATACAAGAAAAGAATAGGGTTTTGCCTAAACGGAGGGGTATACGTGGAATTCAGGGGCGATTATCATCTCCATACCACCTATAGTGACGGGCGTGGAACACTTGGCGAAATGGCAGAAGCAGGGGCAGGAAGAGGATTGGAGGAGCTGGGTTTTGCCGAGCATGGACCGCGTAATATCGGGACGGGTATTAAATCGGAGCATCTTTTATTGCAGCTGCGGGAGGAAATTAAGCAGGTGCAGAAACAGCTGCGTGCAGAGTACCCGCAGTTGACCCTTTATACCGCCGTAGAGGCCAATGTCATCAGCCGGGACGGCAGGTTGGATGTGAGCAGGAAAGTAATGCGCGAACTGGACTACATAATTGTTGGTTTGCATCCCTATATCCGGCCGGACAAGGTGAGCGAAATACCTTGGCTTGTCGGAAATAGTGTTGTTAAAGTTTACCCGGGTTTGGGCCGGTGCAGAAGAATAATCAATGATAATACCAAAGCTTTAGTGGAGGCAATCTACCGCTACGAGCCGCCGGTAATCAGTCATCCCGGGCTGAAAATGACGATTGATCTGGCCGAAACGGCGCAGGCTTGCCTGGCGAAGGGGACCTGCTGGGAGATTAATACCGGCCATAAATTCCCCGATTATCAAACGGTAAGGGAGCTGGCCGCTTGGGGTGTCGATTTTCTGGTCAATAGTGACGCGCATTTTCCGGAAAGCGTGGGGGCTTTGGAATATGGAGCCTGGGTTTTGGAAAAGGCCGGGGTGCCACCCGAACAAATAAAAAATGCCAGAAGGTGATTCTGGAAAAAGACAGACAATTATATTATGATGTAGGCAGAGGGTAAATGAAATGTAGCAGGGGAATGAGGAGGGGGCCAAAGCTTATGTCTGATTTAACTTTTCAGATCATTACGGGTTTATCGGGGGCGGGGAAGACCCATGTGATCAGAGCACTTGAGGATTTGGGGTTTTTTTGTGTTGATAATTTGCCGCCTGCTCTTTTGCCCAGATTTGCGGAGCTTTGTATTGAGGGAGAAAGTACGCTCCATCATGTGGCCGTGGTTATTGATATCCGCGGCGGTCTGTTTTTTGAACATTTATTTCAGGCTTTGGATGAGCTGAAGAAACAGGGCTGTCAGTATGAAATTCTCTTTTTGGAGGCCAGTACGGAGGTTTTGGTCAAAAGGTTCAAAGAGACGAGAAGACGCCATCCCCTTTCCAATCTGGGGCCGCTCTTGGAGGAAATTTTGCTGGAGAGGCAGCGGATGGAGAGTCTACGGGGGATCGCCAATAAAATTATTGATACCTCCGAGTTATCAACCAAGGAATTAAAAACGCAGATTGTCGATCTTTACGGGCCTGATAATACGAAAGTGAAGATGCATCTGACCATTATGTCTTTCGGTTACAAATACGGGATACCGCTGGATGCGGATCTGGTCGTGGATGTCCGTTTTTTGCCCAATCCCTATTATGAGGAGAAGCTGCGTCCCTTAACGGGGTGTGATCCGGAAGTGCATGATTATGTATGGCGGTCGCCTTTAACGGAAGAATTCCTGCGCAAATATACGGATACTTTAAGCTTTTTACTTCCTCATTATGTGGAAGAAGGCAAGACCCATTTAGTAATTGCCATTGGCTGCACAGGGGGACAGCATCGCTCCGTAGTGCTGGCTAATTGTTTGGGCGAAAGATTATCATCACAGGAATATCGCGTCATGATTCGGCATAGGGATATGTTTAAGCAAAGTACAGGGGAGGTTTTGTTGTGAGGTTTTTTGCACGGTGTTTGTCCCCTTATCAACGTTATTCTTTAAAAAGAGGTCCGCATATCGTGGTAATTGGTGGCGGGACAGGGTTGTCTGTGCTCCTGCGGGGCTTAAAGGAATATACCTCCAACCTTACGGCAATTGTCTCGGTGACCGATGACGGGGGTAGTTCCGGCAAGCTCAGGGGAGATATGGGTATTATTCCCCCGGGGGATATCCGTAACTGCCTCGTTGCGCTGGCTGATACGGAATCGGCGATGGAAAAACTGTTTAGTTATCGTTTCACCCAGGGCACAGAATTGGCCGGCCATAACCTGGGGAACCTCTTAATTGCCGCGATGACCGATTTGACAGGCAGTTTTGAGACTGCTATTAACGAAGTGAGTAAGGTTCTGGCGATCAGAGGGCGGGTTGTGCCGGTTTCTTTTGATAATTTGTCTCTTGGAGCGGAATTAGCGGACGGCTCCGTAGTTTTGGGCGAATCGGCGATTTCCCGTTCCACGCAGGGCATTAAACGGGTTTTTTTAGAGCCCGCCTGCTGTCAGGCGACGACAGAAGCGCTGGAAGCGATCGAGGAAGCCGAGGCGATTATTCTCGGACCGGGCAGTCTTTATACCAGCATTATTCCCAATTTGTTGATTCCGGAAATTACCCAGGCGATTCAACGGGCGCAGGGTTTAAAGTTCTATGTGTGCAATGTGATGACCCAGGCCGGTGAAACAAAAGATTACACGGCCTCGGACCATTTGAAGGCTTTGTATGCTCATTCCGCCCCGGGACTGGTGGACTATCTGATTGCGAATAATCAAAAGATACCGCCCCATTACGCCAATAAATATGCGTCGGAAGGAGCCTACCTGGTCAAAGTGGACCGCAAACGGATTTCCCAGATGGGGGTGCGCTTAATTCAAGCGCCCCTGATTCATGAGAATATTTCGATCCGCCATAATTCCGAAAAGCTCGCGGAACTGATTATCCCGTTAATAGCCGAGCAAAAAACCGGCAAGGTCTCTTTCTTTGAGCAACTTCTGTGGGGAGAAAGAAAGTTACCGAAAAACTGCCGGAAGGAGGGATAGGGCAAGATGTCGTTTTCTACGGAGGCGAAAGATGAATTAGCGCGTTTTTTTCCCGAAAGCCGTTGTTGCCTGCTTGCCGAATTGGCTGCCCTCATTCGCATGGACGGCACAATTAAGATTAGTACCAATCATGAGGTGGCTTTAGTGGTGGCTACGGAAAGTTCTCCGGTGGCAAGGAAGATTTTCCGCTTATTTAAAGAGATTTATAATATCGAGGCGGAAATCCGGATTGAGAAACGGCGCAGCTTAAAGAAGAATAATTTATACAGTGTGTGCTTAAGCAATGTTGTCCATCTCCCCAAGTTGCTCAATGAATTAGGGATTCTGAACGAAGCGGGCAATATCTTCCCGGGCATCAGGAAATCCCTGATCACGTCTTTGTGCTGTCGCCGCAGTTTTTTGCGGGGCGTCTTTTTAGGGGCGGGGTCAGTCAACAATCCGGAAGGCAATTATCATCTGGAGCTGATTACCAATAGTCGTTTTTATGCCGAGGCTTTAACCCAATTGATCAATCAATTTCCGGACATGGCGGCTAAGATTAGCACCCGGAAAAGCTGGTATGTGGTTTATCTCAAGGAAAGCGAGCAAATCGCCTCTTTTTTAAATATCATCGGGGCACACCGGGCCCTTTTGGAATTCGAAAACATTCGGGTCATGAAGGATATGCGGAATAAAGTCAATCGCCTGGTCAATTGTGATACGGCTAATTTAAAGAAATCGGTGAATGCCTCTTTAAAACAGATTGAGTATATTAAATTAATTGCGGAGACAATCGGGCTGGAAAAGCTTCCTTTGCGCTTGCGCGAGGTGGCCCGTCTGCGTTTAGAGAATCCCGACAGCAGTTTGAAGGAATTAGGGGAAATGATGGCCAAGCCCATGGGCAAATCGGGGGTCAATCA
Source organism: Peptococcia bacterium (assembly GCA_050951585.1). Taxonomy (GTDB): domain Bacteria; phylum Bacillota; class Peptococcia; order DRI-13; family DTU073; genus UBA3937. The sequence continues at coordinate 22,479 of JBMNJI010000002.1, read as the reverse complement.
TCGTTTACGGAAGATTGAAGCAATCGCCGAGGAATTGCGGCATCAGGGAGTGCGGCCGGAGCAGTGCAAAGAATAATAATTTTATGAAAGACCGTGCTTTTTCGTCGATTTTTATGTATAATGTAGTGTGTGTAGGACGATATTGTAGGTTTTTGTCTTTAAAATTCTCGTTTTGGGTATTTCAGAGGTGGAGGTGAAAACAAATGGCATATGTAATTAATGAGGAATGCATCGCTTGCGGGGCTTGCGAAGCCGAGTGCCCGGCGGAAGCGATCAGTGAAGGTGACGGGAAGTTTGTTGTTGATCCGGCCAAATGCACTGAATGTGGTTCATGTGCAGATGTATGCCCGGTTGGAGCTCCTGAAAAAAAATAATGGGGATCTCAGGTCAGCGAAAAAAGAAGGCTGTTGTTGCGAACTAAGTTTGCGGCAGCAGCTTTTTTATTTTTATCTTTGGAAGTATTAGCCAGAAGGTTCGTTAAATTCGGCGATAAATGAAATATTATTTTGAGATAAGCAAAAATTGATATAATATATAAGGAGAAGGGGGGAACAGCAATGATTGGCTATGACTTCAGGTTGGAACAGAAACAGAAACTAATTATGACTCCGGAGTTGCGGCAGGCAATCCAGCTTTTGCAGTTTTCCTCTTTAGAGCTGGCGGAGTATGTTAATCAGGTGATGCTGGAAAACCCTTTGCTGGAATCGAAAGAGGGAGAGAATGAAGAGATAGATTCGCCAAAGGATACGGAGGCAAATATAAAGGAGAGTGAGCTCCCCGAAGACCCGCCGGGGGTGCCAGGGGAGAAGGAAGGAATTGACTGGCAGGAATATTTACGCGAAAGCAGGCGGGACGAGCTGTTTTCCCGCCATCTGCCGCGGGAGGAACAGGATGATTTTTCACTGGAGAATATTATCCCTGAGGAAACCAGTCTCCAGCAGTATCTTCTTTTTCAGCTTGGCTGTCTGCACCTTAACGAACGGGAACAGGAAATCGGAGCCTATTTAATTGGCAATCTGGATTCCGCGGGTTACTTAAGTGTGTCCACGGCGGAGATTGCCGATGATTTAGGGGTTGAGGAAAAACTGGTGGCGTGGGTTCTGCATTTTATTCAGGGCTTTGATCCGCCGGGAATTGGGGCGCGGTCTTTGCAGGAATGTCTGCTCATCCAGTTAGCCCAAAAAGGTCTTGACGATGAAGATTTGCGTAAATTGGTGGCGACCTATTTGCCGGAACTGGGACAGGGGAAAATTAACAAGGTGGCCGCCGCCCTGAATCTACCGGTCAGTCGGGTCCAGGAGTTAGCCGATATTATTAAGCAGCTTGATCCCAAGCCCGGGGCGGCTTTTAGCAGCGGGGAAAAGATTCGTTATATTGTGCCTGATGTAGTGATTGAGCGGGTCGCCAATGAATTTGTGATTCTGGTTAATGACAGCCTGGTGCCGCGTTTAACGATTAATCAGACGTACAGTACAATCCTGAACCGCAGCGGACAGCTTCATGTGGACCAGGCCACCAAAAGCTTTGTGGAAAACAAGATGAATCAGGCCTTATGGCTGATTCGCAGTATTGAGCAGCGGCGTCAGACGATTTATCGCGTCACGGAAGCTCTACTGAAAAAGCAGAAGGCTTTTTTTCAAAAGGGAATCAGGTATTTGCAACCGCTCACGATGCGTGAAGTAGCGGAGGAAATCGGACTGCACGAATCTACGGTGAGCCGGGCCGTGGCGCAAAAATATGTGCAGACCCCCCACGGTATTTTTGAATTTAAATTCTTTTTTACGACCGGGTTTAGTACGGCGATGGGTGATTCTGCCTCGGCGGAAAGTATCAAGCGGCTTATAACAGATCTCCTGAAGGAAGAGGACCCGCGTAAACCGTATAGTGACCAAAAATTAGCGGAATTACTGCAAAAGCAAGGGATTAAGATTGCCCGGCGTACCGTCTCGAAATACCGGGAGGAGCTTGGCGTTTTGAGCGCGGCCCAGCGGCGGCGTTATTAAAGAAAATATTTCACATATTGTCAGGCGCCGAATAATTTGATAGAGTAAATAATAAACGGGCGGGACAATTATATCTGTTGCGGGACAAAACATGACCCACAAAGGGGGAAAGTCGCATGGGGGAAAGAGGCATAGTTGAGAGTAAGAATAGAATAGCTGAGAGTAAGAATAGAGAAGAAAAAGACAGCATGAGGATCGAAAAGCATGGCGAAGGCCAGGATGAGAACGGTAATGATGAGCGCGGGAGTATCCGGTTGCTGAAACGTGTTGCACCGGAAATAAGCGGTTTATTGGAAAAAAGATATGATATTTTACGGGTGGTACGGCATAATCAACCGATTGGCCGGAGACTGCTTTCCGAACAGTTGGCGATCGGGGAAAGAGTGGTCAGAGGTGAGGTTGAGTTTTTAAAGAACCGGCAACTGTTGACCTCTGATGCGGCAGGCGTATCTTTGACGGAAGAATGTGAAAAACTGTTGCCTGAATTAGCTGGTCTTGTTCATGAATTTAGGGGACTTGCTTTTTTGGAAAATTTCCTCCAAAATAAAATAGGATTAACGAAAGTATGTATTGTTCCGGGTGATCTTGACGAACAGAGTATGAATATGCGCGAACTCGGCAAAGCGGCCGGAAAATATTTGGTGCAGATCGTGGAGGATAACTGGGTTATCGCGGTTTCCGGGGGAACGACGATGGCCGAGGTAGCACGCCAGATTCCGCCGACACATGGGAAACGGGGTATTTTGGTGGTGCCGGCCCGCGGTGGTTTGGGCGAAGTAGTGGAGATTCAGTCCAATACAATTGCGGCACGGATCGCCAGGGGGCTTGGCGGAAATTACCGGCTCCTCTATGTGCCTGATGCCATCTCTGAAGAGGCGTTAGAAAACTTTGTTCACGACCATAAAATTTTGGAAACGATTAATTTGGCGAAAAAAGCGAATTTGTTATTACACGGGATTGGTGTCGCGAAAATGATGGCCGCACGCCGCGAACTGGATTGGCAGTCCTTGCTCTTGCGGGCGAGAAAGCTACCGGTCGGGGAGGCTTTTGGCTATTATTTTGCAGAAGACGGTTCGGTGGCCGTTACTGCGCCTACTGTTGGTCCGCGTCTGGAGGAGCTTTCGCAGTTTAAGCAGGTAGTGGCGGTTGCCGGAGGCAAGAGTAAGGCGCGGGCTATTCTGGCTGTACTTAAAGCCGGTTTTATCAAGACGTTAATCACAGACGAAGGGGCAGCGGAAGTAATGAGAGAAATCCTGGAAGATGGGTAAAATAAAAGATGTCATTATTACATAGTAGGTTTATGGTTGGTTTTGAGACGAAAAAGGAGGCATGAATTTAATGAAAAAAATAGGGATTAATGGTTTCGGCCGTATCGGCAGGAATGTCTTCAGGATTGCCTTAGATAACGAAGATTTTGAAGTAGTAGCGGTGAATGACCTTACGGATGCGCGTACTCTGGCTCATCTCCTTGCCTATGATTCGGTTCATGGCCCGTTTTCCGGCCAGGTTGAAGCCGGCGAAGGTGTGATTAAGGTTAACGGGAAAGAGATTAAAGTGCTGGCGGAAAGGGATCCCGCTTTATTGCCCTGGGGAGAGCTGGGGGTAGATGTGGTCGTTGAGTCTACGGGCCGTTTTACCAAAGGGGATAAGGCGCGTGCTCATTTGACGGCCGGTGCAAAGAAGGTGATTATCTCGGCCCCGGCCAAGCAGGAGGATATCACGATTGTGATGGGGGTAAACGATCATCAGTATGACCCGGAGAAACATCACATTCTTTCCAATGCTTCCTGTACCACCAATTGTCTGGCGCCGGTGGTGAAGGTGCTGCACGAGAAATTTACGGTCAGGCGCGGTTTAATGACCACGGTCCATTCTTACACCAACGATCAGCAGATACTTGATTTACCCCATAAAGATTTAAGAAGGGCCAGGGCGGCGGGGCTTTCCATTATTCCGACCACCACAGGAGCCGCGAAGGCTGTGACCCTTGTCTTGCCCGAATTAGCCGGGAAACTCAACGGTTTTGCCATGCGGGTGCCTACGCCCAATGTTTCGGTTGTGGATTTTGTGGCGGAAATAAATAATAATGTGACGGCGGAAGAAATTAATGCCGTGCTGAAGGAGGCGGCCGAAGGTCCGCTGAAAGGAATTCTGGCCTATTCCGAGCTGCCGCTGGTGTCGAAAGATTATAATGGTAACCCTCATTCTTCGATTGTGGATGCCTTGTCAACCATGGTAATAGATGGTAATATGATAAAAGTTGTAGCATGGTATGATAACGAATGGGGCTATTCGAACAGGGTGGTCGATTTGGTTCGGAAAGTCACCGGATTGCTTTAAATTACTTTTAGAGGGGCAGTTTGTTTTTAGGGGATCTTTTTATGGTATATTCTAGATGTGATGGGAGGTTGGTTAGGAGTGAGCAAAAAAACGATCCGCGACATCAAGTTAGCAGAGAAAAGAGTACTTGTCCGCGTGGACTTTAATGTACCGGTGAAGGAAGGAAAAATTCTTGATGATACACGGATGAGGAGAGCGTTGCCAACACTAAATTATTTACGGGAGCAAGGGGCCAAAATAATTTTAATGACCCATTTGGGTCGTCCGAAAGGGCAGGTCGTTCCCGAAATGAGTGTGCAGCTGCTGGTTCCCCATTTAAGTGAATTGGTGGGGCAAAAGGTGCTTTTTGGGGCAGACTGCGGCGGACCGGAATCGCAAAAGATAGCGGCGGAGCTGCAACCCGGTCAGATTGCCATTCTGGAAAACGTGCGTTTTTATCCCGGCGAAGAAAAAAATGACCTGGATTTTGCCAAGGGCTTGGCTGCTTTAGGGGAAGTATATGTTAATGATGCATTTGGCACGGCCCATCGGGCCCATGCTTCCACCGAAGGAATTACCAGATTTCTCCCGGCGGTTTCCGGTTTTTTGATGGAGAAGGAAATCTCCGCTTTATCCGAAGCGTTAGAGAATCCGGCGCAGCCTTTTGCGGTGATCTTAGGCGGAGCCAAGGTTTCCGATAAGATTACCGTGATTGAGAATCTGCTCAAAAAGGCCGCTTATCTCTTAATCGGCGGGGCGATGGCGCACACTTTTTTAAAGGCGCAAGGGTATGAGCTGGGCGCTTCGAAAGTGGAAGAAGAACACCTGGAAACAGCGAAAAAACTGCTGAAAAAGGCTGAAGCTTCAGGGGTACATATTCTCCTGCCGCAAGATGTGGTGGCGGCCGAGGAGTTTTCGGCAGAAGCCGCAGGCAAGGTTTACGCGGTTGGGGAGGTCCCGGAAAACAGCATTGCCCTGGATATCGGACCGCAGACGGTGGAAGCTTTCAAGCTGGTGATTGCGAAGGCGAAGACCATTGTCTGGAATGGGCCGTTGGGCGTCTATGAATTCCCGCAGTTCGCCACCGGGACAAATGAGATTGCCCAGGCAGCGGCGGCGGCTTCAGGGAAAACCATTATTGGCGGCGGAGATGTGGTTGCGGCAGTAGAGAAAAGCGGACAGGCTGATGCCATTTATCACATTTCAACCGGCGGCGGTGCCTCACTGGAGTTTTTGGAGGGGAAAGTACTGCCCGGCGTTGCCGCATTACTGGACAAGTGAGGTGCAGCATTAAATTGAGAAAACCGATTATTGCCGCCAATTGGAAAATGCATAAGCTGATTAAGGAAGCGGAAGGCTTTGTAACGGAGTTCCCTGTGGACATAGAGCTTTATCAGGAAGTGGACACGGTTATCTGTCCGGCCTTTACGGCTCTGCAGACGGTCGGAGAGGCGTTAGAAGGCACAGGAATCAAATTGGGGGCTCAGAATCTTTACCCGCAGGTGCAGGGGGCGTTTACCGGCGAGGTTTCTCCGCTGATGCTGAAAGACTTAGGGTGTACTTACATCATTCTGGGGCATTCCGAACGCCGTCATATTTTGGGGGAAGAGGATTCCTTCATTAATGAAAAGGTGAAAACGGCGCTTGCCCATGGGCTTATTCCTATTTTGTGTGTGGGAGAAACACTGGAGGAGCGAAAAAAAGGGCAAACGGAGGAAGTATGCCGGCGACAGCTGCTGGGCGGTTTAGCCGGGCTGGATGCCGCCGCCATTAGGCCGCTGGTGATTGCCTATGAACCGGTCTGGGCCATTGGCACAGGAGTTAATGCCAGCGCGCAGGATGCGCAGGAGACGATTGCCTTTTTGCGCCGGGTTCTGGCCGACGGCTGGGGGAAGGAGACTGCGGAAGCGATCCGGATCCAGTATGGCGGCAGTGTCAAACCGCAAAACATTAAAGAGTTTATGGCGTGTCAGGATATTGACGGCGCATTGGTAGGAGGAGCAAGCCTGGAGGTGGATTCGTTCTACGCGATTGTCCAAGGGGCAGGGAGAGGAAGAGAGAAAAATGAGATATAGGCCGGTAATGCTGGCGATTCTTGACGGTTGGGGAATTGCTGAAGATAATGACGGGAATGCCATTTCTTTAGCCGGCAAACCGTTTTACGATCAATTGTTGCGAAAATATCCCCATTGTATTTTACGGTCATCCGGTGAAGCGGTAGGCCTGCCGGACGGACAGATGGGCAACTCAGAAGTCGGTCACTTGAATATTGGGGCCGGGCGGGTTGTTTATCAGGAGTTTACGCGGATCACTAAAGCGATTAAAGACGGAGAGATTGCCGAAAATACGGTGATCACCCGGGCCATGGATGAGGCGGCTAAAGAGGAGAAGGCTTTACATTTGCTGGGCCTGCTTTCGGATGGCGGAGTGCATAGTCATATTGAGCATCTTTTTGCCTTAATAGAGCTGGCCAAAGACCGTGGAGTCAAGAAGCTGTTTGTTCACGCCATTCTTGACGGACGGGATGTGCCTCCGGCTAATGCGGAAACATATCTGGAGGCGCTGGAAAAGAAGCTGAGCGGCTTGGGACTGGGCAAAATCGCCACAGTGACCGGCCGTTACTATACGATGGATCGGGATAACCGCTGGGAACGGGTGGAGAAAGGCTACCAGGCGATGGTGGCCGGAGAAGGACTGAAGGCGTGTTGCGCCAGGGAAGCCCTGGTGAAGGCTTATGAGATGAAGGTGACTGATGAATTTGTGGAGCCTACCGTGATTGTGGACGGGCAGGGTGAGCCTGTCGGCAGGATCATGCCTGGCGATGTGGTCATAATGTACAACTTCCGGGCCGATCGCGCCCGCCAGATCAGTTATGCTTTCACGGAGGAGAATTTTGCAGGCTTTGCAAGACCCGGCGGCTATCCGGCAGTCCATTATGTCTGTTTAACCCAATATGATGCGGGGATCAAGGCGCCGGTTGCTTTTCCGCCGCAGAATCTGGAGAATACTTTAGGCGAAGTAATCAGTAAGTGTGGGTTACGGCAGTTGAGGATTGCCGAAACAGAGAAATATGCCCATGTCACCTTCTTTTTCAATGGGGGCATCGAACAGTCCTATCCCGGAGAAGAGCGGATTCTTGTCCCTTCGCCGAAGGTGGCCACCTATAATCTGCAGCCGGAAATGAGTGCCTGTGAGGTTACCGATCAGGTCGTGGCGAAGATTCAGGAGAACAGCTATGACTTAATTGTCTTAAATTACGCCAACCCTGATATGGTGGGGCATACCGGTCAGTTGCCAGCCTGTATCAAAGCGATTGAGACCGTTGACACCTGTCTCGGGCGGGTCATTGAGGCTGTGCTGGCTCAAGGTGGTTGCGTTTTAGTAACGGCTGATCATGGCAACGCCGAACAGATGATTAACCTGGAAAACCGTGAACCTTTTACCGCCCATACGGCGAATATCGTTCCTTGTTTACTGGTAGGGAACGGTACTGAACAAATGCGGCTGCGCGATGGTTCATTACAGGATATTGCCCCGACGATTCTGGAGTTGCTGGGTTTGCCTCAACCAGTCGAAATGACCGGGGAAAGTTTAATCAGTAGGCCGGAATGACCGGGGAAAGCTTAATACGTTGATTGGGGTATAGAACCCTGATAATAAACCTTGAAAATAAATAAGGAGGTTAAGTGAGATTGAGTACAATTGTTGATGTCTATGCCCGTGAGATTTTAGACTCCCGGGGAAATCCCACAGTAGAAGTTGATGTGACCTTGGAAGACGGTTCTTTTGGACGGGCCGCAGTTCCTTCCGGTGCCTCCACCGGTGCATATGAAGCGGTGGAATTGCGTGATGGCGAAGCAGACAGGTATTTGGGCAAAGGTGTGATGAAGGCGGTTACGAATGTAAACACCATCATTGCCCCCGCGTTGCTTGACAGCGATGCGCTGGACCAGGTGGCCATTGATGAGTTAATGCTGGAGTTGGACGGCACTCCCAATAAAGGTAAATTAGGAGCCAATGCGATTCTTGGTGTTTCTCTTGCCGTGGCGAAAGCCGCCGCTAATTATGTCGGCTTGCCGCTTTACCGTTACATCGGCGGGGTAAACGCGAAAGAACTGCCTGTGCCCATGATGAATATTCTTAATGGGGGCAAACACGCCGACAATAATGTGGACATTCAGGAATTTATGATTCTGCCGGCAGGGGCCTCTTCCTTTGCCGAAGCGTTTAGAATGGGAGCCGAGGTTTTCCATAATCTAAAAGGTGTGCTCAAGAAAAAGGGTTATAATACCGCGGTTGGTGATGAAGGCGGTTTTGCGCCTAATCTGCGTTCCAATGAGGAAGCCCTGGAGGTTATTGTGGAGGCGATTCACAAAGCCGGTTACAAGCCGGGCGAAGATGTCTTCCTCGGGCTGGATGTTGCGGCCACCGAATTATTTAAGGACGGCACATACTTCCTGGCCGGTGAAGGATTGACCATGAGCTCCGACCAAATGATTGATTACTACGATAAGTTAATCAGCAGGTATCCGGTTATCTCCATTGAAGACGGATTGGCCGAAGACGATTGGGAAGGCTGGCAGAAGATGACAAAGGCCTTAGGAAAGAAGATTCAGATTGTCGGTGATGACCTGTTCGTGACTAATACGGAAAGGGTTTCGAAAGGGATCGAAATGGGCGTCGCGAATAGCGTATTAATTAAGGTTAATCAAATCGGCACCTTGACGGAAACATTGAACACCATTGAAATGGCCAAACGGGCAGGCTACACCGCGGTGGTATCTCATCGTTCCGGAGAGACGGAAGATGCTACAATCGCCGATATTGTGGTCGGGGTTAATGCCGGACAAATTAAAACCGGCGCACCTTCCCGGACTGATCGTGTGGCTAAATATAATCAATTGCTCAGAATTGAAGAAGAATTAGAAGATGTCGCGATTTACAGGGGTAGAGACACTTTTTATAATCTCAAATAAAGTGTCGAAAACCGTCTAAATACGGCGTGACATATAGGATACCGGGTACCAGACAGATGAATATTTTTCTGTCTGGTATTTCGGTTAAGCATCTGTTATAATTTAGAAATGAAAATAAAATTATATGAAAATTCTAAGGAGGGGGGTTAACATGAAGACAGCCTTGATTATACTACAGGTCATCGCTTCGCTGGGTCTGATTTCAACCGTATTGCTGCAATCGGGGAAAAGTGCCGGACTATCCGGGTCTATTGCGGGCGGTGCTGAAACATTATTCGGCGGCAAGAAAAAGGGACTGGATGACTTTTTGGCTAAGCTTGCCACGATTATGGCGATTTCCTTTATGGTTTTCACGTTATTATTATCCGTGGTTTAAGCAATGGTAAAAAAGATAGAGAAGTAAACAAAAAGGGCTTTCACGCATTTTTAAGGGAGGAAGAGGAGAAATGAATTTTACGGTTTGGGCACCTCTTGCCGGGGTGGCCGCACTTTTATTTGCTTTTTATTTGACAGCACGTATTTTAAGAGTGGAACCTGGTAATCAGACCATGCAAGAGATTGCCGGTGCTATTCAGGAAGGGGCAATGGCTTTTTTAAAGAGGGAATATAAGGCCCTGTTTGTTTTTGTACTTGCGGTTGCTACGGTCATCTTTTTGACCGGATATTTTACGGAAGGAGCAGACAGCTTACAGCCTGAAACGGCGATCGCGTTTATTATTGGGGCTATTTGTTCCGTAACGGCCGGTTTTATTGGCATGACTGTAGCCACGAAGGCTAATGTAAGAACGGCGAATGCGGCGCAGACAAGTGCCAATAAGGCTTTAGGCGTGGCTTTTTCCGGCGGTGCCGTCATGGGGATGTGCGTGGTTGGCTTGGGGCTTGTTGGTTTAGGCATTGTTACTTTTTTATTCGATAATCCCAATACAATTAACGGATTTGCGCTTGGGGCAAGCTCTATCGCTTTATTTGGGCGTGTCGGCGGTGGTATTTACACAAAGGCTGCTGATGTAGGGGCTGATCTGGTCGGTAAGGTAGAGGCCGGAATCCCCGAGGATGATCCTCGTAACCCGGCGGTTATTGCCGATAACGTTGGTGATAATGTTGGTGACGTTGCGGGCATGGGAGCCGATCTTTTCGAATCATATGTGGGTTCGATTATTGCTGCGATTGCTTTAGCAGTTGCTTTGGGCTTGGGCACTAATGGGATTATTTTACCGTTTTTGATTGCTGCGGCCGGTGTAGTTGCGTCGATCATCGGGAGCTTCTTTGTCAGAACCGGTGAGGGTGCAAATGCTTCGAAGGCTTTGAATATGGGTGAAACAGTGGCGATGATTCTTTCTTTAGTGGCCACCTATTTTCTGGCCACGAATATGTTGCCGGAAACAGGCGATATTACAGGGTTTAATGTTTTCATTGCCACGGTAGCCGGTTTATTGGCCGGGTTTATTATCGGGAAAATTACCGAGTATTACACTTCCGCAGACTTTAACCCTGTTAAAGGGATTGCGAAAGCTTCGCAAACAGGGACCGCGACAAATATTATTTCCGGACTGGGTGTAGGAATGCTGTCAACGATGTTCCCCGTCCTGGTGATCGTAATTGCTATCTTGCTTTCTTATCAGTTTGCCGGTTTGTATGGTATTGCTTTGGCGGCGGTTGGGATGCTTTCCACTACCGGAATGGTTGTGGCGGTGGATGCTTATGGCCCGATTGCGGATAACGCCGGTGGAATCGCGGAGATGTCTCATCTGGACCCTAAAGTCAGAGAGATTACTGATGGTTTGGATGCTGTAGGTAATACGACAGCGGCGATCGGGAAAGGCTTTGCTATTGGTTCGGCTGCTCTGACGGCTTTGGCCTTATTTAGTGCTTATACGCAGGCAGTGGGCATCGAAATGCTGAATGTGCTTAATCCGGCGGTAGTGGCAGGGTTGTTTATCGGCGGGATGTTGCCTTTCTTATTCTCGGCTTTAACGATGGGTGCCGTAGGAAGAGCGGCCAGCGATATGATTGACGAAGTGAGAAGACAGTTCAGAGAAATACCCGGACTGATGGAGGGTACAGCCAAACCTGAATATGCGAAATGTGTCAGCATCAGCACCGCTGCGGCAATCAGGGAAATGATTATCCCTGGTCTCTTGGCTGTTGTTGTGCCGATTGTGGTTGGTTTATTCCCGGGCCTGGGCAAAGAAGCGCTCGGCGGATTGTTGGCCGGTGCTTTGGTCACCGGATTCTTACTGGCGATCATGATGGCTAATGCCGGCGGGGCTTGGGATAATGCCAAGAAATATATCGAGGGCGGACAGTATGGCGGTAAAGGATCCGAGGCTCATGCGGCCGCTGTTAACGGTGATACCGTAGGAGATCCGTTTAAGGATACTTCAGGGCCTTCGCTGAATATCTTAATTAAGCTGATGACGATTGTGGCTTTAGTATTTGCCCCGATCTTTATGTAATCTTTGGCGATTAGTCTTACGAATGCAAACAAAAGGCTGTCTCACGCTTCTGCGGTTGGGACAGCCTTTGTTTTCTGGAGGTAACATTTTGCAGGAACATTTATTAGCGAAATATGGCAAAAAAGTGAAAAAAATTTTTCTTGACAAAATAGAATTTTCTATTTTATTAATTGTTCTTTATGGTATAATGTATTTAAAATATTCTACAATATACTGGAGGATTCTCATATGGGAGTACTAGAGCATTATGCGAAGAATGTAAAAAGTCTCAAACAGGCGTGCCGCGACCTTTCTGGAGTAGCAGACAAACTTGACAATAACTATGCGTATAAGACGGATTTTCAGGAACTATATACGGAATCCCAATTTGTAGATATTATCCGTGAGTTGGAAGATAACCGTTATGAGGTATCTATTATCGGGAGCTTTAATGTGGGTAAATCTACCTTTATCAATGCGATTTTAGGCCGGGAGATTCTTCCTTCACGGTTAAAAAGGTGTACGTCTACTTCGACGTATATTGAATATTCCAAGGATGCCGAGATTATCGTTACATATAAAGATAATCGTTCCGATACTATTAAGATTGACAATAAATATACCAGTGAGTTGCTGGCGAAATACGTATCCGAGGACCATTTTAATCCGGATATTACCAGGGTAAATATTAAATTTCCTTTACCGATCTGTAAGGATGGGCTGGTGCTTATCGATACCCCCGGTTTTTCCAGTCCCAACGAAATTCACGATGAGATTACCAACTCTGTCTTAAGAAACAGTAAGGCGATTATTGTCCTGATGCTGGCCAAACAGGTTGGGAATAAGCAAGAAATGTTTTATTTGCAGCATTATCTGAATGAAGTATTAACAAGCTATAATCTGGCCCATAAGGACAGTGTCAATATTTTGTTTATCATTAATCAGATGGATTCCATCCGTGACAGTGAAATTGAGGATGCTTTTGGTTCTTTAGACGAGATCCTGGATAAGGTTCATTTCGCTGATCAGGAAAGAACAAAACTATCCGACGTTGCTTCAAAATGTGCCGTTTCTTCCGTTTATGAATTGTACTATAAAAAATACGGAAAAGATTACAAAGCGTTTTTAGAGGCTGTGAAGAATAAAGAAACGGAAAAAATTGATTCCAATGTAAAGGAACAGGTCGAGGAATGCAAATCATTAGAGCCACTTCATGAATTAAGTAACTTTGATTTTGTTTATCAACAGTTTAACAGCGGCTTTTTCAAGCTGGCCTGCTCTCAGGAAAAGCTGTTAAAAGCCAAGACCGTAATTCGTAATGCCTGTATGGCCATCAAAAACAGTATTCATGAGTTCAAAATAATCAGGGAAAACGACCCGGGGTTACTGAGACTGGCGGAAAAAACAGAGCAGCTTAAGCAAAAGCTGGAAACATTGAATGAAGAAGCTAAACCGGTTAAAGCGCAGTTTAAGAATGATGCGGATAAATGCAAGATGTTATCGCTGAATGAGAAAAAGGATTTGGTGGACGCTATTTACGAAGAGGTATTGAAGGATCTTAACTCCCAGTACATTGATATTATTCGTGCCGATGGGGCTAAATATGTGGTTGAGACGGTCAATATCAAAATAGCCCAGGAGATTAACAGATTCATTCAGGAAAAAGAGAAAATGCTTTATTCTTTCCGCGAAAAAGCGATTAATAGTCTGGAAAAGATTATTGATGAGCAGTTTGAGCTGCAATACAAAATTGAGTTTATGAATTATGAAAATCTGGAGTACCGTTTTGTTTTTGATACGAATAAAATCGAAAAGAAAGGACTCGGAGAGCTGATCGAGGACGAGCAGAACAGGTATGGGAAACTCTTTGGGTTTGTGAAGGGCTTACTGAGGAAGACGATTACCGAGTTAGCGGAAATGAATGAAGATAAGGTTCGGAATAGGATTAAGGAGACGATCAACAGAGTACTATATTCTGACCAGATCGATGAACTTTATATTAAGGTCAAAAAACAGATTGGCGAACAGGTTGACATTTCCGTTAAAAATAGTATCAACGAATTTGATAAGATTATTGAGGAATGTTACCAGATTAAAAAGTCCGCCCTTGATTCATCCATTAAGATGAAGAAGATGACCGAGGCGGAAATTCAGAAGTGCCTCAAAGAGCTTGCGAAGTTTGAAAAGAAGGCCGATAATATTTTGGAGCGGCTCAACAGTAAACTGTAAGAGTAAACTGTAAGCTGTATACGGTGAGCTGTAAAACGAGACGTCGATATTCTTATCGGCGTCTTTTTTGTGCTTGTCTAAAAAATATTGTTGATATATAGTTGTAATAATTACAAGAGACGAAAGGAGATATGCAAGATGATGAAGCGGGAAGAAGCATTAGAGCTATTAAAAGAAAAAGTGGCCGGCAAGAATCTTTTAAAGCATATGTATGCGGCAGAGGCTGTCATGAAAGGATTAGCCAGGCATTTCGGTGAGGATGAGGAGTTGTGGGGTTTGGCGGGACTCCTCCATGATATTGATTATGACGAAACCAAGGATGACCTTTCCCGGCACAGTCTGGTGGGCGGGAAAATCCTGGAGGATACGGGGTTTCCAGCGGAGTTGGTTCATGCGGTCATCACGCACAATGATTATCATGGGGTCGAACGGGAAAAACTGATTGACAAAGCCCTTTATGCTACGGATCCGGTCACGGGTCTAATCGTCGCCGGGGCGTTAATCAGGCCGGAAAAGAAGCTGGCCCCTCTTGATGTTCCCTTCCTGGTGAACCGGTATCATGAGAAATCCTTTGCCCGGGGGGCGCGGCGCGAGGTGATTGCCAGCTGTACGGAAATGGGACTCTCTCTGGAGGAATTTCTGGGGATCAGTTTGGAGGCGATGAAGGCGATCCATCAGGAACTGGGTTTGTAAAATTGCGTTATCTCTCTTAAGAATTGGCAATTTCCCGAGGGTGCATATTTTTACCTGTATAATGCCAGAATAAAGTTGTTGGAAAAAAGCATTGAGGAATGGGTAAAAATATGCTGAAAAAAATTCTGAAGGCATTGCGTTTAAGAAAAATATTAAAACAAGGGCAAAAAGAAGAGCAGCCGATAAAACAAGATCAGCAGCTTTCCCGGGATTTAAATGAAAATGTGGCTTTATTCAATGATATCCTGGGGAAGAATAGAGATTTTGTGTTGCGTGAATTTAGTATTGGCACGCATGAAAAAATTCGGTTTGCTCTTCTTTATTTTGAGGGGCTAGTCTATAGAGAATATATTAATGAATATATCCTCAAGCCATTGATGTTCGAGAGCCATCTTTTTTCGACTAAAGAGTTCCAGCGGGGAAAGAGTATCACTAGCTTGGGGGAGCGGCTTGTTTCCATTAGCTGTACACAGATAGTCACAAAGATTGATGATGTCCTCAATAACTGTTTATATGGGGATACTATATTGCTGGCGGATGGTTTTGCCGAAGCATTAGCCCTGAATACAAAGGGCTGGGAAAACCGGGGGATAGAGGAACCGAAAACAGAAGCGCTGGTGCGCGGCGCAAGGGAAGGGTTTACGGAAACTATAGGGCTCAATACGGCGTTATTAAGGAGAAGAATTCATCATCCTGATTTTGTCATCGAGGAAATGCAGATCGGCGAAAAAACAAGGACCAAGGTCTGCATCGCCTACTTAAATGGCGTGGTTAATCCTGAAGTGGTGGAAGAGGTGCGGAAGCGGCTCGGGCGGATTAAGACCGATGCGATATTAGAGTCGGGGTATCTGGAGCAGTATATTGAGGATGCGCCCTTTTCCATCTTTCCGACGGTCGCCAATAGTGAAAGACCGGATACGGTGGCGGCGAAAATATTGGAAGGCCGGGTGGCGATCATTACTGATGGCACTCCGATTGTGTTAACTGTACCGGCGTTGTTTGCGTCAAGCTTTCAGTCACCGGAGGATTATTATTCCCGCCCTTATTATGCGAGTCTGATCAGATGGATCAGGTATCTCTGCTTTTTCATCACGACTTCTGCGCCGGCAGTTTATGTGGCCCTCACCACTTTTCATCAGGAGCTGATTCCTACGCCCTTATTGATCACCATGGCCGCAGCCAGTGAAGGAACCCCTTTTCCAGCCCTTGTTGAGGTTCTGTTGATGGGTGTAATCTTTGAAATACTGCGGGAAGCGGGGATTCGCTTACCTCGACCGATTGGATTCGCGATCAGTATTGTGGGGGCCCTGGTTATCGGCGAGTCGGCTGTGAGCGCTGGTTTAATCGGGGCACCTATGGTGATTGTTGTTTCTCTAACCGCCATTGCCTCTTTTGTCATTCCTGCCCAGACGGATGCGGTGACCATTCTGCGCTTTATTTTGATTTTCGCGGCGGGTTTTATGGGCGCATTTGGCATTTTTATTGTCTTTTTGGCGTTACTGATTCATCTTGCTTCTTTAAGATCGTTCGGTGTACCATATTTTGCGCCTTTTGCCCCGGTGAACCTTCCCGCCATGCAGGATACGATGGTTCGAGTGCCTCTTTGGGCGCAAATAACAAGGCCCAAGATGCTGAGCAAGAACCGCCAACGTACCCAGGTGGGCCTTATGCCACGACCGGAACGGAAGCAACCATAAGGAGCGGAGGTGATAAAGATGAGGAAGCTGGCCTTTATAATAATGATGATGGCGGGTATATTTAGTTTGGTTGGGTGCTGGGATTGGCGGGAGCTGGATCAGTTGGCGATTGTTACCGGGTTCGCCATTGATCAAGCTGAGGAGAAGGATAAGATAAAGGTTACGGTGCAAATCATCAAACCGGGCGAGATTCAACCATACAGCGGAGGTGGCGGCGGAAGTGGCGGCGGGGGAGGGAAACCTTATTTAAATGTCACGAATACCGGCGATACTTTTTTTGAGACAGTGCGGCGGTTTACCCACTTTGTTGACCGGAGGTTATATATACCCCATAATGAAGTGGTGATTTTTGGCGATAAAATGGCCCGTACCGGGGTACAAAAATGTATGGATACATTTATCCGGGATCCGGAGCCTCGCTTGACAACGTGGGTTGTAGTGGCGAAAGGAGAGGCCGGGGAGGTTTTGGACGCGAAGGCAGATTTGGAAAAAATACCGGCCATAAATTTGTCCATGTTGATTGAAGGGTACGTGGCGACTTCCGAAATAATGGCGGCAAACGTGAATATGTTCGTCCAGCGTTTGATTAGTAAAACAACTGCTCCGGTGGCGTCTTTGGTCCAAGTTGAGGGAACGGGTGAGGAAAAAAAAGCGCGTTTAGTAGGGACGGCGGTCTTTAAAAAAGACAAACTGGTTGGCCATTTAACGCTCACGGAAACCCGCGGTCTGCTGTGGGTCTTAAACAAAGTGCAAAGCGGAATTATTGTTGTGAAAGGGCCCGACGGGAAGGAGGAGGTTAGCTTAGAGATATTGCGGGCAAAGTGCGATATTACCCCTGGGATGAAGGAGGATGGCACGCCTTATATCATGGTTAAAATAAAGGAGGAGGGCAATCTGGGTGAAGAAAGAGGCACAGCGAATCTGATGAACACGGAAGCCTGGACAACTTTAGAGGAGCACCAGGCAGGCGTAATCCGTCACGAAGTAAAGGCTACTTTGGCAAAGGCTCAGCAACTAAATGCGGATGTTTTTGGTTTTGGGGAGCAGATTTATAAGAAATATCCTCGTGAGTGGAAAAAAATAGAGCCACACTGGGATGAAGTTTTTCCGGAGTTGGAAGTGAAGATTGCGGTCGAGGCTGATTTGCGTCGCACGGGCATGACAACTCGTCCTGCGGTGCCGGAGGCGGATTAGGGTGATGAAGCTTGAAGCTGGTAAAGTGGCTAATGCACAGTTGTTTTTTATCGTTCTCGGGATGCTTTTAGGTTCCAGTATGATTCTTAATCCGGCGCAGTCGATTGGTCGTGACGGTTGGCTCAGTGTTTTGGCCGGGATGGTAGAGGGCTTACTTTTTCTTTGGGTTTTCGTGACCTTGACGGCAAGATTTCAGGGTCAGACTTTGGTGCAAATAAATGACCTGATTTTTGGCCCTCTTCTGGGGAAATTAGTCTCGCTGGCTTATCTCTGGTTTTTTTTGCATTTAGGCGGGATCGTCCTGAGAGATTTTGGCGATTTTTATACTGCGATAGTCTATCCGGAAACACCGATTATTGTAATAATGCTGACTTTAGCATTGCTTTGTGCCTCGGCTGTGCGCAATGGGCTAGAGGTGTTAGGGCGCTGCAGTATGTTTTTAGTGCCGATCGCTGTTTTCTTTATCGTCTTTGATTCTCTTTTATTAATTCGGGAAACTGAGTTGAGTAATTTATTGCCGGTACTTGATGTACAATGGAAAGAATTTTTCGCGGTCAGTCATGGTGTGGCTACATTCCCATTTGGTGAAACGGTCATCTTTTTGATGGTCCTGGCTTTTAGCAATAATCAGCGCAAAGCGGGGACCGCGATGTTTTGGGCGATGTTTGCAGGTGGTTTACTGCTTTCGTGGCTTTCAGCCAGAAATACCGGGGTTCTTGGGGCGACGGCTTCTATTCAAACATATCCATCCTTTCCGGTAATTAGATTTATTAATATCGGCGAAATTATCACAAGGTTGGAGATTATTATTGGGGCCATTTTATTGTCACTTGGCTTTATTAAAATCGCCATCTATTATTATGGAACTGTTTTGGGTCTCGCACAGCTTGTAAGGCTGCGCAGCTATTTACCCTTAGTCCTGCCGGTGGGGGCCTTAATGGTGTTCCTTAGTATTTTCCTATTTGAAAGCAATGTAGAAAATATCAACTTTTCCTTTAGCATCTATCCCTATTACAGTATTCCTTTTCAAATCGGACTGCCGCTGCTGTCCTTGCTGGTGGCGGTAATCAGGGGTGTTCCCGGGAAGAATAAGCAGGGAGAGCAAGGCGGCCAAAGGAAAAATGAACAAGATGAGGAAGCAGGGAATGGAAGTATTCAAGGGGAGCGGGGCAACAAGAGAAACAACCGGCAAGGAGAAGGCGTAAATAGCAAGGCGGAGAATGGCGGGAGGGGGTAAGCACAAAATGCTGGTGTTTTTATTAATTGTGGCTTATCTTGCCATCATTCTTTTTGAAGTTCCGGGCTTAATCCGGAAAAAATATTGGCGGGAGCTGGTGGCTTTTGCGGTGTTGCTTTTGGTATCTTTCATTCTTAGTTTTTTGTATGTGATCGGCATAAAAATGACCAGGCCAACGGAGGTAATCACTACAATTGTGAATGCAGTTTTGTCTATGTTTTGAGTAATGATGACGAGAATAGGGGGATGAAAGCCAGTGGTGATAATGGGTGCCTGGTGGGGATAATTGGCAAGCTTCAGTGGATATGGTATTGTATAGGTAGTTTGAAGTTCAGAGACTAGTGATAAAGGGGACTTCTATCGATGATGATTACGAAAGAAGAATTACTGGAGTACATGTGGCAGGATTCCTATAAGCCTGTTTCCGCCGAGGAGTTATGGGATCGGCTCAGGCAAAAAAATTACCCGCTGGAGGATCGGGCTGTTTTTCTGATGCTCTTACAGGAATTAGAAGAGGCCGGGAAGATCGTGTTAAACCGGAAGGGTCGTTATGGCTTGCCGCAAAAAATGAATCTGGTGGTTGGGCGAATTCAGGGGAGCGCGAAGGGTTTTGCTTTTGTAATTCCGGATGATGTCCAGACACAGGATGTTTATGTCAGCAGTGAGGATCTGCACGGGGCGATGCACAACGACCGGGTTATTATACGTTTACACCGGCATCTGGAAGACGGGCGGAAACCGGAAGGCGAGGTAATCCGGATTTTGGAGCGGGCGAACAAACAGCTGGTGGGCACTTACGAAAGTAGCCGCTATTTTGGCTTTGTGACGCCCGATGAGAAGCGGTTGGGCACTGATGTCTTCATCCCGAAAAATGAAGCGGGCGGAGCGAAAGCGGGCGATAAAGTTGTGGTGGAGATTACCGCCTGGGCCGAATCGCGGCGTAATCCGGAGGGGCGAGTGCTGGAGGTTTTGGGAAATAAGGATCAGCCGGGAATTGATATTCTCTCCATTGTACGCAAGTACCAGCTTCCGGAGGCTTTTCCGGCGGAAGTGCTGGCGGAAGCGGAAAGAATCCCGGAGACGGTGGCGGAGGCCGAAAAGGCAGGCAGGCGGGACTTGCGGAATTTGCCGATGGTGACCATTGACGGTGAGGATGCCAAGGATTTGGATGATGCCGTTACTTTGGAGCAGTTACCGAACGGTAATTATTATCTGGGTGTCCATATTGCGGATGTAGGGTATTATGTGCGGGAAGGCAGCCTTCTGGATGAGGAGGCTTTGAAGCGGGCGACCAGTGTTTATCTGGTGGACCGGGTCATTCCCATGTTGCCGCCGCGTCTGTCTAACGGTATTTGCAGTCTGAATGCCGGGGAAGACCGGCTGGCGATGTCCTGTTTGATGGAGATTGATGGAGACGGGGAAGTGGTGCGGCATGAAATAGTGCCGACGGTGATCAGGGTGAAGGAAAGAATGACATATACGGCTGTGCGAAAAATTCTCGAAGACCAGGAGCCAGAGCTCGGGGAACGTTATCGTTCCTATGTGCCGATTTTTGAACTGATGCGGGATTTGTGCCTGATTTTGCGGCAGAAGCGCTTGCGCCGGGGGGCAATTGATTTCGACTTTCCGGAAAGTAAGGTTATCCTGAACGAGCAGGGAAAACCGGTGGAAATCGTGCCGCGGGAGCGTTCCATTGCGGAGATGATCATTGAGGAATTTATGATCGCCGCCAATGAAACGGTGGCGGAAGAGTTTTTCTGGCGGGAGGTACCGTTTTTGTACCGGGTTCACGAAAGACCCGATCTGGATGATTTAACGGAGCTGAATGAGTTTTTGGGTGTTTTCGGCTATTATATCAAAGCCAATCGTCAGGGCGAGGTCAGTCCCCGTGCTTATCAGCAGGTATTGGAGAAAACGGCGGGGCGGCCGGAGGAAAGAACGATCGCCATGGTCATGCTCCGCTCGATGAAGCATGCCCGTTATGCCCCGGAAGCGCTGGGACATTTCGGGCTCGCGGCCAAGTATTATTCCCATTTTACGTCACCGATCAGGCGCTATCCGGATCTGGCCATTCACCGGGTGATTAGGGAGATACAGGAGGGAGCGCAAGCAGGAACACAAGCAAGGGAGCAAGCCGGAGAAAAAACGCGAGGGCTTGTGGCAAAACGGCGCAAAAAGCTAGGCGCCCTGATGGAAGAATATGCGGAACAGTCATCTCTTCGGGAGCGGGTCGCTGAGGATGCCGAACGGGAGTCGGTGGATTTGAAGAAAGTGGAGTATATGCGGGATTTCGTGGGCCAGGTATTTACCGGGGTCATCAGCGGGGTGACTTCCTTCGGCTTTTTTGTGGAGCTGCCCAATACGGTGGAGGGTTTGGTGCATGTTTCCACTTTAACTGATGACTATTATATATATGTAGAGAAACAATTGATGCTGGTGGGGGAATCTACGAATAATGTTTACCGCATCGGGGACACCGTCAAGGTGCTTTTAACGCGTGTCAACGTGGAGGAGCGGAATATTGATTTTGAGATTGTGCCGGAGGAAAAGCCGAAAAAGGGCAAAAGGCGCAAGTAAGCAAAAATTTCCCCCTACTGGTTTTCCTGCCTTTGCAAAAGTAATTTTCACTTGAGACAATAGAGGGGTGGAATTTAACTTTTCAATTAAAGGAAAATTTTGGTAAGGGTTCAACACGGTGGCGCGGCTTGAAAAATCGGTCTAGCTGTGATAAAATATATATTCCGATGGGTTTTACCAGAAAGAAATTCGTGGTGTTTTTGTGGAGTGGGGAAGAAATGGTTGAGAAGAATCCAAAGAATATCAAAGTTGTATCGGAAAACCGCAAAGCTCGTCATGATTACTTTATTGAGGAGTCTTATGAGGCCGGGATTGCTTTAACCGGAACCGAAGTAAAGTCATTGCGGGCGGGGAAAGCAAATTTGAAGGACAGCTATGCCCAAGTGGAAAAAGGGGAGATGTTCCTCTATAATATGCACATTAGTCCATACGAACAGGGTAATCGTTATAATGTGGACCCGGTGCGGCCACGCAAATTGTTGCTTCATAAGAAAGAAATCAACAGTCTCCTCGGGAAAGTGATGCAGCAAGGCTTGACGCTCATTCCTCTAAAGGTGTATTTCTTCAGGGGGCGGGCGAAAGTTGAGCTTGCCCTGGCCAAAGGAAAGAAAATCTATGACAAAAGAGCGGCTCTGGCGGAGAAAGATGCCCGCCGGGAAATAGAAAGGGCCGCGCGGGGCAAAGAATAAGCCTCGTCATGAGGCGTGGC
Organism: Peptococcia bacterium; assembly: GCA_050951585.1. GTDB lineage: Bacteria > Bacillota > Peptococcia > DRI-13 > DTU073 > UBA3937. Next base: position 410 of record JBMNJI010000002.1, on the reverse strand, counting down.
TGAAAGCAATCAGAAATGTATTGGTGTTGAATTCTTCTAGATTATTGATGTTAATAAATTTTGGGGGTGTACTGGTTTCGACGGGGGAAGCGGTGGCAGAAGAAGCGAGCCGGGGTTGCACTAGCCCGTAAAACGGTGCGAAACAATTAAACGCAAACGAAAATTACGCTTTAGCTGCTTAATTGCAGTCTAACCTCTTACCTTCTGTGCCTGGGGTGAGGGCTAAGAGGTCATTTTACCAGGCTACTCTTAGGGGAGAGTCGCATAGCCTAAGGGGAAACTAATGGGACTGGTCCAAGAGGATCCTGCTTGTAGGAGCCTGGCGGGCGAGATCTAAATTACAAGCTGCGCTCGGAGATGCTTCTGTGGTCGTTCTTTCGGACAGGGGTTCGATTCCCCTCACCTCCACC
>JBMNJI010000001.1:0-64592 GCA_050951585.1 Peptococcia bacterium | reverse complement strand
GCAAACGCAAATGCGGGTACGAGTGTCATCATGAACGCTACGAGCGTTAAGATGGCAAATAATTTTTTGGATTTCAAACTATATCCCTCCTCAAAGTTTTCAAGGTTCTGAACCCTCCGTCTTTGACGGTAGAGTCATGTCCCGGGCGTACTTTGTACTGCCTCGGGGGTGGTTCCTCCCGGTAGATGTGGCTTTCGCCGATTATTTACCAGGCATACTCACATTGGAACCTTCGTACTTGCCTATGTATCCCTCTCTCAGCTACTGTGGCCGAATCCCCCCTTTCAAAATGTTTTTAGCAATTAACCTAAATTCCTAAAAGCTTTATTTACTTTTAGATAACTATATTGGTTAATATCCCTGGCGGGATAATAACGCCGCGATTTACAAGTCACAAACGTGACAAGTACTACACCATATTATATCACACGATTCTTGCAAGTCAATAACCATAATTTACTATCACCGGAGAACCTAATCCAAAGCGTCGTATCAGGGATTTTATGTATTTTTTTCTGACCTTTCCTGTTGAGCAAATACAAGATTACAACATTTTTGGCGTTTTGTCCACAGAATTAATGAAAATATTTTTGCGTAATTACTGCCAAAACAAATCTTGGCAGGGCCAGCATCCGCCCGAAACGGCTCGGTTCCTTAAGCAGGCGGTACAGCCATTCCAGCCCGTGGCGCTGAAACCACGCCGGTGCCCGTTGGACCGTCCCCGCAAGTACATCAAAAGTACCCCCCACCCCAATCGCCAGCGGAATCTGGAAACGGGCTTGCAGTTCCCGAATAAAATACTCCTGCTTGGGCGAACCAAGGGCTGCTAACAGTATATGCGGTTTAACCCTGTCTATATTCGACATAACTTGGTCATTTTCCTGCTTGGTAAAATATCCATCCCGGTAACCGCTGATTTTTAGGCCTTTGTGGCGGGTTAAAACATTCTTAACTGCCTTCTCCACCACTTCCTGCTTCGCACCCAGGAAATAGACCCCCCAGCCTTTTTCCTCGGCCAGGGCAAGGAGTCGCTCCGTCAGCTCCACCCCGGTAACCCGTTCGGGAGCCGGTGCGCCAAGATAACGGGAGGCCCAGACTACCCCGGACCCGTCTGCGGTAACCAGTGCCGCCTGGCGTAGGATCTCCCCTAACCGGGGATCACGGTGCGCCCGATAGATTATTTCGGCATTAGCCGTTACGACATGAGCGGGTTTGCCTTCCTCGACCGTATCCGTTGCCCAGACTAACACTTCTTCCATGGTCAGACGGGCAACCGGTATGCCCAGGATGGTGACCTTTTCAATATTCACAGACGTAAATCTCCTTTTTTTGTTCCCGTTTTTTATTAGTTTTGTTCCGTATTCTTTATTATCCCTGATTCAGGTCATAGATCTTTTCTAATATCTTATGCAATTCTTTCTCATCGGCTATCCAGTAACTACCGCCGTAATTTACATCATCAGGCACGCCGGGCACCATATAGGTGTTTACTTCAAGCTCTTGAAAGTCCCGGAATTTATTGGCCAGCATAATCATCTTCTGCAGATCCATATCTGTCTTGACCTGTTTGTTCAACTCCCCGATCAGCTGCGGAAGCTTCCAAACGGTCGATAAACGCATGGCCTGGTCGGAAAGGGCCTGAATAAACTTCTGCTGCCGCTCGATGCGGCCGATGTCGCCGCGGCCGTCGCCCCGCCACCGGACATAAGAAAGGGCATCATGTCCGTCGAGCTTTTGCAAACCCGGGTCCAAATCGATGCCTTCTTCGGGAAAATACATTTCCTCCTCCACATTGAGGGTGATCCCCCCTAAAATATCAATCGCATTGCTGAAGCCATCAAAATTTGTCTCCACATAATAATGTACGGGAAGCTTGAGGAAGTTTTCGACCGTCTTGATGGCTAATTCTGCGCCGCCGACCGCATGCGCATAATTAATTTTTCGTTTTACCCCTTTGCCCGGGATATCCACCCGGGTATCACGGGGCAAGGAGAGTAAATTGACTTTTTTTTTATCAAGATCGAGGCAGGCGAGCACTAAAGTGTCGGAACGGGCCGGTTCATTCTCCCGCTGATCCACCCCCATCACCAGAACATTGAGAATATCCCGGGACTTATAGACTGTATCCGGGTTCTCCTCCTTGTCCTCCGGAAAAATCGGGTTGGTAAACATCCCCGCCAGCCAAAAGCCAAAGGAAAAGCACAGCAGGAAAAAGGCGATCAGCGCCACAATCCCCGCCGAAGAGAGTTGCCGTGTTTTTTTCCGTTTCAAAGGCGGAATTTTTATTTCATGATCAAATCGGGAATCCATCTTATTCCTCCGTTGTATATTGACTTAAATCAGCTTCCCAGTACCAGATCTCATCAATCAATTTATTGGCGCCGGGCAATACCTCGGTAACGAGCCCATTCCCCATGACCGGTCCGGCCAAACGAGCGAGGGCAATCATTTCCTTCATGGACAAATCTGTTTCCATCTCGTTTTTGGCGATCTCGAGCAGACCGACCAGTCGGTTCGGGTTATAAGTGGAAAGGACCTTTTCGGCTAAAAGCTTCAACACCTGCTGCTGCCGGCGGGCCCGGTCAATATCGCCGCCGGAGGTGCCCCGGTAGCGGGCATAGGCCAAAACCTGTTCGCCGTCGAGATCCTGCAAGCCCGGCTGAAGGTCAATCCCCTCAAGGGGCTTATACATCCGCACGGGCACATCGACTCTGATGCCGCCTACTTCGTTCACCATTTTGATTAAACCGTCAAAATTTATTATAACATACCTGTCGATTTCAATGCCGAGAAAATCGGAAATGGTTTTTTTCGTCAGCTCTACACCGCCGTACACATAGGCGGCATTGACCTTATCCCAGCCCCCTTTGATCTTCACCCGGGTATCCCGCGGGATGGAAAGGAGCCTGGCCTTCTTGTTCTCTCCGTCCAGGGAAGCTAGGATGATCGTATCGGTACGGTCATTCAAACCTGCCCGCCCGTCTAAGCCCAGCACCAGAATATTGAAATCGCGGAACTCATCTGCCTCTCCCGGAGCTGTAGCATTGTTCTGCCCGACTGTTTGTCCGCCCCCCTGTTCATCATGGGGCAGTAAAGGTAAACGGAAATAGTAGTCATAAGCAAAATATAGTATTGCTATTAAAGCTACGATAATCAGCAGGTTCAGGCGCCAATTATCGCGTATTTTTTGATTCGCCATCTGTCTCCCTCTTTCTCCAAATAAACCTTTAGACTGTTTGATTCTCTGCTGGCTGTCAGTTGTCTCAGCAACTGTTCCCGGCCTAGCCGGCGATCTTCACCGTCTGCGTCGCGCCGTCCCAATCGACGGTTGCCCCCATGTGTTCGCCCACAAAGCGGAGGGGGACCAGCGTTCTGCCGTTCACAATGACCGGAGCCGTATCCAGCGTCACCGTACTACCGTTCACCTGAGCCTTCTTCTGGTCGATAAAAAGGACGATCTCTCTTCCTCTGACCTGAAAAGTAACCTTGCGCGTCGCTTCATCCCAGGCAAAGCTGGCGCCGAAGGCTTCCCCGATAAAACGGACCGGCACCATCGTGCGGTTATTGATAATCAACGGGGCCACATCAAGTTGTGCGGTGCGGCCGTCGATCCGGGCCGTCTTTTGCCCGATCACGACCTCGATCTCCGTCAGTAAAGACGCCTTGATTTGGGCAAGCTCTTTTTCCATGGCCGCATATTGTTGCTTTAATTGGGATATACTTTGCTCAAGCGGTTGAATGCTTTTCTGCAGATAATTGTCAAAAAACAACTTGGTCATTAATTGTTCCTCCGCTAATAGATTACCGCCGGAGGCGAGGAAAAGGAATCCGCAAAATACGGGAAGAATGACAAATTTTCTCTTCATCGGTATACCCCTTATCGATCTTTTCGGCAAATTTCACAAGTATCCATAATTATTCTACACTAAAAAAGATAATCCTGCCAATTGAAAGTGGGGAATAATCCCAAAAAAATATTCGTCAAATATATTTTACATTATTGTTTATATGTTATATAATATTAAAAACAATGTTTATACTATCGTTCCTTCTTAAACTATCCTTAGTACCAGAATACGTAATATGCAAGCGAGGTGTGACAAAATGAGTGAGGACAAACTAAATAATCTCTACAAAGAACGTACCCGTCTATTGGATGCTTGGAGGAATGCCGGTGCCGGCAATAAAATGAGCATCCTAATCAGGATCGATGACATTGATGAACAAATCTCGTTTATCAAGGAAAGTCAAAGCAGAAATATGGGCGAAGAGCCAAGATTACATCATGATTCCTGACTGTATCCTTCAATAAATAATGAAGGCCGGTAGCAAAAGCTACCGGCAATTTTTTTAATATTTTCTGCTACTACTGTAATACCTAACAAATGCGCGTTTAATATTCTCAAAATCCATCTCACTCAAAGTACCACATTTTTTAATAAAACTTTCTTTGTTAAATAATAATACCTTAGATACTCTCGCATACGACGGGTTTAACAAATTAGCTTCTCGCCATTTAAAAATTGGAACATCGTATTCGTCTCGTGATTCATGTGTTGTTACCTTTATTGACAAAACAAGCAACTCATCTTCAATATCAATTATAATACAGGGCCTGATTTTCGATTTTGTGGGATCATCTTCATATGGGAAATCAACTATCCACACTTCGCCTACATTCATTACTATCTTTTTTCCTTGCTAAAATGTTGGTCCCATTCATCTTCGTTGAACCAGGGATCATCCTTCGAAATTGTGGGTTGATTATTTGAGTTTAGTTTAGTATTCTTTTTTGCTAAAGCATAAATCTGCTCTTTGTTTTGTTTTATGAAATCCTTAAGCATGATATCATCTGTTAACGGCACACCCATATTAATACCCTTCTTTCTCCTATAACGCATATACTCTTCACCTCAATATAAGGAGTATATGCATTTCTCTATAATAATTATACCATATCAATCAATTTTTTACTATTTTGTTTAGCGTCCCTTGAGTTGCTTATATAACATATCGGCGATCCCGAAACTTTGGGATGACTCGGACATTAGCTTGCTGTACTCGCTGTCTAACATATCCTGATAGAGCTTGCTGGCGCTGCTTTCCGGAATCAGCTCGCTCTTGGGCACAGTGGCCCGCATCTGCTTGAGCATTTGCTGAATAAAGATCGCCTCGATTTCCTGGCAGGCTTTCTTTAAGGCAGCGTCTTCCTCCGCTGTCATTGTTTTTGACCCGCCTACGGCCGCCGTTTGCTCCTCCGCGGCGGCTTGCTCCGGATGGGTTACGGGCTGGTTTTGCTTTTTTTGCTGGTTTTGTAGCTTTTGCATCTTTTCCAGAGTCTGCTGAAAGTTATTCTGTTCTGACGCATACGTGGCGGTGGTTTTCGTTGTCAGGGACTGACCCAACCCCATGAGGGGATCAATCGTCATGGCCTATCTCCTCCCTCCGAAAGCAGTTTACGGAAATTGTTTACCGCTTCAGATTATTCGTTAACCCCATCATATCATCGGAGGTCTGAATCGCTTTCGAACCTATCTCATATGCTCTTTGGGCCATAATCATTTTCACCATCTCATCAACAATCTGCACATTTGATTCTTCCAGGAAGGAGGGACGGAGAATCCCAAAGTTTTCGGTGGCGGGCTGACCAATTATGGTCTCGCCGCAAGCAGCCGTGGGAACATAGCAAGTAGAACCGACCGCCTGCAGTCCGCCGGGATTGGTAAAGTAAGCTAATTCAAGAACCGGGGGTGTGGCAATATCTTTTTCGGTGATAATTTCCCCGTTCGGGGCGATGTTGATCGTCATATCGTCCGTGTCCGGTTGCAGATACTTTAATTCCTCGCCCCCGAGATTGATGGGAGTCTCGGCGGAGACATTCCCCTGAGTAGATAGGACACGGCAACCGTCAGGATTCATCAAAAAGCCCTCTCCGTCAACACGTAAAGAACCCCCTCTGGTGAAACCTACCTCCCCGTTAGGCAATTCGACCATAAAAAAGCCACGACCCTCAATTGCTAAATCGAGATCGTTGCCTGTTTGCTCCAAAATACCATTTGCAAATATAGTCTTGGTCGCCGCCACCTTAACACCCGTACCTACTTCGATCCCCAACCTGTTGATCCCGTTTTCTCCGGCGGCCACTGGTCTCTGTAAAATCTGATAAAAAAGCGACTGAAAATCAGCGGAGCTCTTTTTAAACCCCGTGGTATTCACATTGGCCAGGTTGTTAGCGATAATATCCAGATTTAACTGCTGCGCCTTCATGCCGGAACTGGCAATATAAAGCGAACGATTCATTTTTTTAGCCTCCTTTTTCTTTGTTCCTCATCAATCAATAGAAACATCGTATAAGCTAAGACTTTCTCTGTCGGTCGAAAGTCTCGGAGGCTCCTGCCAGGCAGGCCAGCCTCTTTCTTGCTTCTTATCTCTTCTTATTCCATTCTGCTTCTCATCTCACGCTTCTCACTTCTTGCTTCATGTGCTTCTTGCTTCTCACTGCTAAGCTTGCTACACTCTGCCGACTTCATTAACAGCCTTGTCCAAGGTCCCGTCAATTGTCTGCATTACTTTTTGATTGGCTTCATACGAACGCATGACTTCAATCATCTTGATCATTTCTTCGACCGGCTGAACATTGCTCTCTTCCACATAGCCCTGACATAAAACCGGTTGCGCCATCTCCACGGGATTTTCCCCGGCGAAAAGAGACGACCCTTCCTTCGTCAAAGGTGTCGTAAAGCTAACGATGCGCAAACGATCGATCTCGGCTCCGTTACTAAACACCCGGCCTTGCCGATCCACCTGAAAATCGGGGTTTGTCAGTACAATATCCCCTTTTTGCCCCTGCAGAAAATGGCCATCATGGGTAATTACCCGGCCGGTGGCGTCTACATTAAATTCGCCGTTTTTCGTATAGCGTTCTCCCTGCGGGGTATTCACCACAAAAAAGCCGTCTCCTTCAATGGCTACCGCCAACGGGTTATCGGATTGCCGCTTTGCGCCACCGCTATAGTCCGTAAATACTTCCCCGGTCCTTACGCCCATGGAGATATTTCCTACCGGGATATCCTTCCCGTTCTGGGCTGGGTCATTCAATCTGTAAAAAAGCATCTCCGGGAAAGACGTAGATACCATCCTGTCCCTTTTGTAACCGGAAGTATTGGCATTGGCCAGATTGTTCGCCGTCGCTTCATGCTGGCGGTTGAGTGCGGCTAATCCCTGGGCACTGGTATATAGCCCCTTGATCACCTGCCACACACCTCCTTTCCTTCGTCATCAGACAATTTGGCTCCATTTTTACTCACTACATATAATATCGGTATTTTCCTACGAAAAGTTTAATGCCTATGCCTAATTCTCAGCAGATTTTTACCTGCTCACCATTTTTAAAGAGCGGGCATTCTCCAGCATATCTATCTTTTCCAGCGCTTTGGCTGTGCCGATGGCCACACATTGGATCGGATTGTCCGCGATGCAAATCGGTAACCTGGTATGGTCGGAAAGGTACTTGTCCAATCCATGCAGAAGCGCTCCCCCCCCGGTGAGCACAATTCCTTTGTTCATAATATCCGCTGATAACTCAGGAGGAGTTTTTTCCAATACTTCTTTGGTCGCGCCTAAGATCGACTCAATTAATTCCTTCATGGCCTGGTAGGCTTCGGCCGCCGTCACCTTGATTGTCCGCGGCAAGCCACTGACCAGATCCCGACCCCGAATATCCATCCATTCATCTTCCTTATCCTGAGGATAAGCAGTCCCAATCTGGATTTTCATATCTTCGGCCGTTCTTTCCCCAATCATCAGGTTGTGATAACGGCGCATATAACGAGTCAGCGCTTCATCTAATTTATTCCCGCCAACGCGGATCGATTTGCAGGTCACAATACTCCCTAAGGATAACACGGCAATATCAGTGGTGCCGCCGCCAATATCCACTACCATGGAGCCATTGGGCTCGCTAATCTCTAACCCCGCTCCCAGTGCGGCAGCTAAAGGCTCCTCGATTAAAAAGGCCTGCCTGGCCCCGGCGGAAATGGCCGCCTGTTTGACCGCTCTTTCCTCAACATCCGTAACACCAGAAGGAATGCCGACAATTACCCGCGGTCTGTAAAGGAAGCCGCGTCCCATCGCTTTGCCGATGAAGTATTTGAGCATCCGTTCCGTCACATCATAATCAGCAATAACGCCTTCCTTCAGGGGCCTTATGGCGACAATATTCCCGGGGGTCCTGCCCAGCATTTGCCGCGCCTCTTCCCCAACGGCAATAAACTGTCCGGTGTTTTTCTCGATGGCAATAACCGAGGATTCGTTTAAAACAATGCCCTTGTTCTTGACATAAACAAGAATACTCGCCGTACCTAGATCAATTCCGATATCTTCTCCAAAACTAAAGAGCATAAAACATCCACCTGCCCCCGCCCGCATTTTGTCATTCTTACAGCCTTATTCTACATATTTACCTCCATTTCCTTCTTTTTCATTGGCTGTTTTCAATTAAAAATATTAAAGTATTAATTATCTTGCTAATTTTCTTGCGCTTCTTTATATTTTCTGCGCGTAGCCTCCCCGCCTCTGATATGTCTTTCCGCTTTGTTCTGCTCGAGGACATATTTGACCTGCTGGGCCAGTTGTTTGTTAATGACGGGCAATCTTTCCGTCATATCTTTATGGATGGTGCTTTTGCTTACCCCGAAAACCGTGGCCGTTTGTCTGACCGTCGCGGTCGTATCAAGCATATAATGGCAGACCTCCAAAACCCTTTTCCTAATATATTCTTGCATTTTCTCCCCTCCACACGTACCTTTCATTTCATTAAATGTATATGAGAGGATTCCGAAAAAATGCAAGCAGACCTCATAAAGTTTCACCAAATTTTTAAACTTGTAACTGTTCCAGCGCCATCCCGATAAGCTTGTCGGCATAATCAGCCATGAACAGCGGGATGTTTAACACATCTTCATCAATGCGCAGGTTATTTAAGGAAAAACGAATGCGCAACTTTACCTTATCCCCGTATTTTTCCTTGTATTTTTTTAAGCTCCGACTTTCAACATTACTTTCTGCCTTAACCTCTACCGGTAAAATATCGTTTTCCCTTTGAATAAGAAAGTCCACTTCATACCTTGGATTTTCCATCGTCCAATAACGGGGCGTGGCTTCAAACTGGTGCTGCAACGCCTGCAGGACATAGTTTTCACTTAAGGCCCCTTTAAACTCCACAAACAGTCTGTTGCCCTCGCCAAAGGCTGAAGGTGCCAGGAGGGACAGCCTGCGTAACAGTCCCACATCCGCCATGTATAGTTTAAAAGCAGATAAATCATCGTAGGCTGAAAGAGGCAGGCCCGGCGCAGTACTGCGGTAGATTTTATAAGTCAGGTTGGCATCGCAAAGCCATTGCAGGGCATCTTCGTATTCTCTAGCCCTGGCACCTTCTTTTACCGCTTTATAGATAAACTTCTTATTTTCTCTGGCCAATTGGGAAGGAATAGACTTCCAGATCAGCGATATTTTCGGAAAGTCCTTGGGCTCGGGGTGTTTGGCAAAATCACGCTCATACGCTCCGAGGATATTTAATAAGACCTGCTGCATCAATTCAACATTGCGCTCTTGTGTCCAGGAGCGAACGGATTCTGGCATCCCACCGGTCACAAAATACATTTTCAGCTTTTCAGACAAGGGATTAAAAAACGCCTCCGGGATCGGCTCAATTTTTTCGAGGCTGTCCAGGTAAGCAACAAGATTTTCGTCACCATTGGCCAATAAAAATTCGGTAAAGGTCATGGGCAGGATTTCCAGGAAGTCCACTTTGCCAACCGGGAAGGAGGCAGGCTTCGATAAGGCTATCCCTAAGAGAGAGCCAGCACAAGCCACATGATAATGGGGAGTGTTCTCACAAAAATATTTCAGCGTGTTGAGCGCGTTGGGGCATTCCTGGATTTCATCAAAAACAATGAGCGTATCCTCCGGACTGTCGCGCTTGATCACTTCCCCGCTGGCCATCATTAAGTTTTGCAGAATGCGCTCCACATCCTTGGTACTTTCAAAAAACTGCTTATATTCCGGGTGCTCATCAAAGTTGAAATAAGCAATGTTGCCATAGTGATGTTTGGCAAACTCCTTGAGAAGCCATGTCTTACCAACCTGACGAACACCTTTTAAAATAAGCGGTTTTCGATAATTAGACTTTTTCCAATCCAGCAGGCTTTTCATAATCAGTCTTTCCATACGCCCCGCCTCCAAAATCACATTATTATACATAGTTTGCGTGTAAAAATCACATTTTTATTTTTATTATAAGCAAACTTCCAATATTAGTCAAGTTGGGGAAAAAAGCCGCAATAGGATTACTTTTTGCCTTTATTTTAACAATAGCGGGAACGGCAGAAACTTGGGCTGTCTTGCCCGGATATGAGGATATGGTGAAGCAATATAAAATAGCTGATTATACTGTTGAATTCTTGTATGCTAATGGTATTACAGGAACAGGCACATACTGGATTTATAATAGTTTGAACGGATTTTGTGACCGACATTAATGTCGGTCGCAAATGTGGCATCATACGCGGCTATAAATGCCTGTAGTTTTTTACCTTTAAGCAATTCATATCCGTTTGCTTTCAGTTCATCTGAGTAGGTGCTGATATATCGCTCAATGTGTGATGGCTAATTTTAGAAAAGGTTGTAATTAATACTATATTTCTGTAAAATAGTAGCAGCAGTATCAGTTTAAGGGGGTATTCCATAATGAAGAAAGCCGCAATAGGCTTACTGTTTGCCTTTATTTTGACAATAGCGGGAACAACAGGAACTTGGGCTGTCTTGCCCGGGTATGAGGATGTGGTGGAAAGTTATAAAATTGCAGACTATACCTTGGAGTTTTGGTATGCTAATGGCATGAAAGTAACAGGAATTTTTCCAATATATAAAAGTACACGTTATACAAATGATGAAGTAATCGAACAAACGTTAAAAGGGTGTTGGACAATGAACGAGACATACATTCGCCGCATAACCCACGTCAACGGAGAACCGATAGAGAACACCAAATGGGCAAAATATGGCGGTGTAATCCAGCATATTGGTGGAAATTATCAATTCCCCGAAGATTCTGTGGAACCCGTCCCAATTGCTGCTGAAGTAAGTGTTTTCATTAATGGTAAGCAAGTGGAATTTCCTGATCAAAAGCCGATTATCATTCAAGGACGGACAATGGTGCCGCTCCGGGCCATCTTCGAACATCCGGATGTCCAGGCGGAAGTAAAATGGAATGAGGAAGAGCGTACCGTAACTGCTACGGATCGTGCCGGTAAAACGATCGTCTTTCGTATCGGGGAAAATAACTTTCGGGTTATCACAGGCTTAATTGAGGAATTAAAGACCTCCGATGTTGCTCCGGTTATTGAGAACAACCGAACCCTTCTGCCATTACGGGCTTTGTCTGAAGCTCTTAATTTTAAGGTTGACTGGATTGAGGGGAAAGGAAAGTAGAGATTAACGAAAAGCCGGAGAACAACTAAAACCGGCCTCCTTTGCCCTTATCAAATCGTGATTAGTATAATCTTGATTTGATAAAATTGCTTTGTCTGAAGCTCTTGATTTTAAGGTTGACTGGATTGAGGGGGAAAGAAAAGTAGAGATTAACGAAAAGCCGGAGAACAACTAAAACCGGCCTCCTTTGCCCTTATCAAATCGTGATTAGTATAATCTTGATTTGATAAAATTATATTATTTACCTGTCGTTAAGGAACTGACTCAAAACCCATGACTAATGAAGGATTAATGAAACGGGATGATGAGGTAGCAAATATGTTTAAGGGAAATGTTTTTGCAGGATGGCTAATTTTAGAAAAGGTTGTAATTACTACTATATTTCTGTAAAATAGTAGAAGTAGTATCAGTTTAAGGGGGTATTCCATAATGAAAAAAGCCGCAATAGGCTTACTGTTTGCCTTTATTTTGACAATAACGGGAACGGCCGAGACTTGGGCTGTCTTGCCTGGGTATGAGAATTCAATTTCCTACGAGAAAATAGCAGATTATACCTTGGAGTTTTGGCATGCAAATGGAATGAAAGGAACTGGCACCTTTGCAATATATGAATATCCTGGATTAACAGTTGATGAAGCAATTGAAATAGTGTTAAAAGGCTTATGGACTACAAATCAAAAAGATATTCGTCGCATAACCCACGTCAATGGGGTGCCCATTGAAAATACCAAATGGGCAAAATACGGTGGCGTTATCCAGCATGTGGGCGGGAACTATCAATTCCCCGACGATCCTGTACAACCTGACCCAATTGCCACGGAGGTTACTGTTTTCATCAATGGTAAGCAAGTGGAATTTCCTGATCAAAAGCCTATCATCATTCAAGGACGAACAATGGTTCCGCTCCGGGCCATCTTCGAACATCCGGATGTGCAGGCGGAAGTAAAATGGAATGAGGAAGAGCGTACCGTAACCGCGACGGACCGTGCCGGGAAAACGATTGTCTTTCGTATCGGGGAAAACAACTTTCGGGTAATCACAGGCTTAATTGACGACTTAAAGACCTCCGACGTGGCTCCGGTTATTGAAAACAACCGAACCCTTTTGCCTTTACGGGCTTTGTCTGAAGCTCTTGATTTTAAGGTTGACTGGATTGAGGGGGAAAGAAAAGTAGAAATTAACGAGCAGCCGGGGAATAAACGGAAACTACTAACACCGGAAGAATGGGCCGTTTATCTGAAAGGAGATAATGCCTAATGAGGTTATGTAGAATTCATATCGTATCGGTATTGATATTATTTGCATATATCCTGACAAGCATCTTGCCGGCAAATACCTTGCCGGTTTTTGCTGCTGCGCCCCGCTTTGCGATTGATGAATACAATTCCAGGCAAATTAAAGACAGTTTTACGGAAACAGGGCTGCCCTTTTACGAAGCCTGGACCTGTGATTTAAAGGGGAAGGTAAATAGCCAACCCATTGTGGTTGATGGATATATCTACGTTCAAGCAGGAAAAGACCTAGTAAAGCTCTCACTGGAAGACGGCAAAATTATCGGCCGCATCACCGTAAACCAGCATGAGCTACCTTCCGGTTCATCGCCAACATATGCAGAAACCACTCATGCCCCGCGGATTTATCAGGCTACCCGTGACCACCGGCTCTGGGCAATAGACCCATCTACTTTTACCCCTATTTGGGACCAACCGTTAATTCTGTCTACTGACGAGAACGGTGACAGCTATAAAAAAAGATATCGTGTAACCGCCAGTCCCTTTGTCTTTATTCATAATCATCGGACATATATAGCCATAGGAACCGCAAATGGTGATGCTACTGGGTTGCCCGGGCAGTACGCTGATAACGGTTTCTTTATTATTCAGGATTTAGGATTTCGAGCAGTAAGTATTCTTAATCAAAAAATGGATGGAGAAGTAACTGGATCGCCTATCTTTCATAATGGAATGATTATTGGGACGGAAAACAGTCAAAATAAGGAGTCATTACTTATTAGATATTTACTCGAAGAAAGTAAATTCGCTCTAATAAATACTAACGTCAATTTGGGTGTTCCAGGTTCTCCCGCAGCAGAAGGAAACTATATCTATGTAGCAGATAGGGGAAGTTGTATTTATAAATATATAAATAAAAACGAACACGAAATTAATCGTGTGTGGAAAAACCCCGAGGAGCCCGGAGATTTTGACTTCAACCGCCCGCTTAACAGCTACAACCTCATGTCACCGGTGATCGGCAGTAAATATATTTACCTGCCGCTACAGCATTACAACAACTACTCCAACGGCGGACCGGGGGCGGTGATTGCCGTAGATAAAGAAACAGGCCTTACCCACAGGGTCCACCCCTTCAATTCCATCCTCAAATCCAATCTGCTCTACTGGAAGCCGTCACCGGAAGCGGAGCAGGATTATGTTTTTGTCTTTGCCTATGATGGCACAGCCTGGGTCTTAGATGGCGAAACACTGGAGCCGGTGCCCTGGTTCTATGATAAAAAAGAAAATGTCGTCAAAGAAGCGGCCCAGCTCTTTCCGGTCGATGCGGGCAGTGTCTCTCCGGAGATGGTTATCGCCGACTCCTACCTCCTGATTACGGATGGACAAGGCATCATGCATGCCTATAAAGCAGAAAAGCCGCTCAACTTTAAAGCGGTTTCTTTAGAAGCAGCCGAAGATAGAGAATATGCCCCGGGAGAAAAAGTGACTTTCCGCTTCACGGTTGAAAATACCTCCACGGAAGACTATACAAATATCCCCATTATCCTTACCACCCCGGACGGAGCCGTTATTCCCGGCGGCACCGTTGACCTCGCCGCGGGTGAAACACAAACTGTATCCCCCTGGACGGTTGAAGTGCCTCCATCAGGCAGTCTGCTCTATCAAGCGACCATCAATCCCGAAGGACATCCTGAGGAAATCACCGCGGAAATCAAGCCCCGCCTCGATAACACGGCCGCACTCGAGCTTAACAAAAATACGCACGATCTGGCGGTAATCTCCCTTGCGGTAGTTTCCCCTACCGACGCCGGAAAAGTGCAAAATATCGAAACCGTCATTGCGAATAATACGGGGCAAGCGATCCCGGAAGCCTTAATCGAGTGGCAGGAAGACGGCAAAGTAATTCGGGAAGAAAAAGTCTCCTTTGCCTTGGGGGAAAGCAAAACTCTTTCCTTTGCCTGGCGTGCTCCCGACCGTGAAGATATCGTCAATCTAGCCGTCATTGCCGATCCGGCCCAGCTGATTCCCGATGAAAACAGAGCGAACAACTTTATGGAAAGATATATTACGGTGAATAAACATGTCGAGCGGAGTTGCAAAGAACCCTTAGACAGAGCCAGTTGGGATGTGACTTACCACATTATTACCGGCTATCATACCAGAACAGTCTATGATACGGTAACTGTGGGAACGGATGAAAACGGCGCCCCGATTACCCAAAGGGTGTCGCGCCAGGTTACGGACTATAATAATCCCATTTGGGAACCCGTTACTGTTACCTACAACGAGTCTCTCGAATTTGATGTCAGCGTTAATACGAAACAAGGTATTCCCACTGACCCTAAAAACCCGAAAAAAAGCGACCGGGAAAGCCGTGGTTCCTGGGAAATCATCCCTTATGCCGAGGAGCTCTCCAAAAAACTGCGCACCCCGGTTGACCCTAACGAGATTACCCGAGCCGGTTACGGCTTTGAAGTCACCGTAGTAACCAACTACCAAAACGACTGGGAAACGAAAGTGCCTGACGGGCTCGAGGATACCGCCCGGCCCATTGGCGGCACCTATGAAGGACCGACCCGGGTGATTGCCGAATTCTATGATCCCAACTACAAATTTGTCAAATCCGTCGAAATGGAGCAAGTCTCCGGCCGCGCTGACAAAACGGGCGAGTGCACCTGGATGTTACCGGCCACCCGTTATACCTTTAAGGATGGCGAAACCATCTATGAAAGGAAGCATTACACCAGCCCCGACGACAAAGACGGCGATTATACGGTGCGCATTCGCGTCGAATACGCCGGTAAAAACGGCCTTTACATCTGCAAGCTAAAGACGGTGAAAATCTGGGGCGATATGTATGATGATATCTACACCGCACCTCTGCCCCTTGATTTACGGTAAAACGAGGTTATTCCATCAATTGCTCCAATGTCACCAGCCTAATATTTTTATACCCACTTTTTTGCCCTTCAACAGCATTTATAAGCTCCTCGCTAAAGCCACTTTTGGAAAAAAGATAGTAATAGACTTTAGCTGTCTGTTTACCTGGCTTGAATTTGAATAACATATTGTTTAGATCATGCAAATTAAAGACACTATTTTTAAATTTACATTCGCCTAAGAGAAAATTAGTCATCTCCAGATCAGTTGCCATGATATCAAGTTCATCTGTCTTGTTCCACCAGCGCCCGATTTTGGTAAAACGAAAAGGAAGCTTTCCTTGTCTGTTTTGACGGCGTAAATATTCGCGGCAAATCAACTCAAAGATACCGGATGTAAACTGATCTAAAGAGTTTTTTACCACGTGAGTATAAATACCATCCATGTCGCCGGCTTCCAGCTCCGAGATATTGGGGAAAACGAAAGCATACCAAAAACGGAAAAAGTGATCGGTAATCCGGTATAACCCTCTTTGGATATTTGCCTGATTTTTAAGACCATCGGAAACGGGAAATTCCCTTTCGATAATCCCAAGAGACATGAGGTTTTTCAGATACACCGCCAGCTTGCTTTTTTCTATCTGTGTTTTTTGGTAAATATCATTAAGCTTCGTATTTCCTAAAGCAACCGCTCCAATAATGGTGTTGTAGACAGTGGTCTCACGTAACTCCTGTCGCATCAGAAATTCCACTTCGGAATAAAGGATGCTCCCTCTTTGTAGAATATTGGCCTTGATATTTTCCTCCAGTGATTGCTCATCGTCAAACTGTTTTAAATAGTGCGGGATGCCCCCTAAGATGGCATAAGCATGAATCTGATCCAATAATGAGTAATGAGGGAAGAATTGAATCGCCTCATAGAAATTCATTTCGCTCATTTTTAGGATACCGGTAGCTCTTCCGTATAAGGGGTTCTTTTCTGCTAAGATTTCGTTTTCGATAAAAGACATGGCGCTACCACAGAGAATAATCATCACATTTTCATCTTTTAGCTTCTCATCCCATAATTTTTGCAGTATGGAAGGGATGGAAGCATTATTTTTTATCATATAGGGAAACTCGTCAATAACCAGCAGTTTTTTCCTTTCCGCGGGCAATTCAGACACACAAGCAAGCGCCTGCTCCCAGTCTGAAAACTCCCGGACATATTTGGCCGCCGGAACATTCGCCATGAGCATCCTGCTACTAAAGGCTTTGAGTTGCTGTTCGTCTGTACATTCTGTACAGGAATAGAAGACATGGCTTTTTCCTTCGCAAAATTTACGCAAGGTTTCGGTCTTCCCAACACGGCGGCGGCCATACATCACAATAAGTTGACCACCTTGGGAGAGGTATTTGTTCTCCAAAAAATTCAGCTCATTCTCTCTGCCGATAAACATCTGAACCGGCCTCCTTGGCTTTTATCAAATCGTGTTTAGTATAATCTTGATTTGATAAAAATTATATGTACATTAATTACCTGCCGTCAAGCGCAAAAGGCTCAAAGCTCATGATCCATGAAGAATTAATGAAACGGCATGATGATGAGCTTAAACTAAGTATGCGTTTGCATGATGGCTATTTTAGAAAAGGTTGAAATTATTACTATATTTCTGTAAAATAGTAGAAGTAGTATCAGTTTAAGGGGGGTATTCTATAATGAAAAAAGCCGCAATAGGATTACTGTTTGCCTTTATTTTGACAATAGCGGGAACGACGGGGACTTGGGCTGTCTTGCCCGGATATGAGGATGTGGTGGAAAGTTATAAAATCGCAGATTATACCTTGGAGTTTTGGCATGCTAATGGTATGAAAGGAACAGGAACCTTTGCAATATATAATTATCCTGATATAACAGTAGATGAAGCAATAGAAATAACATTAAAAGGTATATGGACTACAAATCAAAAAGATATTCGTCGCATAACCCACGTCAATGGAGTGCCCATTGAAAATACCAAATGGGCAAAATATGGCGGGGTAATCCAGCATGTTGGTGGGAATTATCAATTCCCCGAAGATTCTGTGCAACCTGCCCCAATTGCTGCTGAAGTAAGTGTTTTCATTAATGGTAAGCAAGTGGAGTTCCCTGATCAAAAGCCGATTATCATTCAAGGACGGACAATGGTGCCGCTCCGGGCCATCTTCGAACATCCGGATGTCCAGGCAGAAGTAAAATGGAATGAGGAAGAGCGTACCGTAACCGCTACGGACCGTGCCGGTAAAACGATCGTCTTTCGTATCGGGGAAAATAACTTTCGGGTTATCACAGGCTTAATCGACGAATTAAAGACTTCCGATGTCGCTCCGGTTATTGAAAATAACCGAACCCTTCTGCCATTACGGGCTTTGTCTGAAGCTCTTGATTTTAAGGTTGACTGGATTGAGGGGGAAAGAAAAGTAGAGATTAACGAAAAGCCGGGGCGTATACTGGTCTAAAGAATTTATTACCACGTGAGTATAAATACCATCCATGTCACCAGCATGCCCTACAACGGCTCTAAACTCATGTCCCATGAAGAATTAATGAAACGGCATGATGATGGGTGAAATATGTTTAAGAGATATGTTATATGCAGGTTTTATGCATGATGGCTGATTTTAGAAAAGGTTGTAATTAATACTATATTTCTGTAAAATAGTAGAAGTAGTATCAGTTTAAGGGGGTATTCGATAATGAAAAAAGCCGCAATAGGCTTACTGTTTGCCTTTATATTGACAATAGCGGGAACAACAGGAACTTGGGCTGTCTTGCCCGGGTATGAGGATGTGGTGGAAAGATATAAAATTGCAGATTATACTCTGGAGTTTTGGCATGCTAATGGTATGAAAGGAACAGGAACCTTTGCAATATATAATTATCCTGATATAACAGTAGATGAAGCAATAGAAATAACATTAAAAGGTATATGGACTACAAATCAGACATATATTCGTCGCATAACCCACGTCAATGGCGTCCCAATTGAAAATACCAAATGGGCAAAATATGGTGGGGTAATCCAGCATGTTGGTGGGAATTATCAATTCCCCGAAGATTCTGTGCAACCTGCCCCAATTGCTGCTGAAGTAAGTGTTTTCATTAATGGTAAGCAAGTGGATTTCCCTGATCAAAAGCCGATTATCATTCAAGGACGGACAATGGTGCCGCTCCGGGCCATCTTCGAACATCCGGATGTCCAGGCAGAAGTAAAATGGAATGAGGAAGAGCGTACCGTAACCGCTACGGACCGTGCCGGTAAAACGATCGTCTTTCGTATCGGGGAAAATAACTTTCGGGTTATCACAGGCTTAATCGACGAATTAAAGACTTCCGACGTCGCTCCGGTTATTGAAAATAACCGAACCCTTCTGCCATTACGGGCTTTGTCTGAAGCTCTTGATTTTAAGGTTGACTGGATTGAGGGGGAAAGAAAAGTAGAGATTAACGAAAAGCCGGGGAATAATCGGAAACTATTAACACCGGAAGAATGGGCTGCTTACCTGCGAGGGGGTAATAATTAATGAAGCTACATCGATTCCATAAACTATCGGCATTAATATTAATAATGTTCTATATCCTAACAAGCATCTTGCCGGCAAATACATTGCCGGCTTTTGCTGCTGCACCTCGCTTTGCGATTGATGAATACAATTCCAGGCAAATTAAAGACAGTTTTACGGAAACAGGACTGCCCTTTCACGAAGCCTGGACATGTAATTTACAAGGGAAAGTGAATAGCCAACCCATTGTGGTTGATGGTCATATCTACGTTCAGGCCGGAAAAGACCTAGTAAAGCTCTCACTGGAAGATGGCAATATCCTTGGTCGTATCACCGTAAACCAGCATGAGCTGCCTTCCGGTTCTTCACCGACTTATGCGGAAACTACTCATGCACCGCGAATCTATCAGGCTACCCGTGACCATCGGCTCTGGGCAATAGATCCTGTTACATTCAACCCTATTTGGGACCAACCGTTAATTCTGACAACTGATCGAAAACGGTGATAGTTACCAAAAAAGATATCGTGTAACCGCCAGTCCCTTTGTCTTTATTCATAATCATCGGACATATATAGCCATTGGAACCGCAAATGGAGATGCTACAGGGTTGCCCGGGCAGTACGCTGATAACGGCTTTTTTGTTGTTCAGGATTTAGGCTTCAAAGCAAAGCTTGCTTTTAGAGGACATATGGATGGAGAAGTAACAGGCTCTCCCATCTTTCATAATGGGATGATAGTAGGAACTGAAAACACACAAAACAAAGAATCACTGCTTATCAGATATTTACCTGACAAAAATACATTTACCTTAATAAACACTAACGTCAACTTAGGCGTTCCTGGTTCCCCCGCAGCAGAAGAAAATTACATCTATGTAGCCGATAGAGGAGGTTGCATTTATAAATATTAAATAAAAGCGAACACGAAATTAATCGTGTATGGGTAAACCCCGAGGAGCCCGGAGATTTCGACTTCAACCGCCCGCTTAACAGCTACAACATCATGTCGCCGGTCATCGGCAGTAAATACATTTACCTGCCGCTACAGCATTACAACAACTACTCCTACGGCGGGCCGGGGGCAGTGATCGCCGTGGATAAAGAAACAGGCCTTACCCACAGGGTCCGTCCCTTCAATTCCATCCTCAAATCCAATCTGCTCTACTGGAAACCGTCACCGGAAGCGGAGCAGGATTATGTTTTTGTCTTTGCCTATGATGGCACGGCCTGGGTCTTAGATGGCGAAACACTGGAGCCGGTGCCCTGGTTCTATGATAAAAAGGAAAACGCAGTCAAAGAAGCGGCCCAGCTCTTTCCGGTCGATGCGGGTAGTGTCTCTCCGGAGATGGTTATCGCCGACTCCTACCTCTTGATTACGGATGGACAAGGCATCATGCATGCCTATCAAGCGGAAAAGCCGCTCAACTTTAAAGCGGTTTCTTTAGAAGCAGCCGAAGATAAAGAATATGCGCCAGGGGAAAAAGTGACTTTCCGCTTCACGGTTGAAAATACCTCCACGGAAGACTATACAAATATCCCCATCATCCTTACCACCCCGGACGGAGCCGTTATTCCCGGCGGCACCGTTACCCTCGCCGCCGGTGAAACACAAACTGTTGCCCCTTGGACGGTTGAAGTGCCTCCATCAGGCAGTTTGCTCTATCAAGCGACCATCAATCCCGAAGGGCATCCTGAGGAAATCACCGCGGAAATCAAGCCCCGCCTGGATAACACTGCCGCCCTTGAGCTTAACAAGAATACGCACGATCTGGCGGTAATCTCCCTTGCGGTCGTTACCCCTACCGACGCCGGAAAAGTGCAAAATATCGAAACCGTCATTGCGAATAATACGGGGCAAGCGATCCCGGAAGCCTTAATCGAGTGGCAGGAAGACGGCAAAGTAATTCGGGAAGAAAAAGTCTCCTTTGCCTTGGGAGAAACGAAGACTCTTTCCTTTGCCTGGCGTGCTCCCGACCGCGAAGATATCGTTAATCTTGCCGTCATTGCCGATCCGGCCCAGTTGATTCCCGATGAAAACAGAGCGAACAACTTTATGGAAAGATATATTACGGTGAATAAACATATTCAGCGGAGTTGCAGTGAACCCTTAGACCACGCCAGTTGGGATGTGACTTACCACATTATTACCGGCTATCATACCAGAACCGTCCATGATACGGTGACTGACGGGACAGATGAAAACGGTAATCCTATTACACGCACTGTTACGCGCACAGTGACAGACTATAATAATCCGATTTGGGAACCCGTTACTGTTACCTACAACGAGTCTCTCGAATTTGATGTCAGCGTTAATACGAAACAAGGTATTCCCACTGACCCTAAAAACCCGAAAAAAAGCGACCGGGAAAGCCGTGGTTCCTGGGAAATCATCCCTTATGCCGAGGAGCTCTCCAAAAAACTGCGCACCCCGGTTGACCCTAACGAGATTACCCGGGCCGGTTACGGCTTTGAAGTCACCGTAGTAACCAACTACCAAAACGACTGGGAAACGAAAGTGCCTGACGGTCTCGGGGATACCGCCCGGCCCATTGGCGGCACCTATGCAGGACCGACCCGGGTGATCGCCGAATTCTATGATCCCAACTACAAATTTGTCAAATCCGTCGAAATGGAGCAAGTCTCCGGCCGCGCTGACAAAACAGGCCCATGTACCTGGATGTTACCGGCCACCCGTTATACCTTTAAGGATGGCGAAACCATCTATGAAAGGAAGCATTACACCAGCCCCGATGACAAAGACGGCGATTATACGGTGCGCATTCGCGTCGAATACGCCGGTAAAAACGGCCTTTACATCTGCAAGCTAAAGACAGTGAAAATTTGGGGCGATATGTATGATGATATCTACACCGCCCCCATGCCTCTTAATTTACGGTAAGTTAGGATAGTTACGGTAAATAATCGAGCGGATTAACTACCTGTTCATTCTGATAAAGGCTGTAATGAAGATGCGGTCCTTCCATAATCTCATTATATCCGGGTTGATCAATAATGCCCACGACGGCTCCGGCTTCTACAGAATCGCCTTCCCGAAGGATCGTTTCACTAAGATGGGCATAAACACTGCGCCAGACCACATTATCTTGCTGGCCATGCTCAAAGGTAAGCACCAGCCCATTGTCTTTGGTTGTCTCTTTTTTGATAACCTTCCCCGGCAGACTCATGACCGCCTGTGCTCCCCGTTCAGCCTTGATATCGATTCCGTTATGGTACCTGTAATCACTGAAGGTCTGGGAATAGGACAAGCCTACTTCGCGAATCACTTCGCCTTTCAGTGGCCAGATTATTTCTTTGATGTCTACCTGCGGAAGAGGCTCCGTAGTCTGCTGCAGTATCTCCTCCTGAACCACATCAGCGGGCTTGACAGCCTGTTCGGCCGCCAAATCCGGTTTAGCATTTTCAAGCTCAGCATTCTCAGTTTCATATGTTTCAGGCGCATATTTCCCAGTTTCAGTAGCCTCAGACTCAGCAACCTCAAGCTCATCATTCTCAGACTCAGCAGTTGCCGCCGCGTTTTTTTCAGTGGCATCCTTCTCCGTCACATTTTCGGTCATACTTTCAGCCGTATCTTCCCGGCTCGCGCTTGCAGTTGTGTTTGTTCTTTCCTTTACCTCCCTCGTTAAAACCGGTATAAACAGAGAAAACGCCAACAACACCACTCCACAGTAAATCCATGCCCGTTTAGAGTATTTATTCTGAACCATTTTGCATCACCTCAGCTACTATTCTGCCCTGT
This sequence comes from Peptococcia bacterium, assembly GCA_050951585.1. Lineage (GTDB taxonomy): Bacteria > Bacillota > Peptococcia > DRI-13 > DTU073 > UBA3937. The sequence goes on along the minus strand of JBMNJI010000001.1, from coordinate 41,705 downwards.
TTTTTCCAGATATAGTCGCATCTCCCATATAATAAGGCGTCTACTTGAGCTAATTTAAATATAAATGTATAATTATAGTAGAAGGAAGGTGGTAACATGAACGCGCAAATTCTTGACGAATTGGAAAATATTAAACGCATAATTCTTAATACAATTAAAACTGAAGCAATCTATCTTTTTGGGTCATACGCGTATGGAACCCCTTCAGAAGAAAGTGATTATGATATATATATAGTAATTCCTGATGATGGTCCTCGCCCAGTTGAAGCGATGCAGATAGTCGGAAAAGCTATTTATCAGGAACAAAAAAAGGCTATTGATATTCTTGTTAATAAATCAAGTGTATTTCACCAACGTAAAAATCTACCGACTATAGAGAGAACTATTGCCCGCGATGGAGTGTTATTATATGGAGAAAATTAGTATAGGTAACAGATAATGATGTTTCAGTTGCTATTGCTGATGCCGACAACGTATTGGCATTTGTGATACAAAAACTTTAAAAACAAATATTATGTGAAATAGACTATGGGGAAGACAATTTTGTCTTCCTTTTTTACTTGCCTTTTCCAGTTTTAATCCGCGCGATTTCCACCCCGCTGTAGTAATGCCGGAGGATTTCCTCATAATTCTTTCCTTGCTGCGCCAAATCGTTGGCGCCGTATTGGCACATCCCCACGCCGTGCCCATAACCGTTCGTTTGAAAAAGAACGCCGCCATCCTTGATTTTCCAGCTAAAACGCGTTGAGGGTAAGGCGAGTTTCGTGCGCAATTCCGTCCCGCTAAAGGTTTTTTCGCTAATCGTCGCCTCCCGAATCCGTCCGGAATTACTCTTTTCTTTGATGCTTAACGCACCCTTCCCTCCGATGGTTAATTTACTGGCCGGCAGAGTATTCAAGGACGTTCCCAGTAAGGAATCGAGCTTTTGCAGACTAAAAAAATGCGTCTCGGCCTGATGACGGTCCTGATGCCCTGTGCACGCAACCCCTTTTAAATAGGGAACATCAACTTTCCAGACGTCTCCGGAATTTTCTGTTCCCTTTCCCCCGCAAGAAGCGTGATAAGCCGGGTCGACAATCTGCCCGTTGTAGACAAGCACCTTGCCCCGGGTTGCTTCTACCGCCTGCACAATTTTCTCCCGGTTCGCCGCAAAATTCCATTTGCCCCAGCGGCTTTTCATTTCCGCCGTGCTGATCCACGCCTGGTTGATCGTATGATCAGTACTGATGTCCGCCTCCTGATTGCTTTCTTTAACCCGGGAATCGGGGACAAATAACCGTTTCACCGCATAGGTTCGCGCCGCTACCGCCTGGGCCTTGAGCGCCTCTAACGAAAAAGAAGCCGGCATTTCTGCCGCTACCACCCCCGCAATATATTCCTCCAGCCCCATTTCCACCACCTCTTGTGTCTCGTGCAGGAAGACCTTTATTGTCACCGTATCCTCTTCTATCGCCATCTCCTGGTCCGCCGCCAGATAGACGACCAGTTTGTGCGCACAAAAAAATAAAGCCATTACGCCAAGGATTATTAATGTAAAAACACAAACCGGCAACAGCAAGCGCGCATATTTTCGTGGCCTTTTTACTAAAAAACGAAGAGACATATCACCCAGCCCTTTTCCTTTAATCTCACAGGCTAGTATATGTCCCTTTTGCTTCATTTAGAACCGCTCTTCTTTTGTTAACCGCTCATCTCATATAAACTATCAACCGGCCTTCGCGGGTGAACCGCACTTCTCTACTTATACTGCACCAGCTTCAGTCTGTTCTGCTCCGCTTCCCGTTGAATGTTGGCGCCAACGGCACGCAACTTCTCCACAATATTATCATAACCCCTGTCAATGTGGTAGGTATTGGAGATTACTGTCTCCCCTTCGGCGGCCAGCCCGGCGATAATCAACGCCGCCCCGGCCCGCAGATCAGTGGCTTTGACCTGTGCGCCCGTCAGCTTTTCCGTGCCTTCAACGACCGCACTGCGTCCCTCGATTTTAATATCCGCCCCTAAGCGGCGCAACTCCTCCGCATGCATAAAACGGTTCTCAAAGACTGTTTCGGTAATGATGCTTGTCCCTTGCGCCAACGCCATCAGCGCCATAAACTGGGCTTGCATGTCCGTCGGGAAGCCCGGATAAGGCAGGGTCTTCAGATCAACAGCTTTGATCGGCCCGTTGCTGATCAGCCGAATGCCGTTTCCTTCTTCGCGGACCTCGACTCCCGCTTCGATTAACTTCGCCACCACCGGTTTTAAATGGTCGATAATCACATTTTCCAGCAAAAGATCGCCCCCGGTAATGGCCCCGGCAACCAAAAAACTGCCGGCCTCAATACGGTCGGGGATAATCGTATGGGTGGTGCTCCCTAAACCTTCCACACCTTCGATCTTGATCACTTTGGTGCCGGCGCCCTTAATATTGCCGCCCATACTATTGATGAAATTGGCTAAATCAACGATCTCCGGCTCTTCAGCCGCATTTTCAATAATCGTTGTCCCCTCCGCCAGTGTCCCCGCCATCATGATATGTTCCGTGGCCCCCACACTGGGGAAGTCCAAATAAATACGGGCCCCCTTCAAGCCGGAAGCACTCCGCCAGAATATAGCCGTGCTCCATGCTGATGTGTACCCCTAAAGCTTCCAAGCCCTTGAGATGTAAATCAATCGGCCTGGTGCCAATGGCACATCCTCCGGGCAGGGAAACCTTGGCCTTGCCCAGGCGGGCAATCAGCGGCCCCATTACTAAGACGGAAGCGCGCATTTTTTTCACATAATCATAAGGTGCTTCGGAACTGTTGAGATCCTTGCAACATATTTTCAAAACACCATTCTGCTCCTGCTCAACTGTTGCCCCTAGTTCTCCCAGCACATCACAAATCGTCTCCACATCGGCCAAATGAGGAATATCCTGAATCCGACATATTCCCTCAGACAATAAGGAGGCAATAATAACCGGCAGTACGGCATTTTTCGCACCGCTAACCGTGATTTTCCCTTTTAAAGTTTTCCCGCCATAAACAATGATTTTATCTGCTTTATCCAATGTTCTTTCCCAACAAAAAAGCCTGCAGAACGACAAGCTGACCGTTTTGTTGTTGCCTCCCCTTTATTATTCGTCTATATATACTATTTAACCAATTTCGAGATAAAAAGACAATATCCTTTTATTTCTATTGTATTTTTGTTGTTATTTTATTACAATATTTATTCTCCCACCATCATCGTTAATTCATGCCGGCAAAAGCTGTATGGCCTAAAAACAGATACACCGCAGCTCCTGAAAACTGCGGTGCATCTGTTTTAGGTTAATTGCCCATAAGCAATTATTTTAGAAATTCGCCATGAAAAACAATAATCCTGCTATTTAGCCCTAATTTTTTGTGGCTAAAATCTGGTACGGTTGCTATTTATACTCTGCCGCACGCAGACGGGCGATGGCTCTATGTAAGGCCAACTCGGCCCGATGCACATCCAGGCCCGGCGGTGGTTCCTTCAGACGGATTTGCGCACGTTCCAGCGACTCCTTCGCCCTTTCCACGTCTATTTCGCCGGGTAATTCGGCCGTATCAGCTAAAATAGTCACCTTATTATTGGATACCTCCATAAAGCCGCCGCCGATGGCCACAACATGCAAATCGGCACCCTGGCGATATTTTAGCACCCCCGGGGTTAATCCGGTGATAATCGGCGCATGATTGGGCAAAAGCCCCATAGAACCTTCCGCAGCAGGAACGATAATGGAATGGGCTTCTTCTTGAAGCATAATCCTTTCCGGCGTAACGACTTCCAGGTTCAGGATCTTAGCCATATTATCCCTCCAGTTCCTTCGCTCTGGCGATAACCTCATCAATGGTTCCGACCATGTAGAAGGCCTGTTCCGGCAGATCATCATGCTTACCTTCGATTATTTCCTTGAATCCTCTGATGGTTTCCTTAATCGGGACATATTTTCCGGGCGTACCGGTAAACTGCTCGGCCACGTTAAAGGGCTGTGACAGGAATCTTTGAATCTTCCGCGCCCTGGCCACCGTCAGCTTATCATCTTCCGATAATTCATCCATCCCGAGGATGGCGATAATATCCTGTAATTCCTTGTACCGTTGCAGGATTTTCTGCACGCCACGCGCCACCTCATAGTGTTCCTTCCCTAATATTTGCGGATCGAGAATCCGGGACGTGGAATCGAGCGGATCCACCGCCGGATAAATACCCAGTTCCACAATCTGACGGGAAAGAACCGTGGTGGCATCCAGGTGGGCAAAAGCCGTCGCCGGAGCCGGGTCCGTCAAGTCATCGGCAGGCACATAAATGGCCTGAACTGACGTGATGGAACCTTTCTTCGTGGAAGTAATCCGCTCCTGCAAATTACCCATTTCCGTAGCTAATGTCGGTTGATAACCAACCGCGGAAGGCATCCGCCCCAGCAAAGCCGAAACTTCTGAACCGGCCTGGGTAAAGCGGAAAATATTGTCGATGAACAACAACACATCCTGACCTTCCACATCACGGAAATATTCCGCCATGGTTAAACCGGTCAGACCGATTCTCATACGGGCCCCGGGGGGCTCGTTCATCTGTCCGTAAACCAGTGTGGTCTTGTCAATAACGCCGGACTCTTTCATTTCATTCCAGAGGTCATTTCCTTCACGGGTACGCTCGCCAACACCGGAGAAAACGGAAAACCCGCCGTGCTCATACGCAATATTTCTAATCAATTCCATAATTAAAACTGTTTTGCCAACACCGGCGCCGCCGAAAAGACCAACTTTACCACCCTTGGAGTATGGTGCCAATAAGTCGATAACCTTGATCCCTGTTTCCAGCATCTCGGTAGACGGCTCCTGTTCCTCAAAGGTAGGAGCGGGACGATGAATCGGCCATTTTTCATTCGTTGGAGAAGGACCTTGTTCATCAATGACATCCCCGACAACGTTATACATGCGTCCTAAGGTGCCCCGACCAACGGGAACCGCAATCGGTCCGCCTGTATTCTCGGCGGTCATGCCGCGCTGTAAACCATCAGTGGAAGACATCGCCACACACCGCACGATATTATTACCTAAATGTTGTGCCACTTCCAGCGTTAAATTAATTTTTCTTCCTTCGTCTTTAATGATAATCGCGTGATAAATGTCAGGCAATTGCCCAAAGGGGAATTCTATATCCACGACTGGCCCGATTACCTGCACAACTTTTCCTGTGGAATTCACTTCTTTTTACACCCCCTAAATTGTTGCTGGGTTTATTTCTCTTACTAGCTATACTTTTCCTTAAGCTATTCACCTTCAGCTGCTTTTCTTAACCCTGTAAGGCATTGGCGCCACCCACAATCTCCGAAATCTCACGGGTAATCGCCGCCTGCCGTGAACGGTTATAGGAGAGCGTCAGTTTATCAATCATCTCCGCAGCATTATCGGTTGCCGCACCCATGGCCGCCATCCGAGCGCCATGCTCACTGGTTTTGGCCTCCATGAAAATATGAAAGACTGTATTGTTGATATATTTGGGAAGGAGTACCCCCAGTACTTCCTGCGGCCCGGGCTCATAAAGGTACTCTGAAACCTCGTCCTCTTCCTCTTTTTCATAAGGAATGGGGAGAAGCTGTTTAAGCACCGGACGCTGCTGTACTGTGGTTATAAACTCCTGATAGACGATATAGACCGCATCATATGTGCCACCCAAAAAACTATCAATCAATTGCTGAGCAAGATTTTGGGCATCAATAAAACTCGGAACGTCTTTCAAACCGATAAGCTCACCGTCAATCTTCTTTTTCCGCCGGCGCAAAAAATCGCGTCCTTTACGCCCAACAGCGAAAAATGATACTTCCGTATCCCCGAGACGGGCGGCTTCCAGGATACCCTTTTTGATCACGTTGGCATTATATCCACCCGCCAGCCCTCTGTCTGCGGATACTAAAATAATCGCTGCAGACTTAACCGGTCTTTCCAACATCAAAGGATGTTTTGTTTCCCCCGCCGAAGCGACAATCCTTTCCAGGATTTCCCCCAGCTTGTGGGCGTATGGGCGGGAGGCAACGGTCGCGGCTTGCGTCCTTCTGAGCTTGGCGGCGGAAACCATTTTCATCGCCTTGGTGATTTGCTGAGTATTTTTGACACTCCTGATCCGGCGTTTAATATCCCGAACACCTGGCATTCTCTCACCACCTTCTTTGCGGGGCTACACTAATCCAGCCTTATATTCTGCAATAGCCGCCTTTAACTGTTCTTCCAACTCAGGAGCCAGTTCTTTTTTCTCTCTGATCCCCTGCATTAATTCTCTCTTGGTGGACCGCAGGAATTTCAAGAACCCTTCTTCAAAATCCTTGATTTTCTCTTCATCCACATCATCCAGATGGCCTTTGACCGCACAATAGACCACGACAACCTGTTCGTCAACCGGCATTGGTTGATACTGCCCCTGTTTCAGAACCTCCATGGTCTTTTTACCTCTGTTCAAACGAGCCTGTGTCGCTTTATCCAAATCAGAACCGAATTGGGCAAAAGCAGCCAATTCTCTGTACTGAGCCAGATCCAAACGCAAGCTTCCGGCAACCTTCTTCATGGCCTTAATCTGAGCTGCGCCGCCGACACGGGATACGGAGATACCGACGTTAATGGCGGGACGGAACCCGGAATTAAATAGATCGGACTCCAGGAAAATCTGTCCGTCAGTGATCGAAATAACGTTCGTCGGAATATAAGCGGAAACGTCACCGGCCTGTGTTTCGATAATCGGCAGAGCCGTCATGGAACCGCCACCCATTTCCTCATTCAGTTTAGCGGCCCGCTCCAATAAACGGGAATGCAAATAGAAAACATCACCGGGATACGCCTCACGCCCGGGAGGACGCTTCAAGAGCAGGGAAAGCTCACGATAAGCTACAGCCTGTTTGGAAAGATCATCATAGATAATCAAAACATCCTTCCCGTTATACATGAACTCTTCGCCCATGGCACAGCCGGAATACGGAGCAATATAGACCATCGGCGCAGGCTCACTGGCGGTAGCCGCTACCACGATCGTGTAATCCATGGCGCCTTTTTCCTCCAGCTTTTGAACCACGCCGGCCACCGTAGAAGCTTTTTGCCCGATGGCGACATAAATACAAATGACATCCTGTCCTTTTTGATTAATGATTGTATCAACCGCAACGGCCGTTTTCCCTGTCTGACGGTCTCCAATGATCAATTCACGTTGTCCTCTCCCGATGGGAACCAGTGCATCAATGGATTTAAGACCTGTCTGGAGCGGCTGATGTACCGATTTACGATAAACAACACCGGGGGCTTTGCTTTCAATCGGTCTGAACTTATCCGTCTTAATCGGACCTTTCCCGTCAATGGGTTGCCCTAAAACGTTCACCACACGACCGATTAAAGCTTCTCCTGCCGGTACTTCCACAATTCTTCCCGTACGTCTGACCTGATCCCCTTCCTTAATCTTGGTGAAGGGTCCTAAAATAACACAACCAATATTATCTTCTTCCAGGTTTAAAGCCATCCCAAAAATGCCGCCGGGAAACTCGAGCATCTCCCCGGCCATAGCCTCGCTCAAACCATGAATACGCGCTACGCCGTCGGCAACCTGAATAACAGTACCTTCCTTAGCTACTTCAACTTCGCTTTGGTAGTTCTCAATCTGTTGTTTTAAGATAACACTGATTTCTTCCGGTCTGATACTCATTTTACTTTTTCACCCCAATCTCTTCTAACCGTGTTTCGCTGAGCCGGTTTTTCAATAAAGAAAGCTTTTTGGTCACGGTGCCATCAAGCACCGTATCACCAATCTTCACTTTAATACCGCCAATTAAGGAAGTGTCGATCACGCTCTTTAGGCGAACGTTCTTGCCGCTTGCCCGCGCGAGTTTCTCCTGCAAAGTCTGGAAGTCTTTGTCTGTCAATTGCACAACCGACCGGACTTCAGCGTCAATAATATTCCTTGCCTCATCGGCGTATTTAGAAAATGCCTTCGCTATATCCAGGAAAAAAGCTTCCCGTTTCTTATCAATAATGAGATGTAAGAAATTATAGACAACCGGGTCTACCAGATCCTTAATCAAAAGATCCAGGGCCTTCTTTTTCTCTTCCACCAAAACCCGCGGATTATCCAGCAGAGCTTTGAGCCCCGGGTTTGCCAGCAGAGCGTTCCGAAATGTCTCGAGTTCTCTTTCATACTGATCCAGCGCTTGCCTTTCTTGCGCAATCATCAATAGGGCTTGTGCATAGCGGCGGGATATCGCTGAGTTCATCAAGACGCATCCCCCACCTCTTCTATAAAGTCACGAATCAGTTTTTCGTGGGATTGTTGGTCTATTGTCTTATCTATCACCTTGCCCGCAGCAAGAACTACTAACGAAGCAACTTCGCCTCTTAATTGGGTAAGGGCTTCTTCCTTTTCCAGCCGAATCATTTCCTGCGCCTTTTCGGTCATTCTGGCGGTTTCTTCTCTCGCCTGGCTAAGGAGGGCTTCCCGACTTTCTTCCCCAATCTTGGTAGCCTTGTCAATAATCTGCTGGGCTTCCTGTTTAGCTTGTTCCATTTGTTTTGTATATTCTTCTTTTATTTTCTGCGCATCCTCTTTGGCCTTTGCCGCGTTTTCCAAGTCGCCTTTCACCTGTTGCTCACGGGCATCAATCATCGTCATCAAAGGCTTATAAAGGAACTTCTTCAAAACGGCTAACAAGACTAAAAAGTTTATGATAGCAAAGAGCAAATCTGAAGGAGATATACTCATTTGTTTGCTTCACCTCTCTTTTGGTACCGTTGGACTGTGTTAATGCTGAGAGTTCAGGGGGCGTCCGGAGTTCCCTCCGGAACGCCCTCTTATCCCATCCTTCGGCTCGAAATATTAACCGATTTTGCCTTGAAGCAAAAATGCAATTAAGAGACCATAAATCGTTAACGCTTCCATAAATGCTAAGGAGATAAGTAAAGTGGTTCTGATTTCGCCAGCTGCTTCCGGCTGACGAGCGATAGCCTCCATTGCCTTGCTGGCAGCATTCCCTTGAGCGAGAGCCGGACCAAGTGTAGCAATAGCCACGGCTAAACCAGCACCGAGTGCGATTAAACCTTGAGTATAATCCATTATGTTTCCCTCCTTTCTTCGCAGTAAATGTAAAGTACTAAATAGGTAAGAAAATATCAAAATTTAGCAACATTGCAATTGAAAAAAAGCATCTGAATATAGCATTAATGGTGACTTGCTGTTGCCGAATTGATATAAACTGCAGCCAATAAGGTAAAGACAAAAGCCTGAATAAAACCAAAGAGAAGACCTAGAAACTGTATGGGTAAGGGCAAAAATAGAGGTACTAAGCTAAATAACGCGAAAACAACCATTTCTTCGCCATAAATATTCCCATACAAACGTAAAGCCAGCGAGAGAGGTCTGGTAAATTCCTCAATAATGTTCAAAGGTAATAAAATCGCGATCGGCTGAACGAAATGTTTAAAATAACCTAAGCCGTTCTCCTTTATTCCATAATAATGGGTGGCAAAAAAGACAACAATGGCAAAAGCCGCGGTTACACTTAAAGTACTGGTCGGAGCTGCTAACCCGTTAATATGCCCTGCTCCGGGTAATATACCGGAATAGTTGGAAATCAGGATGAGCATGAAAAAGGTTCCCAGTAAAGGAAGATACCGTTTCACTTTCTCTCTGTCGCCCATAACCTGCGTCAAAAATCCGATAATCATCTCCAGAACCATTTCCATGAATATCTGGATACGACGCGTCGGGATGAATTCCAATTTCCTGGTGGCAAGAAAAGAGACAATGGCCAGCAGTAGCATTAATCCCCACATCGTTGTCGTATAACTGGTTACTTCCAGCCCGAAGATTTCGAATAGTGCTGCCCCATGTTCAGCACCCTCTTGCGTAGCCGCATAAACCGGTGTGGCAAACATTTGTGTTCTCACTCCTTTCTTTCGAGATTTTGTTTTCCTCTTCCATTAAAGTACAAAAAATAAAAATAACTTGGTATGGTCAGACCAAAAGCCACTCCCACCAAAAAGGAAGTGCTCCTGGCGAAGCAAAAAAACGCAATCAGGAGAGTCCCCAAACTAACCGCAAAGCGTAGGAGATAACAAAACCCCAACGTGGCATTAGCCTTCTCCGGCACTTTTTCCATCCGTGCGCTTGCTTTGATCAAAATCAGAAAGTTGATTGCCGCTCCGGTACACCCCAGCGCGAGCCCTTTCAAACCCCATATACCCCATGCAGGCATTTACTCTCACCTATTTCTTTGTCTTTCTGTGCTTACCTTTTTTGCCCTTTTCTTGCTCTGCTTTTTGCTCTTCTATTTTATTTTTCTGTTTTTCTTCCTGTTTATTTTCTTGTATATCCTCATGCTTATCATCTTGTTTATCTTCTTGCTCTTCTTCCTGTCCATCTTCCGGCTTATTTTCCTGTTCATCTTCCTGTTTCTCTTCCGGTTGATTTGTCCGGACCTTGTCTAATTCTAATTCTATGTTTTCCGGTATTGGATTCTCTTCGAGGGTGTTTTCCTTCTTCTCTTTCTCCATATTCAGAAGCTCGTTAATCATTTGCCGGAAAACGGTGACGATGGCTAAAAGTACGCCCAGGATCATGAAAAGAGGGTCTGTTCCTAAACGCTTATCCAGCCAACTGCCAGCTAAATAAAGTATATAAGCAGTAATCACCAGGGTTAGTCCAAAACTGAGCGCGTAATTTAGATAATCTAACGCTTTGTTTTTTTTGCGCATCTTTCTTCACCAATTATCAATAATTTATCTTAAATACATATATTATTCCTGGCGCTGTTTATGTATAAAAGGTTGCGGCCGCTCGGCCCGCCAGCCCCAGTAATGATATAACGCCTCAACAATTCGCGAGCTGGCCTTCCCGTCCCCGTAGGGATTAACGGCTTTCGCCATCTTGTTATACGCTTCCTGATCTGTTAAAAGTTTTTTGGTCGCATCAAAAATCCTTTCCCTGTTCAGCCCGACCAATTTTACTGTCCCGGCCTCAATCGCTTCAGGACGTTCGGTATTTTCCCGTAAAACAAGCACCGGCTTACCCAGGGAAGGCGCTTCTTCCTGTAAGCCCCCCGAATCTGTAAGTACCAGGAAGGATCTATCCATCAAATTGCCAAAAGGCAGATATTCTAACGGCTCGATTAATTTAATTCTCTCAATATTGCCCAGTACTTCCTGGGCCACGCGGCGCACAGCGGGATTCTTGTGCACCGGAAAAACAACCACTACATCGGAGAATTCCTCCACAATCTCCCTCAACGCATAATAAATCTGCCGCATCGGCTCACCAAGGTTCTCCCGGCGATGAGTCGTTAACACAAGAACCCGTTGCCTGGCAAAATCAATACTCCTTAAAACAGGATCGCTAAACCGGTATTCCCGGTCCACAATACTCAAAAGTGCATCAATAACCGTGTTCCCTGTGATATATATTGCGGCAGGGTCATGACCTTCCTTTAATAATTCCTCCTGCGCTTTCACCGTCGGGGCAAAGTGCAAGTCGGCCAATGCCCCTGTCAGTCGCCGATTCATTTCTTCCGGAAAAGGGGAATACTTATTGCCCGACCTTAACCCGGCCTCCACATGCGCTACCGGTATCTGCAAATAATAAGAGGCTAAAGCCCCGGCAAAGGTCGTACTGGTATCTCCATGGACCAAAATAAGATCGAATTTTTCCCGCTGCAGGACATCCCGCAAACCAAAAAGGGCACGCGAAGTTATATCAAACGGGGTCTGCCCCGCTTGCATGATGTCTAAATCATAATCGGGAATAAGATGAAAAAGTTCCAAAACCTGATCCAGCATCTCCCGATGCTGTGCCGTAACCGCTATTTTACAATTGATCCGCGGATCGCGCTTCAACGCCCACACCAAAGGGGCCATTTTGATTGCTTCCGGTCTTGTCCCAAAAATCGTCAATACTTTTTTCGTCTGCACATTATTCATTTCACTTATTCTCCTAATAAATTATGTCATTGCAAAACCAAAAAGAGAAAATCAATCCCATCTTTAAATATTCTATCACATATCTCGCAAAATATATTTTCTTGAAAGTATTTGTCGATAATAAATTCCCGTTTGGGCAGATCTGAGGTAAAATAAGAGAGGAAGACAAATTGGAAAGGAGTTTATATTATGATCCTCTCTGGACTAGCGATCCGGGAAAAGCTGGGCAAGGAAATTTTTATCGATCCCTTTAATCCGGCTCACTTAAATCCCAACAGCTACAATCTGACCTTACATAACGAACTGGTCGTCTATCAGGAACCATGCCTCGACATGAAAAAAGAGAATAAGACCACGACCCTGGTTATCCCCCCAGAAGGTCTTGTTATTGAACCAGGGATCTTGTACCTGGGGCGTACGGCTGAATATACCCGAACTGAAAATTATGTTCCCATGCTCGAAGGAAGATCCTCCATCGGGCGTTTAGGCATCAGCGTACATTCCAGCGCCGGCTTTGGTGATGTAGGTTTTGCCGGGTACTGGACCTTGGAAATTACCTGCATACAGCCTGTTCGTATTTACCCTGATGTACAAATTTGTCAAATATTCTACCATAATATAGAAGGAACATTTAAAAAATACTCATCTGTCAAATATCAGAACAACCGTGGCATCGTGCCTAGCCAGTTGTATAAGGATTTTAAATAGTTTAACCGAATATGAATATATCGTATAAACCTACTATTGTCAATACTAGTCAGTATTTTTTACATTTTACCCGAATACCGCGTATATCAGCGTAAGAAGAAGCAAGAAGGAAAAAACGAAAAGAAAGCGCCAAAAAACGGCGCTTTCTTTTATTAAAATTTTTTTCAACCAATTTTCTATTTCTTTTGCCTTAATTCTATCCCGGCTTCCCGCAAAAGGTTTAAGGACAACTCGTCGGGATAAGAACCCTTAAAGACGATTACTTTAATTCCCGCATTAATCAACATTTTGCTGCACAAGACACAGGGTTGGGTCGTGGAGTACAAGGAGGCTCCCTGAAGATTGACGCCATGCAAGGCGCATTGAATAATGGCATTTTGTTCGGCATGAAGCCCCCGGCATAATTCGTGTCTTTCGCCCGAAGGGATCTCCATTTTTTCCCGCAAACAACCGGACTCCCCACAGTGCCGGATCCCCGCCGGAGCCCCATTATATCCCGTGGCCAGGATCCTTTTGTCCTTAACCAAAATCGCTCCTACCCGGCGGCGGATACAAGTAGACCGCGTCGCCACAACCTCGGCAATTTCCATAAAGTAATCATCCCAGGACGGCCGCATTTCCTCACCTCTAACTCTTTGGTCGGCAACGGCAGCTATGCTGCCAATTGCCTTCGTTATTATTTACCTGACCGCAATATCGCCAGCCACCAGCGGGAATGCCCCCGTGAGTGTTTTCACCATTTCTTTAGCCTTGGCCTGGGCGCCGCTATCGGCCCGGTGGGTAATCACCAAATCAATAATCTCCGCAATTTTCTCCATTTCCGCCTCTTTCATGCCGCGGGTAGTCACAGCCGGTGTGCCGACTCTGATTCCGCTGGTGACAAACGGACTCTGCGGATCAAAGGGAATGGTATTCTTATTTACGGTTACCCCTGCTTCATCTAAGAGATGCTCGGCTTCCTTCCCGGTAATCTCCTTGCTTCTAAGGTCAACGAGCATGAGATGATTGTCGGTCCCCCCGGAAATAAGACGGAACCCTTTGGCGGTAAGCCCTTGGGCTAAGGTCTGCGCATTATTAATGATCTGCTGCTGATAACCCTTAAAGGCCGGCTCCTGTGCTTCCTTAAATGCTGCCGCCTTCCCCGCAATCACATGCATGAGCGGTCCGCCCTGAATTCCCGGGAAAATGGCTTTGTCAATGTCTTTCGCATATTGCTCCTTGCATAAAATCATCCCGCCCCGCGGCCCACGCAGGGTTTTGTGCGTTGTGGTCGTTACCACATCGGCATAAAGGCAGGGATTGGGATGCAGCCCCGCCGCAACCAGACCGGCAATATGGGCCATATCCACCATCATGAGGGCTCCGACTTCGCGGCAGATCTCCGCGATTTTCGCAAAATCAATAATTCTGGGGTAGGCGCTGGCTCCGGAAACGATGATTCTCGGTTTTGCCTCCCGGGCAATCCGGGCTAAATCATCATAGTCGATTCGCTCGGTCTCCTGATTAACCCCATAAGCGACAAAATTGAAATATTTCCCCGAGATGTTCACCGGGCTCCCATGAGTCAAGTGCCCGCCATGGCTTAGGTTCATCCCCAGGATGGTGTCCCCGGGGTTTGCCAGGGCAAAATACACGGCCGTATTCGCCTGCGCCCCGGAGTGCGGCTGCACATTGGCATGCTCCGCCCCGAAAATGGCTTTGGCTCTGTCCCGCGCCAAATCTTCAACCTTGTCCACCCATTCACAACCGCCGTAGTAACGCTTGGCCGGATATCCTTCCGCATATTTGTTCGTCAGAACCGACCCCTGGGCCGCCATTACTGCTCTGCTCACAAAATTTTCCGACGCAATCAACTCAATCTTGTTTAATTGCCTTTTTTCTTCTCCGGCAATATACTCTGCCAGTTCCGGGTCAACCGGTGAAACATACTTCTCGATATAATCCATCTTCTTCTCTCCCTTTCTCTGTGCTTCGCACAAATATCATCTATTTAATTTAATATTTAATCGCATTTAATCGCAATGATAATGCGCCCTTTCCCCGCCAATGAGTTTTGCCCTGGTGCGGGCCATTGTCAAGTGCGCCTCGCCAATCTTCTGAAGAGTGCCCCGCACTGGCACGGCCACCGGTCTTAAATGCATCCCGATAAAGGTATCACCAATGTCTATGCCCGCGTGCGCCTGGATTTTTTCCACCACGACCGGGTGCTGGAAAGACCGCATGGCCTGGTTCGCCAAACTTCCTCCCGCTCCCTGCACCGGATAGACAGAGACCTCTTCCAGATTATATTTTTCCATGGCCTCTTCCTCTATTACCAACGCTCTGTTCAAATGCTCACAGCATTGGATGGCCAGATAAATCCCCTGTTCCTTGGCAAGGGGATAAAGCCCATCCCATAAAGCCGCCGCCACTTCCATGCTCGAAGCCGTCCCGATTTTCTTGCCAATTACTTCACTGGTACTGCACCCCACAACCAAAAGCTGTTTTTCCCGTAAGCCGGCCACCGCCAATAACTCTTGCAAAGCGGTCTGCATTTCTTTGGTAATCCCGCTAAGCTCCACCATAACACCCCCCTTACGTCACACCCATGTCCTTGCCCTACCTACACTGTCGTGATAACGCCTCAGCAGAAAGTTTTCCGCTTGTCGAAAAATATTTTGCCTCGGCGTCTTTCGGCTTACCTTTGCTTTACCTTTGCTTTGCGCTTTGCTTTGCCTTTGCTTTACCTTTGGTCAAGGGCAGTAATTTTATCGACCCGGCGTTGATGCCTTCCCCCGGCAAAGGGAGTCGCGAGCCAGGCTTCGACTATTTCTAAGGCTAAGCCCCGCCCGATTACTCTTTCCCCCAATGTCAGGATGTTGGCATCATTATGCTCACGGGAAGCTTTCGCCGAAAAAGTATCACTGCACAACGCGGCGCGGATTCCCGGAATCTTGTTCGCCACAATACTCACGCCGATCCCCGTCCCGCAGACAAGAATACCCAGAGCGCATTCGCCCGCCGCTACCGCCTCCGCCACCGGCTTGGCGATATCGGGATAATCACATGACTCCGTACTGAAGGTGCCAAAATCCCTGATTTCATATTGTTCTTTCCGCTCGGTCAGCCACTTTTTGATTTCCTCTTTTAACTGATAACCGCCATGATCAGAACCTAGCGCTATTTTCGCCAAAACTGTCCGCATCCCCTTTACAAAGATATTTGTGAAAATAATATTCCTTATTTCGACTTGGAAGAAGAATTTTCCTGCAAAAATCTTGTCAAAGCCTTCGCGATATATTCCCTAAGCTCCTCGGCACATTTCCGGTAAGAATCCACCGGCTGGCCAAAAGGATCATAAATATCCCGGTTCTTCAGTTCGGCTTCAACCTTTTCCAATTCCCGCAGCTCTTCCCCGGCAATCTGGGCTAATTGCTTTTCCCAGACGCTGTATTCATTGTCAATCTCCTTTAACTGTTTCAACAGTTCCTCTTTGCGTTTCCCCAAAGCCTCAATCTCCGGACGATGTTCCTGGAAAAAGGCCCGTTTTTTCTTTTCAATCTGCCGGTAAAGCCTGTCGGCTTTCTCCTTTAAGGCCAGCAGGCCATTCTCATCCTGCGCATATTCTTTCAGCAAGAATACTTTGCCACGAGCATCGGGCATGATTTCTTCGATATAATCCTTGTGCCTCTCTGTCATGGTAAGGATTAGATCTGCTTCCTGCACCATTTTGGTGGTCAAAAACCGCGCCCGGTGCTGGGATAAATCCAGGCCCCAGTCCGCCATAACCCGCTTGGCTTGGGGTGAGGCCGGCTCATTTTCAATCGCTCCCGTCCCGGCAGATAAAACTTTGATCGCCGGTTCCGTTGTCTCGGCGGCATCTTGGGCACATTGGATACATTCCACATTGTATTCGGCCTGATCGGCAATTCGGCTTCGCAGAAAATCCCTGGCTAAAGCTTCTGCCATCGAACTGCGACAAGTATTGCCGGTACATACGAAAAGAATGGTTTTGGCAGTCATTTCCCCAGTCCTCCTCTCACGAACCTTCTGTCAACATATAAACATATTCTCCGAATGTTGGCCTTCTCCTTTTTCTTAACTGATTAATATCCTCAGCCCGATTATCACTAAAATAATGCCGCCGATAATGCCGGCTTTTTCTCCCACTATGCTGTGCAAACCTTTGCCAAACGCCATCCCGGTTGCCGTCATCAACCCCGCGATAACGCCCATGGTGATGACGGTCAACCATAAATCAACTTTTAAAGTTCCCAGTCCGAAACCCACGGACAACGCATCGAGGCTGACACTGCCCGCCATCACGATTAAACTAACCGGACTGCGGAAATTGACCGTCATCCCGTTTCCTTTCGTCATCACTTTTTCCGCGCCGCCGTCTTTTGGGCGTGCGCTCCGTAGCCAACTGGAGTCCCGGAGGCTGTCCCAGCATATATTCAACCCGATCGCTACCAGCACCAAAGCCCCGATAAGGGAGGCCACGGGTCCGGCAACGCTGCCCAGATAGCCTCCCAGATAGAGCCCGGTGAGAGGCATAAAGACGTGAAAAATACTGACCACACCCGAAACGAGAAGAATCTCCCTCACTTTTACCCCCATTAAGCCAAGCCCAATCGCCACGGAAAAAGCATCTATTCCTAAAGCAACCGAAACCAATAAAACCGTTGCATAATCCACGACAGTGCTCCCTTCAACAGTGATCACATTATTAGTTTAACGGCAGTGCTATTTATCTATACTTATGTATCAATTATCTTATAACCAGCCGATTTTAATAAGCGGTTCATGAGGGCGGCGCCCAGTCCTTCTTCCTGATACGTTTCCGTATAAATCAGATCCACCTCAGCCGCATCACAGTTCCTTAATTCGCCATACAAGACATGGGCAATTTCCTCCAGATGAGCACTGCTCCCTAAATCCCGCGCGTAGGTGACGTTCTCCGGCAAGTCCTGCCGTTGCCGGGAAGCAGACAAGTCGCGGAAGCATTGCCAGGTCTCGCTGGTGAGCAGGAGCCCTACTTTTTCCCCTTTGCGGGCGCTTTCCCCGACTAATTCGCGGATTTTTAACGCTTTCTTCTCTCTGCTTGGCCCCCTTAACAAGTACACAGCCGCCCGGGGCGCATAATGGGTATATTTCATGCCCGGGGCCTTGGGCTTTTGCCGCGGGTCAAGCAAGCCGGGGTCAATCATGACGGTGCCCAGCACAGCCTGTAATTCTTCCCGCGTAATCCCGCCGGGGCGCAGGATGGCCGGTACTTCACCGGATAAATCCAGCACCGTGGATTCCAACCCGACTCCCGTCGGTCCGCTTTCTAAAACAGCCTCGATCCGCCCGGCCAAATCCGCATAAACATGCCGCCCGGTGGTCGGGCTGGGATAACCCGAACGGTTCGCGCTTGGTGCCGCAAGGGGTACCCCGCCGGCGGCAATTAAAGCCAGCGCCACCGGATGACGCGGCATCCGTACCGCTACCGTATCCAACCCCGCCGTAACCTCATCAGGAATACAATCCGCCTTCGGCAAAACAAGCGTGAGCGGCCCGGGCCAGAAGCGCCGCATGAGCTCTTGAGCCTGCTCTTTTACTTCCGCGGCCAAACAAAAAACCTCTTCCTGCCTGGCCACATGCAGAATTAACGGATTGTCGGAAGGCCTTCCTTTGGCCGTAAAAATCCGTCTTACCGCCTCAGGATTTAGCCCATCGGCCCCGAGTCCGTACACTGTTTCCGTCGGAAAGGCCACCAGGCCTCCGCGGCGAATAATCTCTGCCGCCTGCTTAATAATGTCCTGCTCCGGTTTTTCCGCCGAAACAGTCCAGAATACTGTCTCCATTTTCCCTTCAACCTTTTCTATTAATTTCTTTCGAATATGCCACCACGCGGTCTCTGTCCTCCAGGTCACGGAGTATTCTGACCGGAGAAAGCCCCTGCTTGGCCAACAGCGCCGTGACCGCCGCCCCTTGCTGCCAGCCTATCTCCAGCAAGAGATGTCCGTCCGGGCCTAAATGGTTTTTCGCCTTTTGGGCAATGCGCCGGTAGAAATCCAACCCGTCCTCGCCGCCGGCCAAAGCCAGCGCCGGTTCCTGCCGCACGTCCGGAGGCAAAGCACGCATCTCGTCCGCCGTGAGGTAAGGCGGATTGGAAACAATTAAATCAAAGCATTCCTCCGCCCGCAGAGGGGTAAACAGATCCCCCTCCCGAAAATCGATCCGCGAGGCTACCCCCAGCTTGTGGGCATTTTCCCGGGCAATCCGCAGCGCCTCCGCAGAGAGATCAACCGCTACAAGCTCCGCCGCAGGCAGGTAATAAGCGAGGCTTACTGCAATGGCCCCACTGCCTGTTCCCAAATCAAGCAGGCGCGGCCGTGTCAAAGGTTTCATCAGCCGAATGGCCTCTTCGGCCAGTACCTCCGTATCCCAACGCGGAATCAAGACTGCCGGAGAAACCTTTAATGAGAGGGACATAAATTCTTTTTCCCCCAGCAGGTAATGTAACGGTTCATGGTTTCCTCTGCGCCTGACCAAGGCCCAAAAATTCTCCCAGACGGTCTCCTCCGGCTGGTCTTTTAGACCGATCGAAAGATGCAAAAGATCCTTCCGCCACACTTTGGCCAAAAGCAGCCTTGCTTCCTGCTGAGCCGCCCGGTCTGTCCACCCTTTCTCCCGGAAAAAGGAAGCCGCGCGCCGAAGAGCCTCTTCTCCGGTATGCGGCCGTTCCTGATCAGTCATTAGGAATCCACCCTCTTTAATTGTTCAGCCTGGTCACTCGTGATCAAGGCATCGATAAATTCATCCAGTTCGCCTTGCAGTACATCCTCCAGACGATAAGAAGTGAGTCCGATCCGATGATCGGTTACTCTGCCCTGGGGGAAATTATAGGTGCGAATTCGTTCGCTCCGGTCGCCGCTTCCGACCATCGTACGACGAACGCTGGCCATCTCGCCCATTTGCTCCTCCTGGGCCTTCTCCAGTAAACGGGCGCGCAGAACCTTCATCGCTTTATCCTTGTTCTTGTGCTGTGATTTTTCATCCTGACAGGAAACCACCATGCCGGTCGGAATATGGGTCACGCGAATGGCCGACTGGGTTGTATTAACCGATTGTCCGCCCGGACCGCTCGAACAAAAGATATCAACACGGATATCATTGGGATCAATCTCGATATCCACCTCTTCGGCTTCAGGCAAGACGGCCACCGTCGCGGCCGAAGTATGAATACGACCACCCGATTCCGTGGTGGGTACCCGCTGCACCCGATGCACACCGCTTTCAAACTTCAACCGGCTATATGCGCCCTTCCCTTCAATCATCACGATGGCTTCCTTAAAGCCGCCGATGTCCGTATAATTGCCGGAGAGCATTTCCATCTTCCAGCCTCTTGTTTCCGCATAACGGGTATACATTTTCAAGAGGTCGGCCGCAAATAAGGCCGCCTCCTCGCCCCCGGTGCCGCCTCTGATTTCCATGATGACGTTCTTTTCATCGTTAGGATCTTTCGGCAGTAAAAGCACCTTCAGCTCATCCTCCAGCCTGGCTTCCTTTTCTTTTAGTTCCGCCAGGTCGGCTTCAATCAGCTCGCTAAACTCCGGGTCCTGATTCTCGGCAAGGAGCTCCTCGTTATCCTTGATGCTTTGCATAACCTGTTTATATTCACGATATACCGTCACGACATCTTCAAGAGCAGCATGCGCTTTGGTATGCTTTTTCCATTCATTCTGATTACTGATTACCTCCGGATCGCTAATTAATTTGGTCAGCTCTTCATAGCGATCTTCCAACTGTTGTAGTTTCTCCAACATCTGTTCTCACTTCACCTTCCGTTTCGCTTCCGCCTTCTAAACTTCCGCGGCAGAGCTTCCTACCGCTGTCCTCTCCGCCTCTATATTTCCTGCCGCAACACCGCTCGCCTCTATACTGTCTGCGGCGATACTCTCTGCTTCTTTCCTCTCTGCTTCTGCTCCGCTTTCCGTTTTGCTTTCGGCTTCTTTGCCCAGTGCTTCTTCCTGCTCCGCCGCCATCACTTTTTGCAGGGCAAAGATGGCTACCTCTAATTGACTGTCGTCAGGCTGCCTGGTGGTAAGCTTTTGTAAATACAGCCCCGGCTTGCTGAACAGCCGCATGATCCAGATATGCTGATATTTCCCCGTCAGCTTTAAAAACTCATAAGACACGCCCGCTACCACCGGTAGCAAAAGAATCCGGGAAAGAAGGCGCATCCACAGTCCCGTTTCGCCGGTCAGCGAAAAAACGAGAATACTGATGACCATCACAAAAAGCAAAAAACTGGTTCCGCAACGGGGATGCAAGGTAGAATATTTCCGGGCATTTTCGGGGGTCAGCTCTTCGCCCGCTTCATAAGCATGAATTGTTTTGTGTTCCGCCCCATGGTATTGAAAAACCCGCTGAATATCCTCCATAAACGCAATGGCCACCACATAAGCGAGAAAGATGACAATCCGGAGAATTCCCTCCAGCAGATTCTGCAAAAAATACCCCGGCACATACTCTTTCACCAAATGCGCCAATCCTGCCGGTAAAAGCGCAAAGAGGGCGGTTCCCGCTATCAGGGCAAAGGCAACGGAAAGCCGGAGTTCCCATGGACTCAAAGTCTCTCCTTCCTCTTCGCCCTCCACAACCTGGTTCGCCGAATAGGTAAGGGTTTTGATCCCTTCCACCATCGATTCAATCATGACAACTACGCCCCGAATAAAAGGCAACCCTAAAAAGCGGTAGCGTTCGGTTATCGAAATAACATTCCGCAGGTCAAATACAATCTCCTCCGGGGTGCGCCGCACC
The DNA here is from genome assembly GCA_050951585.1 of Peptococcia bacterium. GTDB lineage: Bacteria > Bacillota > Peptococcia > DRI-13 > DTU073 > UBA3937. The sequence continues at coordinate 20,271 of JBMNJI010000001.1, read as the reverse complement.
GCTACGGCCATCTTCCTTTTACCGCGCATCATCACGCCTTCAATAACTGCCTGACCTCCGTACGAACAACGGGCCATGAAGCAGACCACCTTTCCCCGCTCTCAATTACCGGAAAAATAAAAATACCAAGCATCAACTAATCGGAAAAATTAGACAGACACATCACGCGCCGTATAAATATAGCAGAGCCTGGGCTCTGCTATATCTTAACTTATTCTAGGCCGTACTTGCTCTTAAATCTTTCCACACGCCCGGTAGTGAACACTGTACGCTGTTTACCGGTGAAGAAAGGATGACATTTTGAACAAAGCTCCACGCGTAATTCCTGCTTTGTTGAACCGGTTTCAAAGGTTTCGCCGCAAGCACAAGTTACCGTGGCCTTATGATATTTCGGATGAATACCCTCTTTCACATTTTCACCTTCTTTCAAAAACCCTTACTTAAAAAAGTCCTGTATACCGTTTAAATCATCACATTAGAGAATTATAACACAGGTGATTTAAAAATTCAACACATAGAAAAAAGCCATATTAGACCCAAAAAAGAATGAAATATTAGGACCGTCTTGTATATTGTGTCTTCTTATCAACCCGATGCCTGGACTCTAAGAAACGAATGGTCCCCGAAACACCACGCATTACGACCGTATGGGTGGTCGCATAATTTCCGTAATAGCGTACACCCTTGAGAAAATCGCCATCAGTAACGCCGGAGGCCGCAAAAATTACGTCATCTCCGCGCACCAAATCGTTGAGAGTGAGAATTTTTTTGGGATTTTTCACGCCTAATTTACGGGCCCGTTGCACCTGTTCTTCATTTTCCGGCCACAGCCGTCCCTGAAACTCTCCGCCGGTACACCGTTGGGCGGCAGCAGCCAAAACACCTTCCGGAGCGCCCCCGATCCCAATCACCATATCTACGCCGGAACCCGGGATGCTGGTGGCCACAGCAGGCGAGACATCACCGTCGCTAATCAGTTTGATCCGCGCGCCGATTCTTCTTAATTCCTCAATAATATGCTCATGCCGCTCCCTGTCTAATACGACCACGGTCACATCGTTAACCTCTTTATTCAAACTCTTCGCAACGGCCTGCACATTCTCCGTAACGGTGGCATCAAGACTGATTTTTCCCTTTGCCGCCGGCCCGGCCGCAATTTTCTCCATATACATATCCGGGGCATGCAGCAGACATCCTTTCGGAGCCACAGCCAGAACAGTGATCGCCCCCATTAACCCTTTGGCCACGAGATTGGTGCCCTCTAAAGGATCAACGGCCACATCAACCTCCACATTTTTCCCGGTGCCTACTTTTTCCCCGATATAGAGCATCGGGGCCTCGTCCATTTCCCCTTCACCAATCACTACAGTCCCGTCAATGTTGACAGTGTCAAACATGGCCCGCATGGCTTCAGTGGCGGCATCATCAGCTGAATTCTTATCGCCTCTCCCCCACCAACGGGCGGAAGAAATCGCCGCAGCCTCCGTAACACGGGCAAATTCAAGGGTCAATTCTCTTTGCATCAACGAGACCAATCTTTCTGTTGTCATTACCTTTTCCTCCTCTTTATCTCACAATCTCACACCATTTTCTCTTGCTTATTTAAATTTGGCTTCCCAGTCCTTCCGAAACTTTGCAAGACCCAACGTCGTCAAGGGATGCTCAAAGAGTTGTAAGAAGACTTTATAAGGGATGGTGGCAATATGCGAACCGGCCTGGGCTGCCTCAAGCACATGATATGGATGCCGGATGCTGGCGGCAATAACGCGGGTCGCCAGATTATGAAGGCGAAAAGTGTCTACAATATCCCGCACCAGGGAAATCCCTTCATAGCCCACATCATCCAATCTCCCCACAAAAGGGCTCACAAAAGTTGCTCCTGCCCTGGCCGCCAATAAGGCCTGGTTCAGGGAAAAAACAAGGGTGACATTTGTCTTAATTCCCTCTTCAGATAACTTTGCGACACACTTGATTCCTTCCCCGGTCATCGGAATTTTGACCACAATGTTTTCCCGAATCGCGGCAAGCTTTCTGGCCTCCTCCAGCATCTCCCCGGCGGTAGTCGCCATCACTTCCGCGCTCACGGGACCGGGCAGTAAACCGGTAATTTCCTGCAGGATTTCGAAAAAGTCCCGCTCCTTTTCCTGTGCGACTAAAGAAGGATTAGTGGTGATACCCGAAATAACTCCATATGAAACAGCGTCTCTGATTTCGGTTAGATTAGCAGTATCTAAAAACATTTCCACAAAAACATCACCTCGCACAAATGTAAACGGGTACAGGTAGGCTCCCTGTACCCAAACCCGGCCTCCGGGGTATTATGCTTATGCTTTCCCGCTACTGCCAAAAACCCTCATTTTTTCTCTGACGATCTCCGTCATGGCTTCCTTGGCCGGCCCTAAGATTTTCCGCGGATCAATTTCCGCGGGATGCTTAGCCAGCACATCTTTAACTCCTTTTACGAAAGCTTCGCGAATATTCGTATCGATATTGACCTTGCGGACACCAAGGGAAATCGCCTTTTGCACGTCTTTATCCGGCACTCCCGAGGAACCGTGCATGACAATCGGGACATTCACGAGACTCTGTATTTGGGCCAGCCGTTCAAAATCCAATTTGGGCTCCGCCTTATACTGTCCATGGGCAGTCCCTATCGCCACGGCCAGCGAATCAACGGCAGTCTGTTCGACGAAATACTTTACATCGGCCGGGTCAGTTAACATGGCCTCTCGAGCTGAAACACTGACGTCATCCTCTGTCCCTGCTATTTTCCCCAATTCCGCCTCAACTGAAACGCCAACAGCCCGGGCTATTTCCACGATTCTTTTCGTGACCGCAATATTCTCCTCCAGCGAAAGTTTTGAGCCATCAAACATCACCGAGGAAAAGCCTTGCGCAATGCACTGCACTACCTGCTTAAAATCAGTGCCATGATCCAGATGTAAGCAAATAGGAATCTTGGACTTCTCCGCTCCTGTATGTACTAAACCAACAATATAGTCCAGCCCGGCATACTTGATCGCGCCCTGACTGGCCTGAATAATAACCGGTGATTTTTCCGCCTCGGCAGCGGCAATAATTGCCTGGATAATCTCCATGTTGTTGCAATTAAACGCCCCCACCGCATAATTACCTTTAACCGCATCTTCTAAAAGCTCTTTCGCTGTTACTAATGGCATCCTTCCAAGCCCCCAATTCTTTTCATGATGATTTTATTATATCCATGTACAATTTTACCATAAATCTTTTCGCTATAAACTAATTTTATGTCGTTTTACTTATTTTTAACCTTCTTTTTTCCGCGAAAACTACTATCATCTAAATATTTGCGGGTGGCTGCCGCCAATTGAATGGCCTCCGTTTTGTTGATATTCCGGAGATCACGGACTGATTCCGCAAAGACGATCCCCACAGCCTGACAATCAACGCAGCGAATTTCCACCCTGTCCGGATATGTTTCAAATTCCAGTTCGCTTCTGCCACAACTGCAAGAAATTTGGCCTTGCTCGTCAATTTTCCGTAAAGCTTCAAGCACCTGAAGCATAATGGCCGAATTCACATAAAAATCCCTGTTTTCCAATTGAGCAGCTTGAGCAGCAATTCCCTTAGTCAGGTCCGCCTCTTCATTAATCGCTTTCAGCACTTCTTCCTTGCTGCCCAGATAGCCAAGCACGATTTGGGTGTTTTCGCAATGAAGCGAAAGCGCTTTTTTATTCCAAATCTGTGCTCCGGACAGATGAAAAACATGCTCCGTTTCACACAGATTACATAAAACACGCAGCCAATATGCTTCCCGCCCTTTTCTGGAGATCTCCAGCAGGTTGCTCCCGCATTCACAGCTCAAATGAAAGGGGTTTCTTTTCCCGCAACGGAAACGGGACAAGGCATACATATTTGTTTTCCCGCATTTCGGACAACGCAGGGTCAGGATGGTATTCGTCGTAATAAGCACTTTTCTTACCCGCTTTCTTTTTGCTCTTTGCTCTTCACGCCTGTAGTACCTTTGTATCGGTTTATTAAAAATTATTCTTCATTCTACCGAAAAATCCTGCCCTTTTTTCTGCTTAATTATTGAGAACTTTTTCTAAAACATCTTCCATTTCCTGCAGATCAAATGGTTTGTTCAGAATATAATTCCCTTCCATTTCCCGTAGTCCATAGCCGGACATAAATACGCCCCTCATATCCTTTCTCTTCTCCTTCAGCCGCTTCATTGTTTCGAAACCATTTAAACCGCCCATTTTCAGATCAACAAGCGCAACCTGAAAATCCTCCTGACCGATCAATTGTAAAGCTTCATCCCCATTGGCGGCCGTTTTGGCCTCATAGCCCAATAAAGCACAGGCCTCCGTTAACAATTGCCGAATTCCTTCCTGATCATCAACTATTAAAATTTTAATAACATTTGTAGTATTCTCCATACGCAGCCTCCTTCTTTATTTCCTCCGGCTATCCTCTGTTTTCTTGTTTTTGTTTTCTTAACACTTGACCGTTTTCAAGATAAACCCGCGTAATGCCGGCGCTTACCGCTGTTCTTCTGGCCGGAATACACGCCACCGTCCCCACCGTAATTCCCTCTAACCCTGAAACATCAACCAGTAGCAACTGCATTTCCACCTTGCCCGCAATCCTCCCCGCCCCTTGCGGGAATTGGACCGGTGCCCCTAATTTCTGATAGCCGCAATACCGTAAGAGCAGTTTAGCCATTCCCTTGACTAAATCCAACAGCCCCGCCGGTTTTAAGACCGGCTCCACCTGAATGCCGTCCAGAAACCCCACGGGCAAAACCGCCAGGGTCGTCGTCCTGCGGGCTTTAAAGGTCCGGCCATAACCTGCCGTATGACCGGCCGGTAAGGTTTTGATGTAAATTACTTTCGCCTTTAAACACCAGGAATCCTTTAAGCTGATCTTTTGGGCCAGGCGTGGCACCGGTGCTTGTCCATAAAGTAAAGTCCCCGCCCGTACCATGTCTAAATGCATTTCGGGCAGCTCCAATATGGCCGCGCTATTGGCCAGATGTTTCACTAAGCCTTGGATACCCGCTTCTTCCAGCGAGGCACAGACCTGCTGAAAGATACCAAACTGCTTCCGGGCATAGCTCTTATCCTGCCACATGGCCGTAGCCAGATGCGAATAAACCCCTTCTAAACAAAGCTCCGGTAATTCGGAAATCTCCCGGGCCACAGCCACAACCTCATCAGGCCATAAACCGAAACGCCCCATGCCGGTTTCTACTTTTAGATGAACGCTAATCCGGCACGCGGCTGCGGCGGCCGCCTCCCTTAACCAGTCCACCGCTTCCCGGCTGGCCACGGTGGCGGTTAGACCATACTGCGCATAATATACGGCTTCCCCGGGCAAAAAGGCCCCAAAAACGAGAATCGGCGCAGAAATCTCCGCTTCCCGCAAAATCCGCCCTTCCTCGGGTGTCGTTACCCCCAGCATATCCACGCCCAGCTCCGTAAGCTTGCGGCTTACTTCCACTGCTCCGTGCCCATAGGCATCAGCCTTCACCACACCCAGCAGCTTGACCTCCGGTCCGATTTTTTGCCGGATCGCGTGATAATTGCTGGCAATAGCGTCAAGATCCACCTCTACCCACCTGGTGTCACTTGGCCTGTTTTCCTGTGTCATTGCGCGCTCCTCCCTGACCCTTAATTGCCTTTTTCAGAGCTATTAACCGCCGGATATTTTTTTGGTATACCGGCTCGAGCGTTGTCCACAAGCGATAATAGAAATCGGAAAATACTAAATCATATTCGCCGACAAATTCCGTAAAAGTCCCGTTAAAACCCTTTTTAAAACGGTACAGCCCATAAAGAGGATTGTCCTCCGATAAATCGCCGGAAACCCCGCGAAAATCGTACATGCGGCAGTTGTTTTCCTTCGCCCACTGAATCATTGTCCACTGCAACAAATAATTCGGCATCACGTGGCGGTCCCGATTCGAGGACGCCCCATAGATATACCAGGCTTTGTCCCCAAAGAGAAAAGCCAGGGTGCCCGCAATCGGCCGGTCTTCGTAATAAGCCATAAAAAGCTTGAGATAGCCTGCCGGGGCCAGTAGGTCCCACATCTCCGCAAAATAGCGATAAGGCCGCACTAAAAATTTATCCCGTTCGGTTGTTTCTTTTAGGATCTCATAAAAGAGCGGCAACTGGTCTTTTTCGCAATCTTGGCGGATTGTCACCCCTTTTTTGGTGGCCAGGCGGATATTATAACGGGTTTTTTGATGAAAATTATTAAAAAGCGTCTCCGGATCCGGCTCTAGATCCAAACGAAAGACGAATTTGGGCTGAATCCCTTCAAAGCCTTCACCTTTTTCCGCCGCCCGAAAACCCCGGGTGCGTAGGTATTCGGCAAAGTCCTGGTCTTCGACGGAGATATCCGGATCAAGCTTCAGGAAAATGGCCCCCTTTTCCCGGGCAAATTTTCGGACTTCGGCAAATAAAAAGTCCATCAGCCCGGTATTATGCACATCCCCCACCGGCCCACGGGGCGCATAAAAGATGTACTTCCCCAACAAAGGGATGCGGCGGGCTAAAATACTGATGGCGGCAACGGGTTCTACTCCCGCTTCTTTCCCTTCCGCGTTTTCCTTTTCCTGCTCCACGATCAGGTGATAGGGCTGCCATTCCCCTTTCCCCTTTAGCTCTCCCCATTCCCACGACTGCAAGATATGTCCTTTGGGGGCACTCAGGAGAAAGTTATTATAATATTCCTTTTCCTCCGATGTCAGTATCCGTGCCTTATACATAAGCTCCTCCTTTTGTGTCCTCCTTAATACTACCCTTACTCCTATTCTACCTATAAATGCGCTTCTTACTCAAGCTTTTCGATCGGATTAAGATACTATCAAGCATTGCTAAAGAAATAGGCACAGCCCCCGCTGCGCCTTGAATATCTTCCGCTTTTCCCTGTATAGATGAATTACCCGCAACCGCACCGTTTTATTTCTTTTCCTTCAGAGCAGCGCCAATAAAATCACGGAACAAAGGATGGGCTCTGTTCGGTCTGGATTTAAACTCCGGATGGAACTGACAGGCTACAAACCAGGGATGATCCCGCAGTTCAATTATTTCTACCAGCTCATGATCGGGAGATTCGCCGCTAATCACCATGCCGTGCTTTGCTAAAATGTCCCGGTACTCATTATTGAATTCAAAACGGTGCCTGTGTCTTTCCCCGATCTCTTTGCGCTCATAAGCCGCATAGGCTTTGGTTTTTTCATTCAACACACAGGGGTAACTGCCTAATCTCATCGTTCCCCCCAACTCCTGAACATTCTTTTGCTCCGGCAACATACTAATCACGGGATGCGGTACGTCCGGTTGATATTCGGAACTGCCGGCATCCAGCCCCGCCACATTCCGGGCAAATTCCACCACGACCAGTTGCATTCCGAGACAAATGCCTAAGAAAGGTATTCCCTTTTCCCGAGCATAGTTAATGGCTTTCAGCTTGCCGGCAATACCCCTGTCCCCAAAGCCACCCGGCAACAAAATACAATCGGCATCCTTGAGAAATATTTCCGGATCCACCCCATTTTCCAACTTCACAGAAGAAATCATGTTCACTTCTACCTTGACATTATGATAAATTCCGGCATGGGTTAAAGCCTCACAGACACTGATATACGCATCCGGAAGCTCAACATACTTACCCACCAGCGCAACCTTCACCGTGCCTTGCGGATTTTTTATCCGCTGGACAATCCTCTCCCAGTCGGCAATTTGCGCCGGACCGCATTGCAAGCCTAAACGTTCTACCACAAAATCGTCAAAGCCTTGTTCTTTTAATTTTAACGGTAATTCATAGATGGTTTCGGCATCAACTGCCTGAATGACAGCATCCTTTTCGATATCACAGAATAAAGCGACCTTTTCCTCCAATTCTTTGGAAAGAGGTCTCTCGCAACGACACACAATGGCATCCGGCTGAATACCGATGCTTCTCAGTTCCTTCACGCTATGTTGCGTCGGTTTTGTTTTCACCTCTCCGGCTGCCTTAATATAAGGCACCAGGGTCACATGAATGTATAAGATATTATCCCGCCCGACATCGCTTTTGATCTGCCGGATAGCCTCCAAAAAAGGAAGGGATTCAATATCGCCAACAGTGCCGCCAATTTCCGTAATCACCACATCCGGATTACTCTCTTTGGCCACACGTAGAATTGATTCTTTTATTTCATTGGTGATATGCGGAATAACCTGAACCGTCCCGCCCAGATAGTCACCTTTCCGTTCCTTATTGATCACCGACCAGTATATTTTGCCGGTGGTGGTATCGCTGTTTCTGCTCACATTTATATCAACAAACCGTTCATAATGACCAAGGTCGAGATCCGCTTCCCCCCCGTCATCAGTCACGAAAACCTCCCCGTGCTGATAAGGACTCAGTGTCCCGGGGTCAACATTAATATAAGGATCAAATTTCTGCATCGCTACTTTCAAGCCACGGCTTTTTAACAAACATCCCAAAGATGACGCTGTAATACCTTTTCCCAGGGAAGACACAACGCCGCCTGTTACAAAAATAAATTTTGCCATATCCCCTTTCTTTCCCTCCTCCCGAGAAATCCTGTTCTTGCTTATAACGTAGCACTCGTTATACCGCATCACTGGTTATTATAAAGTATTCCCTAACTAGTCCTTCTAAGATTTTATACTTCCCTTTAGACTGCGTCAACAATCTTTTTATGAAGAATTTATCAAGAAAATCTGCCCATTTCATTCGTTGTCCCAGTCTTCATCGCCCTCGGCATTTTCATACTTGTCAGTAGATTCCTTCTCTTCAACCTCAACCTCATCCAATAAAGAACGGCGGCGGTACGGAATCGTACGGGAGCCATAAGACAGGTTCCGTCTGACAACTTTGGCCTGGGACCATTCTTTTAAACCCCAAAGTCCTTGTCCTAAGTTAACAATCCGGTTATCCAGGATAAGCTGGGTGTGAATGGCGGCCATTTTCTGGTGATCATCCGGCGACCACCCTTTAATCTGAAAAACCGCCTGTAGCAACTCTTTCAGTTTTTTGCCCTGATGATCGGCAGAACCCTTTAATACCTGATAGATGATGTCCACTTCAGATAGACTAGGATTAATGCTTTCTAATTCTTCCATCGGCAAACACCCCTCTTATAATTCTAAACAATCCATAATTCTCACAAATATACCCGTTTTCCTGCCTATCGGACAAATATTTTCGAAAAAATAAAAATTACATCCGCTCCGGAGCTGTCACGCCTAATAATTGCAAGACATTGCGCAAAGTAATCCGGGTCGCTTCGATCAGGAGCAGCCGGGCCTGGCGCAGTTCCACATCATCAATCAGCACACGGCAACTGTTATAAAAGCTGTGAAAAAGCGAGGCTAAATCATGGGCATAATAGGTCAGACGATGCGGTTCATAGTATTGGGCCGCGCCAATGATCTCATCGGGGAAATCAGCAATCTTGCGGATCAAATCTATTTCCGCCTCTTCCTTTAACAAGGAAAAGTCCACCCGGTCATAATCAGGCAATTCAGCAATGCTCGCTTTTAGAATACTGCAAACCCGCGCGTGCGCATATTGCACATAATAAACAGGATTTTCCGAGGACTCCGCTTTCGCTAAATCCAAATCAAAATCCATCTGGCTGTCCGCACTGCGCATAACAAAGAAGAAACGGGCGGCGTCCTTCCCCACTTCGTCAATTAATTCAGAAAGGGTAATATATTGACCGCTCCTTTTGGACATCCGCACGATTTCCCCGTTACGGAAAAGACGCACTAATTGCATTAAAATGACATCCAATGCTTCGGGATCCTGGCCTAAAGCCTGCATGGCACCCTTCATCCTGGCGACGTGTCCATGATGATCGGCGCCCCAAATATTAATGACTTTCTCGAAGCCTCTTTCAAATTTATTGCGATGATAAGCAATATCAGCGGCAAAGTATGTCGGTACCCCGTTTGAGCGCACCAAGACCTCATCCTTTTCATCGCCGAACTCCGTCGTCTTTAACCAAAGGGCCCCTTCGTTTTCATAAATATAGCCCTTCTCCTGCAATTCCTCAATTGTTTTGGTAATGGCCCCGCTATCATGCAGGGTTTGTTCACTGAACCAGACATCATACTCCACACCAAAAGCGGCCAAATCCCTTTTGATGTTGCTCAGTTTTTCAGTCAAAGCCTTCTGGATTAAAAATTCCCGCCGCAAAGCACTGTCCACCGTTAAATACTGCTCGCCGACTTCGGCGATAATCTTCTTCACGCTATCCACAATATCCTGTCCGTGATAGCCCTCTTCGGGAAATTCAACCTTTTGCCCCAGCAACTGAAAATAACGGGCTTCCAGTGATTTGCCGAAATTCTCAATTTGATTACCGGCGTCGTTGATATAAAACTCCTTTTGCACATCGTAACCGGCCGCTTTCATCACATTGCACAAAGTATCGCCTAAGGCGGCGCCGCGGGCATTGCCCATATGTAAAAGTCCGGTCGGATTGGCGCTGACAAATTCAATCTGCACCTTCCGCCCTTCTCCAAAAGCGGAATGACCGAAGCTGTCGCCTTCCCGCAGAACCTGCGGCACTATTTCGTATATCCAGCTTTTGCCCAGATAAAAATTGATAAAGCCCGGGCCGGCTATTTCCACCTTTTCAAATAAAGGGCCGGCTTCTCCTAAATTAGCCACCAGAATCTCGGCAATTTTGCGCGGCGGCATCTTCTCCTGCTTACTTAAAAGCATCGCAATATTTGTGGCAAAATCGCCAAAGGCTTTTTCACGGGGTGTTTCCACCGTAAAAGCCGGGATTTCCGCAAAAGTCAACTGTCCGTTGGCTCTGGCCTGCTCTAAAGCGTTTTCTATCTGCACATGCACTTGCTGTTTTTTCGCTTCAACAATACTACTCATCTTTTTGCTCCTCTCTCCGTCTTGCTAATCAAAACAATTATATGTTCCTTCTTCGGTGAATGTCAATGCTCAACTCTCCACCTCAAAGGTAAATTGCGGCGAAGGGGTTATGCGCGTGATATTTTCTTCAATTCCGGACTTGGCATCATAGAAAATAGCAAATTGCTCTTCAAAAAATTTGCCCCTTACTTCCCAGGTAAGAACCTCTTTCCCCCATGTATTCACGATTAAAGCTGGACGCACCAACTCAATCGAAAGACGGGGGCTGACCATCTTCTTGATCTCACTCTCCGTCAGCTTGGGGGCGGACAACTCCCGGGGGCGGTTATACATATAATAAGGCGTACCTTCATACCCGGTTATCTCGCCATCTTCAAGGGAAACCTGGAGTTTAATCTGATCGGGATACAATAAGACCTCTCCCTGCCGCGGCACAAAGGTATAGACCGCCGTATTGTCTTCTTTTTGCGCCTTTACCGCCACAAAGTCCTCCAGATCATGCCTGGCGAGAAACTCCTGTCCCTTTCTTTCCCCCTCGGCAAGACTCAGCTTGTGGCTTTCCGACGTCTTTTCCTTCATGGCCCAGATTACCGCGCCATCCAACTTACTGATATCCACATAGACCGGCCCGCCCTCGTCTTCGTTCAAAGGAGTAATCTCCACCCCGTAAGTCGGAATATCCCCCACTCCTTCGTAGCTAATCCTGGCTTGATGTTCGCCCGGATCATCGCTGAACCACCAATCAAGGGCGATCTGCCGCGCCTTTTGCTCACCGATTTCCTCTTTGCCGCGCATTTTCTTCGGTTCCTGCTCGACTGGGCTAAAGTCCTCACTGAGATTAATCTCCGGATACTCCTCAATTCTTTGTTCCATGGTATTAAAACCATCGAGAATGGTATTATCCTCTAAATTTCCCCCGCCGGCAAAGGAGGCCAGCTCTACCTGCGTCCAGCTTAACTGGCGGCCCAGGATTTTGGCCTGCAATTTGTTTAATTCATCCCCTAACGTCTTGGAGCGGTGATATAATTCCTCCAGCACTTTACTGCTTTCTTCCTGAAGGGTTGCTTGCCCCCGGGCGGTTTGGGCTAACAAAGTATTCGCCACCTCGCCCGTATCGGACAAAAATTTTTCCGTCTTCGATAACGGCACATAGGCAAGGGGTAAGCCACCGAGATTCGATTGGGCGGCAAACACCTGCCGCCAGACAGTGGCCAGCGTCAAGACTGTCTGCTCTTTGGAGGAGCTGACGAGGGCCTGGGCCAATTGCCCGGTAATGTTGTCCAGGTGCCAGGTCAATTCATGAAAGGCCTTTTGATATTGACTTTCCGCCCTGTTCTGCAGTTCCTGCCTTAATCTTGACTCCTGGTATCCCCACACGCCAACAGCAATGAGCGCTAAGGTGAGTAGTCCGGGTAATAACCAATATCGCGAAGTCCACCGCTTTTTCATCAACAAAACCTGCCTTTCTTAAAATAACCGGCCTTTCTTGCAATAACCCGCCTCACATCTTTATTAACGGGCAAAAACATGCCGGCCAATCCGGGCAATAATCGGTCGGGACCAGATCCACCTGGAAGTAGCCGTCGCGGGATTCCAATAATAGATCGCGCCGCCGGTCGGATCCCACCCGTTAATGGCGGCACGGGCCGCCTTGACGGCCGAGGCGGCGGGGGGACGATAATACTGCCCGTCCGAAACGGCATCAAAGGCCCCCGGTTCAAAGACGACGCCGTAAACGGTGTTGGGGAAGTTCGGATTTTTGACGCGGTTAACAATCACCGCGCCAACCGCGACCTGGCCGATATAGCTTTCGCCGCGAGCCTCCCCGCTGATTATTTTCGATAGAACATAAGTATCATTGCTCGATACGGTCCCTACTTTAGCCTGAGCCTTCTTCGCCACCTGTATTGCACCCTCCGGAGTTTCCTTTCCTTCGCCGCGTTCGATTAATTGCTGCCACACTCCCGCTGCCGCCAGCAGGATAATGGCGGCCAGCAGGATCAAAATCTTTCTTTTCAAGCTCTTTCCTCCTTTAGAATAAAATATACCGCTAAGATAAAATAAAGAGCGCTTCATTCTTCATTAAGGATAGTATGAGTAAATTTCCTTTTTTTATTAGTGCATACAAAAAAGGAAGCCGTCATGGCTTCCTAATGGTTTTCTTCTCTCTCCGTAAACTCAATCTTAATCCCCGACCAACTGCCGGTATTGGTCATATCCACGTCCCACCTGATCCACAGCATGGGAATCCGAGCCATAGACCAGGGGAATCTTCAGCTGTTGGGCCACCTGCACAATCCAGGGCGACAGATAGATTTCCCGGCAATAATTCTTATAGAGGCCCGCTACATTTACGTCCAGGCTATAACCATGCTCATGCATATAGTTCAACACGCTAAGGATAACCGTCTTCGTTTCCTCGCTGATTACCCCTTCCTGCTGAAAATAATACTGAAATTTATGGCACAAGTTTAAATGCCCGATCCTTTTCGGCTTGTATTGACCCAAATCAGCGGTGAGCGCTTCCTGGACAGTTTGAAAATAGGCCGTTTGCACCTTTTCATAAGAGCCATAGTAACTGAGCAGGCCCTCCGTAAAATCGGCCGGTCCTACATCAACACAGCGGAAACCGCCGGTTCCTTTGATAATGTGCACAGAAAGAAGGGCATCCTCCAGATAAGGACCATATTCTTTTAACATCATCCGTAAATAGTCTGTCTCGGACGGTAAATAATCGATTTCCAAGCCCACTTTTAGTTCAATCTGATCATGGTATTTTTTCTTCAAAGCATACATTTCCCGGAAATAACCGTCCAGATCATCATCTCGCAAGCCCAATTGTCCTCTTATTTCCTCGGAATAGGGAAATTTAGCCCAAAAGCTGTCCGGGAAAGGCAGATGTTCGGTGAAGGAATACGTCGTAAAACCCAGCTCAATCGCCTTTCTGACATATTCCTCGGCGTGCTCTCCTGAAGCATGCAGGCAATAATGGGTATGAGTGTGTCCGTCTCTTTTGCTTATTCTAGTCATTTACTCTGGTCCCTCCTCACCCCCATTATAACAGATATCACAGGTAAATGAGCACGGACATGCTGTTAAATCCGGTTGACCCTTACCTCACTTCTGCCGATCACGGTGATTGGGGCCTCTCCTTGGCCAAAAGATACTTCGCCCATCAATGCCCGCTGATATTCAGTCTCCCGCTCAACCTTATTGACATACTCATCAGAATTTCCTATATCAGGATTTTCCATATCCTTAGGGTTCTCTTGCCCTTTCCCTCTGTTTTCCTCATTAGTTCTATCCTGCTCGTTTTTCCCGTCAAGCTGCCACTCCACATTCCCGCTTAACCGGGAAGGATGCTCCACATACGCTTTAATCTGGCAATTTGCCTCTGCGGGGATGTTTAATTCCACCACCCCGTCTCCCTTAATAGAAAGCCGCTTGACCGGATTATCCGCCGTGACTTCTAAATAATTATGGCTTTCCACCTCAATTTGCCGGTCAGCGGGAAGAATTAAGGTTAGATCGTCTATTCCGGAGTAATAGCACCGGTCATTGCCTGAACCCCGATAATTAAACGAAAGGTAAAGGGTATCGCCAATTTTCCGGTCAACGATGACCGAAGACGGGAGCAGTTCTTCGGCTGTTTGCCGGCTATCCGCCGTCACATAAGCATCGCCATGGACAGCGATAGTATTCGCCGTGCCGGTCCGTAAATTAAGATCGAGCCCGGAGGAATCAACGACGATTTTCCTGATGGAGTCATCCACGGCCAGTTCCTGCGTGGGAAGCGGCAGAGTATAATGCTCCGTCGCAATCATCTTCGTGAAATATGAAACAACCCCCACCTGATTTAAAGTATAAATTCCCACGGCGGTGAAGATAATGAACAGAATAATAAAAATGCTTAAGAGATCGTATTTTATTTTCGGCTTTTCATCTTTCGCGGAATAATAGGCCCACAAAACCTCTATCCCTAGCATAAAAAGAATAATCGGCCACCAGGTTAAGACCAGCTCCAGGGCATTTTGCGCATTGATTTGCGCATAAACAAGCATGGCCCCGGCAAAAATCAGGAGCAACCCCATGGACAGAGTCCCTACTCTTCTTTGCTTCATAATCGAATCCCCCCTCTTACTCTTCCTTTAAATCGCCGTTTTCACTACTATTACTATTTTCACTGCTTTCAATCCCTGCACTGTTTTTACTAATTGTACTACTATTACTACCCTCTCTGTCTTTAGCAATTTCAAGATCATTCTGCCTGCTGCCGAGCAGCAGCTTAATGCCCCCCCCGATCAAAATCAGCGCGACAATCCCGGTCTGGAGATAGTTTCTTACCTGCCAGGTGAGCAAAGGTGAGATGACTCTTTCAAAGAGGACGAAGCAACCAAGGATAATCAGGGCCCAGCCGCTCCAGTGCGGATGCTGATTGACCCAGGAGAAAAACGGTAATTCCTGTTCTGCAGATTCCCATTCATTCTCATGGGGCCATTGGGAATTCTCCACCCGGTGATACGCATCAAAAAGGCTGTAAAACCAGATCACCGGTAAGACAAAGACGAAAACGGACATCCGCAGCCAACCCATCAGAAAAGCTGAGAAGAAAAAGAGCGTCATCAAAGCAAGCCCTCGATTCTGCAACCCCAGGTACATATGTCCGGCTCCGGGGACCATGGATAAGGCTACTGTGATTAGTTTTTTGTTACTGAGATTAAACCAGGAGGGATCATCCGGATCCTTCCTCCCGTTAAATAATCCTTCCTCGCCGTTTTCGCCCGGCGCACTCAAAGGGCGGTCTGTTAAAGATACGGCATCGACCAGGGAAATAAACCAGAGCAATGGATAGATAAAGAGCAGCATAACAAAATACTCGCTATCATTCGAAATCACACTAAGCCCCGCCACCGAAGATATTGCGCCGAAGAAAAGCACGAAGAAGATAATGGCTCTTTCCTTGTAGCCAACATAAAGATGACTTAACCCCGGCAAAAATGACAAGATAAAAGTGACAAACTTACTTTTTTTCTTCACCTTACTTCCCCCTCCCTGCCTTTTGGCATTTCAAAATTCTCAATCCATTGTGCTGCCTGATCTACTGCTTTTCTGGGAAAATCAAAACCCCTCTCTTTTTCCCCCACTTCAAACCTCTCCATCCTTTCCATTGAACTGAGCAAGGCCATTTGCGGCGTCACGTCAATAATTTTTTGGAAGAGCCCGTTGCTCACGAAAACAAGCGTTATAACAGCAGCCCCAACATAATAGAGCACTAAACTCTGCCACTTTTCCCGGCTCTGCTTGCGCAAAAAAGAACTGCTCTTCTGGGGCCTGCTTTGCCCTGATTTACGTTGCTGCGGACTTCCTTGTTGCCGACCATATTGTTGCGAACTACGTTGTCCGGATTGGCGTTGCTGTGCTACACCAGCGAGAACCTTGTCCGTAAAATCGGGAGAAAGCAGCCCGGCGGCGCGACCCACTTCTGCGGTTGATACCAAGGCCAAAAATTTCTCCTGACACTGCACACAGCCGGCTAAATGAGCCTCGATTTCCTGCGCTATATTTTCATTAAGCTTCCCCTCGGACAGACCCTCTTTATATCGCTGGAGCTCTTCACGCTGATAGTGCCTCATCATCAACCCTCCTCCCATTTTTCGCGGAATAGTTTTTTCGCCCGGTACAAGCGCGATTCAACTGTTTTAACGGTAGTTCTTTCCTCCGCGGCAATCTGCTGATAGCTTTTTTCCTCTAGGTAATACTTTTCAATGGTTCGTCGGTAAACCTCCGGTAAAGCTAAACATACTTTTTCCACCTGCTCCTGCCGCTCTTTTTGCAAAAAGATCATCTCCGGGTCATCCCTTGGTATAATCGGTGCATTCCTGGCCTTAAATAATTCCTCTTCCTCTGTAAAGAATTCCTCCTGGCCCTTTTTCTTCATTTTCCTTTGAAAATCGAGAGCCTTGTTCAGAGCGATTTTGCCCAACCAGGCTTTTAAATTTTGTGAGCGATACCGGGGAAGGGAGCGGTACATTTGTAAAAACACTTCCTGGGCAATGTTCTCGGCTTCTTCTCTTTCGTGCACAAAGTTGAGAATAACCGCAAATACATATGCTTTGTATAGATTGACGATTGCGGCAAAAGCTTCCTGATCGCCCTTGCAGGATCGCCAGACTAACTTTTGCAACTCAAGTGAATCCATAGCTCCCCTCCTTTCTGCTCACTTATTAATATAGACGAAACATTTTTACAAAACCCTGCAATATCTCTTGCCATTTATATTAATAGTATTTTATCACTGAATGGACCCCACAAGTTTGGTCAAAATAGCAAAAAACATGCCCGGTAACCGTTTTATCAGGTGTACCGGGCTAGGTTTCTCCTGACTTGACCGAAAAGGTAACCACATTAAATCTTCAAGCGTTTAAGCAATGCAGTAACGTCATCCGGAATTAGTGGTTTAAGCAGTAGCGAAGAGCCGTTTACAGAAACCACGCCAGTTCGAATCGGCGCAAGTTTTCTGATGAACTTCTTAATGCTTAATCCGGTCATTGCTTCGATGTATCTAGTAATAGCAAGAGCAGCAAATACAATCGTAAGATGTGCTTCAATTGAATCTCGTTTGTGATGGAAAATCGGTCTGGCTTTTAAGTCTGATTTGGACATTCGGAACGATTTTTCAACCTGAAAAAGTCGATGGTATGCGTCAATTACTTCCTGTGCCGGGATACGTAAATCAGTAACATATCCTTTAATACCAGCTTTACGGCGGGCTTCTTCGACCAATGCCACATTGATTTCACGTTTGTCACCTTTGATCGTTAGAAAGCGATTACGCTTAATGTCTGCTTTGTTTTCTACCATCTTTTGAGCTTTCGCTACAGTCTTCTCAATGTTTGAAAGATCCAATGAAGCTCTTTTCGACCTGTACTGATAAACCACACGCCGCTTGGTTCTTTTACCATTCACCGTCACAATCATGCTTGATTCGAAGATTTGTTGATCTTCCAAGACAGTTCCTTCAGCGCAAAGATATTCCTCTATTTCGTAAGGAGTTTTCGCAAGCCTTGAGCCGATAATATAGTGATATCCGAGATGTTCTAGTTCTGAGATGTTCCCAGCCGAAAGCATGGGGGCATCGGCCGTAACCGTAATGTCTTTCAGCCCATGGCGTTCTCTGAATCTCGCAAGCACTGGAAGAAACGTCTTGACCTCAGCACAGTTACCTTCAAAGCTTTGGATCTCCAGTGGGAACCCTGTACGATCCACTAAAAGTCCGATAATGATCTGCGGTTCAAGTCTGCGTTCTTTCGAAAGCCCTGGTTTGCGATACTCATCTTCTTTTTGTATCTCAAAGTACAAAGTGGTTACATCGTAAAGAACCAGCCTAAGCGCTGCTGGTTTCACATGTTTGAAACACGCTTCGCTTAAAAGTTCTCTGTAGCCTTTATCAATGATTTTGCGCAGACAGCGATGAATGCTTGAATTCGATGGTGCTTCCAGTCCTAAATCACTCAGTACACGGATAGTGTCAAGCTTTGAAGTTGGTTCGATAATACGGGCAAGTACGAGCTGCTTGAATACAAGGTCATTTAAACAGTCAAAAGCGAGCTTATCATATACGCCGCTTAAAGTATCCCACAACAGTGCAGAGTATGACTTTTCTAAATGAAGGTCAGCATCTCCGCTTCTTAAGGCCTTTTCAACGTCAAGAGTAAGTTGCCCCTCGTGCAACTTTTCCTGCGCTAAGGCAAGAAGCATTTCGAGTTCTGCATCGTTGTGTGCCGTACCAATGTGCTTAAGACCAGTTACGGTGCGACCTCTCTTGTGTATTATTTGGACGGCTATCGCGCCGCTCTTTGTTTTCTTTTTTCTTATGAAACTACTCATATGCTAATCATATACTCAAAATGGCTTATTGGGAAGCTAAGAGGTAACCACATTTTAGAGTAACCTTTTTAAAAAATGGCGTAATATCAGCGTTTGTGGACTTGCATTTCTTAAAAAATATAACAAGCGGTCAAGTCAGGTTATATGCCAATTGGATTCTTCTGCCAAGTAGTGCATTACAGCGCCGGTTTCATTTCAACATAAGCATAGAAATAAAAAAAGGTCACATCAGCCGAAACTGTGTGACCGATCCTTCTGAAACAACTTCCGATGTTTTGTATTGACCGCCAAAAGTTAGACCTAAAATCTAGCGATTGGGGGGTCACCTCATTTTTGTCCCCCGAGCGTGTTGTTTTTATTAAGTAACTTTGTATTCTTCCTTTTTAAACAAACTCAATTTGCATCTTCTTTGAATGAATAACTCCGCTTGCCCCTAATGAAGAAGAAATATGGGTCTCTATATGATCGTCCATTTTTCGGGATTCAATATCTAAAATAATGCTAGCACAACCATATGGTTCGCCTTCTAAACTAAATTTTTCAACTTCACAAAACATTAATTTTATTCCATTATACGATTTAACACCATTAGGGGGATTTTCCATTTTAAAATATAATATAATTTTACCGTCCGTTATTTCAATTTTATCAATTATTTTGTCGTGAAATGAAGGCCAATACCCAAAAACTTTTTCAATATTTTCATGACCGTCAACAAGAAGCTTATTCAATGTTTTTTCTCCTTTCAAAAACAATTATATCACAGGAGCAAGATTTCTTATTGGAAATACAATTCTTGAACCTTCGGAAATAATTATATAAAACACTACTCCGGCTGTTGCCCCTAATGCCCCCCAAAAGGTAGAGTCTTGTATGTTATTTTTATCAGGTTTCTCAGTTTGTGGTACTGGCACTCCTTTTTGTCTAGGAGGACTTTTACTCCAATCCCACTCATGATCATGGGGGAATTCATGAGTATCCTCGCCAGAGTGATTATAGTCTCTATCCCTCAAAGCTCTCCCGTCTGGACCGTACCATCTTTCTTGCTTCAGGGTTCCATCAGGATTATACAATCGATCTGTTGAATTTGGTTTGCCTTTTGCGGGTAAACTTCTTGCTTGTATTAAATTAGATTTATTCATTTGAAGTAATCGAAAATCAGCAACACTTAAATAAGAATTACCTGCCCTCAGCTTTCCACCGTCCCTCGCTAATCCAAGGGGGTCTACATAGCCAATCGGGTTCCCCTGCACATAAGCATAACGGTTGAGGCTTTGTCCGTCTATAACTACCCCCAGCAAGATATCCTGGCTCACAAACCGCCTGATCTCGGGGTTATAGTACCGCGCCCGCATGTAGTACAGGCCGTTGGCATCGGTCATGACCCCATCCCGCCCGTTATAAAGGAACGGCGTGTCGGTGTTCCCGCTGCTGCTTAAAATTTCACCATAAGCGGAATATTGATAACGGTCGGTCACTTTGCCG